>JAZDKK010000062.1:0-65327 GCA_043803015.1 Verrucomicrobiota bacterium
TCGGGCATCAGGGCGTACGTCTCCATGTTGACGTTCAGCCGGAGGCTGTTCGTGCCGTGCGTGGCGTGGTTGGTCGTGATGCTGCTGTTGGTGATGCCGGGGCCCCAGAGCGCCCAGCTGTTCATCCCGCCCTCGAAGCTCTCCACGAGCGTCACGGCGGTCTCATTGGACACCGTCGTCGAGGCGCTCGCCGTCTGGAGCCACAGCTTGTGGAACGGGATGTCCGCGACGAACTTGGACAGGACTTTCATCTCGTCGGACATCGGGTCGTACCACGGCCCCATCTTCGCGTCTCCGAACCACGAGAAGGCGGGCGTCGTCCACATCATCGGCCCGATTGCCGCGCCGGAGCAGACGGCCGGCCAGTTGACCACGCGCGTGTAGTCCGGCTCGAAGGTCTTCCACTCCACCGTGCCGATCTCGCCCAGGAAGGCGGGTTTGTTGTACGCCTGGCGCAGGGTGCGGTGGTACTTCGAGACGGTCACGGGCGGCGTGATCCAGTTGTACAGGTCGGCGTACGCGTGGATCTGCGGCACGTCCACGATCGGGAAGCCCTGGTCCCAGTACTCGTCCGTCGCATAGCTCGCCGTCGTCGGATGGCCGAACGGGTCGTTGGTCTTGAAGTAGCTGTTGATGTACGTCAGCCACGGGATCGTGTAGTCGTTCCCGTCGCACTGGTTGGTGTCCATGTTCAGGTAGGGGTTCTCGCCGAAGAGCGCGGACTTGTTGGTCACGTACAGCGGGTCCTGGTAGCGGATGCCGTTGGCCGAGTTGGCGAACGTGCCGAACATCTCGGAGACCAGCGCCCACACGCCGATCGCCTCGCTGTAGCCCCACCGCGCGATGATGTAGCGGTACAGCCGGTCCTGGTACTCCCGGTACGTCGAGTCGTAGAAGAACTTCTGGTTCTTCGGCGGATCGTCCAGCTCGCTGAACGCGTTGACGTACCACTCCGGCTCGCTGAACTTGGTGCCGAACGCCTTGGCCCAGCTCCCGTTCAGGCGCCACTTGTGGAAGTTGAAGTCGCGGATCGCGTCGTGCGGCCAGATCGTGAACGCCAGCTTCACGTTGTGCCGCTCGGCGTGGCCGAGCACGCGGTCGACCTCGGCCGCGCGGTTCTGCTCGTACGTGTCGAACGACGACCGCTCGCGCCAGCTCTCCGTCGGGTCGGCGGGTTTGACGGTCAGCAAGGTGTCCCACGGCGCCGACCACCAGTGGATCATGTTGATGCCGTGCTCCTCGCAGTTCGCGAAGAGGCCCTCGTCGTCGCCGTCCCAGGCGTGGCAGTAGCCCCTGCCGAAGAACGGCGTATCGTCCGCGTGCTCGAAGTAGTGCGCGTCGTTGTCGGACACGCGGATCCAGCCGTGCCGGTCGCCGGCGACGCACGTGAAGTTCTGCACGGAGCTCGTGCTCGCGCCGAGGTGATTGCCCACGGTCACGCGGTAGCTCCACGAGCCGGCCTGGTTCGGCGCGAAGCGGATCCTCCACGTCCCGTTGCCCGGCGTGTCGCCCGGGCTTTCCATGTAGAAGCCGTTCACCTTGCACGCGGTGCCCGACGGCGAGGTGAACGTGGCGTTCAGGTCCACCATGTGCGGGTCGAACGGGTTCAGGCCCTGCACGTTGTTCAGGCCCACCGCCACCTCGTACTTCTGGTACCGGCCGACCGAGTTCGTCGCCGGCGTGATGGACGAGATCGAAGGCGCCGCCACCGGCCCCTTCGGCAGCACGTTGATCGAGTCGATCCCGACGCCCCCTTCCCAGATATCCCGGTTGGCCCAGACGATCTCCAGGCCCACTTCGTCGACATCCGTCAGGACCGCGGTCGGCAGGCCCGACAGGTCCCACGACAGCAGGTTCCACTGGCACGGCGTCAGGACGAATTCGGGGCTCACGTGAGTGTAGACCCAGTTGTCCGAGGAGGAACGGACGTAGATCTTCACGCGGACCGCGTGGTGCGGGTTGGACGGCGCATCGCACGGCGCCCAGACGTAGGTCTGCAGGATCGGCCGGTAGAGGAGGTTCTCGTTCTCCACCAGGTCCCAGTCCTTCACGTAGAACTTGCCGTAGCCGGCGCCGTTGCTCGGCGTGACCCACAACGCGCCCCCCGTCGGGTTGCCCAGGCCGTTCGTCCACTGGATCGTCGGCATGCCGAAGCTCCAGTCCTCACTCGTCCAGCTCTCCGTGTTCGTGCGGAACGAGTAGAGGTTCCTGCCCATCACGGGGAACGTGGCCGCGTCGATGTAGATCGGTCCGGTGTAGTCCGAGCCGGCGCCGCCGCGCTTGATGCGCGCGCCGATGGCGCGGATCTTCTGCGGGTTGAAGCCCGTGTCCGTCCAGACGCCCGGCCCGCCGTTCGTCAGGACGGTGAGCGTGAGCGTCATCCAGGAGTTCTCGACGATGTCGGACTCGCCGGCCCACTGCGCGAGCCATTGCGCGTCCTTCGCGTAGACCTGGACCTTGTTCGGGTTCGAGGTGCTGCCGCGGGAGCCGGTCGGACAGTACAGGCTGACCTGCAGCGGCTGGCCGTCGAGGTTGACCGGACCCTGGAGTCCCGCCGGCGGGTCGTACTCCATGTTCACCTCGGCGTCGCCGCGGTCGTACAGGTTGCTGCCGAAGATCTTCACCCACGCCTTCAGGCTGCTGTTGCTGTGGAGCGAGCGCTCCGTTGTGCGGACGACGCCCGTGATGCCGTAGCCGGCCCAGGACTGGTAGTTCGCGTACCAGCCTTCCAGCCCCGTCTCAAAGCTGTAGCGCATGTTGTCGAACGAGGTCCGCGTCACGGTCACGACGGCCTCCGCGCTGTCCGCGAGCCCGTCGTACGCCACGTACGAGAAGCTGTCCTCGCCGTTCCAGCCGAGCTGCGGCTTGTAGACCATGTTCGGCGGCGTGCCGAAGACCCAGCCGTGCTGCGGCTTCGTCTTGATCCGGTACGAGAGCGGGTCGCCGTTCGCGTCGGAGGCCACGAGCGTGAATGCCGTCGTATCGCCGTTCGGCTTGGCCACGATCCAGAGGTTGGACGCCACGGGGGCCGCGTTCGCCCGGTTCGTCGGGATGTTCCGCGCCGCCAGGCGGTCCGCATGCGCCTTGATCACCGGGTTCACCGGGTCGTCCGCGTAGATCACGAACCCGTCGTCGCGCTTGATCTTCACGTTGTCCACGAAGACGTCGCCGTGGCCGGCCGGCAGGTCCTTGAACACGAGGGCAACCTGGCGGACGTCCTCCAGCACGTTGGAGGCCGGGCTCGGGATGTTGATCAGGTAGTTCGTCCTCGTGACGCCATTGCTGACCCACACGTAGTGGCCGGCGCTCAGGTCGAACAGGACCCGGTTCCAGCCGGCCGTCAGGGCACTCGCCGCCCCTTCGCACCAGGTGAGGTCGGGGCCGCCGACCACGGCGAGCGAAACCTTCAGCGTGTAGGCGTTCGGGTTGTAGAAGCTCCAGAAGAACTTGGTCCGGTTGATGCCGCGCGTCGGCGGGTCGTTCGTCAGGCTGTTGTCCACGCGCAGGACCCACGTCTCGTTGGTCGGGCACTTGAACAAGGCCTGGTTCGCGCCGTTCGTGCCGTACCAGGACATCTTCAGGGCGTTGGTCCCCTGAACGACGTGTTCGCCGGAGAGCACGATCGACGTCGCGCAGCCGCTGCCGGTTTCCGCGTACCACGGCGCCACCTGCTCGCCCGCGTGGAAGAAGTCTTCCCACATGCCCTGGAACCCGAAGTTCCAGAAGAAGGACCCGGAGATGCCCGAGTTCTCGATGTGGCCGTAGTACTGGCTGTAGATGTTCACCCGGTCCTGGAGCGTGTACTCCGGCGTGCGCGTGAGCTGCACCTGCCCGTAGGACCCGTTGAAGATCCAGCCGATGGCGTGGATGCCGAACTCCTCCAGGATCATCGGCTTGCCGATCGTTTCGTGCGCGTCGTACCAATGATCGTTGATCCACTCGAAGCGTTGGTCAGCGCCGTTCTGGTTCGTGCGCCAGACGTTGTATTCCTTCTGGTCCACGTAGATGCGCGCGGTGCAGAAGTTGATGTTGGAATTGCCGGCCCGCCACTCCGAGTTGGTCGGCTGTTGGTTCGTGTAGAACCCGTCCTGCCACTGCACGAACGTGGCCAGCGTGTT
This sequence comes from Verrucomicrobiota bacterium, assembly GCA_043803015.1. Lineage (GTDB taxonomy): Bacteria > Verrucomicrobiota > Kiritimatiellia > CAIQIC01 > JAGNIJ01 > JAZDKK01. The sequence continues at coordinate 4,119 of JAZDKK010000062.1, forward strand.
GTTGTCGCTGAGAAAATCCACGCCGTGCCCGCGTCCGCACCCGTACAGGTCGCACGTCGAACTGCCGGTCCCGTACACCCCGTAGTGGTAGTAGTTGATCGGGTAATCTTCCCACGGGATCGTGTCGGCGAAGTCATACGTGTTGACGTAACCGCCCTCTTCGCCGTTCCCCAGGATGTGGTTGGCGTCGATCGTCCGCACCCAGTCGCTCTGGTCGTGCAGCCAGGTGTGGATCTTGCCGCCGCCGAAGTCCGACTCGCACCGCGGCTCGTTCACGATCTCCCACGCGAAGACCGTCGGGTCGTTCTTGTACACCACCCCCGTGATCGTGTTCGTCCGGTTCAACAGCTTCGTGACGTAGTCCCGGTACCACTGCCGGCACCACTGGTTGGTCCAGAACTGGTCGTGGTACTCCACCCCCTCCTTGTTCAGGTTCGTGTTCACCGACTCCGGGTGCTCCCGGGTGGCCCAGTGGACGTACTGGAAGATGCCGCCGTTGTGCGCCCAGTTGTCGCAGAGGCCCAGCATCAGCCGGATGTTCCGGTGGCCCGCCTCCGCCACGATCCGGTCCAGGTGCTCGAACATCAGCTCGTTCCACACGCCGCGCTGCGGCTGGAAGCTGTAGGGTTTGCCTTCCTGCATCGCCCACGTGCGGATCACCTGCAGGTGGTTGCTCGACGCCCAGTCAAGGCACTGCCTCACGATCGCGTCGGGCTCGGTCTGCAGGTACTCGATGTTCGCGCCGCAGAAGTAGAAGTTCGTCCCGCCGACGATGAACTTGGTCCCGTTGGGCTTCACGAACGCGCCCGCGAGCTTCACGTAATTGGTCCCGGTTTCCTTGCCGCCGACGACGAGGTCATCGATGAAGACCGCGCCGGTCCAGGCCGCGTTGGCGTAGACCTGGATGGCGACGAACCCGATCGCCTCGGTGTTCATCGGCCCCGCCGGCGAATTCGTCGCGTAGTCGAGCGGGTTGTCGAGGTCGAAGTCGAACGTGTTGTACCCGGCGCCGCCCGCGCCGAACTTCTTGAAGTACCACTGGTCCGTGATCTTGTCGTAGACATTGATCGACACCTCGAAGTTCAGCAGCCCCTCGACGGCCGGGTAGAAGCCGAGCCGGGCCTGGATCCTGCGGTGGTCCTTCGTGCTGAGGTTCAGGGCCGGCTGGTAGCCGATCTCGAACACGCCCTTGCGCAGGACGTCGTAGTTCGTCGTGACCACGCCATTGTTGGTGACCACCTCGTCCACGCCGAGCTGGAAGGCCGCGTTCGCGCCCAGCGCGACCGACCCGTTCACGCCCCAGTTGGTCCCGTAGTACACGCTGTTCCACGCCTTGGCGTGCCAACCCTCGGGGTTGGCGCCCCACTTCCACCATGCCTGCTGGGAGTTGGCCTCCATGTCGTAGAGGTGCTGCGTGTTGTTCGTGATGGCCGGCGGCGGATCGCCCGGGAACATCACGGTGTCGGCGTAGATCGGCCCCTGGTAGTTGCCGCCCATGGAATGGCGGTAGACGTTGATGCCGATGGAGATGATCTTGCGCGGGTTGAAGCCCGCGTTCGTCACCACCACCAGCGAAAGGGTCTGCGTGGTGGTGCCGAAGGGAATCGAGAGGTAGTTCGTCGCGTAGATCGAGTTCCAGTTCTCGTCCTTGGCGAACAGCTTGAGCTGGTGGTGAGCCCAGAGCTGGGAGTTGGTGCCGCTCGACCCCGCCGGGCACAGGACGCGCACCGTGACCGTCGCGCTGTTGAGGTCAACCGGGATCGGCGTCCGCGACAGCGGCGGATAGTAGCGCATGTCCACCGACGATTCGCCCGTGTCCTGGCCCGCCGTGAGATTGCAGTCGATCTTCAGCGAGCGGTATCCCGTGTCCGCCCAGTTGGTGCTGTGCGAGGTGTTCGTCACCCCGCCCCAGGTGCCCCACCCTTCCTTGTTCGGCTCGAAGCCGTACTGCTCGTTGCCGTAACGGACGACCTCCCAGGTGCCCGTCGGGGCGGGATACGAAAACGCCACCACCCTGAACAGCGCGCTCGTCGAGATCGCGCTGTCTGCGTAGCCCGCCGCCCGCGCGAAGGCCCGCACGTTGTTGCTGTACGGCTGGAACAGCCCGATGCTGTTCCCGCTCGGGACCGACGGCGAATTCGTCGTCGGCGCCGTCCCGTTCGTCGCGTAGTAGATGGTCGAACCGGGGGTCGTCGAGCTCAAGGCCACGCTCACCGAGTTCGTAAACGTCCCGCCGTTCGGATTGTACGTCGGCGCCGCCGCCTGCGAAGACGCCACCACCCTGAACAGCGTGCTCGTCGAGATCGCGCTGTCCGTGTAGCCCGCCGCGCGCGCAAAGGCCCTCACGTTGTTGCTGTACGGCTGGAACAGCCCGACGCTGTTCCCGCTGGGCACCGACGGCGAATTCGTCGTCGGCGCCGTCCCGTTGGTCGAGTAGTAGATCGTCGAGCCGGGAGTCGTCGAACTCAGCGTCACGCTGACCGAGTTCGTAAACGTCCCGCCGTTCGGGTTGTACGTCGGTGCCGCCGCCGGCGGATACGCGACCACCCTGAACAATGCGCTCGTCGAAATCGCGCTGTCCGTGTAGCCCGCCGCCCGTGCAAACGCCCTCACGTTGTTGCTGTAGGGCTGGACCAGTGCGATCGAATTGCCGCTCGGAATGGACGGCGAGTTCGTCGTCGGCGCCGTCCCGTTCGTCGCGTAGTAGATGGTCGAACCGGGGGTCGTCGAACTCAGCGTCACGCTCACCGAGTTCGTAAACGTCCCGCCGTTCGGGTTGTACGTCGGTGCCGCCGCCTGCGAAGACGCCGGCACGGGCAGGAGCTGGCCTCCGCCGCTCAGGTTGTACGTCTGGCTCTGCAGGTAGCTGTTGGAGGGGTGGTCGGACCGGTAGTAGACGTTCAGGGCCGAGGAGAGGTTCGTCACGCGGCCCGCGCTCCCGTCGAGGTCGAGCCAGGTCACGTAGAGCGCGGGCGACCCCACGCCCGGCGCCCCCTCGACCGTCAGCAGGGCGGGCGACCCGAGGTAGAGCCGGCCGAGCGCGAAGCTGTTGCTGTAGCCGGCCAGCGACTGGCCCAGGTTCGCCCCGGCCACCAGCATCGTGTGGACGCCGGAGCCGGTGAACCGCAAGGTCATGGTGTTGGCGCCGTAGTTCGCCGGGTTGGTGATCTGGCACGCGTAGTTGCCGTTCACGACCGTCACGGTGCCGCTCGGCGCAAAGAACCCGGCGCCGTTCCCCATCGCCACGCCGTTGGAGAACGTGGCCGAAACGTTGTTGCTGAACGTCACCTGCCCGGCATTCGTGGCGATCAGGCCCGCGCTGAACGTTGCGCCGTCGCGCACCGTCAGCCGGCCCAGCGAACCCACGTTCAGGGCGCCGACCTTCACGTACGTGCCCGCGCCCTGCGCATCCACCAGCCCGGCTCCGCCGCCGCCGTTGTATCCTATATAGGTCGTGCTGCCGTTGGTCTGCACCCACTGCCCGCCCGCGGCCACGTTCACGATCCCCGTGCAGCCGGCCGAATAGCCCACGACCGACGAGTTGCCGTACGTGGCCGTCGACCCGTTCAGGAGCAGTTTGCCCTGCGAGGTATAGCCGATGTACTGCGCGCCGGCGAATTCCACGACCGAGTTCAACGCCGTGATCGTGCCGTCACCGCCGTAGCCGATGAGGGCCTGGGCGCCGTTGATCAGGCGCAGGCAGCTGTTCGAAAGGATGTATTTCGCCGTACTGCCGGCGGCACTGCCCATGTAGAGCGCCCCGCCCACCGTGGATGTGCTGGCGGAGAGTTGGACCTCTCCGTACGACCCGGCCGCCTGCGCCATGTACTGTCCCCCGTAGGCGAAGACCTGGGAATTCGACGCCGAGATGCTCCCGTAGCCGTAGTAGCCCAGGTAGTTCACGCCCCCGGTCACGATCAGCGTGCTGCCCGCCGCCAGGTTGTAGATTCCCGTGCTGGCCGCGCTGTTCCCCATCATGAGGGTGCTCCGAACGAGGTTGGTGCCGGCGTTCAGACGGATGGTGCCCACACCGTTCGAGCTGTTGCCGACATACGTCACCCCCGCGCTGATCAAAGCTGAATTCGAGATCCACACGGTGCCCTGCCCGGAGTTTCCAATGTACGTGTACCAACCGCTGTTGGTGGTCTCCAGCCGGCTCCCGTTCGCCAGGTTGACAACGCCCGTGCCGCCCGCGGCGACGTTCAGCTCCGCGCCGATGATGTTGGTCCCCGCGTTGAGGTCGAGCCGCCCGGAACTGCTAACGCCGTAGGACACGAAAATCTTGCCGCCCGTGTTGAACAGCGAATTGGAGACGAACACATTCCCCTGGCCCCCGTCCTTCCCGATGTAATAGGTGCCCGGCCCCTCCAGCCGGCTGCCCTGCGCCAGAACGATCACCGCCGTACCGCCCCCGCCGTACCCGATGTATCCGCCCGACTGCACCGTGCCGGTCGAGGCGTACAGGCTCACCTGCCCGTGGCTGCGGCTGTTGAAGCCCACCTCGACATCCATGCACACGAGCGCCGAGTTGGTGACCACCAGGAAGCCGCGTCCCGCCGAGTTGCCGACGTACACCGCCGCGCCCGTTATGCTCAGTAAGCTGTTCCCGGCCACCGTCACCATGCCCGTGCCGGCCCCGGACGCCCCAATCTGAAATGCGCTGCTCAGGATGCCCGTCGAGGCGTAAAAGTCCATCCGCCCGTAGCTGTTGCTCCCGCCGCCGGCCACCACCCCACCGCCCAGGCGCACCATGGAGTTCGAGACGATAACCAAGCCGCGCCCGGCGGAGCCGATGCTGAGGCTGGAGTAGTTGGTGGTCTCCAGCAGACTGCCCGAGGTCAGCGTGATGGTGCCTGTGCTTCCCGCGTAGTAGCCCACGTAGATCGGATCGCTGATCGTCTCCGTCGACGCAGCCAAGCTGAGCTGGCCCGCACTGCCCTCCGACTGCCCCACGTACTGGCGGCCCCCGATGTTCAGCGTCGCGCCGGTCGCCAGCAACGTGCCCCGGCCCATGTTGCCGACAGACATCCCGTCTCCGCCCGTGTTCGAGATGACCAGCAGGCTCCCCGCGCTCAGGGTCATGTCGCCCGTGCTGCCGCCGATGTAGCCGATCATGACAAACCAGCCGACCTGATTCGTCGAGCGGGAGAGCAGCAGACTTCCGTAGCTTCCACTGTTGTAGCCGATGTACTCCCCCTGCGCGACGTTAATGCACGACGTGTACCAGTTGTGCCACGTCCTTTGTCCGTTGGTTTCGCCGACGTAGTAGTCGGTGTAGTTCGTCGTCACGTTGTACCACGAGCTCGTCTGGGCGAGCGCCCCGACGGCGAGGAGCCAGACCGAGAGTGCAAGAAGCCGCCCAACTGCGGGCGGCCGTTTCCGTTGCTTGAGGTGGAGATTCAGGTTCTGGGCGGCGCACGAGGCGCTCGTCTTCATGGGCATCCTCCTTGAACAAACGACTTCGGACTTCCAAGCAGTGTGCTCAACCGGTTGAGTCACGCGCACAAAGAAAAACACTGACAACATAGGAGATCAACCGGTTGCGCGCAGTAGAGCAAAAAAAGTGCTTTCCGTCAACCACAAAAAGGGGTATGAGTTACAATAGGCTGTAGACCAATGAGTTCCGTAACAGCTGTTGCGCGCAACAACCTCATAGGACTCAACCGGTTGATGCAACTGGAGGCTTCCGTATGAAGGTGACCATCAAGGATCTCGCCGCGGAGTTCGGCGTAGACAAGGCAACCGCTTCCCGCGCCCTGCGAGGCAAGCCCGGCGTCAGTTCGGAACTGCGCGACAGAATCGTCGCCGGAGCCAAGACCCTCGGCTTCTTCCCCAACGCGCAGGCGCGAAGTCTCGCCACAGGCAAGACGGAAACCCTCGCCCTCGTCTTCTGCGACGAGACCAGCTGGTTCTTCGAGAACCCCTTCTACTCCGGCGTCCTCGCGGGCATCGCGTCCGAGTCCAACGCCCGCGGGTTCACCCTGGCCTTCCACTCCCTCGCGTCGGCGAAGTTCCGGCCGGGAGATTCGCTGCCGAAGGAAATACGCGGACACCGGGCCGACGGCTTCCTCTTCGTCGGCGACCAGAACGACGCGCTCATCACGGCCGTTTCCGAGGCGCGATATCCCGTCGTGCTCGTGGATCACTCCGTGCCCGGCGCGGACCTCCCGGCGGTCACCGTGGCCAATACGAGCGGCGCGCGGTCGGCTGTCGAATACCTCATTTCACTGGGCCACCGACGAATCGGGTTCGTCAGCGGATGGCTGAAGAGCCCGAGCTATCGCGAACGATTGGCCGGTTACAAGGCGGCCTTGCAGGCCCACCGATGCGATCGCGATCCTTCCCTGGTTCGGACCCACGGGAAGGATGCGGGCTACGAGGGCATGCGTGAGCTGCTCGCTCTCCCTTCGCCGCCCACCGCGGTCTTCGCGGCCAACGATGTCCTCGCGGTCACCGCCGTCGCGGCCATCCATCACAAGGGGCTGCGCATTCCTCAGGACGTCAGCATCATGGGGTTCGACGACTCGCGCTGTGCCACCGACACGTGGCCGCCGCTGACCACGATGCGTGTCGACAAGAGACTCATGGGACAGCTTGCCGTGCGCAAGCTCATCGGCTTGATCCAGCGCAAAGACGCCGGACCGCGTCAGACGCCTCTGGACGTCAACTTGGTGATCCGCGATTCCACGGGGCCCAACCTCACACGGCCCAACGCCTGACGCGGATCGGGCTGGCCGCCTCTTGGTTGTGGACGCATTCATCGGCCCTTCACCTCTCTCGGTAACCTCCGCGGTTCTTTCGCGGCCGGCCACAACGACCTCCAGCGCGCCTGCCGCAACTGCAACTTCCTCAAGGTCTGCCCGAAGTGGACGCGCCAGCGCCTTCGCCCTCCGGGCTTCCGCCGTCGCCGACGGCTTCGGCGGACAAGTCGGCGAGGCAGGCAAGATGCCCATGCGGAGAGCCTCCGGTCCCCGCGTCCTCCCTCTTTGGGGCTGATCACGGGAACTTGACAATACTTCCACGTCGTACTTGACAATTACCTGACAATAAGTATTGTGGCGACATGAAGGCCAGCCAATCGATTCTCGCCCGCCTCCGCCGGGGCCCCGCCAGCGGGTCCGGGCTGGCCCGGGCGCTTGGCGTGTCGCGCCAGGCCGTCCACGAACACCTGAAAGCGCTGTCCGGACACGGGCTGATCGTCAAGGAGGGGGTGACGCGCGGCGCCCGATACCGGATCGCCGGCCGAAGGGAGCAAGGAAGCGCCGTCCGCACGGTCAGGCGGCTTCTCGATCTTCACGGCCTGGAAGAGGACCGCGTGTTCGACGAGATCAGCACGGCCCTGGGGCTGGCGCGCCGGACGGGGGAGCGCGCGCAGGAGATTGCCCAGTACGCCTTTTCGGAGCTGCTCAACAACGCCATCGAGCATTCGCGGTCGCCGAAGGGCCTGGTCGAGGCCCGACTCGACCCCTACGCCTGCTCCTTCGTGATCCGCGACTATGGAATCGGCGTATTCCAGTCCATGGCCGCGAAGTTCATGCTCCAGGATGAGAGCGCAGCGCTGTTCGAGATCCTGAAGGGCAAGCGGACCACGGCACCGGAGAGGCACAGCGGCGAGGGCATCTTCTTCACCTCCAAGGCGGTGGATCGCATCCTGTTTCGCTCCCACCGCCTCCGGCTGGAGATTGACAACCTGCACCCCGACGTCGTCGTCGAGGAGGCGCGTCTTCTCAAGGGCACCGAGGTCCGCTTCTTCGTGGCGCGACACGCAAGGCGGCGCCTGGGAGACGTCTTCGCGAAGTTCGCGCCGGAGGAATTCGACTTCCGCTTCGAGAAGACGCGCGTCCTGGTTCGCCTTCTCGGGAACGACTACGTATCGCGCTCGGAAGCCCGGAGGCTCCTGGCCGGGCTGGACCGGTTCAAGGAGATCGAGCTCGATTTCGAGGGCGTGCAGCGACTGGGCCAGGGGTTTGCGGACGAGATCTTCCGCGTCTTCCGGCGCGCCCATCCGGGGATCGCCCTCCGCGCGGTCAACGTCCGCCCGCCGCTCCAGGCGATGATCCGGCACAGCCTTGACAATACTGTTTCATCTAGCTTGACAATATCCTGACGAAATCGCCCGCCGCCGGCGCGATTTCCTTGAGGTGGACCTGAAGTGGACGCAGGGGTGACCCACCCCTCCCGTCCCCTCCGGGGAGCGGACGCCGATGTGCCGGTCCCCTCCCTCGGAGGGGTGCCCGACTTGTCCGCCGTAGCCTTGGCGAAGGCGGAAGGGCGGGGTGGGTAGAGAGGCACCGTATGCGCATGAAGATCGTTCGAAGGTTCGCGCTCTTCGCGGCCGCCGCGGGCATCGCCCTGCTGACGGCAGGACACGCCGCGGCGCAGACGACGACGATCAGGGTCGCCCTCTGCCAGATCTTCTGCGTTGACGGCGACCGCGCCGGCAATTTCGTCCGGATGGAGAACGCCCTGGCCGAGGCCAGGCAGAAAGGCGCCGACCTCGCGTGCTTTCCCGAATGCGCCGTGCTGGGATGGGTCAATCCCGACGCCCACCGGCGCGCGTACCCGATCCCCGGCCCGGACTCGGATCGCCTGTGCGAGCTGGCAAAGAAATACCGGATGCATGTGTGCGCCGGATTGGACGAGAAGGACGGGACCAACCTGTACGACACCGCCGTGCTCATCAGCGACGAGGGCAAGCTCCTGCTCAAGCACCACAAGATGCACAACCTCGACAACGACCACCTGATCGAGCCGCCCTACACGTCGGGGCACGACATCCGGGCCGTGGACACGAAGCTCGGCAGAATCGGCCTCCTGATCTGTGCCGACACGTTCATTGACGACTTCCTGAGAAAGATGGCGGATTTGAAACCGGGCCTCGTCCTGGTTCCGTACGGCTGGGTCGGAGCGGAGAACGATTGGCCCGGCCACGGCCAGAATCTGGTCAACGTCGTCCGGCACGCAGCCGAGGTCATCGGCGCGCCGGTGGTCGGCACGGACTCCGTGGGGGAAGTCACGCACGGCCCGTGGGCGGGGCGCACCTACGGCGGCTTCAGCAACGTTTCAGACCGGCGCGGCCAGACCTTGGCGGTCGCCAAGGACCGGGACCGGGACGTCCTGATCGTCCCGATCGAGGTGGGGCGATAGCTGGCGCGAATAGCTGCAAGGGCGCGCCGGAAGCGGTGGATCGCGTTGCCCCCAACGCGATCCGCGCGATGAGGGCATCGCGCGCCACCAAGCCCGCCCGGCCCCGTTTTTTTCCAAACGTTGGAAGTTTTCCCCGCCGATTTTCCAAGCCTTGGAAAATCGGGTCCTACCGCTCCACGCCGACGCGGTAGAAGCGGTAGAGGGCCGGGGCTGCGGGATCGGTGTACGTGTTCTCCGGCGGAGTGGCCGGAATGTTGGTGGCTAGCGGCCAAAACTCGGCAACAGGCACCAGGTTGCTTCCGCGGCCGACGGCATACCACCGATTCGTCACGCTGAGCCACCGGACCAGCACGTCTCGGTTCGTGCTTCGCCCGGTCCACTTCACCCGGAAGAACGATGACCCGAGCACCGGGTCCGTTCCCGCCCACACTTCATCCCCGTCGCCTTGTGTATCGCCGTCGGTATCCGGGTTCGTCCAGTCCGTGCCGTACTTCGCCCGCTCATCGTAATCGCTGAGCCCGTCGGAATCGGCATCCGCCCACGGATTCCCATGTTCGTAGCAGCCCATGTCGAACTCTGCCGTGCCGCTGTTGTTGCCGTCGAGCGGCCGCTCCGTCCCCTCGAGGTCGTTCGTGATCCCGAAGGCCGCCAGGTTCGTGCCGGTGTCGATGCAGGGCGAGTTGGTCAGCAGGTGGTAGTTGCCCGCCGCGGCGTTCACGAACTGTGGATCATTCGTGATGTTACCGGTGCCGCCGGGATCGGTGGATGTGCAGCTATACGAAAAGCCAGAACCAGCCCAATTGAAGCACTGGTTGAAGTAGCTGATCACGTTCACAACGGCGCTGTTGCTGTAGGCTTCAACGCCCGCGACGGACGGGGGAGGCTCGCACGTGTTGCTGGCCACCGTCGAGTTCTGCAGCACACTGTTCTCGCAATGGACTCCTCCGTTGAGGTCGTCGACCACCAGGCAGTTGACCGCGCGGCTCGCGCCGGCGAGACCCAAGCCGCCGCCCGTGCCCGAAAACGCGACGGAGAATGCGAACCGCCTGAGCGCACCGTTTCCTCTTATGCTGCAATCCCTCACGCTGCACTGGTTGACCGCGTAGACTCCGCCCCCGCAGCAATCACCCCATGGCGGGGTTCCTGGTCCAGTTGCCCCTCCAGCCATGGTCGAGTTGCTGACGACCGAGCAACTCGTGACGGCGGACGTGTTGCAGGCATAGACTCCGCCGCCGAGCCCATCGCCGCCACTCCCCGTGCCCGTCGCGCCCCCGCCCGGTCCGTCGGCGTTCTGCCCGTACGCCGTGTTGTTGGAGACAGCACAGGTCTCTAGGCGGCTTCCGTTGGACAGATAGACTCCGCCGCCGAACCCGCTGCCACCGTCAAGCTTACTCGACGTGCTGGCGTAGCCTGCGGCGCCGCCATTCCCGCTGTTGCCCCTGATCGTGCAGAGCCTCACAACGCTCGAATTGTCGGCGAACACCCCGCCCCCGTGGCCGTCCCCGCCGTTTCCTCCAGGTGTGGCCCACATCGGGTCCCCCCCGCCGTACCCTCCGTTGGCGGTGTTGCCCGCCACGTCACAGCGCTCCACGAAACTGCCATGATCGCAGTAGACCCCGCCGCCGTACCCCGGATCGCCGTGATCGCCATAGTAGGCCCAATTCTCGCCATTGGCTGAGTTGCTGACGATCAGGCAATTCCGAACTGCCGACCCGTGATCGGCGAAAACGCCGCCTCCTCCGCTGGTGTTGCGTCCGTGCGTGACGGTGAAGCCGTCGATCAGCGCATTCGAATGGTTCAGGTAGAAGCAGCGATTCGACCAACTTCCGTCCACGGTCGTGTGCGCCGCGCCCCAGGCGCTCCGAACGGTTGCGCCGTTCGTGACTACGACCTGGGTGAAAACCCGATAGTACCCGTCGGTGACCACGACGCTCTCTCCCTCCGTCGCCGCGTTGATCGCCTGCTGGATGTTCGTCGCAGCCGTCACCCAGTTGGTGTACGGCGGAACGGGGTTCGTGGAGGCGAGGTCAACGTAATGAGTGTCGGCAGAGGCAAGGCCCAGGAAGAGCGGCAAGAACAGCAGACCCAACGACCACCTGACAGCCCGTGTGTGCATCCGCGCTCCCATTCCCCATTTCCATCGTACCCCCCCCGCCCGGCCGAAGAAAGCATGCAAAGCCGCGTTCTTCCAATCCTTGGAAAAACGGCCCAATAAACTTCCAATGTTTGGAAGAATCCGGCGCTACCGCTGCACGCCCACGCGGTAGAAGCGGTACGCGGCGCCGACCACGTCCGTGTAGGTGTTCTCGGGCGGGCTGCTGGTGACGTTGTTCGCCAGTGCGTAGAAGTTGGTGCCCCAAACCAGGTTGGTGGAGCGCAGCACGGTGTACTGTCGGTTGCTGATGCTGGGCCAGCGGACCAGCAGGCCGGTGTTGGTGGACAGGGCCGCCGAGGCGACGCGGAAGTAGGACGACGCGGCCAGCGGATCCGTCCCGGCCCACGTCTCATCGCCGTCGCGCTGGGTGTCGCCGTCGCAGTCCGGGTTCTTGGGGTTCGTGCCGTACACGTTCACCTCCGCCCCGTCCGTCAGGCCGTCGGCGTCCGCGTCCGTGTTCGTGCCGGCGAATTCGAAGCAGCCCATGTCGTAGTTCGTGGAGCCGTCGGCGTCGCCGTCGAGTGGGCGCGGCACGCCGTCCAAGTCCTCCGGCAGACCGACCACGGACCACGCCGTATCGATGCACGGCGATCCCTGGGCCAGGTGGAAGTTCCCGCTGGCCGTGTTCACGAACGCCGGGTTGCTGGCAATGTTGCCCGGCGCGATGATCAAGGGGGCCATGCAGGAGTAGGCGTAGACCCAGTCCGGGCCGGTGTTGAAGTAGTTGGAATCCGCGCCCCCCGAATTGTGGTAGATGATCGAGTTGCGCGAGGTGGCGGCGTTGTTGCAGTAGATGCCCCCGCCCTGGGCGGCGGTGTTGCTGCTGACCGTGCAGTGCTGGATCGTCCCGCCGCTCTCGAAGAAGACTCCCCCGCCCTGACCCGCCCAGTTGTCAACGACCAGGCAGTTCTGAAGGGTCCCGCCGTGGTACAGGTAGGCCCCGCCCCCGAAGGCCGGGGACCCGAAGAACTTGGCCTGGTTGCTCTGGATGATGCAGTTCCGGACCACGCTGCCCGGCCAGCAGTAAACCCCGCCCCCGAAGCCGAAAGAGAGGGCGGCGTAGTCGGCGTTTCCGTTCCTGAGGGTAAACCCATCCACCACCGCGTTCGAATGATAGACGTAGAAGCAGCGGTCGGTGCCGCCGGCATCCACGATGGTGTGGGCAGCGCCGTTGACGCTCTGCACCGTGACGGCGCTGAAGAGCTGGAGCTCGGTCGTGATGCGGTACGTCCCGTTGCTCACCAGCACCAGGTCGCCGTTGGCCGCGAACGCCAGCGCCTGCTGGATGTTCGTGGCCGCGATCGTCCACATCGTGTAGGGCGGCGACGGGATCGGGTTGTCCACCCTCACGTAGTAGGTGGTGCCGGCGGCCGCGGGCAGAGGAAGGGCCCGCCACGCGAGGCACGCGAGGGCCGCGCCGATGAGGAACCTGCGCCCGCTCATAAGACATCCTTCATTGGAAGAACACCTCTACAATACAACGCCGGCGGGTACCTTTGGAAGGAGCGACGACGCCGGCCCGAACCGCTTGATCTTCGGGCGGGCGTGTGTTTGGATGCGGCGTGTCGGATCGGAGTCCGCGAATGCTCAGACCGAAACACTTGCTGGTGCTCGGCTTTCTCGTCTTCTCATCCTGCCTCGTTTTTGCTGAGCCACCACCCCTCACCCCGGATCTCCGCGCCGTGCCCGGCGAGCAGGCCACGCCCTGGCTCAGGTACCAGAACCCCGCGGCGACCAGCGTGATGGCAGCCGGATCCTGGGACGGCTGGGCCGGCCGGTACCCGATGGATAAGTCGAACGGGGTCTGGGTCCTCGACGCCCGCGTCTTCGGCGCCGCGTTCGGCCAGCACGAGTTCAAGTTCCTGCCCAACAACGACTGGGAGGCCGGCCCGAACCGCCCGATCTACATCAACGGTGAGGGCGAGCTGGAGCGGCCATCGGACCTCATCTTCAGCGCGGCCATCGAGGCGCCGAACGAGATCGTCGTCTGGTTGCGGCGCGGCGTGTCCGCGAATGCGCCGCTGAAGGCCCGCCTCGTGCCGGAGACGCCGATCAAGGAATTGCGCTTCTCCTCGGGCCTGGAGGCCGGCGCCCTGCAGGGCTGCTTCATCGCGGGCGGGCCCGCCCGCATCGCTACGCGAAGCGTTGCGGGCGGGCTGTTCACGGTCGTGTTCGATGAGAAGACCTACGGCCTGAACCTCGAACCGGCGGCGGACCGCGTCGTCGCCGCGGGCAACTTCAACGGCTGGGACTCCAGCGGGGGCAACGGGCGCTGGCTCCTCAAGGACGACAACAACGACGGCATTTGGGAGCTGACTACCCAGCTGGCGGGGCTCCGCCAGCCGGCCGACGAGAAGGACCTTCTCTTCAAGTTCGTGATCAATGGGAACCGATGGCTGCCGCCTCCTCCGGGTGCGCTCAATGCCACGGCGGACGGCAAGGGCAACGTCAACCTGAAGATCGACCCGCAGTCCGGCGGCGGGACCAGCCTGAAGGTCGTCACCGAGAACCCCCTGGTCCTGTCACAGTCGTATGTCATTGTGCTGGAAGGTGTTGCGGATCGCCCGATCTGGTCCACGGTCACGCCCGGCGAGATCATGGAGGACCTGAAGTCCGCCAAGCAGCTGGGCGCGATCCTCGACCGGGAGCACCGCTGCACGACGTACCGGCTTTTCGCCCCGCGCGCGCGGAGCGTCCACCTCTGCCTCTTCGACACGCCGCAGTACGAGGTCCGCCAGCCCGAGTTCCGCCGCGTGGAGCCGGTCGAGCGCTACCCGCTGTGGAAGGACGAGCAGGACGGCGTCTGGGAGATCTCGCTCCTGGGGCTGGACGTCGGGAAGTACTACTCGTTCAACGTGGACGGCCCGGCGGGAAACGGCGAGGGCTTTGAACCCCTCGCGCAGATCGGAGATCCGTACGCGCGGGCCGCCGCCCACTCCCAGAACAACACCATCGTGGTGGACCCCGACGAAACCAACGCGTGGTTCGGCGGTTGGTCGGACGATTCGTACGTGGCGGTCGCACCCCAGGATGCGGTCATCTACGAGATGCACATCCGGGACCTGACGGTCCATCCGTCTGCCGGCGTGCCGCCGGAGGATGCCGGCAAGTACGAGGGCCTGATCGCCACGGAAGCCGCGGGCACGGGCCTCGGCTACCTCAAGGACCTCGGCGTCACGACCCTCGAGATCATGCCGATGGCGGAGTTCTCGAACGGCGAGGACGAGTACAACTGGGGCTACGCGCCGGTGTTCTATTTCGCGCCCGAGGCGTCCTACGCCAAGCGCCCCCTGAAGGGCTCGCAATACTTTGAATTCAAACGACTTGTGAACGAGCTCCACCGGATGGGCTTCGGCGTAATCCTCGACGTGGTCTTCAACCACGTCGGGTCGCCGAACATCTTCCACCTGATGGACAAGAAGTACTTCTTCCGGCTGAACCCGGATTTCTCGTACAGCAATTTCAGCGGGTGCGGGAACGATTTCAAGACCGAGTCCCCGATGGCGCGCCGGCTGATCGTGGACAACATCGTGTACTGGATGAAGGAGTTCCACGTGGACGGGTTCCGCTTCGACCTGGCGGAGCTGATCGACATGGACACGATGCTCGCGCTCCGCGACGCGGCGCGCGCGGTGAACACGAACGTGATCCTGGTCTCCGAGCCGTGGAGTTTCCGGGGCGAGAACAAGCACCAGCTCAAGGGCACCGGGTGGTCCGCGTGGAACAACGACTTCCGCTACGCGGCGAAGGACTTCGTCATGGGCCGACGCAACCGGGAGTGGCTGCAGAAGAACATCTTCGGGTCCGTGGACACGTGGGCATCCGACCCGCTGCAGCCGGTCAACTACCTCGAGAGCCACGACGACATGGCCCTGGCGGACGAGCTCTGCACGCGGCCGGACCGCGACGGGCGGAGCCTCCAGGACATGGACGTGGCCGTGAACCGGCTGGCCGCGACGGTGCTGTTCACGTCGCTGGGCATCCCGATGATCTCGGAGGGGCAGGAGTTCATCCGGAGCAAGTGGGGATTGGGGAACACGTACAACAAGGGCGACGAGGTGAACGCCATCCGCTGGACGGACCGCGAACGGCCGAAGGCGGCCGAGGCCCTGGCGTACTACAAGGGCCTGATCCAGCTCCGCCGGAGCCCGCAGGGCGCAGCGTTCCGTGTGGCGAAGCGTCCGCCGGCAAGCTATTACCAATGGATCCTGCCGCCCGATGCCCAGACGCTGGCCTACATCGTGAACGCGCCGCGCATCCACGACGGCAGCGGCTTCGTCGTCCTGCTGAACGCGAGCGGAACGACGTTTACCTTCACCGTTCCCCTGCCCGCCGGCCGCTGGCGTTTGATTGGCGACGGCGAGCGGATCGATCCGGCCGGCCTCCCGGACACGCCCGTCGCCGAAGGCCCGCAACAGATGACGATCCAGGTCCCCGGCCTCCGCGCGTTCATCCTGATGGACGGGTTCTAACCCACCCCTCCCGTCCCCTCCGTTGGAGGGGACACCCGTTTCCTCATCCCCTCCTCCGGAGGGGCTTGTCTCGGCGAAGCTCGTAGAGCGAAGCCGGATGGCCGCAGGCCGGGGTGGGTTCTCTGCCGTTCCTCAATCCAGTCCCTGATCCGTTGGAGTACCGCCTGACGATCCTCCTTCACTTCACAATCCCAGAAGCGAAGAACACGGACACCCAGCGACTCGAGTGCCTGTTGCCGATCCAGGTCCTGCTCTTCCTTCAGGTTGTGGCTCCATCCGTCCACCTCGATGGCCAGCTGCAGATCCTTGCAGTAGAAATCCACAATGAATCCGCCAATCGGCCGCTGCCGGTCGAAATCGTATCCGCACAGCTTCCGGCCCTTGATCTCCTTCCAGAGAAGAACTTCCGCGAGGGTCATGTGGGCGCGAAGTTCGCGCGCGCGTTCTACGAGGAATGGAGCATATGGAATGATCCGGCGCCTCACATCCTTAGGAAGGTTTGACCGAAGGCTTTTTCCGGATCTTTCTTCGTGCTGGTGAAAGAAAGGGCCGTAAGGAACCCACCCCTCCCGTCCCCTCCGGTGGAGGGGACCCCCCGATTCCGTCCCCTCCTCTGGAGGGGTGCCGGAGGCGGGGTGGGTCAGCGCATCCCCACCTTCACCCGGTACACGCGGCCGCCGTTGGGCGGCGGACCGCCCGTGGTGTTAACGCTCTCGTTGTCCAGGAAGACGTGGTTCGTCGGGTTCAGCGCGGTTTCGATCCACACGCCGTAGTTCGTGTTGGCGAACGCGGACCACGGCGCGTTGTTCGAGAGCCTCTGATCGGTGAAGTACATGGTGTACTTCCGGTTCGGCACGGTCCAGACCGTGACCTGGTGGTTCGACTGGCCCTGCGGCGTCACCACGCTCCGCACGCGGAAGACCGAGGTCGAGCTGGCCGGCTCCGTGCCGGAAACATACTCGAAGTAGTTGTTCGCGCCGTCGCCGTCGTAGTCGCCCGTCGGCGTGTTGGTCAGCGACCCTAGCTTGGTCCACTCCCAGCCGTCGCCCATGCCGTCCGTGTCCCAGTCGAAGGGGACCATGATGGTCGTGGTGTTCGTCGTGATGCTGTTGGTCTCGCCCTGCTGGTCGTTGGCGACGAAGACCACGAGGTTGGTCGTGTTCGTGGCGCTGGCCGGCGCCGTCCACGTGAAGTTCGTGCCGTCGAACGTGGAGCCCGAGGGCTTGGTGGGGTTGGTGAGGAGCACCGGGTCGCGGTTGTTGTCCGTCACCTCCACGACGAAACTCGTCGTGGCCCCGACGGGCAGGACAAAGGGGCCCGGCGGGTTGAACGTGATCACCGGCGCGTGGTTGACCTGGAGCACCGTGGTCGTCGTCGCGGTGCGGTCGTTGCCCGTTTGCGTGTCGCCCGTGATGCTGACGTCGTTCGTGATGGTCCCGTCGAGGGTCGGCGAGACGACGATGGTGACGGCGGCCGTGGCCCCCTTGGACAGGTTGCCGAGGTTGCAGGTCACGATATCGGCCACCTGGCTGTACGTCCCCTGGCTGAGCGAGCACGACACGAAGTTCGCCGCGGCCGGCATGACGTCCGTGACGACCGCGTTCGTCACCGTGTCGGGGCCGACGTTCGTGACGGCGATGGCATAGGTCAGGTTCTTGCCAACCCTCACCGGGTCCGGGCTGTCCGCGACGCTGATCAGCGCGTCCGACGTGGCCGGGCACACCCCTCGCGAGAGGAGCACCAGCATGGCTATGGAAAGGAGTTTCTTCATGGTCCCTTCTCCCATCGCACGTAGTCAATGTAGAAGGCATGGTCGATGGTCGGGTCCGTCCCCATGAACGGGCTTCTGATGTTCGACAGGGCCACGCCGGCAAAGTTGGTGATGGGGATCACCTTGTGCTGCCACTCGGCCGCGCCGAGACTGTTGGTTGTCGGGTTGTACCACGCCCCGATGGCCGTGTTCGTGACGCCGCCGGCGACGCTCTGGATCTCCACCTTGGTGTACCCGGAAGACTTGAGGAAGAACTTCAGGTACCCGTTCCCGTAGTCCGACAGGTCAACCGTTGTGTTGTTCGTGTAGAAGACCCCCCACCCTGACCAGTTGACGCAGTACGACCTGAAGCAGCGCGCGCCCTCGGGCGGACTCGGGTCGCCAGGGTACTGGCCGTTGAAGCTGTTCCCCTGCTTGAGAACCACGTCGTCGAAGTCGGCCACGCTCACACCGGCGGAGCCGGGCTTCTGGACGACCAGCTCGAGCCGGACGTAGGCCGAGTTGACCGTCGCCGTGGTGTCCGGGATCGAGCACTGGGTCCAGCCCTGCGCAGCGGTTGTGACGCGCACGGCCGACGTCACGCTCGACAGCAGCGTGTCCCACCCGTCGTAGAAGCTCATGCGCACGAACGCTTCGGAGCCGGAGACCCACCCCTGGCCGGAGGGCTGGCGGACCCAGGCCTCGGCCTGGAAGACGTCCTCGCCGACGGCCGGGTGCTCCTGGTACGGCGCGCACCAGACCGACCCGGTTTCGGTCCCGGTCTTGTTCCTGAGGCCGGCGGCGCCGGTGTAGAGTGCGGCCGTCGTGCACTGCGCCGTGGCGCTGCCGCCGGCCGTGGCCGGCTTCCAGAACCCGGCGTTCGGGAACGTGCCGTTCGCGGTGCTCTGCTCGAACCCCCCGTCGTTGGTCGCCGGGCTCACGTGGCTGAAGTACGCGACGTCCTTCCACACGTAAATGTCGCTGCCCTGCGGGATGCCCTCGTCCGAGTAGAACATCTTGCTTTCGATTCCGGGCGTGACGTTCGTGGAGCGCGTCCAGCTGACATCATCCACCAGGTACGTGGCGCCGGTCGTCGAGCTGATCGAGAACAGGCCGTACACTTGCGAAAGGTTGACGCCGCCGAAGTTCGTGATCGGCAGCTGGAACTCCTGCCAGACACCGGCCGTGGACGCCACCGAGTTGGTCCGCGAGGTGCCCTGCGGCCCTTCCAGCTGGACCTTGAGCGCGTTGGTGCTCTTGAGCCAGAACCGGAGGAAGCCGTTGGAGTAGGCCGCCATGTCGAGCGTGTTGGTCTTGAAGACGCCCCACTTCGACCACGTCCCGGAGGAGGCCCGGTAGCAGGTGCTGCCTTCGGGCGGCGTGTCGCCCAGGTACGCCGGCTCGAACGTCGCCGCCCCGCCGGACCACGTCAGGTTCGTGCAGCCCACCGGGATGCCGAAGTCGCGGTACACGCGGTACACGCCGCGGACCCAGCGGATGTGGTCCACGTAGAACGTGTTGAGCCCGTACACGGTGAAGGCGCCCAGGCCCATGATCTTCGAGAGGTTGACGACGCTGCTGAACGTGGTGATCGGGATTGAGATTTCCTTCCACTGGTTGGTGGTGGACGGCACGGTCGTATTCTTCTTGGTGCCCTGCGGCCCTTCCAGCTCGACATAGACGGTGGTGGAGCTCTTGAGCCAGAACTTCAGGAACCCGTCCGCGTACGCCGAGAGGTCCACCGTCGTATTCGTGTAGAAGACGCCGTAGCCAATGGAGCTGGCCGTCGTGGCGTAGATGCATTTCACCCCTTCGGGTGTCGTGATGCCGGTGTAGTTGCCGTCGACGCTGCCCGAGCCCCATATCCACAAGTTGCAGCCCAGCGGCAGGCCCAGGTCGGAATACGCCGTGAACTCCTCGCCCGGCGGCGGGGTCACGATGATGGTCGTTTCGGGTCCGACCGGCAAGCCCTGCGCGTTGAACCGGAAGGTGTCGTCCAGGCCGACGCGCTCCAGGAGCGGGTTCAAGGATCCGGTCGGATGCATGTACGACACCCACAGGAAGTTGTTGCCGGAGGGCATGGCGCCGGGGAGCGTCACCGGGAACCAGCCGGTGCCGGTCTTGTTCGTGACGGTGAAGACCTGGCTCACGTAGCTCGTGCCGACGTACGGGTCCTCGAGCCCGATGGTCAAGGCCTCCGGCACCTGGTCGAGGTTCTCCCACTCCACGGGGACCTGCACGGTCTGGCCGGAGTGCATATTGGTCGGGAACGCGGGGTTCTCGACCATCAGCCGCGGCGCGAAGTAGACCGCCGTGTTGGAGTACGAGTGCGCGTCGCCGCCGCGCAGGTAGAAGTACCACTCGTACTGCGCCCCGAGCGTCGAGCCCTCGTGCTCCCAGCTGCCCGGGTCGTAGTCGGGCACGAACGGCCAGAACGCGTTGGTCGGGATGTACACGCCGGTGACCGCCTGGGTCACCAAGCCGTACTGCTCGTCCGCGACGCGGAAGTTGTCCCACTCCGTGTAGCCCTGGTAGTAGGAGCTCAGGAAGCCGACCGACGCGGAGGTCAAGTTGGTCACCTCGATCGGCTCGTCCATGAACACCACGCGGTCGTTCACGAAGAGGTCGCTCCGGAGGTACGGGTCGCCGTCGCGGACATTGAGCCGCACGTGCTGCCAGGCTCCGGTCGAGACCAGGTTGGTGTAGTAGAGGTACACGTTCGTGTCGTTCCAGCCGCAGAGTTGGGGATTCACGTAGAGCACGCGGCCCGCGTACACGATGCCGCCGTTCGTGGCGCCGTTCATGAAGCGCGTGGTGTACTCGATCGTCACGTTGCGCCCCGTCACGTTGAGCCCGTCGCGCGTGATGTACGCGTAGCCGCCCGTGCTGACGACCGTCGCGCGCAGGGCGCCGTTGCTCACGGTCCACGAGATGTTCGGGTTCGCCGCGATCGTCCAGCCGGAGTAGTTGCCGTCGTTGAAGTTGTCCTCGCTGGTGAGGCCTTCCCTGTCCTTGAGCCCGTACTCGCCGATGTAGTTGCTGCTCCCCGCGTTCCAGGCCACCCACAGGTCCCACTCCCGGCCGGCGAACACCTTGTTGCCCACCCCGATGATCTGGAGGCCGATGCCCGGGATGCTGACGAACTTGCCCGGCCCGTCATTGATGGACGTGTAGAACCCGGCGTGCGCGCCCCACGGGTAGCCGGCATCCCACGGGTAATTGAAGATCGCCCAGTACAGGTTGGTGCCGGTCATGATCCCGTCGGTAGGCAGGCTGAAGAACACGTTCGTGCTCCCGGTTCCGCCGAGGACCCAGGCCATCCCCTGGGCTACGACGAAGTCGTAGTTCCCCCCGGCCGGGGTCTGGCACTTCAGCTGGACCAGCACGCGGTGCGCCTCGCCGCGCGTCCACTCGAACGCCCGCCGCGCGAGCTGGCGGCACGCGTTGGTCAGCTGGCCCTGCGTGTCCACCGGGAAGTTGAAGCAGAAGGCCTTGGACGGCGACCAGACGTCCGGCCCGGTCAGGTTGCAGAGCGCGGCCGGGATGCTGCTCGACCCGTTGTCCGCCGTGACCACCGCGGTGGCGCTCGTTACGGTCGTCCAGTCGGTGCCCGTACCGGCCGCCGTCAGCTGGGCGCCGGGCGCGTAGTCCAGCGCCACGTAGTGGTCGCTCGTCCCGACCGTCAATCGGTTCAGGCCCGAGATCGTGGTGACCGCCGGCGCGACGCCGAAGATGCTCTCGATCCGGCCGAGGTCGTCCTGGCCGGCCTCATTCTTGCGGGCGATGCCGCCGTCCGTGGCGATTACGTTGTAGGTGCCGCCGTGGACCCACGTGATCACGTTCGACACCTCGGTGTCGCTCATGACGAACGTGCTCGGCAGGATCACGGTCCCGTAGAACGTGCGCAGGTAGCCCCAGTCGAGGTTCAGCGGGTGGCCGAGCGTGCCGCCGCCCGGGTTCTCCGCCGACCAGTAGCTGTACTCGTCGTCGTCGATGAAGAAGTAGCCTTTCTGCGGCTCCCAGATGCCGAGCTGCCCGGCCGTGGTGCCGATGGCGATGCGCCCCGACGTGTACGGGAAGCTCGCGGGCGAGCCGAAGGAGCCGACGTTCTTTCCGTCGAGGTACACGGTGTAGTTCGTGCCCTGCGCATCCACCTTGAGGTTGTACCACGTGTTCTCGGCGGGCTGGTTCGTCTTCGAGAACTCGTAGATCCAGCCCTGCGTCACGTTGTTGGTGTCCACGCGCACGATGTACTTCAGCCGCCAGAACCCGTAGAAGTTCTGGATCAGGACCTTCACGAAGTTGTCGCGGTTCTGGTAGCGGAGGTAGAGCTCCGCGTTGTTCAGGTACGGCCCCTGGCGGTTGTAGCGGATGTTGGCCTCGACGGCGTAGTTGGTCCAGGCCGGGTCGCCGGCGGCCAGGATGTTGTCGTCGTTGCCGATGCGCCAGGCGCGGAGCGCCCCGCCTTCCACCGTCCAGTTCGCCGCGCCGGCGGCGCGCGTCCAGCCCGTGCCCAGCCCGCCGTTGAACGGCTCGAACAGCAGGACGCCGCTGGCCACGATCCGGACGTTGAGGTTGTCCAGATACCAGCCCCGGTAGCTGTTGTAGAGGCCGTCCACGCTGTCGAAGAAGAACTTGATCTTGATCTGGCGGCCGACAAACGGGCTCAGGTCGCAGCTCTGCATGGTCCACTGCTTGTTCGGGCCGGACACCTGGAGCACCTGCGTCCAGTTGGTGCCGTCGGTCGAGGCATAGACCAGCTTCTTGTCCCACGAGATGCCGGTGTCTTCCGTCTCGTACCAGCTTTGGAAGGAGAGCGTGGCGCTCTCGGCGGTCGTGAGATCGATCCACGGCGTGACGAGCGCGCCGGAGTTGCGGGCGCCGGTGTTGTAGTTCGACCCGTTGTTGTACGCCCAGCTGTGCGTCGGGCCGGCGTAAAGGTCACCCGCCTGGTGCCAGAGCCCCGCGGCGCTCCAGCCGTTGGTCCCCGCCTCCACGGCGTCGGAGAAGACGGACATGCCCGCGCTGCTGACCGTGGTGATCTTGACGTCGTCCACGTACCAGCCCTCGAACTGGTTCGCGAGGCCGTCCACGGTGTCGAAGAAGAAGCGGAGCTTGATGCGCTGGCCGGAGTAGGCGCCCAGGTCGAGCGCCTGCGCGGTCCACTGCTGGTTGGACCCCGACACCTGGCCGACCTGCGCCCAGTTCGTGCCGTCCGCGGAGACGTACACGAGCTTGCGGTCCCAGGTCGTCCCGGTGTCCTCGGTCCGATACCAGCTCTTGAACGCCAGCGTGGCGCGCGATATGCCGGTGAGGTCGATCCAGCGGGAGACGAGCGACCCGGAACTGCGGACGCCCGTGTTGTAGTTCGAGCCGTTGTTGTAGACCCAGCTCTTCGTCCCGCTTGCCGCCCGGTTCGTCGCCAGCCGCCACAGGCCGTCGCCCACCCAGTTCGTGGTCGACTCCATGGTGTCCGCGAAGAGCTCCACGGGGGTCCCGCTGAGGGCGGCGACCTTGACGTCGTCCACGTACCAGCCCTTGAAGGTGTTGTAGAGGGCGTCCATGGTGTCGAAGAGGAACCGCAGCTTGATGCGCTGGCCGGCGTACGTGCCCAGATCGTACGAGGCGGTCGTCCACTGCTTGTTGGGCCCCGAGACCTGCAGGAGCTGCGTCCAGTTCGTGCCGTCCACGGAGGCGTAGACCAGCTTCCGGTCCCAGCTCGTCCCCGTGTCCTCGGTCTCGTACCAGCTCTTGAAGCTGAGCGTGGCGCCCGCGACGGCCGTCAGGTCGATCCAACGCGTTTCCAGCGTGCCGCTGTTCCGCACGCCGGTGTTGTAGTTGGTGCCGTTGTTGTACGCCCAGCTGTGCGTGGGGCTGGACGAGAGATCGGTCGCCAGGTGCCACAGGCCGCTCGTCGTCCAGTTCGTGAGCGTGCCTTCCAGGTCGTCGTTGAACAGGTACACCGTCCCGCCCGTGCTCACGCCGGTGGAGACGACGATGTTGTCAAAGCTGATGTCGAGGTCGTTGCCGTTGCTGTAGCCCAGGCTCTCCAGCCAGTCGCAGACCTGGTTGACGCGGTCCAGGTGGCCGGGGAACTGCTGTTCGGTCTTGGTGGAGCGGAACAGGGCCACGCGCGTCGGGAAGGCGTCGTTCCGGGACATCGGGGAGTGCTGCCAGTAGAGGTATTCGTAGAGCTCTTCCCACTCGACCGCGATGTTGGTGGAGATGCCCTTCGTCATCGACGTGGGCAGCGGCGAGGCCGGGCTGATGCCCCACTTGAGCTGCGTGGACTGCGAAGCCGCCGTCGCCACCGCGTTGCTCGCCGGGTCCTCCAGCCAGGTCTGCCACGTGTACGACCCGCCGTCCGGCGTCGAGACATAGTTCGTGTCGCTCTGGTTCGCGTCGGGGATCCACATCCAGAAGACCTGCGAGCCGGCGCCCGTGACGTTCGTGGCGATCGTTTGGTAGACCTGCTTGCCGTTGAGCCCGCCCACGAGGGCGATCTTCAGGGTGAGGTTGGTCTTGCCGAGCGTGTCGTACTTGATCGTGATCGAGTAGTTCTTGTCGCCGAAAGGATGGATCACCGCCGGGGCGTCGGCGAGCTGGCAGATCAGGTTGTTGGTGCCGGCCGTGTACGCCAGGAACATCTCCTGGCCGTCCGGCGCGAGCGTGAGCTGGATCGTGCCGTCGCTGTTGGTCTCCAGGACCCGGCCCTGCTCGTACGCGCGGATGTTCCGGCCGAGCAACAGGGGGCTGGCGAGGGTGAAGGTCTGCGGATCGCCCCCGGTCTGGTTGGCCGCGAAGCGGTCGTACATGTAGTTCTTCACCTGCCACAGCGTGGCGCCGTTCGTGCAGGTGCGGTACTCCGCCAGGCACAGGAACGCGTTCGTGCCGAGCACCTGCAGCGGCGGCTGGACGCCGAAGTAGTCGCGGACGACGCTGCCGAAGTAGTCGTAGCGCCACTGCCACGGGAGGACGTCCATGTCCCAGTCCTCGTTGCCGTCGGGCAGCATGTCGCCGGAGGAGAACAGGAAGATGGCCGCCTTGGCCGTGCCGTGGTTCTTCACCACCACGGCCGGCGATTTGGCGTAGTGGTCCACGTACAGCGACCCATCGCCCGAGCCGGTGATCCGGATAATCCTCCGACCCTTGATCGCGTTGGAAGGCGCCACGGCATCCACTTTGTACTGCACCCAGGCGTTGCCCGGCGTGTTGGTGGTCAGGCGCGGGCTCTCGTTGGTGGAGA
Organism: Verrucomicrobiota bacterium; assembly: GCA_043803015.1. GTDB lineage: Bacteria > Verrucomicrobiota > Kiritimatiellia > CAIQIC01 > JAGNIJ01 > JAZDKK01. Next base: position 28,889 of record JAZDKK010000062.1, read on the forward strand.
TGATCTGGCCGTTGTTGTCATACCACTCGATGGAGAGGTAGCCCTGCTTGCCGTTGCGCAGGGGGTCGTCGTTGTTGTTCCGCAGGTACGTGCTGAAGACGTAGCGGCCGAAGGGCGCCACCTGGAAATCCTGCCAGATCCCCGCGTCGCCCCACATCTGCAGCATGTTGGTCCCGTCCATGGGGAACCAGTGCTGGATCGTCATGTTGTTCGTGCTCCAGGCAAACCAGTTCGGGACGCCCTTGTCGCTGTCCTCGAACCCCTTGTTCCGGCGCACGTCCATCTTCGCCCACACGGTGCCGTCGAGGACCCGGACCTCGTCGTTGTACTTCCAGACCTGCGGCGTGCAGCGGTAGCCGTTGGTGAGGACGCCGGGTGCGTTGCTGAACACCACCGTGATCGGCACCGTGTTGCTGGCGATGTAGTTGCCCGTGCGGGGAGCCACTTCGAACCCGCCGGCGTCGCTGGCGTCAATGCCAAACAGCGCCGCCAGCTCGTTCGTGTAGCCGGGGAGAGGATTGCCGTTCTGGTTCTGCATGCCCGGCAGGTCCGCGCTGGCGAGGATGTGGATTCCCTTCGTGAGGACGTTTTCGCGGAGGAACTGCAGGACGCCCTTGCCGGTCCCCGGCACCTCGGTGTCGACGCGCATGTTCCGGGGCAGGATGATCATCTTGTAGTTGGTATAGACGCCGGAGGCCAGGTCCTCCAGGTTCACGAAATTCGGCTCGTAGCCCAGGCGCTCCAGCGCGCCGGAGATCTGCTGCATCTCGCACTCGTAGCGGTTGAACTGGGAGTCGTTCGCCGCGGTCCACAGGAACGCCACGTCCGGTTTCGGATCCTTGGAGCCGGCGAGCAGGTTGTGGATGTTGATCTGGTCCATGAGCATGTAGGTGTCGCGCGAGACCCAGAAGGCGGCCTTCACGTTGCGGTCGGCGTAGAGAACGCCGAAGCCCTTCTCGCGGTCCGTGATGTACGGGCGGTCATGCCAGGCGAAGATGTGCGTGCCGATCGCGCCCGCCTCGAGGCTCTCCCACAGCGCGTTGCGGATCAGGGGCCCCTGCCGGTACTCGTTCATGCCCGGCCACATGGTTTCCGAGCTGGTGAACCCGGTCTCGGTGTACAGGACCGGCATGCCCTGTGGGTCGTTGGTCGAGATCGTGACCTTCTTCGTGTAGGAAATGCCCCAGTGGCCGTTCTGCGACTCGTGGCCCAGGATGGACCACGGGTAGTTGTTCACGGAGAAGAAGCTCAGCGGCGCGTTGGTGGCGGCGCACGCGCGCGTGATCTTGCCGCGGTCCTCGGCGTGGTACCGCCAGTCTTCCTCGCCCCACTGCATGCCGACGGTGGAGTAGGAGAGCAGGTGGTTCGTATCCGCCGCGCGGGCCGCGGCGGCGCCCGCCGCCGTGTAGCCGGCAATGGACTCCTCGCGCCACTGCACCATGTCCGCCCACTCCGCCCCCTCTGATCCGTACTCCCGGTACTGCTCGACGAACACGATGTTGGAGAACGCAGGATACGACGTGCCCCACTGGGCGTTCACGCTGGAGATGGTCCCGTACTTGACTTCACACCAGTTCCGGAACGCCTGCTCGCACTGCGGGTCGTAGCCGTCCAGCAGGCCGCTCCACAGGCCGAGGTAGCCGTACTCGTTGCCGACGATCCACGCCACGATGGCTTTGCTGTTCTTGTAGCGGCCGCACACGTTGCTGAAGAATTCCGCGTACTGCGCGCGGGCCTGCGGGTGCTCGTAGTTGATGATGTCGGAAGACCACCGCCCCCCATGCCAGATTCCGCCCGAGTCGTAGTCCGGCGGGTGCATGGTGTACCACGCGTCCGGGAACCAGCCCGGCGGCCACTGGTAGCCGATCAGGGCGAAGATGCGGATGCCGCGCTGCTCGCAGGCCTGGATCAGGTAGTCGTAGTTCGCCCAGCTCCACTGGTTGTCGCCGGTCTCCTCGATGTGCTGCCACACGAAGTCGACGCGGATCGAGTTCGCACCCATCTTCACCATCTCGTCCAGGTCGTAGTCGACCTGGCCGAAGCTCTGCCACACGCCCAGCGGCCGGTTCCACGTCTGGTACGCGATGCCGTGCGGCACCCACGGCTTGCCGGAGCCCGCGTCCAAGAAGTAGCCGTCCTTCATCTTGATGAAGCCGTCGAACGCGCGAGCACTCGCGCTCCAACCTACGAGCAGCCCCACCGCAAGACCCACCGCGGCTCGGACCGCCCGTCCCCGGCGCCTCGTTTCAGACAGTGATTTTTGCATGGCCGGCTCCTCCCTCGCGTGCAGTTTCAGGACATCTAGGCTACGTCTCGTGCAGGCACCACGTTCGAACGAACTTGGCAGGACTATCACCCGCCGCTCGGGACCGTTCCCATCTTCACGCATTAAACACTTTGTTCCGTTTGAAGTCAATGCAAAACTGGTCACGTTCCCGGCCGTTTCCCAACCAAGGCCAGCCCGCCCAAAGAAATCGCCGCTTTCCTCAGCAAATAGCCCATTTCACGAGCCAAACCGAATTCCCAACACCCCCCTCTGCACCCCCCAGATCGTGGCCGCCTAAGGCCCTGTGGCGGGACCGGTCCCCTCCATTCCATAATGACAGAAATTACACTTGCGCCATTCTGGGACCGTGGTAGTATGAGAGGCGTGGGACCGTTCCCGCGACGGAGCGCGGGAGCGGTGGTTGGGTGTGAGAGATCTCCTCTTCGGGGGGAGGAGGTGGAGGGATGACGAGAAGACCCAAGCGCTGGGTGGCTTTGGGGTGCGCAGTGGGGTTGCTCCTGGGCAGGGTGCCGCTCCACGCGCAGGAACTCCAGAATCCATCCTTCGAACAGCCGATGGAATCGGGCATCTGGGGCAGCGACCGGGCGGCAAGCTGGGAGCGCCTCGGGGGCTGGTTCAACCGGGAGACGACATGGTCCCCCGTCTTCGACGGGGAGTGCATGCTCGCCTACCACCACTGGCAGATCAAGCAGAACGAGCCGTCGGTGGTCTATCAGGATATCGCCAACGTTCCCACCGGGAAGCTTTACACGTTCAGCATCAAGACCTTCAAAGACAAGTTCACTAATGCCGAGTTCGTGGAGCTCCGCCTGGAGCCGTTCCTGGGAGGAGCGCCGCTGGCCACGAACACCTACCGGATGAGCAATCTCAAGGGAGGGAAATGGAACGAGCTCTCCGTGACCGGCATGCCCGTCAAGGCGGGGGTCCGCGTGCTCGTGTGCGTGAAGCCCGGCCGCGGCAGCGAGCGCAAGGGAGCCCTCAAGTTCGACCAGGCTGCCTTCACGGTCAGGAATCAGTTCCCCTTCGGCGGGGGAGAGGTCTGGCGCGCCAGCTCGTACGGGATCACGCGAAGACAATAGGCGCGAAGACGTTGTACTTGGAGAGTTTCTCCCGGCCCTTGAGAAACGCCAGCTCGATCAGGAACTGGATCTCCACGATCTCGCCGCCCAGCTTCTCGATCAGCTGCGCCGACGCCGCGGCCGTCCCCCCCGTGGCCAGCAGGTCGTCGATCAGCAGGACCCGCGTCCCCTTCCGCAGGGCGTCCACGTGGATCTGGAGGGTGGCCGTGCCGTACTCGAGATCGTAGGAGGCCTCCAGCGTCTGGTAGGGAAGCTTGCCTTTCTTGCGGATCGGCACGATGCCCGCGCCCAGCTGGGCGGCCACCGCAGACCCGAAAATGAACCCTCGCGCCTCGATGACGCACACCTGGTCGATGCGGTGCCGGGCGTGCCGGCCCGCCAGGGTGTCCACGGCCAGCTTGAACAGCGCGGGGTCCGCCAGCACCGGCGTGATGTCCTTGAAGACAATGCCCTTTTTCGGCCAGTCGGGCACGTCGCGGATCGCTGCTCGGAGTTGGTCGATCGTCATCCGTGGGCCCTCCTGGGTTTCGCGGCCCTCGGGCTGTCACGCTGCTCCAGCATGTCGCGGAGCCGGAGGACGGTGGCATTCTGAATCTGCCGCACGCGCTCGCGCGTGATGTGAAACCGTTTGCCGACCGTCTCCAGCGTCTCGGGCTTGACCCCGCGCAGGCCGTACCGGAACTTCAGGATGTCCCGCTCGCGGCGGCCGAGGCGGTCCAGCAGGCCCTCGATCTCGGCACGCAGCTGCCGGTCGTTGATGTCGTCGTACGGCGTCCGGCCCTTCTCGTCGCCCACGATATCGCCCAGTTCGCCCCGGTTGTCGTCTCCGATCGGCGCATCGAGCGAGGCGGGCCTCAGCGAGAGCGTCTGCCACTGGGACACCGTGCGCGCAGGGACGCCCAGTTTCTTGGCCAGTTCCTCGTCGGTCGGCTCGCGGCCCGTCTTCTGGGTCAGGGCACGCTGGGTTCTCCGCATCTTGGAAATCTTGTCCACGAGATGGGCCGGGAGCCGGATGGTCTTGCTCTGGTTGGCGAGCGCGCGCTTGATGGCCTGCTTGATCCACCACGCGGCGTACGTGCTCAGCTTCCCGCCCTTCTTCGGGTCAAAGCGCACCACGGCCTTCATCAGCCCGATGTTGCCCTCGGAAATCAGGTCGAGGAGCGGCAGGCCGTAGCGGGCGTAGTCGTGGGCGATCTTGACGACGAGGCGAAGGTTGGCCCGGATCATCAGCTGGCGCGCTTCCTCGTCGCCCCGCTTGATGCGCTTGGCCAGCTGGACTTCCTGCTGCCGAGTCAGCAGGGCGGTCTGGCCGATCTCCCGCAGGTAAATCCGTATGCCTCTGTCTTCTGTTTCCATAGAGAAACACGCCGACCAGGGACCGGCCGTTCAGAGCTTAGACAGGGTACTGCATCTCCTGTTCGCCGAATCTTGCCAGACCTTTTTCATAAAGCAAGTCCCACAGACAACGCAGGCTCCGCCCCGGAGCCCGGGGCGGAGCCTGCCCATGAAACCGCGCTGGGCCGGCGGTCACCGCTGGGTGATCGCCGCCTGCGCCGCCGCCAGGCGCGCGATCGGCACCCGGTACGGCGAGCAGCTCACGTAGTTGAGGCCCACCTTGTAGCAGAACTTGACGCTGTTCGGATCGCCGCCATGCTCGCCGCAGATGCCGCACTTCAGGTCGGGCCGCGTGTCGCGCCCCCGCTTGACGCCCATCTCGACGAGCTGGCCCACGCCGCCGACATCCAAGGTCTGGAACGGATCGACGGGCAGGATCTTCTTCTCGAGGTAGTCCGGCAGGAACACCCCGATGTCATCCCGGCTGAAGCCGAACGTCATCTGGGTCAGGTCGTTCGTGCCGAAGCTGAAGAACTCGGCGGTTTCCGCGATCTGGTCCGCGGTCAACGCCGCGCGCGGGATCTCGATCATCGTGCCGACCATGTACTTCACCTTCGACTTCCGCTCCTTGATGATGCGGTCCGCCACCTCGCGGATGATCGCCGCGCAGAAATCGAGTTCCGCCTTCACGCCGACGAGCGGGACCATGATCTCCGGCAGGACCTTGACGCCCTTCTTCTCCACGTTGCAGGCGGCCTCGATGATGGCCTGGGTCTGCATCACGCAGAGCTCCGGGTAGGTGATCGGGAGCCGGCAGCCGCGGTGGCCGAGCATCGGGTTGGCCTCGTGAAGCTGCTTCACGCGGGCCGCCACCTGCTCAACGGATACGCCGAGGCGGGAGGCCATCTCCTGCTGGGCCTCCGGATCGTGGGGAACGAACTCGTGCAGGGGCGGGTCGATCAGGCGGATCGTCACGGGCAGTCCGTCCATCGCCTCGTAGATGCCTTCGAAATCGCCCCGCTGAAGCGGCAGCAGCTTGGTCAGCGCCTTCTCGCGGGACGGCTTGTCGGTCGCGAGGATGAACTCGCGGACGGCCCAGATGCGGTCGCCCTCGAAGAACATGTGCTCGGTCCGGCACAGGCCGATGCCCTCGGCGCCGAACGCGCGGGCGTTGGCGGCGTCCTTCGGCAAGTCGGCGTTCGTGCGCACCTTCATCTTGCGGAACTCATCCGACCAGTCGGAGACCTGCCTGTACATCTTGTAGATCGGATGCTTGCGGGCTTCCTTGTCGCCCTCGACCACGCCGAGTACGACCGGGCTGGCCTGGGTCGGAATCTGGCCGCCGTAGACCATGCCCGTCGAGCCGTTCACGCTGATCCAGTCGCCTTCCTTGAGAACGGTTTTGCCGACGCTGATGGTCCGGTTCTTGTAGTCGATGTTCATCGAGCTGGCGCCCGTGACGCAGCACTTGCCCCAGCCGCGGGCCACGACGGCCGCGTGCGAGGTCATGCCGCCGGTACTGGTCAGGATGCCCTGCGCGGCCCACATGCCGCCGACGTCCTCGGGGCTCGTCTCGTGCCGGACGAGGATGAGCTTCTCGCTTTTGTTCTTCTTGATGGCGTCTTCCGCGTCGTGCGCGAAGAAGACAATCTTGCCTACGCCGGCGCCGGGGCCGGCCGGCAGGCCGCTGGTCAGGGCTGTGGCCTTCTTCTCCGCCGCCGGGTCAAAGATGGGGAACAGCAGTTGTTCCAAGTCGTTCCCACCGAGCGTCAGCACGGCTTCCTTCGGCGTCAGCACCTTGGGCTGGGCCTTCCCGGTGAAGACATCGCGGCCCGTGGCCATTTCCACGGCCCAGCGGATGCCCGCCAAGCCGGTGCGCTTCGCGTTGCGCGTCTGCAGCATCCACAGCTTGCCCTGCTCGATCGTGAACTCCACGTCCTGGGGGTATTTATAGTGGCGCTCCAGCTTTCGCATGATCTCGCTGAGCTGTTCGTGGATCTTCTTCCAGTTCGGGTCCGGCTCGCTGGGCATGTCGTCCAGATGCTTGGGGGTGCGGATGCCGGCGACGACGTCCTCGCCCTGCGCGTTGATCAGGTACTCGCCCATCGGTTTGTCTTCGCCGGTGGAGCCGTCGCGCGTGAACGCCACGCCGGTGCCGGAGTTGTCGCCCATGTTGCCGAATACCATCGTGCAGATGTTAACCGCCGTGCCAAGCAGTCCTGTGATCTTGTTGATCTGGCGGTACTTCTCCGCGCGCTCCGAGTTCCACGAGCCGAACACGGCGTTGATGGAGAGCTTCAACTGCTCCATCGGATCCTGCGGGAACGGCTTCTTGACCTTCTGCTGGTAGACCTTCTTGTAGAGTTCGCAGAGTTCCTTGAGCTGGCTCGCGGTGAGGTCGGTGTCCTGCTTCGCCCCGTACTTCTGTTTCAGCCGGTTCATCTCGACTTCGTAGTCGTGATGCGTCAGCCCGGTGGCCGGCCCCATGACGACGTCGCCGAACATGTCGAGGAAGCGCCGGTAGCAGTCCCAGCCGGTGCGCTCGTTGCCCGTCTTGCGGATGAAGCCGAGGACGGACTTGTCCGTGAGGCCGAGGTTGAGCACCGTGTCCATCATGCCCGGCATGGAGATGGCCGCGCCGGAACGGACGGAGACCAGCAAGGGGTTCTGGGGGTCACCGAGCTTTTTGCCCATCATCTTTTCAAGCTTCGAGAGCTGGGCCTTGATCTGCTCCTGCAGGCCCGGCGGATACTGGCCGTCGTGTTTGCTGAAATACGCGCACGCTTCCGTCGAAATGATGAACCCGGGCGGAACCGGGAGATTCGCGTTGGCCATCTCGGCGAGGTTGGCGCCCTTCCCGCCGAGGATCGGCTTCATCGAGGCGTCGCCTTCGGTGTGCTTCTTCCCGAAGCCGTAGAAATAGACGTACTTCTTCTTGGCGCCCGTGCCCTTCAGCTGCTTTGCCATGGTCGTGTTGCTCCTGTCGTTCGCGTGTCTGTTGATCGTTGGGTCGGATTGGAAGAGCGGACATGCTAGCAGACGCCCCCCGGGTGTCAAGCGCCCGAACCCGTGGGCTCGGAGGGCTGTTCCGTGGGAGCGCTAGTGGGGCGGCAGCTTGGTTGTCGCTTCCACGGCAACGATGCAGATATCGTCGGAAATCGGCTCGTAGCCCACGAAATTGGAGATGGCCTCCATCATCCCATCCACCATCTCCTTGGCGCTCTTGAACATCATGCTCTGGAGCGTCTGTTCCATGCGCGCGATCCCGAATTCCTCGCCCCGCGTGTTCCGGGCCTCGTACACGCCGTCGGTGAACAGGATGAACACGTCCCCGTCCACCAGCCGGCTGTACCCCCCCGTGTAGTTCTCGCTGGGGAGGAGGCCCAGCGCAGTGCCCCGCGGCATCGGCACTTCCAGCCGCGCCACCCGCTGTGCGCTGCGCCGGATCTGGAACGGCGCGGGATGGCCCGCCGACGAGTACGTAGCCACGCGGGCTGTCGTGTCGGCCACGAAGTAGAAGCAGGAGGCATAGAGCGGCGTCGGCACGCTCCGCAGCAGGCCGCAGAAAAGCTTGTTCATCTCGGTGAGAAAATGGCGCGCGTTGCGGCCCTGCGGAGCCAGGTCGTCGATGAGCGTCCGGATGATCGCGGTGATCAGCGCGCTGCGCGTGCCGTGGCCCATGACGTCGGCAATGAACACGCCCGCGCAGTCCGGCGCCAGCGTCAGGATGTTGTAGAAGTCGCCGCCCAGGGCCAGCGCCGGCTCGTACCGGTGGTAGAATTCAAGCCGAAGCCGGCCGTCCACGTGCACGGCCGGGATCTTCGGGTAGGCGCGGTCGATGTACGCCTGCTGGAAGTCGCGGGCCAGATTCAGGTCCCGCTGCATCTCGAACGTCTGGGTCGTGTACTCGTCCTGAAGGTCCTGGAGAACGCGGTGAAGCCACTTCTGCAGTTCGCGCTGCAGGGGCGTCGCCTCGGGCAGGGCGCGCTTCGCAGGATCTTTGGACATCGGTTGGGGGATGACGGCGGACCTGCCGAGCGCCGTCCGCAGGATCCAGTCGCCAGCCTCCAGGAGCTCCGCCTGCGGGCCTATGATTTCCCGCGCGAAGAATCCGCGGAAATACCTGGCGCAAAGCAATGCAATAAGGACACTTAGGGCAAACACCGCCGCCGCCAAACCGTAGATTCCGAACGGCAGGAGCGCCTCGTGTTTGATCACCACGATCCACACGGGCTGACCCCAGGAAATGTCCGCGCCGAGGGGCCGCGCCAAGTAGCGCACACCGGCATACCATCCCCGCTCTTCCTCGGCTTGTCGCAGCCGGGCCGCCAGGCCCTTGATCACCTGCTCCCCCGCTTCGCCGGCCCCGACTGTCCATGCCCCACCCATCACCATCACCGCCGTGTCGCCCATCCTGGCGCTCGAGACCAGGTCCCTCGTCAAGCGGTCCATGTCCAGTTGCTCACACAGGACCCCTCTCAGGGCCGACGCCTCGCCGGCTTGGCCCAGGCCCAGCGCCAGCCCCATCAGGCGTCCGCTGGACATGCCGTCGCTCACCACCTCGCCCGGCCCGCGCATCTTCGCCAGCACCCACCACGGCTTGTCGCTGCAGTCGGCCGGTTGAGTCTTCCCTGACGACGCCAGCACGACGCCCTCGTGGTCCGTCAGCAGGAGGCCGCTGATGAAGGCCCGGCTGGCTTGCGCCCGCTGAAGAATTTCCGCGGCCGGATTGTTGAGCGCGCTCGCGGCGAGGGCGTTGCCTTGGTTGAGCACCGGTCCTTTTGGTTGGATGCCGGCGCCCGCTCCCGACCCCGCGGCCGCCGACCTTGGAGCCCCCACCCCGAGAAGCTCCTCCGTGGCGGACAGGCTGCCCAGCACACGCAGGCGGCCGATCTCGGTCGCCAGCCGCTGGTCCAACTCGCTCCTGACCTTCAGCTCGACGTTCTCGAGCTCAGACCAGTGTTTCCGGTTGAAGACGTACCAGGCCGCGACATTGATCCCGAGCAGCAACAGGGTGAGCGGCACGATCGCGAAGAGCGTCAAGCTGCGGTTGAGCCGGCTTATCAGGTTCATCGTTCGTCCCTGTGTCCCAGATCCTTGATGCCTCCGACTAGCCCGCGGCCCCATGCTGCCCTGGAACTCATCACGGGCTCCAGCCGTCCATCTATCCTACACTCCAGCTCGGCCCATTGTATGCGGCGTGGCCGCCGCCCGCCATGCTTTTCCGCACCGAGCTGCTTACCGGACGGGTTGCGTCTTGTAGGGAAATCGGAAAAAGGCCACTTCGTGGTTGCGCGGGCCTCCTCGCCGGTCTAAGCGTAGTCTGGAGTTTTTCGCCTCGGAGCTCTCATGGCCACGCGCAAGGTCAGCGTACTCGTCATCGACGACCAGGACGATAATTGCTCGTTTTTCCGCAACGTCCTGACCGCCCATGGCTACGCGTGCGATTGCGCACGCGGCGGCCAGGAGGGTCTCGTCAAGCTCAGCGAGAAGGCCTACGACGTCGTGTTCCTCGACCTCTTCATGCCCGGGATCGACGGCGAAGCCATCCTTTCGTGGTTGAGGTCCCGCCTTCCCAGGACCTCCGTCGTCATCTCCTCCGTTCAGGACGATCACACGACCATGCGTCAGATGCTTGTCGCAGGCGCGACCGCATACCTCATCAAGCCGCTGACCCCGGAGCAGGTGCTGAGCGTGATGAGGGGCATCGAGAACCGGCGAACCGCCGCAGGACTCGACCTCGTGGCGTCGGGTTGATGCCGGCCTGCAGTTTGTTCCCCGCACCGGAACGAGTCTACTTGGGCTGACCCCGCTTGCGCCTGCTCAATCAGGCTGTAACATCCGTATTATAAAGTAGTTACAACTTCTGTGCGCCTAGGAGTTTCTGGCCTCGCTTGACCGCCGCGCGCGTGCCTGCTTCTCGATCCACACCGAGAGTATGGCGATGTCGGAGGGGTTCACTCCGGAGATTCGCGAGGCCTGTCCCAGGTTCTCTGGCTGGACCCGCTCCAACTTCTCGCGCGCCTCGAACCGGAGCGCGCGTATTTCGCCGAACTTCATGCCGGGCGGGATCCTGATGTTCTCCAGCTTCTCCGAACGCAGAACGTCCCTGTACTCCCGCTCAATGTAGCCTTCGTACTTGACGCTGATCTCGACCAGCTCGGCCACCTCCGGAGAAAGGTCGCGTCGCGCTCCCGGGAGAGTCTGATAGCTCATCTCCGGCCGTCGAAGGATCTGCGCCAGGGAGCACCCATCGGCGAACGTGCTCTTGAGCCGCGCCAGTTCTTTCTCGACGTCCGCGCCCACGCCCTCGACTTCGCGCAGTCGTTCTGCCGGCACGACGCCCAGCCTCCGGGCGTGACGGACCATTCGCAGGGCCGCATTGTCTTGCCGCAGGATCAGCCGCCGTTCAGCACGAGAGGTGAACATTCGGTAAGGCTCGTCCGTGCCCTTCGTGACCAGGTCGTCGATAAGAACGCCGATATAGGCTTCGTTCCTGCTCAGGACAAACGAGTCCTCTCCGCGGACCCTGAGCACGGCATTTGCGCCAGCCATAAATCCTTGGCCCGCAGCTTCTTCATAGCCCGTGGTGCCATTGATCTGCCCGGCGAAGAAGAGGTTGTCCACGAGCTTCGTCTCCAGGCTGTGGCGGAGTTGCGTTGGATCCGCGAAGTCGTATTCGATCGCGTAGCCGGGCCTGACAAACACAGCTCGTTCAAGGCCTGGAATCGAGTGGATCATCTCCAGCTGCACGTCCTCTGGGAGGCTGTTGGATGTGCCATTGGGGTACACCTCGACCAGTTCACGCCCCTCCGGCTCGACGAAGATGTGGTGCGCCGAATGGTGTGGGAACTTGACGATCTTGTCCTCGATGGATGGACAGTACCGTACGCCGGTGCCTGTTATGACCCCTCCGTAGAGGGCACTCTTGTCCAAGTTGTCGGTTATGATCTGGTGGGTCCGTTCCGTGGTGTGCGTAAGGTAACAGGGGATCTGGCCGCTGCCGGGAGGCCACGGCCGGAGGGGGTCCGAGCCTTGTTCCACGTGGAACAATCCCTGGTCGGACTTCTGATTCGTGACCCCTGACTTCACGCCCTGTTCCACGTGGAACAACCGCCATTCCAGCCTTGCTGACGCCGAGAAGAACGGGGGTGGTTCCAACCCGGGCTGAATCTGCATGCTCCCGTACTCCACGCTATCCCTGTGGAGCCTGGGCGGCGTGCCTGTCTTCAATCGGCCCATGCGGAATCCGAGGTGCCTGAGCGACCGACTGAGCTCGTTGGATGCCTTCTCGCCAATACGGCCGCCCTCAAAGCTCCGTTTTCCGATGTGAATCGTGCCGTTCAGGAAGGTGCCCGCTGCAATCACCACCGTTTTCCCCGCGATGGAGGAGCCATCGGCTGTCTTGACCCCTCTGAGCCGGCCGTTCTCAACCCATATTTCGGTGACCAGCGCTTCTATGACCTCCAGCCCCCGTGTTCGCTCGATTACGGCGATCATCCGCCTTGGGAAAGCGGCCTTGTCGCATTGAGCCCGGTGGGCCTGGACCGCCGGGCCCTTACGGGTGTTGAGAGTGCGGAACTGGATGCCGGTGTAGTCCGTGTTCCGAGCCATCTCGCCGCCCAAGGCGTCGAGCTCGAAAACGATGTGGGACTTCGCCATCCCGCCAACCGAAGGATTGCACGACATCCTCGCGATCGCACTTCGGTCGATCGTTACGAGTGCCGTCTTCGCGCCCATCCTCGCAGCCGCCAGCGCCGCCTCGTAACCAGCATGTCCGCCCCCAACGACAATCACGTCGAATGGTAGACCTCTATGCATTGTGTAAGTCTTTAATAAGCAACATGTTACATTAATAATGCTGCGCCGCTGTACGCTCCGTAAACCGGACGGACTGGCTCGCGATTACTTGCCGATACAGAATCGTGAGAAGATGCTGGCGAGCAGTTCCTCCTGGTAGACTCTTCCCGTAGCCGAGCCGACCGATTCGAGCGCTGATCGCAAACACTCTGCAGCCAGAACCGTATTGTCACCCGGCCCCTTCTCCAGGAGTTCGAGCGCCTTGCCGATCTCGCCGCCAGTTTCCGTCAGCAATTGGCGGTGCCGTTCGGAAATCACCGCATGCGGCGGGGCGGACAGGTCCACGCCGGACTCGAGCTTCAGCGACATCTCGCGCCGGACTTCATCAACACCCACCCCCTTCACCAGGCTCGTCTCCACCGCGGCGAATCCGGGAACGTCCTCGGCTTTCACGACCCTGCCCAAATCTGTCTTGTTGAGGACCACCACCGTTCGCTCGTCCCCGAGCGTCTTCAGTCGGTCACGGTCCTCGGCCTCCAGGGGAGCCGACGCGTCAACAACGTACAGGTGGAGGTCCGCTTTCTGCATGTGCGCCTTGGTCCGGCGGATGCCCTCCTGCTCGATTTCGGACTGCGCCTCTCTCAGCCCGGCGGTGTCCACCAGCCGGATCGGTATACCGTCCAGCACAAGCCCTTCCTCTATCGTATCGCGCGTGGTACCAGGTAGATGTGAAACGATGACGCGGTCCTTACCCAGCAGGGCATTCATCAGGGTCGACTTGCCCACGTTGGGTCGTCCGGCGATGACCACGAGCGCCCCTTCCCGGATCAGATGCCCCTCGTCCCACGTTCCGAGCAGGCTGCCAACCTCGTCCCTGGCACTCGTCAATCGGGCTGCCAGCTCGGTCACCGTCGAGGAGGGAAGCTCGTCGTCGGGGAAGTCCAGGGTTGCCTCCAGGTCCGTCGCCACGGAAAGCAGGCCGTCGTAGATCACGTTGAAACGGCGGCTCAGCCCGCCTTCGAGCTGCTCCACCGCGGCCGCCGCCGCGCGGTCCGACCGGGCTCGCACCAGGTCCAGTACGGCCTCGGCCTGCAGAAGGTCGATCCTTCCGTTCAGGAAGGCGCGCCGGGTGAACTCGCCGGGCTCGGCCATCCGCGCCCCCGACTCGAGCACGCGGCGCAGGATCCGCCGCGCGGCGAGCGTGCCGCCGTGGCCCTGGATCTCCACAACATCCTCGCACGTGTAGCTGTGCGGGGCCCGCATGATCAGCAGCAGCACCTCGTCCACGTCGCCGCCGTCGCCCGTGATGCGCCCGTGCAGGACCACGTGCGAGGACCGCTCGGACGGCCGCGGGGGGGGGCCGGAGAAAACCTTGTCCGCGACCCGGAGGCTGTCCGGGCCGGATATCCTCACGATCGAAACGCCGGCCTCGCCGGGCGCGGTCGCGATCGCTGTAATGGTGTCGTCCTGGCAGCTCACCTGCGTCCTCCCACCCATGTCGGGCCGCGCATTATATACCGTGCGCCATCCTGCATGCAAACGGCCGTGCGCCCGCTCCTCGGGTCCCGCCGGCGCGCCGGAAGGGGATCCTCACGCCGGTCACGCGCATGCTGCGAACAGCGTTTTCAGTCCGTGTTTAAAGGCCTGGAACGATGTGTGTGGGACCGGTACCCATTTCCCGTTGACAGGGGTATTCTTTCTATGCAGACTCCGCGCCCTCATGAATCGGGAAGGGCAGGAGGGCACCGGTTGATGCGGCGTCCGGGTGGGCGTCAGTTCCTCGTTGTTCTGGTGACCGGCGTTTACTATTTTACATGGAAGCAACGCGACTGGACTCTGGAGACATGATGAAGAAAAGCGCCCGCCCGACGCCGGGGTATCTGCTGGGAGGATCCGGCGAGTTTGTCATCGAGCACTACAACGAGGCCAAGCCCTTTGCCAGCTTCTTTCCCGGCATCGCGGGGCCGCACGGCATCCCCATGTGGGCGTTCTACGTCAACCGCGGCCAGTGCGTCTGCAGCATGGGCATCGAGGACAAGGAGCATCCCATCATGGAGTTCCTGTCCGCGAACGCCGCCTACCAGCTGACCTCCGTCCAGGGATTCCGCACCTTCATCAAGCTGCAGGACGGACGGCGTACGCGCTTCTATGAACCTTTCCAGCAACGCCTGAGCGACGAGGGGATGAACCGAGTCCAACGGATGATCATCCTGCCGGCCCAGCTGACCCTGGAAGAGGTCAACCGGACGCTCGGCCTGCAGTTCACGATCGACTACTTCAACGTTCCCGAGGACAGCTACGCCGGCCTGATCCGGGTCCTCCGCATCCGCAACCTCAGCCGCAGGACGGCCCGCCTGCAGTTCCTCGACGGCCTGCCCCTCATCATTCCCTTCGGCGTGGACAACTACAACCTCAAGCACATGCGCCGCCTCGTGGAGTCGTTCGTCGAGGTGATCAATTACGAGCGCGGGGTCCCGTATTTCAAGGGGAAGGTGAAGCAGGAGGACCGGCCGGAGATCATGGAGATCAAGGAGGGCAACTTCTACGCCGGCTTCGTCGTCGGACCGAAGGGGTCGCGGCTGGCGACGCCGATCGTGGACCCGCAATGGATCTTCGGCAGCCTGACGGACTTCAGCTATCCCGAGCGCTTCCTGGCCGCCACGCCGTTCCGCATCAAGCCGGGCCAGATCCTCGAGAACCGGCTCCCGTGCGCCATGGGCCTGGCTTCGGCCAACATCCCGGCCGGCGGCACGTTCACCTACTGCTCCATCATCGGCTCGACGTCTACTGTCGAGGAACTCAACCGCCTCGTGCCGCGCATCACGCGGATGAGCTACGTCGAGCGCAAGCAGCGGCAGAACGCGGACCTGATCGAGCAGCTCACGCAGAACAACTTCACCGCGAGCGGTTCCGGGACCTTCGATCTCTACTGCCGGCAGAACTTCCTGGACAACACCCTGCGCGGCGGCCTGCCGGTCTCGCTCTCGGGCAACGGCTCCGTGACCACGTTGCACCTGTACTCGCGCAAGCACGGCGACCTGGAGCGGGACTACAACGACTACCGGCTGTCGCCCACGAACTACTCGCAGGGCAACGGCAACTTCCGCGACGTGAATCAGAACCGCCGGAACGATCTCTTCCTCAACCCCGACGTGAGGGAGAGCAGCGTCGAGCACTTCCACAATCTCATCCAGCTCGACGGCTTCAATCCGCTCGTCGTCAAGCCCACCAGCTTCAGCGTGAAGAACCACAAGGTGCTGGACCGTATTCTTCGTAAATCCATCCCCTCTAAGTACTTGGCGACGGTGCGCGAGTTCTTCGGCCAGCGGTTCTCTCCCGGCCAGCTGATGTCGTTCCTGGCCGAGCGCCGCATCCGTCCTTCCCTGCCGCCCGATGACTTCGTCGGGCAGATCCTCGCCGTCTGCAGCAAGCACCAGGAGATCGATGTCGGGCACGGCTACTGGAGCGACCACTGGACGTACAACCTCGACCTGCTCGAGAACTACCTGGCGGTGTACCCGGAGAACCTGCGCTACGTCCTCCTGGAGAAGAAGAGCTTCACGTTCTTCGACAACCCGCACCGCGTCCTGCCCCGCGACGACAAGTACGTGGTCTGGGACGGCCGCCTCATGCAGCTGGGGTCCGTCGTGGGCAGCCCGGAGAAGGAGCAGCTGATCCGCCAGCGGACGGACACCCCGTACGAGGTCCGGACCCGCTCCGGCAAAGGCGACATCTACCACACGACGCTCCTCGGCAAGCTGGTCTGCCTGGTGGCGAACAAGCTTGCCTCGCTGGACCCCTTCGGCGTCGGCATCGAGATGGAATCCGACAAGCCGAACTGGTACGACGCCCTGAACGGCCTGCCGGGCCAGCTCGGCTCAAGCATTTCAGAAACCCTTGAGCTTAAACGGCTTATGCTGTTCATCCTGGACTCCCTGCGCAGGCTGAACGTCGGCCAGGGCGAGGCGTGCATGCTGTTCGCCGAGGCGGAGGAGCTGGTGGACCGCTTGCACCGGCTCATGAAGGAGTACTTCGGGCGCCGCGACGGTTCGCGCGATTTCGATTTCTGGGACAGGGCCTCCTCCGCCAAGGAGGAGTACCGCGAGAAGACGCGGCTGGGCATCGCCGGCGGGGAGAAGGCGGTGCGCATGGGCGACCTCCGCGATTTCCTCGAGCTCGCGGTGAAGAAGCTGGACCTCGGCATCGCGAAGGCGTGGGACCGCAAGAGGAAGATCCTCTACACGTACTTCATCAACAAGGTGGTCCAGTCGCAGCCCATCGTCCAGTACGGCCCGGGCGGCACCCGCAGCGTGAAGCGCAGCCGCAAGGGGTTGCCCTGTTTCCGCGCGCTTAAGTTCAAGCAGGTCCCGCTGCCGCTGTTCCTCGAAGGGCCCGTGCATTTTCTTCGGATCGAGCACGATGCCAAGAACGCCGCCGATCTCGTCCGGCGCATCCGCAACAGCGGGCTCTACGACCGCAAGCTCAAGATGTACAAGGTCAACGAGTCGCTCGAGGACCAGCCCATGGAAATCGGCCGCACGCGGACGTTTTCCCGCGGCTGGCTGGAGAACGAGTCGATCTGGCTCCACATGGAGTACAAGTACCTGCTCGAGCTGCTGCGCTGCGGCCTGCACCGGGATTTCTACCAGGACATGAAGACGATGCTCGTTCCGTTCCTGAAGCCGGAGGTCTACGGGCGCAGCATCCTGGAGAACTCGTCCTTCATCGCCAGCAGCGCCAACCCGGATGTGGCCGTCCACGGCAACGGCTTCGTGGCCCGCCTGAGCGGCTCGACCGCCGAGTGGATCCACATCCTCCTGTTGATGACGGTGGGCGAGAAGCCGTTCCGCGTGAATACCCAGGGCGACCTGGAGCTCCAGTTCCGCCCGGCCTTGCCGGCCTGGCTGTTCACGCGGAAACCGACGTCCGCGCAGCTGTGGATTGACGGAGAGCGCAGGACGGTCCGCTTCCCGGCCAACACGTTCAGCTTCTTCTTCCTGGGGAGCACGCTCGTCACGTTCCATAACCCGCGCCGGCGGGATACCTTTGGCGAGCGCGCCGTGCAGCCGCGCGCGTGGACGCTCACGCATGCAAGCGGCCCCGTCACGCGGATCGAAGGCAACAGCATCAGCGGCCTTCTGGCGCGGCAGGTCCGCGAACGGAAGATCCGGCGGATCGAGATCGAGCTTGGTTAACGCAAAGGCGCAAAGGTGACAGAAAGACGCTGAGCAGACGCGTTGCGCACGGCTTTGCGCCTTTCCCTCCGGCTCTGCGCCTTTGCGTTGAGAATCTGAAACATGCAGGAAAGGAAGTACCGCCATGTCTGAGAATCAGAAACCCATCGCCTACGACGCCAGGAGCTTCATCGTTCGCGGAAAACGCGAGTTCCTGATCGGCGGCGAATTTCACTACTTTCGTACGCCCAACGACTTGTGGGAGGACCGCCTCATCAAGATGAAGCGGAGCGGCGCCAACCTCGTCACCACCTACATCCCGTGGAACTGGCATGAGCCGGTGGAGGGCCGCCAGCGCTGGACCGGCGACTACGACCTCGCCCATTTCCTCGATCTGTGCACCAAGCACGGCCTCTTCATCGTGGTGAAGCCCGGTCCGTACTGCTGCGCCGAGTGGGATTTCGGCGGGCATCCCGACTGGCTCCTGAGCAAGAAGATCCCCCTCCGCGTGCTGAACGACAAGTACCTCGAGTACGTGCAGGCGTGGTACAAGAAGGTGGCCGAGGTCATCCAGCCGTACATGGTCACCCGCGGCGGGAACATCATCTGCATCCAGGTCGAGAACGAGTACGACCACCTGATGGAGTTCGGCGAGGAGAAGATCTCCAAGGAAGACGCCATCGCCTACTTCACGCGGCTGGGCAGGATGATGGAGGAGTTCGGCATCGACATCCCGAAGTTCGCCAACGAGGCGGCGTTCCTCCGCGGAAAGAACAACATCATCGACACGCGGACGTACTACCCGAACATCCCCCTCTTCCAATTCTGGATGTATCAGCATAACTACTTCGACGGCAAGATCTTGGCCGCGAAGAAAGGCCAGCCGAACTGCCCGACCATGATCCTCGAGCTGCAGGTCGGCTGGTTTGCCCAGTTCGGGCGCCCGCTGTACGTGGCGGAACCCCACCTGACGGAAAGCGTGTCCAAGAGCGTCGTCGCCCTCGGCGCGTCGCTTCTCAACTACTACATGTATGTCGGCGGAACGACGTTCCCCTTCTGGGGCTGCCGCGGGAACATCTGGGACATCCACCCGCGCGGCTCCGGCACGGCGACCACGTTCGACTTCGGGGGGTCGCCCATCCGGGAATGGGGCGAGTTCATGCCCGGCCGGATCGATTTCATCCGCGCGCTGTCGCGCTTCGCGCAGGACTACAAGGACCTCGTGCTGAGCTCCGACAACGTGGACGACCTCAAGGTGATCGCCGGCGGCGAGAACGTGTTGATGGTCCAGCCCGGCGCCGCCGAGCCGGACACGGCGATCCGCAGCGACACCGAGAACTTCCGGCTGATCACCAAGAAGCTGGGCAGCCAGTACCTCGTGTGCGTGCGCAACCTGAGTCCGGAGACGAAGGTGGTGGATATCGGCTGGGCCGCTTCCGGCCAGCCGGTGTTCCAGAAGCTGGAAGTGCGGGCGCGCGAAACGCACCTCCTTCCGGTGGGCGTGCAGGTGCCGGGGACCGACATCACGATTGCGCACTCGACGTCGGAACTCCTTTTTGCAGAACAGGTTGGATCACACGTGGTGTTCGGGCTGTACGGCAAGCCGGAGCGGCCCGGCGAAACGGTGCTCAAGGTCCCCGCTGCTGACGTCAAGGTGCTCTCCGGCGCGGCCACGGTGTCCGGAGACGGCGAAGCCAGGCTGCAGTACGTGCACGACGGGATCCAGGTGATCCAGATCAGGGGACACCGCCTGCTGATCGTCGACCAGAACCTCGCCGGCAAGATCGAAGAGCTGGAGAACGGCCTCGTCATCACGGACGCGTACTACGTGCGGGACATCCACCAGCAGGGCAACGCGGTCACGCTGAAGACGTCCATGCGCAACGGGTCGAAGAACCACTTCCACTTCTTCAACGGCCGGGGTCTCGCGGGCGTCAAGGCGGACGACAAGGATGTGGAGTTCGCCAACGACACGGCCACGGGTCAATCCTCGTTCATGTACCGGAACCCCCGCCAGCGCCCGGTCCGCCTGGAGTGGGCAGGGGACTGGAGGATCATGCCGGACGCCGCGGAGGCGGCGCCGGACTACCAGGATACGGGCTGGAAGGAGCTTCCAAATCCGATCTCCCTCGAGGAGGCCGGCCTGCTCCAACACGGCTACATCTGGTACCGGGCCGAGTTTGACCTGCCGGCCGATGTCGAGAATGCCGACCTCGTGTACCCCGGCAACGACTGCGATCGCCAGCACGTGTTCGTGAACGGGCACCGCCTCTGGGACGGCATCACGACGGAGCAGACCATCGGGTTCCGGCACGCGATGAAGCCCGGGAAGAACGTTCTGGCCGTCCTCTACGAGAACTTCTTCCACAGCAAGTCGCACCCGCACGAGGGCGCGATCCGCAAGTACAGCGGCATCATGAAGCCCGTCATCGTCAAGGGCCGGTCCAAGGGCGGGCTGCCGTTCACCCGGGAGATCGCCAGCTTCAAGGTCCGCGAGCAGCTGGCGGGGATCCTGAACGGCTACGTCAACTTCGGGCACAACGACGCGGACTGGCAGAGCGTGCCGGCCGCGCACAAGTACGTGATGGACGACAAGCTCGGCGCCATCGTCTGGATGCGGCGCAAGTTCCGCTACCAATGCAAGAAGAATTGGGATGTGGCCGTCCGGCTCACGATTCCGGATGCGCGCGAACGGTGCCTGCTGTACATCAACGGCCGGGCCGTGGGGCAGTACGAGTCGATCGGGCCCCAGCACGAGTTCTACGTCCCGGCTCCTTTCCTGA
The DNA here is from genome assembly GCA_043803015.1 of Verrucomicrobiota bacterium. GTDB lineage: Bacteria > Verrucomicrobiota > Kiritimatiellia > CAIQIC01 > JAGNIJ01 > JAZDKK01. Next base: position 49,347 of record JAZDKK010000062.1, read on the forward strand.
AGCGCGAGAACGTCCTGGCCATCGTCCTGGAAGGTCCCCGCAGCTTCTTGGTCGAGCCCGTCCTCGACACCTTCTACGAGGCCAAGGAAGTGGCCGTCCAGATCACGCTGGCGGGGTAGGGACGCACCCAAGTACAGCCGTCTTCGGCAAGAGAGCACGGGCCCGGGGCATAAGCCCCGGGCCGTTTGCGTGCGTGGTTACCGCCTGTTCCGGCGGACCAGCGGACGCAGGAGCAGGAGCGCCAACCCCAGGATGGACGCCGTGGCCGGTTCGGGAATGAGGGCCTCCGCATCATCGAAGTACAGGCTGCCTGACGAAGACCCGCCTTCGAGGGACGTGAATACCACGAGGCGATACTTGGCGTAGACATCGCCGGCCAGTACCGTACCGTTGTTGACGAGTTGCATCCACTGGTTCGTCGTGTGGGTCGGCAGCAAGTCGCTCTTCAGCTTGTGGCCGGTTTCGGCCATGCCCGCGTCGAGGAATATCGTTTCGAGATACACCTCCGCGTTGTTGACCGGTGCCGCCTCGGGTACCAGCGCGTAGACCGAGGCTTCCCAAGGGTCGCCCGAATTAACGGCGACCGTCTGTTTGGCGTCAAACAGGTTCCACTGGGCGATGGGCTGGGTCCACTTGACCTCGAGCGCCTCCACCCCGCTTCTCGTGTACGCTGTGGCGTCGAAGTCGTACTCGAACGCGTTGGTACTTGCACCCGGATCCCAAGCGGCGCTTCCGCTGTTTTCGAATCCCGGATCTGTCAGCAGGTTGGCGGAGACCAGATTCGCCGCCAGCCCGACGCTTATCAATCCAACAAGAACGACCTTGGTTTTCTTCACGTAACTTCCTTTCCATCCCTAGTGACTACCATGTATTCACGACTCGCTGAAACCGCTTTCAATAACTGGCCAAAAAAAAGAGAATGCATGCCCATGATCCATGATCTTGCGCCCTGAACCACCTCCAATCGGCTATTGTTGCTGACTGTAACCGTTACCAATCGTCGTAGGTGTTAATGTAACCGCTTGCCTTTTTCAAGATATTTGTTAGACTTTTTTCCCGTCATGCTAGGTGTGTGTGCTTGGTCGGCGGCCAGCCGTCGCACGATTTCGAGCTTGGCTGACGGGGGTGAAGTATGTGTTCAGAAGCCCTTCTCAGGCCCTCGAGTAACCGACTCGGTTCAGTCCTTCGTTCCCACGCCGGCTTGCCGCCTTGCCCCGGCAGGATCGCAGCGCGCACTGCTGCGGTCCTGTTGTTCGCCGCCGCAGCGCACAACAGCCGGGGCCAGGATGACCTGCTGAACTTGGCCTCCAATGCGAGTTTCGAGACGCCGGCGGCCAGTGCAGGGAACCAGTTGCCCGACGGGTGGGGCTTCTTCACGAGCCGTGGGCGAACGCTGCAGCTCACCAAGGAGAAGGCGCGCACCGGCACGCAGAGCCTCGGGATCAGCCCGCAGCAGGTTCCCGGTGCGGACATGGGCATCCTGCAGAAACTGAGCGTGCAACCCAAGGCCAGGTACACTTTCAGCGCCTACTGCTTGAACTCCAAGGCCGATGCCCTCAAGGGTCCTCTCTTCGGCGTCCTGTCGATCGAATGGCTCGACGCCAGCGGGAAGGAGATAGAGAGGAACGAGAGCCCGACATGGAACGCCGGGTTGTCACGCATGCTTTGGACCCTGATCAGTCTCTCCGCAAAGGTTCCGGACCAGGCCGTCCGGGCCAACTTCGTGATTCGCGTGAACGACGGCGCGGGTCAAAGCACCGGGACTTGCTTCGTCGACGATGTCTGCATCCGGGTCCGAGCGGCAGATCCCCAGGCGTCCGATCGCTCAGCCCGATCGCGGCACTCCTTGACGAATACCTCCACGCCGGAGATTCGTCGCGCTCCGCAGCCCGGCCTGGCCCGCTCGCCGCAAGCACGTCCGGTCCTCCCTTAACGACGGCTTGCTCCGCCGTATGGGATTGCGCCGGCACACCCCTTGATAGTAGGCTGTAATCGGTTACAGGGGTGCTCTCCGTGATGCCCAGACCTACACTGAAAGACGTATGCCGGCAGGCCCTGGTCTCCGAGGCCACGGTGTCGCGCGTGATCAACAACAGCCCGCTCGTTCACCAGCGAACCCGCGATCGCGTGCTCGAGGTGATCCGGCGACTCGGCTACACGCCGAACGCCGCCGCCCGGAACCTGTCGCGAAGCCGGACGGACGTGATCGGGGTCGTGTTCCACCAGATGTCGTCCGGCTTCTTTGCCCAGGTGATGGCGGGCATCGACGCGGCCGCGAGGGAGAATCGCTACCACCTGCTCTGCGCGTTCACCCGCGACGACGCCGATCCTTTGCCTGCGTACCAGCGCATGGTCGACGAAATGCGCGTGGACGGGGTGATCATCCTGGATCCTTCCTTGAGCCCTCAGTTCCTCGCCCAACTGAAGATGTACCAGCGTCCGCTGGTGATGATCCAGCGCGAGCTCGAGGACGCCGCGATCAGCAGCATCTCGGTCGACAACCGGCGCGGAGCATACAACGGGATGAAGCATCTCCTCTCGCTAGGCTACCGCGACCTCCTCGTGGTCAAGGGTCCCGCCGGAGCCCAGGACGCCCAGTTGCGCCTGAAAGGGTGCGAGCAGGCGCTGGCGGAAGCCTCTCAACCTCCGGCCACGTGCCGCCAGATCGACGGGGGCTACGCGCCCCATGCAGCTCTCGAAGCTTTCCGAGAGTACCGCGGGCGCCACGGTCTCCCCCGTGCGATCTTCGCCCTGAACGATGCCATGGCCCTGGCCATTCTCAAGGAACTCCGGGAGACCGGCGTCCGGGTGCCGCAGCAGGTGGCCATCATCGGTTTCGACGGCATCGATTGCGCCGGCTACGTCGGTCTGACCACGGTCGAAACCCCCATGCTGGAGCTCGGAAAGGGCGCCGTCGGGCTCTTCCTGCAGCACGTCCAATCGCCCGACGCGGACGCCAGACACGTGAAGCTCGAGACCCGGCTCGCGGTGCGCGATACGTGCGGCGGGAAAGCAAGCTGACGTCTCTGTAGCGGCGACCAGGGCTTCTGCGGACAGGCCGGTCGCCGACTAACCAACCCGTCGGTCAGACTTGTCCGCCGGTCGTTTGGCGGAGACCGACGCTACGGCGAACGGGGCCGGATGATGTAGCATGGGCTCCATTCGCCTTCAGCCAGCTCGGCGACCGGTTCAACGTTGCGCATGTCCGCGGCGGTGAACACGGCGCAGCCGCCGATCTCGCGGATGCCGACGGCGATCTCGCGGCCCGCGCTGGTAACCTGCACGATGTCTGAAACCTCTTCTCGCGGGATCGGCAGGCTGACCGCCGTGCGGCCGGCTTCGTTCTGAACGTTCACCACCGACACTTCCCACGGGCCATCCGCGCGGCGGCAGAAGTACAGGTCACACGGGTCCGCCGCGGCCAGAACGTGTTCCCCGAACTTCAGCATCGGCGCCGCCGCCACCTTGTCGAGATCGTTCCAGCCTTTGATCATCGCAGCCGCGATGCGGCCGCGCTCGAAGCCCACCAGCGCGCCGCTCCGTCCCGAAAGCTGGATCTCAAAGACATCCGCTTCGTCGGCTGCATCGGTCAGACGAAACCGGTACATGGCCGGTTTCTCCTGCCGCGTAAGCATGAAGACGTAGCGCCGGTCGGCAACGCCACCGCGATACTGGGCGACTTCGACCAGCGGGTCGGCCGGCTCGGGAACGATGGAGGCGGTCACCGCGACGCCGGCCAGTTCCCTGGCCAGGTATTCGATGAGTCCGATGTGGCCGCTGTCGCCGGGCTGGTCCAGCCAAGGGCACAAACCTAGGAACATCGCTTTGCCGCGCCCATAACAACTTGTTACAGAGCATGTTACATTAGCGTTTCCGATCCGGACCGCGCCCGCCGAAGCCACGTTCCTGCCGGGCTTCGAGACGCCCAGTACGGTTCCGCGCCCTGTCCCGCGGAAACGCCCGTCGCCGAGCCGGTACTCGAACGACGTCCCGCCGTCGACCACCCGCATTTCGCACGGGAACAGCGCGTCCTTCAGCAGGCGGCACGGATGGAAGAACTCATCCATCTCCGGCACCCGCGAGGTGATGACCAGCACGCCGCCGCGCTCGACGTAGTTCAAGAGCTTCTGCTGGGTCGCCGCGTCCATCCAGTCGCCGCCGTCGAGGAAGAGGATCTTCCGCTGGAGCAGGCGCTCGACCGATTCCTCGCGCGGATAGCAGATGCCGTTTTCCGTCTTGCCGTGATCGCACAGCGCCATGAACCTGTCCCAGCCCGGCGATGCCGCGCGAGGCCTGTCCGAGAAGCCGGCTTTCCGCCAGTCGTCCGCCGGGCTTTCCCAGCTGGCCGCCTGCGCATACGGCGTGTAGAAGACCCACGCGATGGGCTCGATCTTCTCCCGGCTGACCAGGTCGCTGCCGATGTTCCTCATCAGGGCGCCCATCTGGTGACAGGTCCAGAAGGAGGAGCGGTACGATCCGTCTTCGGCGATCGGGTGGTTGTGCATGTACACGCCGCCGGCGTCCACGGCGAGGTAGTCGGTCCAGCAGTCGCACGATACCCCGAGGTAGATGTTCAGGCCGGTCGCGCCCATGAGTAGGTAGGCCATGGACTGGAAGAACGACGGCTGCACGTGCCAGTAGTGGGGCGGGTCGTAGGAATCGAAGCCCCAGTTCTCCTCCATGTTGATCCCTCGTGCCGCTCGCGCGAGGTACCTGTAGCGCCACCAGGCGTGCACGTCGTGCGACACCAGCCCGGTCCAGTTCGTGTAGCCGTAGGCGATGACGTCGCTCAGGTACGGGGCGTTGTATCGTCCCATAACCGTTTCTAGGCCAACGCCTTGCGTCGAAGGCGGTGGGTTCAGGTTCAGCACGGCGGGCACGGTCACTCCCGCCTCGCGCAGGTAGCCGACGTAGGTGGTCAGGATCAGCTTGTAGAAGTACTGGCCGAACCCGGCCCAGTCGATCCACGGCCGCACTTCGCCCCGGGTGGCGCGCGGCGACCAGGGGCCGGGCGCCGGAACGTCCGAGAAGCTGGCGAACCGCGCGCCGCAGACGGCGTTGTACTGGTCGATCGAGCCGTACTGCTGATCGAGGAACTTCGCGTAGTGCGCCACGGCACTCGACTCGAAGTTGAACTTGTCCACGCCGGCGCCGCCGTCGGAGTACACACCCTCGTTCAGCACCTGCACGGCGAGGATGGGCCCGTGCGGGTACTCGTTGGGCACGATCACTTGGCGGGCCACGGTGTGGAACCATTCCTTGACGTACGGCAGGTACTCCGGGTCCATGGGGGCCGGGGGGCGCTCGAAGCCCCAGCAGGCGGGGTTCGGCCGGCCTTGCTGGTCCACGCGGACCTGGATCCGCGGGTTGTTGTCCGGCAGCACATAGTCGGGCAGCGAGCCGAAGCGGGTCTCGGCGTGAATGTAAGGGCCGGGCTTCACGATGCAGAACATGCCCTTCGCGCGGATCAGCCGGATGAATTCGAGCACATCGGTCCGGTCGTGGAGCTGGCCGCTGAAGTCGTAGATGCCGCCTGCGCGCAAGGGATCCTTCGGCGCGTGGTGGCGCCAGGGAATGTAGAACGTCACCACGTTGACGTTCATCTTCTTGAGGCTGTCGAGCTGGCTGGACCAGTCCGCCCGCTGATCGCGGTAGTAGGGGTAGTCGGCGGTCCAGGCGAACGTGGGCTTCCCGTCGACGTGAAGCACGCCTTCTTCGATCTTGACGTACGGATTCATCGTCGGAGTCCCCAGCCCGATTGTTACCGATATCAGGGGCGCGTACTATGCCTTCCGGCCGGCGGAAATAAAGCAAAAAAAGTCAGGCGACGGCCCTCCTGCGGATTCACGGCCTATTTCTTGGCGTTCGGCACACGCCAGTCGAACGTAGGGCCGAGAACCATCGGCGCCTGGGTCGGGTTGTAGTCCGACGGGTAGCTGCCGACGGTCTTGGCGTACTCCTCCATGGCGTAGGGAAGCATCTTGCTGAGCTCGCGGTACCGCCAGTCGCTCGAGGGATGCGTGTTGAAGACGCTGAGCGCGTTCGCCAGCACCCCTTCGTCCTTCTTCTTGTCCTTCGCGCGCTGCCAGATCCTCGGCGCGGCCCGGGGATCGAAGCCCGCCTTCGCCATGTAGAACAGGCTCACCCGGTCGGCCTCCGCCTCGTCGCCCCGCGAGTGCTTCGGGACCCACAGCGCGGAGCCGACGACGAAGAGCGCGCGGATCGCGGTCGCGACGTCGCCCTTGTCGTTGTGGTCGGCCACCGTCGCCGCCAGCTCGGCAATCATGGCCGCCGTCATAATCTTGCTCAGCTCCTCGGTGGAGTGCCTGCAATTCACGTGCGCGATCTCGTGCGCCAGCACGGCGGCGAGTTCGTCCTCGTCCCGCACCAGCCCTTCCTTGGGATCGTACAGGCCTTCGAACACCATCATCTGGCCGCCGGGCATGGCGCAGGCATTCACGATGCTCGTGTGGACCAGCGTGATCTCGTACGGCAGCTGGGGCATGTCCGAGACCGCCACGATCCGCTGGACGATGTTGCTGAACTGGGCCATGCGCGAGGGGTCCGCGTTCACGCGCACGCCCTGCTTGTGAAGCTGCTCCAGGTTGGCCTTGATCGCGTCCTGGCCCAGCTGGACGTCGTCCTGGACCGTGTACATGTTGTACACGTTCCGGCCGGTCACGGCGTCGAGGGTGCCGCAGGAACTCAGGAGAAGAGGCAGGAGAACCGGCGCGCCCAGGAACCACAGGATACGGCCGAGTCGCTTGATCGTCATGTTTCCCTCGCAGAGACGTCAGGAACTTAGACCCGTCACGAGCTCGCCTTATTCATATACACCAAATCCATGTTCTTGGCGGCGGCCACTTCGTCCAGCCGCCCGACAGGCGTCGTGACCGGGGCGCGGCGCAGGGCTTCCGGGTCGGTTTTGGCCAGCTCCGCCAGCTCGATCATGGCCGCCACAAACTCGTCCAGCGTTTCCTTCGTCTCGCTTTCCGTCGGCTCGATCATGATGGCCTCGGGCACGTTCAGCGGGAAGTAGATCGTGGGCGGATGAAGGCCGCGATCGATCAGGCCCTTGGCGATGTCCAGCGTGTGCACGCCGTACTTCTCCAGGTCCTTGCCGCTGAACACGCACTCGTGCATGCAGCGCCCGGGCGCCACGGCCCGGTAGTACGGTCGCAGTTTCTCCTGCACGTAGTTGGCGTTCAGCACCGCAATGTCGCTCGCCTCGCGCAGGCCCTCCCGGCCCAGCATGAGCATGTACGCGTAGGCCCGCACGATCACGCCGAAGTTGCCGTAGAACGGGGCGATGTAGCCGATGCTCTTCGGCGCGTCGTAGTCCAGGGAGAACGCGCCGTCCTTCGTTCTTACCACCCGCGAGATCGGGAGGTACGGCCGCAGCTTCTCAACCACGCCCACCGGGCCCGAGCCCGGCCCGCCGCCGCCGTGCGGCGTGGAGAAGGTCTTGTGAAGGTTCAGGTGGCAGACGTCGAACCCGATCTCGCCGGGCTTCACCCGGCCGAGGATCGCGTTCAGGTTCGCGCCGTCGTAATACATGAGCCCGTCCACCGCGTGGACCGCGTCGGCGATCTCCCGGATGTTGGACACGAAGAGGCCGAGCGTGGAGGGGCAGGTCAGCATGACGCCCGCCGTTTCCTTGTTGAGCGCCTTCCGGAAGGCGGCCATGTCGATGTCGCCCTTGGCATCCGACGGTACGGTCACGACTTCGTAGCCGGCGATCGCCGCGCTCGCGGGGTTCGTGCCGTGGGCGGAGTCCGGAACAAGGATGTGCGTCTTCTGGTTGCCGCGGTCGTGGTGGTACGCCGCCATGATCATGACCCCGGTGAGCTCGCCGTGAGCGCCGGCCAACGGCTGAAGCGTAAACTCCGCCATGCCCGTGAGTTCCGACAGCAGGCGCTCCGTCTCGTAGAGCAGCTGGAGCGCGCCCTGCGTGAGCAGGCCCCCGTGCCGGAGCTGGGGCCAGAGCGGGTGAACATCCACGAACCCCGGAAGCTGGGCCGCGGCCTCGCACGCCTTCGGGTTGTACTTCATCGTGCACGAGCCGAGCGGATAGAAGTGAGTGTCCACGGAGAAGTTGCGGCGGGAGAGCGCCGTGAAATGCCGCACGACCTCTACCTCCGAGACCTCCGGCAAGTCGGCGGGCTGGTCCCGCAGGAGCCGCGGATCGATCCGCGGAGCCTGCTCCACCTGGTCCTCCGGCACCTGCACGGCCCGGCGGCCTGGAGAGCCTTCTTCGTAGATAAGTTTCATGGTCGCTTACAGAACTGACTCCAGTTTCGCCGCCAGGATGTCGATTTCTTCCTTCGTCCGTTTCTCCGTGAACGCCAGCAGGAGGACGTTCTCCATGCCCGGGTAGTAACGGCCTACCGGGAAGCCGGCCGCGATGCCCTGGTCGACCAGGGCGCTGACCACATCGGACGCGTCGCGCGGCAGGGTCACGGCGAACTCGTTGAAGAAGGGCTGGGGAAACGTCGGGTGGACGCCGCTGATGTTCTTCAGGCGCTTGCGCGCGTACGCCGCGCGCGATGCGCACAGCCGCGCCACGTCGACGAGGCCCTGCTTGCCCAAGAGCGTGAGGTAGATCAGCGCGCGCAGGGCGCAGAGCGCCTCGTTGGTGCAGATGTTCGACGTGGCCTTCTCCCGCCGGATATGCTGCTCGCGCGCCTGCAGGGTGAGCACGAAGCCGCGCCGCCCCTGGGCGTCCTTGGTCGAGCCGACGATCCGGCCCGGCATCTTGCGGACGTGCTTCCGGAGGGTCGCCATGAAGCCCAGGTACGGACCGCCGAACGACAGCGGAAGGCCCAGGCTCTGGCCCTCGCCGGTGACCACGTCCGCGCCCATGGAGCCCGGCGTCTTCACCAGCCCGAGCGCCAGCGGATACGCCGAGAAGACCGCCAGCGCGCCGACGCGGTGCGCGGACGCCACGAGGTCGGCCAGGTCGTCGAGACAGCCGAAGAAATTCGGGTTCTGGAGCAACACCGCCGCGACGGTCTTGTCCAGCTTGGCGGCGAAGGCCGCACGGTCGGCCAGGCCCAGCGCCACGGGGATCTCCTCGTAGTCGATCGAGAGGTTCCGCGTGTAGCAGCGGAGCATGGTCCGGTAGATCGGGTTGACGCCTTCGTCCACGAGGATCCGGTTCCGGCCGGTGATCCGCAGGGCCATCATCAGGCCTTCGAACAGCGCCATGCCGCCGTCGTAGAGCGACGCGTTGGCCACCTCCATCTCCGTGAGCCGGGCGATGGAGGTCTGGTACTCGTAGATCGCCTGGAGCGTGCCTTGGGAAGCCTCCGCCTGGTAGGGGGTGTACGCGGTGTAGAACTCGCCGCGGCCGGCCAGGGCGTCCACGGCGGAGGGGATGAAGTGATCGTAGAACCCGCCGCCGCAGAAGTTGGTCAGCCGGCCCGAGTTCCGCGCGGCCAGCCCGCGCAGGGCCTGCAGCATCTCCAGCTCCGACCGGCCCCCGGGGAGGCGGAACGACGACGCCTGGTACTCGCGCGGGACGTCGGCGAACAGCTCGTCGAACGACTTCGCGCCGACGGCGGCCAAGAGGGCCCGGCGTTCCTGGTCGCTCGCCGCGCAGAAGGATGTGTGCGACATCGAGAATGCTCCGAATCGTGCGGGAGGAATCTACCTGCGAACGCGGCGCGGCTCAATACAGAATCAGCTCCGCTCGAGATTCATGGCGGCGATCCTCTTCTGGATCATGTCCATGTGCTTGGCTTCCTCGCCGCGGAGCGTCTCCAGCAGGTCGCGCAGGATGGGGATCCGGGTTGCGCTCAGCATCTCATCATAGAAGCGGTAGGCGGCTTTCTCCTTCCGCAGGGCCGCCTGAAGGATCTCCTCCCACGTGGCGGGTCTCTTGTTTCCGTTGGTCATGGGCGTTCTCCGGTTTCCGTGGAATCTACTCGCGGCCCCGGGCCGGCACAAGCTCACGGCGCGGTGGGGGCCGGCGCCCTGGCCGGAAGCAGGACGATGCTGTACTCGTCGTTCTGAAACCACACCGACGGCTGGGACCAGCGCCGCCGCCGTTTCTCGAGGACCCGGATCACCTTCCCGGTCTCGCCCCGCCGCGACACGATGTAATGGTTGCGCTCCTTCTCGCGCGTGAACCGTCGCAGGTCGCGGCCGATGGAGTTCGCCCAGATCGTGTTCGCCACGAAGCCGCTGTAGAACATCAGCGCGTCGGCCGGCACGCGCACGCTGACCACGACCGGTCCCTGCCCGGCCGCGGCCTTGATCTGCAGGGCGGCCTCCTTCAGCCGCGGGCAGCCGTCGATGACCGGTTTGTAGCGGGCCCCGAGGTAGGCGACCGAGATGGCCACGACCGCGGCCGCGCACGCGAGCCGGGCGGAGGCAGGACGGACGGCGGCCAGGAGGTCGTGCCACAGCCCGCCGGAGACGATGGCCGCAAACGGGTAGACGAGGAGCAGGTAGTTACCCCTCTTGCTGGCGGCCAGGCTGATCAGGAGCAGGAGCACAAGGGAGAGCGCGGCCAAAGAGAGGTAGGGCTTCAGGACCTCGCGCCGGCGCGCCAGGAACCAGGCGAGCGGCAGGGCGAACAAAAAGAGCGATACCGCTGACCCGCCCCACCAGGTTTCCAGGTAGAAGAAGAAACCGGCTTCCTGCCCCTCGATCGGCTCCGTGATGCGCCTCAGGATGTTGTAGCCCAGGAACTGGTCGAGGACGATCGGGCCCCAGCGAAGGAACTGTATGACGTACCAGCCCAGCACGAGCACGGCGGCCAGCCCCGCGGCCTGAAGGGCTTCGCGGGCGCGGGCGCCCGACTTTTCGATCCACCTGAACTGGACGAACGGAACGACGGCGGCCAGAAGCGCCAGCGGGTTCTTCACGAGGCACCCGAAAGCCAGGGCGGCGGCCGACCCGACGACCCGGCGCCCGGGCGCGCGTCCGTGCAGGAGCCCGTAGATCCCCGCGAGCATGCCGAGCAGGAGCCCCGAGTCGGGCATGCCCTGGCGCGTGCCGTTGATCCAGTGCGGATTGGCCGCGAGGAACACGGCCGCGAGCAGGCCGGCCCACGGGCTGCGGCCGGCCCGCGCGGCCAAGACCTGGACGACCCCGAGACAGGCCAGCGCGAACAGCACCGACCAGAGCCGAACGGTGAACTCGCTCTGCCCGAACGCCGCGAAGGCGGCCGCCGTAAGCCAGTAGTAGACCGGCGGCTTGTTGAAGTTGCTGATCCGGTTGCTGTACGGCGTGAGCCAGTCCCCGGTGACCAGCATCTCGCGCGAACGCTCCGCCGTCAGCGCCTCGTCCCAGAACTCGAGGCTGCCTTGCCCGAGGTGCCGGAAGTAGACGAAGGCCACCGCGATCCAGAACACCCAGGCGGCGATCACCGCGGCCCTAGCGCTAGCGCGGGGACGTTCTAGATAACTCATTTCTGCCGTGTGGATTACGTTGTTATTCCCGCTCTCCTTGATGCTCACCACCGCCTTCCCCGCTTCGCCTTGTGCCGCCCTCCCTTCGCCTCTAACCCTTTCACGAACCCCCGGCTGCCAAGCACGCGTTGCTGCCTCATCTCCCTCATCTGCGTGTCGATTTCCGTGCTCATGAGCGCGTCGCCGTAGAGCTTGCGGTCTCGGGGTGTGATCTCGTCGAATCCCAGATGCGTGTTGGCGTCGGTGACCCCGTCTTGCTCGCCCGCGACGTAGAACCGTGCGCTGGACCAAGGGTATTCCCAGGCGCAGGACGCGATGCCCGCTCTGACGGGGTTGCGCTCGATGTACCGGCCGCAGCACGCCAAGTAGTCGCCTATCTCAACTGGCTCGCTCCTGTACCGGCCCTGCCAGAACACTCCCGACGTGCCGTGGCGGGCGTGGTGGTACTGTGCGTAGGCCTGCTGGAAACCTCCCACGAAACTCCGTAGCCTCTGGAACGGCACCTCGATCAGAAGGTGGTAGTGGGTTTCCATCCATGCCCAGTGGAAGATTCGTACGCCGCACATGCGCTTGTACTTCCGGACCGCCTTGATGAGAAAGTCTCTGTCATGTTCATCGCGAAAGATGGGTTGCCGATTGATCCCGCGGTTGAACACGTGATAACAGAGGGCCGTCTGCTGATGTGTTCTGGCTATCCTTGGCATTGGCTCAGCTCCTGATCGCAGTCAGTTATTCGGTTCGGGAATTACAACGTAACATGTTCTAGTGGAAGAAGTTATCTAGAACGTCCCCGCCGCGTCCTTTCTCCGCGCCGTGCCGTCCCTGTAGAACGGGAGTTCCGCCACGGCCGCGGGCAGGAGTTTGCCGTGCACGTCGAGGTCGAGCCGCCTTCCGGCCTGGCACAGGTCGCGGTCCACGTACGCCATGGCGACGGCCACGCCCAGGCTGGGCGCCACCGAGCCGCTCGTGACCTCGCCCACCGCTTTCCCCTCGAGCATCACCTGGTCGTGGGCTCGGGCGGCGCGCTTGCTGTCGAGCCGGAGCCCCACGAGGAGCCGCGGAACGCCTTGCTCCAGGTCCCGCAGGACGGCCGGCTTCCCGGTAAAGTCCTTCTTCGTATCAACGAACTGGCCGCGGCTGGCGGCGACCGGCGTGCGGTCCGGCGACAGCTCGTGGCCGTACAGCGGGTAGCCGACCTCCAGCCGCAGGGTATCCCGCGCGCCCAGTCCGGCGGGCTTGATCTCGCCCTTTTCAAGAAACAGCTCCCAGAAATGCACGGCCTCGTTAGCCGGGCCGTAGAGCTCGTAGCCCCATTCGCCCGTGTAGCCGCTGCGGCTGAGCGTGCACGGCGTGCCCGCCAGGACCACGTCCGTGAAGCAGAAGTACTTGAGGTCCGGCAGGCGCACCTGGAGCACGGCTTCCATCGCCTCGCGCGAGCGGGGGCCCTGGATGTCCAGCTTGGCTGTCCGGTCGGACAGGTCATTGAAAACCGTTTTCGCCGAGAGGCGGCCGCGGATCCAGTCCGCGTCCTGCTGGAGCGTGCCGGCGTTGACCACGAGCCAGAAATGATCTTCGCCGCGGCGGTAGCAGGTGAGGTCGTCGAGCACTCCGCCGTCGTCCCGCAGGAGGTAGCCGTACCGGCACTGGCCCTGGCGGATCCCGGCCACCGACTGCGTGAGCAGGCGTTCGAGGTCCGCCCCGGCGGTCGGGCCCTTGAGCTCGAACTCGCCCATGTGACAGGTGTCGAAGATCGAGGCCCGGCGGCGGGTCTGCTCGTGCTCGGCCAGGATGCCCTCGTACTGGATCGGCATGTCCCAGCCGCCGAAGGGGGCCATCCTGGCTCCGAGGGCCACGTGCGCGTCGTGGAGCGGCGTCTTCTTCATGCTGGCCGTTATACGTCAGGACGCGCCGCCGGGCCAAACCTTTTTGGCCCGCCGCGCATTTGAAAAAAAACCGCCTCGCCACTATCCTATAGGAGAGAGGAAACGCGCGTGAACCAGGACATCTCAGGGATCACCGGGAGCTGGGACTACGATCCGTCCAGCGTGACCGCCCGGTGGATCAAGGGCAACGACGGCAAGCTGAAGGTCCAGCTGCGGCTCGACCTCGGCCTGTTCCAGATGGAGGCCGAGGGCCGCCCCGACGGCACGCACCCGCGCGGCTACCCCTCGCTGCTGGATTTCTACCTGGCGCTGGAGAAGACGTCGCCCCAGACCAAGAAGGCCTTCACGCTCAATGCCGAGTCCTGCGCCGAACTCCAGCAGGAGGCGATGCAGTACTACTACCGGTACCTGTCCTTCTACGCGCTGCGGCATTTCGACGGCGTGGTCGGCGACACGGAGCACAACCTGGGTCTCCTGGAGCTGGTCCAGCGCCACGCCGACGACGAGGACCTCGTCTGGCAGTTCCTCCAGTTCTACCCCTACGTCCGCATGATGAACGCGCGGGCCCGCGCCGAGCGCGCCATGGAGGCCAAGCACCACGAGCAGGCCGTCCGCGCCCTGCAGAAAGCGCTCGACGACATCCAGGCCTTCTGGAACGAGCACGGGGAGAGCGAAGGATTCGGCGGAAGCCAGGAGATCGACCTGCTGACCGACCTGCTGAGCCAGGTCAAGCAGCACACGCCGAAGAGCACGGCCGACCGCCTGCGCGAACAGCTCGATCACGCGATTTCGGTGGAGAACTACGAGAAAGCGGCCGTTCTGCGCGACCGGTTGAACGATCTGTCGCACAAGCAGTCCGGCCCTGGCGACGAGTCGTCGAACGCCTGACCGTTGCCCCCTTAGAAGGCGTACTTCGCGCCCGCGCGGAGGAACCAAGCCTGCAGTTCGTTGTCCCTGAGATGGCCGTTGTCCACCTCGGTGCGCCCGTGCGTGATATCGGTCTGGTAGCCGCCGCCCAGGAACAGGGACCAGCTTTCGTTCCACAGGCGCTCGAAGTCCCCGCCGATCAGGCCGACCCACGCGCTGTCGATATCGAGGTCCACGCGGTACGCGGTGTCCGGTAGGGTGCGGAGAAAATCGATGTCCGATTGGGTGATCACGTAGCGCACGCCCGCCTCGACGGTGAGATTCCAATCGGCCCAGTCCGCGACCTTGTACAGCAGCGACCCGCCCACGGGAATCAGCGTCAGGTCGCCGTCGAAATCGCTCATGTCGGGCGCGGAGATGTCGGTGCTGTCGCTGTTGGCCGTCCAGATCGCGTAGCCCAGGGACAGCCCGAGTCCGAGGGGATCGAAGGCCCAGTTCCGGTACTGGACCTCGAGGCCGGTGCCGGTGCTTTCGTACAGGTCGAACTTGTCGCCGCCGGGGAACCAAAGCGTGAGATCGCCCCTGACTTCGTTCAGGAAGTACGCGAAGGAATCCGATTGCGCCAGGGCCGCAACGCCCATGAGGACGACTACGATCACCGCCAGAAGTTTCTTCATCACACTCCTCCTTTTCTTGGCTTACTCCCGCTCCATGACACATCCCTCCGACCACCGTGTCAAGCCGACATCCGCCTAGTCCGCCTGGCGCCAATGTCGTAGGATAAGGGCCATGCAACAGCCGGCTTCAACCTCACGCCTGCGGCCCGACCCGAAGCAGGGGGGGCGGTGGGGCTTTTGGCTGAGGATCGTCCTGCTCGCCTTCGGCTTGGGGGTCGTCGGGGCCTTGATCGCCGACATGCACAACCTGCAGCACAGGCGCATCCGGACGCTCGCCGGCCCCGCCGAGGAACCGCAGGACTTGGTGATCCATGCGGGCACGGGGGAGGCCTTCCGCGATCCCAAGGGCTTGTTCACGTTCGTCCCGCCGTCCGGATGGAAGATCGTCTCCTATCCGGCCAGCAAGCCTTACAACGCCGTGTTCTACGGCCCCGGCGACATGGACATCAGCATCATGGCCGTGCCGGTGGACTATGACGGCCTCCAGCCGCTGCTCGGAAAGCTGGAGCACGCGGAGGACCAATTCGGCATCGACACGCACATCGAGGCGACGTTCTTCCAGGGCCAGCCGGCCGTCAAACGGACGTGCCGCCTGCACCACGTCAAGTTGCTCGCCATCGACTTCGTCGAGAACCGTGTGGCGCACCACATCCTGTGCAGCATCCCGCCGGATCGCTTCGACCAGTACCAGGCCGCCCTGATGGAGGTGCTCAGCACGTACCGGCCGGCCGGCACGAACGCCCCGCCGCTATGACGCGCTGCCCCCGAATGCGCTTGCGAGGCCGCCGCGCGCCGTGCGACACTCCGGGCCCGTGGCCTGCGGGAACCTGTCCCCCGGACTGACCGGGAGGCGTGTCCACGATGAACCACAGACAACTTTTCGGGCCCGCCCTGGCGGCGCTTCTGGCGCTGACCCCCCTCGGCTTCGGGGGTGAAGCGGCGGATTCGGCTCCCGCCGCCGAGCAGGCCCTGATGGACCAGGCCCGACAGAACGGGATCCGGTTCGACCGGTCTGCCGTCGCTAGTCGCCGCGTGCTCGACGCGTGGCGCCAGCGCGCGGATCCCCGAACCTCGCTGCTTCCGGACAGCTGGAAGACCCCGGACGAATGTCGCGTTCAGAATGCGCAGTCGGACCTC
>JAZDKK010000063.1:0-2035 GCA_043803015.1 Verrucomicrobiota bacterium
GTACCACGGTCGGGGGTTCGGTGCTGGACATCCTGCTGGCGGAGTTCTTCAAGGTGCGGAACCGGATCGAGGCGAACGACCTCGAGCGGCTGTCCTCGAACAGCGCCCTGCAGAAGGTGTTCACGATGATGATCCGGTACAGCGTCATCGTGCTGGCCCCCATCATCGCGGCGCTCTGCCTGGCCGGTCCGCAGCTGATCCGCTTCCTGAGCGATCCCAAGTTCCTCGATGCGGCGGGCATCCTGCCGTGGACGGCGCCGATTCCTCTCTTGGGGTGCTGGATTCTGGTCCTCGGCCGGACGCTGATGGCCTTGAACCGCGGCGCCGTCGTGGGGTGGTCGACCCTCGCGGCCGCGCTATTGAACATCGGCCTCAATCTGCTCTTTGTGCCGATCCTCGCCGAGCGCGGCGCCGCGCTGGCGAACAGCCTGAGCTTCGCCGCGCTGGCGGCGTACCTCGGCTGGGCCGTGCGCGGCTGGCGGTGGGTGGCGTGGCGTGAGCTGATGCCGGTCCGCCTGGTTCTGCTGGCCGCGCTGACGGGACTGGGCTTCTACCTGGTGCGGTTTCAGCTCCACGCCGGCACGTTCACGGTGCTCGCGGGCGGCGGGCTCTGGGGGTTGGCGTGGACCTTCGGGCTGGGCCTGCTGAGGAAAGCCGATCTGGACCTGCTGGTTCCTCCGATGAAGTCCGCGTCCGGAAGGCCCTCGGACATCGACGAGAAGGTCCTGCCGTGAAATCGCTCCGCGCCCTCCTGCTTCGCGTCACGCTCGTCATCGTCGCCCTCCTGGTTCCCCTGCTGGCGATGGAGCTGGTCCTGCGCGCGGCCGACCTGTTTCACCTGAAGAAGCCGGCGCCGCGGAAGGACCGCAGTTCGGTGGACTACTACAGCGAGGAAAGCCGGATACACCCGTGGACGGGGAGGCACCGGGACCCGCTCCGGATCGCGGTCATCGGCGATTCGGTGACCGCGGGCTGGGGCGTCCTGACCGACGACAGCTACGGCTACCGCCTGGAGCGCCTGCTGAACCTGAACGACGGCCAGCGTCCGGCGGAGGTCAACGTCTACGCCCGGGGCGGAACCTGCACGTTCACGCAGGAGCGGTTTGTCTACGAAGCGCTCCGCTGGAAGCCCGACCTGATCCTTCTCGGGATCAGCCTGAACGATGCGGAGGACATGCGGGACATGGAACGGCTGAAGCGCTGGCGCGACGAAACGATGCCGCGCGTGCCGCCGCCGTGGCTGGCGCGGCTCCTGCGCAGATCCCGCGCCTGCTCGTGGGTCTACCAGAACATGGCGGACGCGCAGGCGCAGAGAGGATACCTCAGGTACTACGGGCGGCTCTACGACAAGGACTACAGCGGGTGGAAAGTGTTCGAGAAGTCCATCCGCAAGTTCAAGAGGCTGTGCGACGAGCATGAGGTCCCGCTGGTCGCCGTGATCATGGGCGGTGAAACGAAGCCGTTGTTCCTTCGCATCCACCGGCAGATCCAGGAGTTGTTGGACGCGGAACGCGTGCGCTACCTCGACCTGTTGGAGGATTTCCGCGGCATGGACCCGACCCGGCTCCATGTCGTGCCCTACCTCGACGCGCACCCGAACGAGATCGCGCACCGGATCATCGCCCAGGCGATCTTCGAGTACCTGCTCGCCAACGGGCTGGTCGATCCCGGCTACGCGCCGAAGCGCGTCAAGCACGGCAAGGACGAATACTGGAAGCGCATCGAGCGCCGCATGCAGAAGCCGCTCTGGGAAATGCCGGCAGGGCAGGTCGCCGCACCGGGTAGTTGATCAGGCCTTCCTCTTCCACAACCGCTCGCCGCCGACGCGGCGGGCGTACCGGCGCACCTTGAACTCCATGTCCCCGCCGCCCGAGAAGATCGCCCGGACCTGTGTCGCGTAGGCCAGGATGGCGTCGCACTTCGCCTGAAAGGCCCCGTCATCGAGCGCCACGACCCGGGGTTCCCAGCGGCGCCGCTCGAACACGAGGGGCCGCAGCAGCGCGTTCCATTTCTGCGCGTACGGGAAGTCCTCGTA
>JAZDKK010000064.1:0-44863 GCA_043803015.1 Verrucomicrobiota bacterium
AGCGGGCATTTCGCGACGTGTTCCGGTACGGGAATTGCGGTTGCAATTCCCGCAACCGGAACCGCCTATTGCATGAGCGTCGTTGACGCTCATGCAATAGGCGGGCTAGGGGGCCGAGGCGGGCGGTGCAGGCGTGGGCGAGGCGGTCGTGGGCTGGGCCGGGGCTTTCACCCGGGGCGGCGCCGGCTTGTAACCCTCCTCGACGGCTTTCACCAGGATGCGCTGCTGGGTGATGGAAAGAAGTTGAAGCGTGTACTTCCTGCTCCTGACCTTCAGGCGGAGGAACTCGCCGGCGCGGACGACCTGGTGGTTGATCGCGGCGACGTGCTGCGTGTCCTTGACCATGACGCCGTCCACGTGAAGGAGGTCCCTGAGGATGATGGCATCTTCCGGGGGCACGCCTTCGATGAACACCTCGGCCTTCGGCACAGGCGACGGCGCCGGGGCTTTGGGGGGCTGCTTGCCGCACGCCGCCAGCAGGACGAGCCCTGCTGCGGCCAGAGTCAGTGCCGGGTTTCGCGTCTTCATTCCTTTGCCCCTGCGAGCCGATGAGGCCGCCAGCGCGTCCTTCCTATTCCACTATACCGCAGGGCCTATGGGTTGGAAACCCCAATCTGGCCGGCGTCCGGCGAGGGCACTATTCACCTCAATTTTCTTGCAACACGGCGGCGACACAGGTATAGGCAGAACCCGAAAGTCATGCGGGGGGTTCATGGTCGCGGCCCCGCCACGTGATGGAGTGTAGGCGCGACCAGGTTAAGGAAGAGCAAGAAGATGAACATATTCGTGGGCAATCTGGCCTTCACCGTCACGGATGGGGACCTGCGGCAAGCCTTCGAGGCGAACGGCCAAGTGGCTTCGGCCAACGTCATCCTGGACAAGTTCACCGGCAAGTCCAGGGGCTTCGGCTTCGTCGAGATGCCGAATGAAAACGAAGCCAAGGCCGCCATCGAGGCGCTGAACAACAAGGACCTCAAGGGCCGCGCGATCCGCGTGAACGAGGCCAAGCCGCGCGAGGACCGTCCGCGCTTTCAGGGCGACCGCCCCGGCCGCTAGGTTCGGGCCCATCCCGAGTTCGAATTCCGTTTTCCCCACGGCGCGTGGGGTCTGCCGTCGCGCCCCCCAGGGCGCCTGACCCAAGCGCCCCTACATCACGAATCACAAGGCCTCGCGTGCCCGATCCGGAAGGATGCTCAGAACCGGATCCCGATCATGCCGGTGACCGCGGACATCTTGAAGCTGATCTCCTTGTCGAATTTCTCCCGGCGCCGGATGATCTCCTCCGCCGACTCCGCGGCGGCTTCCACCGTGGCGAACGCCTTGACGTACTGGTACCCGGCGCCGAAGATGAGGTCCAGGCCATCCGTCATGGGAATCTCCAGCAGGACCCGCGCCTCGTAATTGTCGTAGTCCAGGTCCAGCAGCTTGTCGTACCGGGTGTCGATGCCCAGGTCGGAGGTGCTGCCCTGGAACTGGAACAGGGAGTAGTGTCCCTGGACCACCAGGTTCACGTTCCGGCCCCGGCGCTCGCCGAGCCCCAGGGTGAGTTCGCCGCCGATGCCGATCTCCGGGATCGCCAGGGCCGCGTCGCCCTTCCCGGTTCCCCCGATCACGTAGGTGTGCGGGGGCAGCTCGTACGTGGTGAGGCCTTGGGCGGGCCCGGCGTCAATCTCGTAGGACCCGACGAATCCGAAAATTCCGACGTAGATCGACGGCACAAACTGCGCCCAGTAGTCTTCCGGCTCGAGGGTGAACGGGGTGACGAAGGTGCGTAGGCCGAAGAAGCCGCTCTGCATATCGGCGTCGAACGCCTGCCCCTTGGGGATCACCATGTGATCATAGCTCTTCCCTTCAAACTTCACCTCGTTGACGCTGATGTAGGCATCCCTCCGCTCGGCCGTGGTGCTCGACGAGGGGTTTACGTACATGCCGTTCACCCGCAGGGTGACGTATTTCCACATCTTCTCGAACTCCAGCCCGTACGTCGGGTAGCTGTCCGTGAACCCCAGCTCGTCGAGCGTGTACTCCTTCGCGTATTTCTGCTTCCAGTCCTGGCCCGTCACGTCGAAGAACGGCCGGTAGGTCTCCCTCACGGTGCCGTCCACCGAAAGGATGCTGCCCACCCGCGCCGAGAGGCTTGCGGCGTTCCGGTTCTCCAGGTTCCTGCCCCATTGGGACGCGTGGGCCGCGGGGACCACGAGCAGGGCGACGGCGACGGCCAGCAGAGTTCTGCGCATCGGTTTCTCTCCTCTTGTTGTTACGACGGTACGCATGCCTGAAGGTACACAGACCTGATGACCCTCGTTAAGCTCGCCAGGCGGTCACTTCGCGGGCGCCGGTGTTGGCGCCGCCGGCGGCGGGGCCGGGTTGACTTCCTGCGCCTGTCTCCGCGCGATCTCGAGGAAGCCCTTGGCCATGAGTTCGGCGGCCTTGGTGTTGCGCGTGTTCTTGTCGACGCTGCCCAGGACCACGGCGATGACCCGCATGCCCTTGCGTTCCGCCGTGCAGGCGATGGAGAACCCGGCCTTGGTGAAGTAGCCCGTCTTGAGGCCGTCGCATCCTTCGAAGGAGGCGAGGAGCGGATTATGGGTCCGCATGATGAAGGTGTCGTTCCGGAATCCGCGCTCCTGCGTGGAGGTGTATTTCAGGGCCGCCGGCCGCTTGACCAGCTCGCGGCAGAGATACGCGAGGTCCCGTGCCGTGGAGACGTCGGGCTCCTGTCCGGGGCCGGGCGGCAGGCCGTGCACGGAGTGAAACTTCGTGGCGGTCATCCGGAGGCTTTGGGCATGCGAGTTCATGGTTTCCACGAAGGCATCCTTGGTGCCGGCGATGCTGGTCGCCAGCGCCACCGCCGCGTCGTTGGCGGATTGGACGATCATCGCGTACACGAGCTCATCGACCGTGAAAACCTCCTTCTCCTTGAGGTACACCTGCGAGCCGCCCATGTTGGAGGCCTCGGCGGTCACGGTGACCGGGTCCTCGAAACCGACCATGCCGGACTCGTTGTACTCCAGGATGATCAGCAGGTTCATCAGCTTGATCACGCTGGCGGGATAGCCCGGGGCGTCGGCGTGGTCCTCGAACAGGACGTCGCCGTTGCCGCCGTCGATCACGATGGCGCCGAGGTACGGATCGGCCGAGCGGGTCGGGACCTCCTGCGCGGGGGACCCGCGGGCGGCACCCAGGAGAAGGGCAGTCAGGAGCGTCAGGACTCGGGCGGGGTGGGTTCTCATGTCGATGGGGATTCCTCCGGTTCTTGTTTCGTTGCTTCCCACAGGTGCGCCCGCGTCTCGGCCACGAGGACCGGGCTCAGCACGATCAGGGAAATGAGGTTCGGTGCGGCCATGAGCGCGTTGGCGATGTCCGCGAAGGACCAGACGGTCGGGAGCGAAACCACGGACCCGACCATCACGGCGGCCACCCACAGCCAGCGGTAGGGGCGCACGGCGCGCAGGCCGAAGAGATACTCCACGGCCTTCTCGCCGTAGTACGACCAGCCCAGGATCGTGGAGAAAACGAACGTGAGGAGGCCGACGGTCAGCACCGCCGGCCCCACGAGGGGGAGGTCCTGGAACGCGGCCTTGGTCAGGCTGGCGCCGTTCAGGCCCTCGGTCCATCGGCCGGAGTTGACCAGCACGAGGCCGGTCATCGCGCACACCACCACCGTGTCCCAAAACGTGCCGGTGGACGACACGAGCGCCTGCCGGACGGGCGTCTTGGTCTGCGCGGCCGCGGCGACGATGGGCGCGCTGCCGAGCCCCGACTCGTTGGAGAACAGGCCGCGCGCCACGCCGTAGCGGATGGCCTCCTTCATGCCCGCGCCCACGAACCCGCCGATGGCCGCCTGCCCCGTGAACGCGGTCTGCACGATGAGGGCGATGGTGTGCGGGATCGTGCCGGCCTTCATGAGGAGGAGGACCGCGCAGCCGACGACGTAGAAAACGGCCATGAAGGGCACGAGCTTCTCGCAGTACTTCGCGATCGACCGGATTCCGCCGAGGATGACGATCGCCGTGAGGACCGTCATCACGCCGCCCGTGATCCACGGCGAGACATGGAAGGTCTCGTGGACCAGCGTGGCGATGGAGTTGGCCTGGACCGTGTTGCCGATGCCGAAGGCGGCGATGGCCGTCATGAGCGCAAAGAACACCGCGAGCGGCCGGTTCTTCATGCCCCGTTCCAGGACGTACATGGGTCCGCCCGCCATCTGGCCGTTCGGGTTCCTGATGCGGTACTTGATGGACAGCAGGGCCTCCGCGTACTTGGTGGCGATGCCGAAGACGCCGGTGAGCCACATCCAGAGCACGGCGCCGGGGCCGCCCACCGCGACGGCCGTGGCCACGCCGACGATGTTGCCCGTGCCGATGGTCGCGGCCAGCGCCGTGGTCAGCGCGCCGAAGTGGCTGATGTCGCCCTCCCCCTCGCGCGTTCGCTGGAAGGAGAGCCGGATGGCCCTGCCGAGGTACCGCTGGATGAACCGGAGCCGGAAAGTCAGGAAGAGGTGTGTTCCGCACAGGAGAATCAGCATGGGTGGGCCCCACGCGACGCTGCCGATGTTCTCGAGAATCCTGCTCAACTCGATCGTCATGCTCTCCTCGTGCGCCGGCTCCTGCGCGCAATGCCTGCTACGAATGCCAGCCCCTCCCTGCCGTGTCAATCCATAGTGAGGACGGGGCTGCCCAGATTATTGTTGCTATTGCTGGGGAAGAGGGTAGATTCCGCGTGTCTGCATAAAGTAGGTTAACGAGGTGAGTTGGTAGATTGTCCGCGGCATCATTGCTTGGTGGCGATCTGAAATCCGCGCGTGGCGGAAACAGTCACTGAGGCCTCTTATCGCAGCAGAAAGAGGAAGTGGAGAATGGGTACGAATCTGTACGTAGGGAACCTTTCGTTCGACGCGACGGAGGGTGATGTCCTGCGCATGTTCGAGCAGGTGGGCAAAGTGTCCTCCTGCAACCTGATCGTGGACAAGTTCACCAACAAGTCCCGCGGGTTTGCGTTCGTCGAGATGGCGACGCAGGATGAGGCCAACAAGGCCATTGCCGATCTCAACGGCAAGGACCTGATGGGCCGCGCCCTGACGGTCAACGAAGCCAGGCCGCGCGAGGAGCGTCCTCGCCGTGGTCCCGGCGGCGGTGGCGGTGGCGGCGGCGGCGGGCACGGCGGCGGCCACGATCGCGGCCGTCGGTATTAATCCCGCGGATAGCTGAACGTTCAAATACGAAGAGCGCCCCGAGGCAACCTCGGGGCGCTCTTTTTCTTGGGCGCCCTCACCCTGGCCCTCTCCCAGAGGGAGAGGGAGGTTCCGGCAGAAGCTTGCTTCCACCCTCTCCCGCTTGCGGGAGAGGAGCGGGGTGAGGGTCAGCCCGGGAAGGCCTGCCGGATCAGGGCGTCCACCTGGAGCCACCGCCCGAGGACGAACAGGCCGGCGGCCATCAGGGCGGAAGCCGGGACGGTGACGAACCACGAATAGAAGATGTCGCGGGTGATCTGGCGGTTCACGGCGCTCAAGCCGCGCGCGAGCCCGATCCCGATGATGGCGCCCACAATGGTGTGGGTGGTGGAAACGGGCAGCGACATCTTGGTGCACACCAGCACGGTGATGCACGTGGCGAGGTCGGCGCAGACGCCGCGCGACGGCGTCAGCTGCGTGATCTTGGTTCCGATCGTGACGAGCACCTTGTAGCCGTACGTGGCCAGGCCCACCACGATGCCCACGCCGCCGAGCGAAAGAATCCAGAAGGGGACCAGCGGCTTCATGCTGATCGTTCCGCCGCGGACGATGTCCAGGATCGCGGCCACCGGCCCTATCGCGTTGGCCACGTCGTTCGCGCCGTGCGCGAAGGCCACGCTGCAGGACGTCATGGTCACCAGCGGCATGAACACGCGCTCGACCATGTGCAGCTGCTCGTGCAGGGGCTTCTCCTCGTTGCCGACGAGGTACTTCCTGATGAAGAAGCGCGAGATCCAGGCGCCCGCCAGGCCCAGGACCACGGCCATGGTCACCGCGTGGCCGTCGGTCAGCTCGATGTTCCTGGTCTTGAGGTAACGCGCCAGCCCCCGGAACAGGATCGACGCGGCCACGACGGCCGTCACGAGGAAGACCACCACCGGCGAGTAGCGCACCGCGCTCACCACGGGTTTCTCGCGGCCCAGGATAGACCGCGTGGTCAGCTTGAAGAAGAGGAACGCGAGGACGCCGCCGGCGATCGGCGAGATGAACCAGCTCACCACGATGTCGCCCATCTTCGACCACTCCACGGCGGCCCAGCCGGCGGCGACGACGCCGAAACCGGCCACCGCACCGACGATGGCATGCGTAGTCGAAACCGGCATGCCCATCCACGTGGCGAGATGCAGCCAGAGGGCGCTCGCCAGGAGGGCGCAGATCATGCCCAGGGCCAGCATCTCAGGGACCGCGGCGAAATGCCCCGGGTCCACGATGCCCTTCCGGACGGTGTCGGTGACATGGGCGCCCACGAGCGTGGAACCTGCGAACTCGCAGAGGGCGCCGAGGATCACGGCCCGCCGCACGGTGATCGCGCCGGAGCCGACGGCGTCACCCATCGAGTTGGCGAAGTCGTTGGCGCCGATGGTCCAGGCCATGTAGAGACCCAGGAGGATCGTGCCGCCTATGATGATGGACTCCATGTGGGGTGGGGGTTCGGCGTCCTCCCGCCGACTATCCTTTGACGATCATCAGTCTCAGGACGTCCCCTGTGTTTTCGGCGGCATTGGCGATCCCACTGAGCGCCTGGAGCAGCTTCTCGTAGAACATGATCGTCACCGGATCGAGTTCCTTCTCGAGCTGGTAGATGTGCTGGCTGAGCTTCCTCTGCATCCGGTCGGCCCGCCACTCCTCCTCGTTCAGGCCGCTGATCTGCTTGAGCACGGCCTGGGCCTCAGCCCCGACGAACGAGGCCTCGACCAGGCCGTCCATGTCCTCCGCGGTGGCCAGCAGCAGGTCACTGGTCTTGAGGATCTGGTCCACGAATTCGTAGAATTCCTGGACGAGCGCGGGATGGATCTTGGTCCTGCGGATCAGCAGGATGACCGCGAAATCCTGGACGTAGTCGGCGATCTCGTCCTGGCAGTGCAGGAACCGGTCGAGGTCCTCCCGCTGCACGGGCAGGAAGTACCGCCGCGGCAGGTGCTCGCGGATCTCGTGCTTGACGACGTCGGCTTCGTACTCGAGTTTGGACACCTGGTCCTGGAGGCTGTGGATGGCCTCGTGGTCCTCCTTGACGCAGGCCTCCATCAGCGGGCGCACCAGCTTGGCGCAGGCATGGACTTTCTTGGTGTGCTCCACCAAGGGCCCGAAGGGCGACCGGCCGAACAGTTCTTGGATGACGCTCATAGCTTCCCCTCGTCGGAATGGTTCTTCTTGGCGGTGTACCCGCGGCAACCCCTGGAGAAGGGTGCGGGTCACAGGATGCGCAGGAAGCTAGCGGAATCGGTCGCCCAACGTCAAGGGCAATACGCTCCGCGCTCGCGGGGAGATCACGGCTTCGCCGGCTCCGCCTTCTTGAACTTCAGCGAGGCGGAGTTGATGCAGTAGCGAAGGCCGGTCGGCTGCGGGCCGTCCCCGAACACGTGGCCCAGGTGGGCACCGCACTTACTGCAGACCACCTCGGTGCGGACCATGCCGTGGCTGCGGTCGGTCTCCTCGCGCACGCGGGCCTTGGCCTGGGGCTCCCAGAAACTCGGCCAGCCGGTGCCGGATTCAAACTTCGCGTCGGAGCTGAAGAGCGGCGCGCCGCAGGCCACGCAGCGGTAAACGCCCTTCTCGTGGTTGTTCCAGTACGCGCCGGTGAACGGGGCCTCGGTGCCCTTCTGCTGGGTCACGCGGTACTGCTCGGGCGTAAGGTCCTTCAGCAGTTCGGCATCGCATTTGACCGCATTCTTCGGCATGTTCGTCACCTCCGGTAGCTGGATGGATGGGTCTTCGGCCCCGTTCTTCTCGCCGGCGCGCGTCAGCAACAGCCCGCCGAAAGCAGCCCCAACGGCCAGCGCGAGCGCCAATCTGGCGGTTTCAGCTTTCATGGCTCTCCTACCTTACCCTTCAACCTACGGCTCGTATGGGCCCATTTCAACAAGGCGCGGGCGGGGTGTTGCACAGGCTACCCCGGTAGGGACGGCCCGCTGGGCCGTCCGCGGCCGACGCAGCGCGTCGGCCCTACCGTGGAATGCATGCAGCGCCGGGCAAGAGAACTTGCGGGACACGACACTACCGCTTCCGCGCCTTGGTCTTCACGTCGAACCAGGCGGCGAAGATGATGATCAGCCCCTTGATCACCTCCTGCCAGTCCTGCGGGATGCCGAGAATGCTCATCCCGTTGGCCAGCACCGCCAGGAGGAAGAGGCCGACGATCGTGCCCTTGATATGGCCGATGCCGCCAAGGAGCGACGTGCCGCCGATGACCACGGAGGCGATGGCGTCCAGCTCGTTCAGCTTGCCGATGTTGCCGGGCGTGGCGCCCCCCTCGCGCGACGCGGCCAGGATGCCCGCGGCGGCCGCCAGCAGACCGGAGATGACGAACACCAATCCCTTGATCCTCGGCACGTTGATGCCGGACAGGTGGGCCGCCTCGGCGTTGCCGCCGATGGCGTAAACGTACCGGCCGAAGGTCGTGTGATCGAGCAGGAACACGCCGGCCAGCACGACGGCGAGCCAGATCAGGAACGGCGCCGGGAGTCCGTAGGCGCCGCAGAAGACCCAGCCCACGAACGCGAAAAGCAGGAAGCCGGCCACGAGCTTCGCGATCTCCAGCGCCGCCGGGGGCGCTGGGAAGCCGTACTTCTTCCGCCGGGCCGCGCCGCGAAGATCCAGGATCACCCAGAGCGCGTACGCGCCGAGGATGAGGATTGCGGAGGGCACTTTCGGAACGTAGGTGAAGAAGAAGTCCGTGAACGGGTCGTAGTTGGGGCTGACGTTCTGCCGGCCGGACACGATCTGGGCCAGACCCCGGCCGATGACCAGCATGCCGAGCGTGACGATGAAGGAATGGATGCGGAACCGCGCAATCCAGTACCCGTTCCAACAGCCGATCAGCGTGCCCAGCAGGAGCGTCGCGGGGACGGCCGCGGCGACGGGCAGGCCCTGCCGGATCATGAGGCACGCGGACACGCCGGTGATGGCCACCACGGAGCCGACGCCGAGGTCGATCTCGCCGATGAGGATGACGAGCGTCATGCCCACGGCCAGGATGCCCACCACCATCACCTGGCCGACGATGTTCGAGAGGTTTTCCGGCGAGAAGAACGTCAGGCTGCCTTCCTTGAAGTAGTAGACCAGCGTGAAGGCGATCACCAGGAAGACGAGGGCGAGCAGGATCCCGTACTGTTTGAGGTCGAGGCTCGCGGCGAGGGATGTCTTTTTCGTTTCTTCCGTCACGGCGTGCTCTCCTTTCACCTCACGGGCGCTGTTCCGCCGTCCCCGTGGCATGTTTCATAATCAGTTCCTGGCTGGCGCTGCGCGCCTCCAGGATCGCCGCCTGCCGGCCCTGGTGCATCACGAGGATGCGGTCGCTCATCTTCAGCACCTCGGGCAGGCTCGACGAGACCATCACGACGGCCAGCCCGTTCTCCACGAGCTGGTTGATGATCCTGTAGATCTCGACCCGCGCGCCCACGTCCACGCCCCGGGTCGGCTCGTCGAGCAGGAGGACCTTGGGCGTCGTGGCCAGCCACTTCCCGAGGACCACCTTCTGCTGGTTCCCGCCGGACAGGTTCTTGACCGGCGTCGCCAGGCTCGCGGCCTTGATGCGGAGATCCTCGACCCATTGCAGGTTGGCCTTCCGCTCCTCGAGCCGGTCGACGACCCCGCCGCGGGACACGCGGTCCAGGCTGGCGAGCGAGACGTTGTCGCCCACGCCCATGCCCAGCACCAGCCCGTACACCTTGCGGTCCTCGGTCACCAGCGCCAGCCCTGCCGCGATGGCTTCGCGGCAGTTCTCGCAGCGGAAGGGCTTTCCCGCCACGGTGACCTCGCCGCGGCAGTCGGAGGGGAAGGCGCCGAAGAGCGCGGTCAGCAGCTCCGAACGCCCGGAGCCCATCAGGCCGGCCACGCCCAGCACCTCCCCCGCGGCGACCTCGAAGGCCACGCCCGCCACGACTTTCTCGCCCGGCAGGAACGGGTGGTCCACTTCGAAGTCCCTGACCGCCAGCACGGCGCTGCCCTTGCGCGCCGCGCGGGCGGGGTACATGTCATCGATCTTGCGGCCCACCATGAGGCCGACGATCTTGCCTTCGTCCAGGTCCTTCGTGTCGGCCGTGGCCACGGTCCGGCCGTCGCGCAGGACCGTGCAGCGGTCCGCCACCGCGAAGAGCTCGTCCATCTTGTGGGAGATGTAGATGCAGGTGACGCCGCCCTCCCTCAGCTTGAACAGGGTGCGGAAGAGGACGTCCGTCTCCTTCTCGGTGAGCGCGGAGGTCGGCTCGTCGAGCAGGAGGATCTGCGCGTTCAGCCGGAGCGCCTTGGCGATCTCCACCATCTGCTGGAGTCCGACGCCGAGCTGGCGGATGCGGGTGCGCGGGTCCACCTCGATGCCGAGCTGGCCCAGGAGGCGCCGGCTCTCCCGGTACACGGCGCCCCAGTCGAGGCATCCGCCGCGCGTCGGCTCGTGGCCGAGGAAGATGTTCTCGGCCACGGACAGCTCGGGGATGAGGTTCAGCTCCTGGTGGATGATGGCGATCCCGCTCGCCTCCGCCTCGCGGGTGTTGCGGAACTGCTTCACCTCGCCGCGCACGCGGACCTCGCCCTCGTAGGTGCCGCGGGGGTGCACGCCGGAGAGGATCTTGAGCAGGGTGGACTTGCCGGCGCCGTTCTCGCCGACGAGCCCGTGGATCTCGCCGGCCCGCACCTGCAGGTCCACGTGGTCGAGCGCCCGGACCCCGGGAAACTCCTTCACGATCCCCTTGAGCTCCAGGAGGAAGTGGCCCGCACCCGACGCCTGGCCGCCTTGGTAGGGCCGACGCGCTGCGTCGGCCGGCGGGCGCAGCGCGCCCGCCCTACCTTGCGTTTCGCTGCCGTTGGCGGGGGGACCCATGACCGCCTACTCCCTACTTTGCTTCCGGCAGGCCCGCGAACTTCTCGCGGGGATGGAAGCCGGAGGCGATGATGACGTCTTCCAGGTTGTCCTTCGTCACGAGCTGGACCGTCGTGTTGATGGTCGGCACGTCCACCTGGCCGTTGTTGAAGTGGCAGTCGGCGGGCTTGGCCGCGGTGCCCGCCTTCCCGGCGAAGGACTCGGCGATCTTCTCGGCGGTCTCTCCTTTCGCCAGGCGGAAGGCGGCCCCGGCGGCCGCGTCCGCCAGCGGCTTGATCGCCTTCAGGACCTCGACGCTCTGGATGCCCTGGAGCACGAAGCGGCAGTTGTCCAGGTCCGCATCCGACCCGGCCACGAACACCTTGCCGTCGAGCTTCACTTTGCGCAGGGCCTGGATGACGCCGCGCGCCATGCCGCTGTTGTTGCAGAGGATGGCGTCGATCCGGTTGTTCTCGCGGGTGAGCAGGTTCTCCGTCGACTCCAGCGCCTCGTTGGGCGCCCAGTTCGGGTGGTTCTGCTCGAACACGATGGTGATGCCGGGGTACTTCTTGAGCACGTCCTGGTTGCCCCGCGTGATCTCCTCGGCGACGGAATGGCCCATGGTGCCCTTGAGGATTGCGTACCGACCCCTGCCGCCGGTGGCCTTCGCCGCGGCTTCCGCCTGGAGGACGCCGACCTGGTAGCTGTCCTGCGTCACGTAGAGGTCGAGGTCGCAGTACTTGATGATGCGGTCGTACGCGACGACCGGCGCGCCCTTGGCGTGGCACAGGGCCACGAGGTTCTTGGCCGTGTCGGAGTTCACCGGCTGGATGACCATGACATCCACGCCCTGGGTCAGGATGTCCTCGACCTTCTGGATCTGGATCTGGCCGTCGTTCTTCGCGGAGGCGAACTCCACGCGGGCGCCGAGCTCCTTCGCCTTCTCGAGGAACGCCGCGTGGTCCTTCTCGTAGCGCTCCTCCTGCATGGTGCTCAGGACGAAGCCGATCGTCACCTGTTCGCGCGCCGCGGCTTTCCCCGGCACGACCCAGCCCTTGATCACGGCGGCAAGCCAGGCAGCCAGGAGAACGCCGAGGATGAGAGCGATGCCAAGTTTCTTCACGCTGCGGCCCTCCAGAACGATGAACGGAAAAGGGACCTCTGATCCGGAAATATGATGCCGGAATCCGGCGCAGGCCTCAAGGACTGTTCGGCGGCCGGGGAACGGCGCTTCACAGAAGCGCCGCTACACCTCAACGCTGGACGCCCACGCGGTAGAAGCGGACCTCCGCGGCGGGGGCGTCCGTGTACGTGTTCTGCGGCGGGCTGGCGGCGATGTTGCTGGCCAGCGCAGAGAAGCCGCCGGCCGTTGCCGCCAGGTTGGTCCCCCGCGAAACCGTGTACTGCCGGTTGCTGATGCTCCCCCACCGGATCAGGATGCCGCCGTTGGTAGGCACCGCCGTGGACGCCACGCAGAAGGCCGAGGTACTGCTGGTCGGATCCGAGCCCGCCCACAGCTCGTCGCCATCCCGCATCGTGTCCGCATCCGTGTCGGCGTTCGTCGGCTGGGTCAGGTAGCCGTCCACGCGGGAGATCTCGTCGAGGTCCGCCACCCCGTCGCCGTCGGTGTCCGCCTGGCTCGAGGACGTGCCGAAGAGCGCCTCGGCGCTGTCCGGGATGCCGTCGCTGTCGGTGTCGAATTCCTGGTAGGGCTCCGACGACTCGGCGATCCGCAGCCAGTCCACGTTGACGTCCTCATCGCTCCCGACCGCCTCGAGGCGCAGCCGGTGGGTACCGGCCCCGACGGTCGCGAGCGGGAGCTCCGCGACGGCGCCCTCGCACCACCGTTCCAGCCAGCCTCCTGTCGAAGAGAACGCGAGCGACCCCATGTTGGTCCCGTCCAGGTACACCCGGATGAGCCGACCATCGCCCCAGTTCTGCCCGTACCGCGCCCGCAGCCAGGCGTTCGCGACCTGCGTGGAGAGGACGATGTTCGTGTACTCCGCGTACTCGCCGCCGGCGCCGCCCCACGAGTAGCCCAGGACCTGCCCGCCCGAGGAGCCCGGCTTGTAGTCGGCGCCGCCGGAGCCGGACTGCGTGTCCCAGTGCTCCGCCTCCCGGAACCAGCGCGTGCCGGACCGGAGGACGACGCGGTCGAGGTTGACAGCCGCGCCGGCGTTCGTGGCGAGGAGCTTGATCAGGAACGACGTGTTGGTGACGAGGCCCAGGCGGACGGTTTCTTCCTTGAACTGCGAGGCCTCGTCGCCCCACCCGCCGCTGTCCTGGATCACAACGCTCGCCCGGCGCTCGCTGTTGACCAGCACGTCGAGCGTGCGCCCGGCCGCCACGCCGCACGCGTAGCGGACGTCGAGGTACGCCTCGTTCAGCTCGCCGGTGGTCGTGACGGCCCACCAGGCGTCGTCGTTGGTGTTGGTGGCCCAGCTGTAGCCGAGCACGTACGCCTGCGAGGCGCCCCACTTGAAGTCGTTGGTGCTCCCGCCGGTGTGGCCGCCGCAGTTCTCCCCCTCCATCACGAACCCCGGCTGGGCCTCCCGCTCGAGGCGGATAAAACGCAGGCCGTCCAGGTAGACGTTGCCCATCGTGCTGAACGTGAACGACACGTTGTCCATGCCGCTGAGGTCCACGCCCTTGAAATCGATGAGGGGAATGACCACGTAGCGCCAGCCGTTCGTGACGGAGGTGTACCGCGTGATCGGCACCTTGACCTCGACCCCGTTGGTGCCCTTCAAGCCCACGTCGAGCGTGTTCGCGCCCCACTCCTGCTTGAGCCAGAAGGCCAGGGCCTCGTAGGAAGAGACGCTGCCGGCGTTCAGCCCGACGTAGACGCCGTCCCAGGTGTCGCCCGACATGTGGCGGATCCAGTTGGTCTTGCCGCTCCAGCCGAGCTGCCGTTCGAACCAGACGTTGCCCCAGCCGGCGCCCCATCGGCCGTGGCTGCCGCCGAGTGTGTTCGGGTTCTGCCCGTCGCCCCAGTCCACGTCGCGGTGCCGCCCGACGAGGACCTGCTGCTCGTACTCCACCGAGGAGAACGACCCGGCGTTGCCGTTACGGTCCTGGCACTGGACGACGTAGTAGTAGTCCTCGCCGCGCTGGGATTCGACCGCCGCGTCGATCTCGTCGTGATCGGCCACGATCAGGCTGGTGTTCAGCTTCGTGAACCCCGAGACGGCGTCGGGCCGCCGCCAGAGGTGATACCCCACCACGTCGTCATCGGAAGAGTACCCCCAGCGCAGGTAGACGCGGCCGTCAATGCACGCCGCGCCGAGCCCGGGCGGGGCCGGCCCCAGGTCGTCGTCCACGAACGCCAGGTCGTCGAGGTACACCGTCCCCGCCGCCCGGAAGCGCACGTTGACGTCGCCGAGGAAGAGGATGCGCGCGTCGTTGTTCGGATTGCCGGAGACCGCGAAGCGCTTCAGGGGGACGCGCACGCGCGTCCAGTTGGTCGGCACCGACCCGCCCGCCACGTAGTTGGTGACGGGCAGCCGCACCTCGTGCCCCTCGGCATCGCGCAGGCCGAGGTCGAACGACTCGCCGCCGTTCGTCCCGCGGAGCCAGAAGGAGAGCAGGTCCTTCTTGCTCTCGTCCGTCTCCTTCAGCTCGAACCGGACCACGTCGCCGGACCCGTTGGCGACAAGCTTGCGGGCGTAGCCGTTGACCCAGACCGAGTTGGAGGAAATGGACTCGTACGCCGCCGTGGGGTCGGTGCCGTCGCTGTTGGCGAAGGTCGTGGAGCCCGTCCAGACGTTCGGGTCGCTCCCGTCGTTCCAGTTGTCGTGGTAGGCGATGTTGGGCAGGGTGAACCCGCAGTTCTGCATGCCGGTGACGATGGCCGAATGCGACATGAAGTACTTCCACGGCATGCCGGAGCGGAAATTCTCGACGACGATGGCGTTGCAGCCGTAATCCATGGCGGCGTTGATGTCCCACAGCCACGAGCTGCCCGACGTGGCTGTGCCTGTGTTCAAGCCGTTCTTGAAGCTGTAGAGATCGTACACGTTGACCGTGGGATCGTACGTGTCGTAGATGTGCTTCATGGCGGCTCGCGCCTCGGACGGCACGTGGGCCATGGAGGACGGCAGGGAGATGGGCACGAGGGTCCCGCTGTCGCAGCCCTCCTCATCCGTTTCGATGTACCCGTACGCGGGCGTCCCCGACGACCAGCAGCAGAACGGCCGGTTTTCGAGGTACCCCAGCGAGCCCAGCGCGGACGTCATGCCCCAGCCGTTCGTCCCCAGGTCCGGGTATTTGGCGGGATCGGCGTTGTGGAGGTCGATGCACTGTTGCCGCTGCCGCATCATGGCGTCCACAGCCACCTGGAAATGGTTTGTGCCAAGTCCATCGACCCGGTGGCGGAAATCCACGAACGCCTGCGGCCACTGGTACCAGAACAGCGGCCCGCGCTGCCAGCCCCACTCGCCGCTCTGGCGGCAGGAGGTCTCCCACCCGTCCTTCGAGTCGGCCGGCAGCCAGCCGTTCGTGGGGGAGCCGGCGCCGACGATGTTCATGATGATGAACTCGGAGTAGCCGTTCCAGTCGGGGTTCACGCAGTCGCGGTAGTTCATCCGCCCGTAGATCCGGTTCGCCACGGTCTCGACTTCGGTCCCCTTGAAGTACTGCGCGGCCATCAGGGCGCCGCAGATGAACCACGTGCTGTCGATCGCGGAGTACTCGGCCATGACGACGCCCGTCTCGTTGCTGTAGAAGTGGCTGTAGAAGTTGCACCCGTCGCGCTGGAGCTGGGTGTCGTACGTATTCAGCAGGGCAAGGACGTTCGTGTACGCGTACTCGTCACTCGTCCAGCCGCGGTAGGCGCCCACGACGAGGGCCGCGATCCCGAAGCCGTCGCCGGCGCACGTGGATAAGGGGTCATAGCTGATCTGCTCATCGTGGTGACCGGAGCCGCGGAACATGTGAAGGGGGCCCGCCTGGTTGTACCGGAAGTACTCCCAGTTGTTGCTCTCGACCATCTGGATGAATTCCTCGTCGGTGCCCGTCCACACGGCGGAAGAGAGGAGAGGGAAGCACAGCACGGCGAGCAGCGCCGCCACCGCGCGGCACGCCGCATCGCCCGCGCAGCCTCTGTACGTTCTGCGTGTCATGGTCAACCGCCAGGCCGAGAGCGCTCTCATGGAAGCACACGGCTCCGCGCGCTCGCTCGAGCCCGTCAATACGCTATTACCCGTTGGCGGAGTTGAGGTAAAGCCACGGGGCCGATGCGCGGTTCCCCGTAGAGCCCGGTTCATCCGGGCTGCCCTGGCCCGCGTAAAGCGGGCTCTACCGCGCCGGGTGTCATTCCGAGTCCCGATGACGCATCGGGACGAGGAATCTCTCTCTGAGGTGATTCCGCAATAGAGAGATCCCTCTGGCGCGCCGCGCGCCATCGGGATGACAAGCCGTGGCTGCAGGCCTTCGCGCCGCGGCCGGTGTCTTCTATGGACTCGGGGACGGCCTTCGGTATCATGGGCTCATTGCCATGAAACTCCGCCTGTCCAAGTTCGGCCGGAAGCTCAGCGCGCGCACCGGGATCCTAGAGCTGATGGACGATCTCGGCCGGGCCCTCGCGCACGGCGAGGGCGTGCACATGATGGGCGGCGGCAACCCGGCCCATATCCCGGAGATGGAGGCGGCCTGGCGCCGGCAGATCTCCGCGCTCCTGCGACAGGGCGGCGCCCTCGAGCACACGCTCGGCGACTACGACGAGCCGCAGGGCGCCGGGGAGTTCATCGACGCGCTGGTCGAGTGCTTCAACAACCGGTACGGCTGGGGGCTCAGGCGCGAGAACATCGCCGTGACGAACGGCAGCCAGACCGCCTTCTTCATGCTGTTCAACATGCTCGCAGGGGAAGGGGAGGACGGGCGGCGCCGGAAGATCCTGCTGCCCCTGGCCCCGGAGTACATCAGCTACGCGGACCAGGGCATCGCCGAGGGGCTCTTCGTCTCGCTGCAGCCCCGGATCGAGCTCCTCGACCGGCACGCATTCAAGTACCACATCGATTTCGACAGCCTGCGCCCCGGCGACGACATCGCCGCCCTGTGCGTATCGCGGCCGACCAATCCGACCGGCAACGTGCTGACGGACGGCGAGATGCGGCGGCTCGCGGCGCTCGCCGCCGCGCGCGGCATCCCGCTCCTCGTGGACAACGCCTACGGCGCGCCGTTCCCCGACATCCTCTTCACGGAGGCGGAGCTGTCCTGGAACGAGAACGTCGTCCTCGTGTTCAGCCTCTCCAAGCTCGGCCTGCCCGGGGTGAGGACGGGCATCGTCATCGCCGCGGAGGAGATCGTGCGGGCCGTCTCGGCGATGAACGCGGTGGTCAGCCTGGCCACGGGCTCGGTGGGGCCGGACCTCGTGGCGCCGCTGGTGCGGAACGGCGAGCTGCTC
The DNA here is from genome assembly GCA_043803015.1 of Verrucomicrobiota bacterium. Classification (GTDB taxonomy): domain Bacteria; phylum Verrucomicrobiota; class Kiritimatiellia; order CAIQIC01; family JAGNIJ01; genus JAZDKK01. Next base: position 17,431 of record JAZDKK010000064.1, read on the forward strand.
CGCCTCAGCCGCGACGTCGTCCGGCCGTTCTACGAGAGGAAGTCGAAGCAGGCGCTCGAGGATCTCCGCGAGAGCTTCGGCGAGCGCTTCGAGTACCGCGTCCACAAGGCCGAGGGGGCGTTCTTCCTGTGGATCTGGTTCAAGGATCTGCCGGTCACCGCGCAGGAGCTGTACGAGCGGCTCAAGGCGCGGAACGTGCTGGTGGTCCCCGGTCACCACTTCTTCTACGGCCTGGCCGACGACTGGCGGCACCGGCACGAGTGCATCCGGATCACGTACACCCAGCCCGAGCGCACCGTCCGCGAGGGCCTCCGAATCGTCGCGGAGGAAGTCAGAAAGGCCTTTTCCTGAAAGGCTTTCGGAAACGGCCGCCTCGGCGTATGATAGGCCGCGATGGGTGCCGAGCCCCATACCGTCCTGATCGTGGATGACGAGGAGGAAGTTGCCACCCTGCTCGCCCACCAGCTCTCCAGCCTGCCCTTCGTGATCGTCCCCACCAGCTCGCCCGCCGAGGCCCTGCACATCCTGAAGACCAAGAACGTCGCGGTCCTGCTCTGCGACCTTGTCATGCCGGACATCGACGGCAACCAGGTGCTCGCCACCGCGCGGGAGCACAACCCGAACATCGTTTCGATCGCCGTCACCGGGAACGTGGACCAGGCGCTCATGATCCGCGCGATCAACGAGGGCGGAATCTGGAAGTACATCGCCAAGCCGTGGAAGCGGCAGGAGATCCTCGACCTCGTCAGCGAGGGGGTCGACCGCTACGCGGCGCTCTGCCAGCAGCAGTCGCGCCTGCAGCAGCTGGCGCGCGAGATCACGGATGCCCGCGTGCCCGCCGCCACGGACCTCGCGAAGTCGCCGACGGTGCGCATCAGCAAGAAGGAACTGCGCGCGGGCTGGCTCGGCCGGACCTTCGCGCCGCGCGCCGAGGCCGGGCTGGGCAGCAAGCGGTACAAGCTGGTCAAGGTGCTCGGCGTGGGCGGGATGGGGACCGTCTACAAGGCCGAGGACCTGCTCCTGCAGATGCCGGTGGCCATCAAGGTCCTGAGCGCCAAGTTCACCCGCGACCAGGCCGCCGTCGCCGCGCTCAAGGAAGAGGCGCGCATCGCCATGCAGCTTTCCCACCGCCACATCGTGCGGATCCACAACCTCCAGAAGGCCGGCGGCCGGTACTTCCTCGTGATGGAGTACGTGAAGGGGCGGACGCTCCGGGACATCCTCGACAACTACAAGCGCCTGCCCGTGGAGACCGTTCTGCAGGTCGTGCGCGTGTGCTCGGACGCGCTGTCGTACGCGCACCGGCACGGGGTCCTGCACAAGGACCTGAAGCCCACCAACGTCATGCTTGCCGAGGACGGCGTGCTGAAGATCATCGATTTCGGGATCGCCGGCCTGCTGGGCGTCCAGCGGGACCAGAACGAGATCGTCGGAACGCTGATCTACATGAGCCCCGAGCAGGTGCGCGGCCAGCCCCTGGACGCGCGCACCGACGTCTACTCCCTCGGCATCATCGCCTACGAACTGCTCACGGGCCGGAATCCGTTCCCGGCGGGCACCGATGACCCGGCCGTCGTGACGCGCGGCCCGGGGGAGCTGACCGGCCTGCCCCCGCACCTGCGTAACGCGCTGCAGAGGGCCGTGTCTGCCCGTCCCGCCGACCGCTGGCCGTCGGTGGAAGCCTTTGCCGCCGCGCTGGTCGACGTCGCCCGGCCGGCTGGCGCGCCGTCCGCAGGGTAGGCACGGTTCTCCTGCCCGCAGCGCTTCGCGCAGCGATGCGGGCGGGCCGAACCGTCCTATGCGGCGCGTTCGGCTCGTGCTGCGTAGCGAAGCGCTACTTCGCAGAGCAGCAAGAACGCGCCCCACCAGCTTTTTCCAAGCATTGGAAAAACCGGAAACTTTTCTTCCAACCCTTGGAAAAACACCGGGGCGGGGCTATAACTGAGCCGGCCGAAAGCAGGGAGGATGATCCCATGACCAACCAGGTGTGCCGGGTGCCGTTCGACTTCATGGAGCGGTTCGTCGTGGACGTGTTCCGGGGCCTGGGCGTGCCGGAGGACGACGCCCGGATCTGCGCGGACGTCCTCATCACGGCCGACGAGCGCGGCATCGATTCGCACGGCGTCGGCCGCCTCAAGTCGATCTACTATGACCGGATCGTGAAGGACAAGCTGCAGCACCCGGTCACGAAGTTCGAGGTGGTCAGGGACCGGATGGCCACGGCCGTCGTGGACGGGCACCTCGGGATGGGCATGGTCGTCGCGAAGCGGTGCATGGACATGGCCATCGCGAAGGCCCGGACGTATGGCGTGGGCACGGTCGTGGCCCGGAACTCGACGCACTACGGCATCGCCGGCTACTACGTCCTCATGGCCTGCCGCGCCGGGATGATCGGGCTCACCGGCACGAACGCGCGCCCGTCCATCGCCCCGACGTTCGGGGTGGAGAACATGCTCGGCACGAACCCGCTGGTGTTCGGCATGCCGACGGACGAAGAGTTCGTGTTCACCAACGACTACGCCACGTCCATCACGCAACGCGGCAAGATCGAGCAGTACGAGCGCGACGGCAAGAAACTCCCGCCGGGGTGGGTCATCGATCAGCAGGGGAACACGAAGACGGACCCGGCGGAGGTCCTGAAGGCGCTCGTGGACGGGACCTGCGCACTGACGCCGGTCGGCGGGATCGGGGAGGAAGGCGGGGGCTACAAGGGCTACGGCTACGCCACCGTGGTGGAAATCCTGTCGGCCGCCCTCCAGCAGGGCGCGTTCCTCAAGCAGCTCTCCGGGATCGAGGACGGGAAGAAGGTGCCGTACCGGCTCGGCCATTTCTTCATGGCCATCAACATCGACTTCTTCACCGACCTCGCCGCGTTCAAGAAGACGACGGGCGACATCCTGCGCGAGCTCCGGGCGTCGAAGAAGGCGCCGGGGCAGAGGCGGATCTACACCTGCGGCGAGAAGGAGTACCTCGCCTGGCTCGAGCGCAGGGACACGGGCGTGCCGGTCGGCCTGGAGCTGCAGAAACAGCTCGTCGCTATGCGTAACGAGCTCGGCCTGAAGCAGTACCGCTTCCCGTTCGAATTGTAGGGCGCGAATCCCCAACAGGGGTTCGCGCCGTGACGGAAGCGGCGCGAAGGCCTGTCGGCCGTTCGCGCCCTACAACCTCTTTACTTTCCACACCGAGCCGATATTGTAGGTGGCCCGGCAAAACCGAGGGGGATTCGGGACATGTTGAGCGCTGAAGCCACAATTGGAATCGGCATCTCGGCCGCGGCCGTGGTGGGCGCCTCCGTAGCGACCTACACGACGGTCCGCGGCACGAAAGGGCCGAGGGAACGCGCGTTCGTGGTCCGGTCCGCGCTGTGGGCGTGGCTGGTCATCGCGGCCCTGTTCTCGCTGATGTACTACCTGCCGTCGCCGTACAACTATTTCCTGCTGATCCCGTACTTCATCCACTTGCCGATCATGACGTACCGGTTCGCGTCCCGGCAGCAGCTCATCCGCGAGGAGGAAGAGACGGGCGCCGGCGCGGAGGGACAAGCGGAGGGCGGTCACCTCGACGCGTCGGGGATATAGCGGACACGTGCCATGGCCAAAACGATCTTCATACTCGGCGGCGCGGGCGGGGCGGGGCTCCCGTGCGCACGCTGGCTCCTGCGGGAGACCGACAGCCATCTGACGATCGGCGGACGTGACGTGGACCGCGCGGTCACGACCGCGCAACGGCTCAACGAGGAGTTCTCCGGGGGCCGGGTCTCGGCCGTCCGCGTCGACGCGGGATGCGCAGACACCCTGGCCACCGCCTTGGAGGGGCCGGATTTTCTCCTTGTTTGCTCGCCGACCGCCGGCCTCGCGGACCGGGTCGCCTCGGCCGCGCTGGCGGCGGGCATCGACTACATGGACATCCACTGCTCGCCGAAGGTGGTCACGGCCCTGAGGGGGCTGGAGCCGGCCATCCGGCGGGACGGCCGCTGTTTCATCACCCAGGGGGGATGCCATCCCGGCCTGCCGGCGGCGCTGGTCCGGTACGGGGTGCGGCACTTCTCGCGCCTGCGGAAGGCGATGGTCGGCATGGCCATGAACGTGGCGAACATCGGCACCATCGAGTCGGTGGCGGAGTTCGCGGAGGACATGGCCCATTACTCGGCGTCGGTCTTCCGGAACGGCCGGTGGGAGAAGGCGGGCTGGCGCGCCGCGCGGAAGATCGACTTCGGGCCGGACTTCGGGACGAAGACCTGCGCGCCGATGGATCTCGAGGAGTTGCGCGACCTGCCCGCGCAGATGAAGCTGGAAGAGCTCGGCCTCTACGCCGCGGGTTTCACCCCGTTCGTGGACTACGTGGTGTTCCCCCTGCTCATGGGGGTGACCGGCCTCCTGGACGGGGTCCGGAAAGGGTGGGGAGCGCGCACCTCGGCGCGCCTCCTGCGGTGGGGCATCCACCGGTTCTCCCAGCCGCCCTTCGGCATCGTCTTCAAGATGGAGGCGGAGGGCGAGAAGAACGGGCGGTCCCGCCTGCTGACGCTCGTGGCGCGGCACGTGGATGCCTACGAGTTCACGGCCATCCCGGTCGTGGCGTGCCTGCGGCAATACCTCGACGGCTCCATCGCCCGGCCGGGGCTGTGGCTGATGGGACAGGCGGTCGATCCCGTCCGGCTCCTGAAGGACATGGAGCACATGGGCGTCCGATTCGACATCACGGAGACGTTCTGAAGGAGGCATTCATGGCGGCGCACAAGCTGGAGCGACTGGGAATCCTGACGGGCGGGGGCGACTGCGCCGGCCTGAACGCCGCCGTCCGTGCGGTGGCCAAGACGGCCATGAATGATTACGGTGCGACCGTGATCGGCATCGCCGACGGGTTTGAGGGCCTGGTCGAGGGGCACATGCATGAGATGAGCAACCCCCAGGTGTCCGGCATCCTCAACCTGGGGGGAACGATCCTCGGCACGTCGAACAAGGGCGATCCCTGGCACTATCCGGAGGAGCGGAGCCAGGGGAAAATCGAGATCGTCGACGCCTCGCACCGCGCCATCAAGAACTACCAGCGCTGGGGGCTGGACGCGCTGGTGGCCATCGGCGGCGACGGCACGATGACGATCAGCCGGAAGCTGGCAGATCTCGGGGCCCGCGTCGTCGGCGTGCCCAAGACCATCGACAACGATCTCGCGGCGACCGACGTCACCTTCGGGTACGACACCGCGGTCGCCGTCGCCACGCAGGCCATCGACAGCCTGCACACCACGGCCTCGTCGCATCACCGGGTCATGGTGCTCGAGGTCATGGGCCGGTACGCGGGCTGGATCGCGCTGTCGGCCGGGCTCGCCGGCGGCGCGGACATCATCCTCATCCCCGAGATCCCGTTTCGGTGGGAGCCGGTGTTCAAAAAGGTGCTTCACCGGAGCACGCACGGCAAACGGTTCAGCATCGTCTGCGTGGCCGAAGGCGCGAAGTGCCCCGAGGTCGGCGAAGTGGTGAAGAGCTACGACGTGAAGCGCACCGACGCGAAGCAGCTGGGCGGCGTCGGCGACTTCGTGGCCCGAAAAATCACGGAGGGCACGGAGCTGGAAACGCGCGTGACGGTGCTGGGCCACCTCCAACGCGGCGGCGCGCCGACCGCGTTCGACCGGATCCTCGCCACCAAGTTCGGCGTGGCCGCGTGCAAGTACGCGGCCGAAGGGCGGTTCGGGGTCATGGCGGCGCTGCGCGGTACGGAGATCGTGCCGGTTCCGATTGAAGAGGCCATCGCCCGCCGGAAACTCGTGCCGTTCGATCACTCCATGGTCCTGGCCGCGCGCTCGGTGGGCACAAGCTTCGGGGATGAGATGTAGCGCCGGCACCGCTTGCCGCGCCGAAGCCATGCGAAGGCGGGCGTGCCGGCGATCGCCCGGCATCAGCGTGACCGGAGCCGCCGGATCTCAACCTGGAGCTTCTGCAGCTCGCGGCGCAGGGCACCGATCTTCGCGTTCCGGTCGCTCACCAGCTCGTAGAGGGCCTGGATGGAGGCGTACGCGACACCGAGCGCGTCGGTCAGGCTGATGCCGCGATGGTCGCCGACGCCGAAGGTCTTCGAAAAATCCTGCGCCATCGGGCCGATGTGCCGCGTGCGCGGGTCGTCCCACTTGTAGTTCCACGTCTGGATCGGGAGCGACGAGAGCTTCGCCAGGATCAGGTGCGGATCGACCGGGAGCTGGCGGGGCTTACCTGCGCCTCGCCGCTTTCCTGAGCCCGGCGAGCGCAGACTGCGCCGCCCGGAGATCCCTTTGCAGGGCTTGGATTTCGCCGTCTTTTTCAAGGATGAGCCGATGGAGTGCCTGGATCGACGCCATCATCACGCCGGAGGCATCGATGGGATGGATCTTATTCTTGCTGCCGCCCACGCGGAACGCGGCCGAGAACTCCCGGGGAGTCGGCCCGAACGGAAAGGCCCTATGCCGGTCCATCGCCGTGGTGCCCGCCTACCGGCCGCGGACCAGCCGCGCGAGGATGCTCTTTGCATGAACGGACCTGAAGTTCCTCTTCAGGTTCCGATCGCTGTCGCCGCCGCCCGAATAGGGTTCCCCCGTGAAGACGGTCTCGATCACCAGTTCGTCCCGCTCGTAGGTCACGATCTCGGGGTCTTGAAACGGCTTGCGTGCCTCGCTCATCGCGTGCTTCTCCTCTTGTGCGGTGCTCTACGGAAGGCGGATCAGCCGGGCAAGGATGCGCTTGGCATCGGCGGACCTGAAGTTCCTCTTCAGGTGCCGATCGCTTACCCCGATGGCCCCGCGACTGTGGTCGCCGGTGAAAACGGTTTCGATCACCAGCTCGTCCCGCTGGTACGTGACGACCTCGGGCTCCAGGAACTCCTTGCGCGGCTCGGTATGTTCGCTCATGTGCCCCTCCATTATCGAAGGCCAACACTTTAGTCCCCAGGCAGATGCGCGTCAAGACAGCAAGACCTGCCGTGTAGAAGGGGCGCTTGTACCAAGCGCCCCTCCGGAGATGTTGGCAGGGCTGGGCTGATACCCCTACCGCGCGAGCTTCACCACCGCCTGCCCGGCTTCGCTCTCCCGCCGGGCCGGTCGAGCTACGCCGTGGCGAGGCGATCGTGCGCCGAGAGTCGCACGATCGCCTCGATGTGGAAGGTGTGCGGGAACATGTCCAGGGGCTGGATGGCATCAACTCCGTACCCGCCTGCGACCAGCAGCTTCAGGTCGCGCGCCAGCGTGGCGGGGTTGCAGGAGACGTAGAAGAGGTTGGGCGCGCCGACGCACAGAAGCAGTTCGACGGCCTTCTTGTGAAGGCCCGCGCGCGGCGGATCGACGACGATCAGATCGGTCGGCGTCGGAAAAGCCCGGATGCCCGCTTTCTCTACTTCGACGCACATCATCTCCACGTTCTTGATCTGGTTACGCTCGATGTTCCTCTGTGCCATCTTTACGGAGTCGGCGTTCGATTCGATGCCGACCACCTTTTCGGCGACCGCGCCCAGGTGGATCGCGATCGGCCCGGTGCCGGCGTACAGGTCCACGGCGTTCTTCGGGCGGACCTTGCCGGCCCAGTCCGCCAGCACCCGGAACAGCTTCTCGGCCTGCTTGGTGTTGGTCTGGAAAAACGTCGAGGGGCCGATCTCGAAGGTGAAGTCGTTGAGCCGCTCCTCGATAAACCCTTTGCCCTTGAGCACGTGCGTGTGTTCGGGCGGGGCGTCCTCGGGGACGTTGCGGTGATAGCTGACGACGAACGTGTCGCACAGCCCGTCCAGGGCAACGGGCAGTTGCTCGAACGCGGGGTGGGGCCCTGCCGCATGCAGGTGGACCATGCGCTGGCCGGTGTTCTTGCCTTCGCGGATCACGAGGTTCCGCAGGAGGCCCTCGTTCTTCACGTCGTCGAACACCGGGAGCGAATACGCCTTCACGAAGGCCAGGGTGCGCTTGATGATCTCGTTGGACTCCTTCGACTGCAGCATGCACATGTCGGTCAGGATGACGCTGTGCCACTCGCGCCGCCGGTGGAGTCCGAGCACGGTCTGCCCCTCGCTGGTGCCGAACGCGAAGACCATCTTGTTCCGGAAACGGAACGGCGAATCGGCCCCGATGATTTCCAGGACCAGCTCCGGGACCCCGGGCACGCCGTAGAGGGATTCGAGGAGCACGTCCCGCTTGATCTGGAGCTGGGCCGAATAGGACGCCTGCTGGAACGAGCAGCCGCCGCACTCGCCGTAGGCGGCGCAGGGAGGTTGTTCCCGGTACGGGGCGGCCTCGAGGACCCGGGTGACGCGCGCGAAGGCGTGGTTGCGCTTCCGCTGCGTGACCTCGGCCAGGACCTTTTCCCCCGGGAGGGCCCCCTCGACGAAGATGACAAAGCGGTTCTGCCGCGCGATCGCGCGGCCTTCGAACGCCATTTTCTCCGTGGTCAGCTCGATTTCCTGCATGGCCTGCCTTGATCGTCCTCCTCGTCGTCCTCGTGCTCGATCTGGAGGACACCCGAGGACGAGGACGAGAACGACGACGAGAACGATTGCACAACCCACCGGAAACCTTAACAACAAACCTGAAAAAAGATAAGGTTCCTGTGTCCAGTTTTGGCCATCCGTCGGAAGAAGATATGGAGGGAGGGCAGTGCCGTGGACCAGCAGGCCGAGTTCCTGAGCCATTTCCTCAAGCACCAGGACGACATCCGGGCGTTCCTGGGGTCCATTGTGCGGGACCGCCACACGTGCGACGACCTCTTCCAGGAGGTGGCGCTGACGCTCTGGAAGAAGTACGGCGAGTTCGACCCCAGGCGCTCGTTCGGCGCGTGGGCGCGGGGCATCGCCTACCTGAAGGTGATGCAGAGCTTCGAGAAGTCGAAGAAGGTTCCCGTCCCGCTCTCGCCCGAGGCGGTCCAGGCGGTCATGGAGGCCTACGAGGAAACCCAGCCCGAGAGCTCCGCCGCGCGCGCCGCCCTGGACGCCTGCCTGGGCAGCCTGCCCGAGAGATCCCGCCAGCTGATCGCCCTCCGCTACGAGCAGTCGCTGAAGTTGGACGAAATTGCCGAGCTGGTGGACAGCAGCCTCGACGCTGTGCACAAGGCGCTGAGCCGGATCCGCGCGGCGCTGCGGAAGTGCGTCGAACAGAAGCTGGCCGCCGGCTGACGGAGACCATGCCATGTCGGACACGGACAGAGGGCGCGAGCTCATCGAGAAGTACCTGGACGGCGTGATCGACCGCGCCGAGCTGGCCGAGCTCGAGCTGATGCTCGCCTCCGACAAGGACGTCGCGAAGGAGTTTGCCCGCGCCGCGCGTACGGATGGGTTCGTCTACTTCCACTTCAACGAGCTGAAGGCCGAGACGGCGCTGCAGTTCGAAGTGCCGGAGATGCCGGCCCCGGCGCGGCAGCCGATCCCGACCCCGGAGGTCGGGCGCCTGCCGGCCCTGCGCGCGAGGCGGCGGCTGAAGAACCTCATGGAGCATCTCGTGGGGCCGACGGGGTCACTGGTTCTTCACGTGGTGGTAATCGCCCTGCTGATCATCCTGATTTCGAATCCGCCTCCGCCGCCGAAGACCGAGCCGCCGATCGAGATCACCATGGGTGAGCCGGACGAGTCTCAGCCGTTCGAGCCGCCGCCGGAGCTGGGTCCGGAAACGCCGGGCGCGCCGACGGAGGAGACTCCCCTGGTTCCTTTCTCGCCCCCGGAGGAAACCGTTCAGCCTCCGGAAGTCGCGGCCCCGCCGGAGGAGCCGAAGGAGGATCTCACGGGAGTACTGGAGGTCGCCAAGAGGGAGAAGAGTCCTCTCACTCTGCCCACGACGTACGGGACGCGCTCGGCTGCTGCCCAAGGAAAGGCGGTGGGCGACTTCGGCGGTTCCTGGGGGAAGATGACCGTGCCCGCCGTGAACAAGGCATTGAAATGGTTGAAAGAGCACCAGGGACCCGACGGGTCATGGGGACCGAACAAGGTGGCCATGACGGGCCTCGGGCTCCTGACTTTCCTCGCGCATGGCGAAACCACGGCGTCGACGAATTACGGCCCGACCGTCGAGAAGGCCATCCGCTTCCTGCTGGCCCAGCAGGGCAGGGACGGCGCGTTCGTGAAGACCGACAGCCAGAGCGGCCCGTACGAACATGCCATGGCGACGTACGCGGTATCGGAAGCCTACGGCCTGACCCGGATCGTGGCGCTGAAGGACGCGATGGAGCGCGCGGTGCAGGTGATCCTCAACGGCCAGCAGAAGGGCGGCGGTTGGGACTACAAGTACAGCCAGGGCGGGCGGCGGGACACCTCCGTCGCCGGCTGGCAGGTCCAGGCGCTCAAGGCGGCCTTCATCGCGGGCGCGGAGAACCCGGGGCTGAAGGAGGCCCTGGGCCGTGCCGCCGGGGACCTGAAGAAGGCGCGCGATCCGGCATCCGGCAGGTTCTACTACACCGATCGGAGCGGGCACATGTCCGAAGGCATCACGGGCATCGCCGTGCTCTGCCTGGAGTTGCTGGGCGACGCCGAATCCAGGGAAGCCCGGCAGGGTCTGAGGCTGCTCGGCGGCGCCGACTGCAACTGGCGGTCGCCGCCGTCGTGGGCGCTGTACAGCTGGTACTACGTCACGCAGGCCAAGTTCCACGAGGGCCGTCCGGGCTGGGACCGCTGGAATGCCCAGTTTGCCCGCGCGTACGTGAGGGCACAGAACGAGGACGGGAGTTGGACCGCGCCCGGCGAGGACGAGCAGAAGTACGGGCCGGCCTACAGCACGACGCTGGCCGCGCTCACGCTCCAAGTCTACTATCGCGTCCTGCCCACCTACCAGACCAACGCCGTCGCCGTGACGGCGGGGGAGGGCGCTGGCGAGGATGTCAAAGTCGGCGTACTGTAGATACCCACCCCGCCCTTCGGGCACCCCTCCAAGGAGGGGAGAGCAAATGGGCGTCCCCTCCTCGGAGGGGACGGGAGGGGTGGGTGCCACGTCCATCAAGAAAGCTTGCATGCCGTTCCTCTTCCGCCGACATTCCACGCCATGCCGCAACTTCCACCCATCCTTTTTGAAGACGACGCGATCATCGCGTTCGACAAGCCGGGCGGCCTGCTGGTCGCGCCGGACCGCTGGGACGCGGACCGCCCGAACCTCATGAAGACCGTGCACGAGGTGCTGTCGCCGGGCATCTTCAACGTCCACCGGCTCGACGCGGACACCAGCGGCGTCCTGCTCTGCGCGAAGACGAAGGCCGCGCTCGACAAGCTCTGCGGCCGGTTCCAGGCGCGCGAGGTCGCCAAGCAGTACCTCGCCATCACGCGTGGCGCACCGCGGGAAGACCGGGGCACCGTGAACAAGCCCATTGTGCCTGACACACACCGGCCGGGCCGGATGCGGGTGGCGGCGCACGGCAAGCCGGCCGAGACGCAGTTCGAGGTGGTCGAGCGATGGTCGCGCGGGGCGCAGGGCCGGCGAACGTACGCCCTCGTGAAGTGCGTCCCGATCACCGGCCGCACGCACCAGATACGGGTGCACCTGGCCTACCTGGGCTGCCCGATCGTGGCCGACACGCTCTACGGCGACGGCGGCGGCCTTCTGCTTTCGGAGCTCAAGAAGAAGTACAAGCAGAAGAAGGACGAGCCCGAGCGACCGCTCATCGGCCGGCTCGGCCTCCATGCCGAGCAGTTGACATTCCGGCATCCGCTCAGCAACGACCCGCTTACGATCGTCGCGCCGCTGCCGAAGGATTTCGAGGTCGCGCTGAAATATCTGCGCAAGTTCGGGTGATTCTGCCGTGCGAGCTTCGTTAGGTCCCACGGGCTTGTCCCGTGGGGTGCCAGGCTGGCGGCGCCGCTACGGCGGCGCAGCCCGAGTATACCCGGCGCAAGGCCGGGGGACTCTCGATGTCCCGAAGCTGACTGATTTTCGTCGCACCGCATTTCCCCTCATGGCACCCTTCCGCCCATGGACGACAGAACGTTCCAGCGGTTGGCACTCGCCTTGGTACTGTTCACCGCCGCCGTCCTGTTCGCCATCCGGCTCGCGGGTCCGCCGAACCTGATGGACAACGACCAGGAGCGGCCGGCCTCCTACGTGCTCGACGTCGTGAAGAATGGGCACTGGGTCGTCCAGCACTCGTGGATGGGCGGCGTCGCCTCCAAGCCGCCGCTGTACACGTGGCTCGCGGCCCTCGCGACCCTGCCGTTCGAGCGCGCCAACCTGTTCTCGCTGTACCTGCCGGCGGCCCTGTCGGTGGCCGGCATGGCTCTCGTGGTGCTGCTCGCCGGGCGCAGGTTCTTCGGCCCTGCCGCAGGCCTGCTCGGCTCGATGATGTTCCTGCTCTCGCCGATGATGACGCGCCAGATTGCGCTGGCGCGGACCGATGGCCTCTTCGCGCTGATAGTCTGCCTTGCTGCGCTCGCGGGTTTTGGAAAACGCTGGACGCTGTTCTGGGTGCTGGCCGCGCTGGCCACCCTGGCCAAGGGCCCCCTGGGCGTAATCCTGGCCGCGGGTGGGTTGCTGGAATCACTTCCGGTTTGGAGTGGGTAAGTTAGGGCCGGCCCGCTGGGCCGGCCGCGGCGCTCGCAGCGCGAGCGCCCTACCATCGTGGGCATACTGCTCTTTCTGGTCATCACCGTCGGCTGGTTCGCCCTCGCGTACCATGATTCCGGACAGCCGTTCGTCGACCGCGTTCTGAAACGAGAGCTGCTCGGGCACATGATCGCCAGCGACGCCGGAACGCCGCCGCTGGTGAACTTCTACAAGCCGTTCCCGTACTTCCTTCACCGGTTCGCGCCGTGGAGCCTTCTCGCGTGCCTCGGCTTCTGGCGGGTGCTGGCCCGGAAAGCGGCCGGCGACGAGGAACGGCGCTTCGAGCGGTTCCTGTTCTGCTGGTTCTGGCTGGGCATGATCATCTTCTCCGTGTCGCCGCACCAGAGGGCCGACATCCTGGCGCCCATCATCCCGCCGGCGGCCCTGCTCGCTGGGCGCGAACTGGCCCGCTGGCTCGCCGGCGTCCGCCCGGTGCGACTCGTCGCCGGCGCCGCGGCGGTGGCCGTGGCCCTGCTCGGCGTCACGGCGAACTACTACTGGAGCAAGGCCGACGAGCCGGCCGTTCGGCAGACGCTCGGGATGAAGGCGCTGGCGCGCGACATCGAAGCGAACGTGGATCCCGCAAGGCTGATGCACGTGAGCACGCCGTTTACGCTGCAGTTCTATCTGAACACAATGATCACACTCATCCCGCCGGAGGAAGCCGCGCAGAGGCTTGCCGGCACCAACCCGGTGTTCGTCGCGGTGTGCGACATGAGCCAGGTGAAGAGCCATCTCCCGAAAGAAACCCGCCTGCAGGAAGTTGCGCAGTGGCCGGCCACCGGCGAGCCGTTCGTGCGGGTCATGAGCAACCTGTAACGCCGGCGCTACAGAAGAGGCGCGAGGCACGCGCGCAGTTCGCCCTCCAGGTCCCGCTTCTCGAACCGGGCGAGCCGTTCGCGCTGGCCCCGGATCACCGCGTTCCGCAGGGCCTGGTCGCGGACCAGCCGGCCCATCATCTCCGCCACCAGGTCGTAGCGCTTCTCGTGGAAAAGCACGCCGGCGCCGTCCAGCGTTTCCGGCACCGCGGCCGCGGCGTAGGCCAGGATCGGCACGTCGTGGACCATGCTCTCGATCAGCGGGATGCAGAAGCCCTCGTGCTCGCTCATGGAAAGGAAGAGGCTCGCGGACCGGTAGCAGGCGTTCAGCTCGTCCTGCCGGAGGGAGCCGGCGAACTCGACGTGCTGGAGCTGGAGGTCGCGTGCCCGGGTCAGCAGGAGCGCGTAGTACCGCTCCGTGCCGGCGAACGATCCGACGTGGAGGAAGCGCGACGCCGGCTCGACGTATTTCTGAAAATAGTGGAACGCGGCCAGCAGGTCCTCGAACCGCTTGTTCGGCACGCACCGCCCGACGAAGAGGATATTGGTCAAGCCGTCGCCGTACCTTTTCAGAGTCCCTCGATGCGGCCGGTCGCGGAGGCGGCTGAGATCCAGCAGGAGCGGCAGGACGCGCACGTCCTTGTAGCCCCACTGTTCGAGCTCGCCCGCGTTGAACTTGCTGACGGCCATCACAACCTGAGCCTGGCTTGCCAAGCGCTTCGCTTGGTCACGCCCGCGCAGGAGCTGGCTGGCGATCTCCTCCTGGAGCCCGCGGAAGAACTCTGCCGGCGTGATGTTGTGGTACTTGATGACCTTCCTGCACGGGAGCTGGGCGAAGAGGTCGTTCACGACCGAGCCGATGGAAAGGTGCAGAAGCACCACGTCATCCGGCTTCGCCGCCGCGCGGTACGCCGCGGCGTCTTTCGCCTCGCCGCGCAGTTCGGGGAGGATGCGGCGCGGCTCGGAGAAGATCTCCGACTCGAACCCCCACTTCCGAAAGATCCCGCGCAGGACCCGCGCCTCGTTGCTGATGGCGTCCCCGTTGCTGAACCCGGCGACCAACTGGTGGATGGCGCGCATTTCTTCCAAACATTGGAAAAAAACGGAGCCGTTTTTCCAATGATTGGAAAATCTACGATTTGTGCGCGGCGGCGGGAAGCTGTTTCTTATCGCATGACGAGCCCCGCTTCAGCTCCCGGGGTTGCCGATCTCGCGCAGACGCTCGATGATCGGCAGGCTTTGCGTGCAGGCGCCTTCGCACTGGCCGCAACCGTCGCAGCGCCCCGCGTCGCGCGTCGTGAGGTCCCAGTGCCACTTCAGCCGGGCGAGGAGGCCGTCCCGCGTGTTCTCGAGCATGTACATGTTGTAGGCGTCCATGTACTTCGGGATAGGCACGTCCTTCGGGCACGGCAGGCAGTACCCGCAGCCGGTGCAGAGCCCGTCGAAGCGGTCCTCGATCTTCTTCTCGAGCGCCCCGATGAAAGCCGCGTCGTAGGGCGCAAACCCGTCGAGCGCGGCGACGGCCTGGTCCACCTCCTGCTGGCTGCTGAATCCGACCAGGGCGCTCGTGATCGCCGGGTGCGAGAGGTTGAAGCGGAGCGCCGCCGTGACCACGTCCGGGTCGCCGCCGCCCCGGATGAAGTCGAACCGCTCGGCATGCCCGGGAATGACCCCTCCGCCGAGCGGGTTCATCGTGACGACGCCGAGACCGGCCTGCGCCGCCGCGTCCAGGCCGCGGCGCCGGTAGGGGAAGTTGATCGCAGAGTAGCCGAGGGTGACCCCCTCGAAAACGCCTTCGCGGATCACGCGCGCGGTTTCGTCCCCGCTCATGTGGGTCGAGAATACGAGGTGCTCGATCAGGCCCTCCTCCTTCGCGCGCAGGGCCGCCTTGACCACGCCCCCGCGCTTCCGCTCTTCCCATTCCTCCGGCCGGAGCAGGCACCAGATGTGGAAGAAGTGGATGCGGTCCACGGCCATCCTCTTGAGCGAGCGCTCGAGGTCGCGGCGCAGGCTGTCGGCGTCCGTGGCCTGCGACTTCGTGGAGACGTAGAACGTGCCGGGCTTCATCCGCCGGACGGCCAGGCCCGCGATCTCCTCGCTGCGGTCGTCGCAGTAGAGCGGCGCCGTGTCGAAGTAGTTGATGCCCTTGGCGTGGGCGTGCAGGAGGATCTCCGCGCTCTCCTCCATGCCCCTGGGCGTCATCGGCGTCCTGAAGCGCATGCAGCCCGCGCCCAGGACGGAGATGCTCTTGCCGGTCTTTCCGTAGGTTCTGTAGAGCATGGCTCTAGTCTGACGCCTCCCTTGCCCCGCCGAAGGCGACCGTAGAGCCCGGTTTAACCGGGCTAGGGCAGCCCGCGTAAAGCGGGCTCTACCGAGGGCATGTTGCAGCGGCGTACAGAGCCGCCCCTACAACCCATCCAGCGCGGTGAACAGGCGTTTCTCGACCGCCGGCCACGAGTACTCCTTCAGCACGTAGTTCCGGCCGGCCTCGCCCAGGGCCTGGCGCAGCCGGCGGTCGTTCAGGACGAGCAGGAGTTCCTCCTCGAACTCCGGGTAGTAGCGGAACCAGAGGCCGGCGCCGCTGCGCCGGCACTGCCAGCGCAGGACCTCGCTCTTCGCGTGCGCGAGGGCGGGCGTGCGCGCCAGCCACGACTCCAGAAGCACGATGCCGAGGCTCTCGTTCACGGAGGGATGAATGAACGCCGCCGCGCCGGCCATGGCCTCGTGCTTTTCCTGCTCGGACACGAACCCGACATCGAGGACGTGCGGCTGGAGGTCCGGCGGCGCGTCGATCGGCCCGCTGCCGGTGAACACCAGCTTGAGGTCGATGCCGGTCCGCTCGCGGAAGGCGTGGAGGTAGTCGCACAGGAGCGGCGTGCCCTTGAGCGGCTCGCGGCGTCCGGAGTAGATCACGTACGGTGCCGTCAGGCCTCTGCGCGCGGCGAAGGCCTTCGGGTCGGCCTCGAACGCGTCGAGGCCCATGCCGACCACCGAGCACGCGCCCTCCGGGATGTCGTACAGCCGGCGCGCCAGGTCGCGCTCCGGCTCCGTGTTGAACATGAACCCGAGCACGGCCTGAAACATCTTCCGCATGATGCGGAGGTAGGCGAACGGCTCGTCGTGGAGGCACGGCACGAGCAGCGTCTTCTCCGGGTGGACCTGGCTCGCGAACCAGGTCAGGCCGAACAGGTACGGCCCCATGACCAGGCGGTCGTACTCGCCGCCGTGCTCGTGGAGATGCTGGTACAGGGCGCTGCTGTTGACGCTGTTGCGGATCCACGCCTCCTCGTCCTCGTCGGTCACGCCGGCCCGGCGGTCGATGGCATCCTGCGCGCGGAGGAACGCGGAGACGTCGCGGGCGTCCACGGGGAAGTAGTGCACGTCGAGGTTGCCGATCCGCGTCCGGCCGGGCGTGCGCGTGTTGTCCCACGTGAAATGGTTCTCCGCGCAGGTGGTCAGGAAGCTCACCTGCCGCCCGGCGTTCGCGGCGTGCTCGGCCAGGTTCTTGAGCAGCGTCTCGGCGCCGCCGACGGTGCCTTTCTCCGAGAAGCGCGGGCAAACAAAAGCTATGCGTTCAGCGCGCGACATGGTCACCGGCTCGCCATGTTACCGAAGAGGACGGGAGAGGACAAACAGCAATGAGGCCGTCGGCCGGCGGCTCTTCGCCGCGCTGGACGAGACGTTGTAGGGTGCGAATCCCCCCTTGGGGGTTCGCGCCGGGCCGCGGCGGGAAGCCCTGGCTGGCATTCCCGCCCTACGAGCCCACCGCCGATGCGTTCTGCCGCGGATACCGCCCCTGCATCAGCGGAACGCCCGGACCCGGAAGAACGCGCCGGGACTGCTGGCGCCGATGCCGAACGAGCCGGTCACCGACGTGGGCGGCGCGCTCGTCGCGAGCGCCCACCAGTTCCCGCCCGTGAGATCGTAGGTCTCCTCGATGACCCGCCAGGCCTGGGTCCCACCCTTGTAAGTGGCCAGCACCGCGGCGCCCTGCTGGCTGAAGCTCAGAAACCGCAGGTAGCTGTCCGAATCGGTCGGAATGGTGTCCGCGTTCCACTCGTCCACGTTCGGAATGGTGTCGGCATCGGCGTGCTGCGACGCATCGGCGGGATTGGTCGGGTTGAGGCCGTAGCCGTGTTCCCAGCCGTCGGGCATGGTGTCGCCATCGCTGTCCGCCGAGTCGCCGTCGTACTCGTAGCACCCCATGTCCGCCGTGTTCGTCCCGTCCCAGTTCCCGTCGAGCGGCCGGGCGTTGCCGTCGAGATCGCTCGCGATCGTGGCAAGGTTTGTACCCGCATCAATGCACGGCGAACCATACGGCAGCCGGTAGTTGGCTGTGCCGGCACCGATGAACCCGGGCGCATTGGTGATGCATGAAGTGTAGGCCGGGGTTCCGCTGGTGGGCGTCAGGCAGCAGTAGGCATAGCTCATTCCCGTTCCATCGTCGTAGTGGTCCGGGTCGGAGTACGCCGAGTTGGAGTAGATGACGGTGTTCCACAGGTCGCCGCCGGAACTGCAGCCCACGCCCCCGCCTGAGTACGCGTAGTTCCGGCTGATCGTACAGTGGTTCACCGTGCCGCCGCTCTGCAGGCTGACGCCTCCGCCCGCGCCGCCGGCACCGACCACGGCGTTGTCCAGCACCAGGCAATTCTCCACGGTGCCGCCGCTCTGCAGGCAGGCGCCGCCGCCGTAGCTGTGCGCCAGATTGCCGCGGATGACGCAGTTCCTCAGCGTGGCGGCATTGTGCAGCTCCGCGCCGCCGCCCGTGACCTCGGCCGGATCGCTGCCGGTGTGTCCGCCGGTCAGCGTAAAGCCGGAGAGCACGGAATTCGCGGCCAGGAACACGCACCGTATAGCGGCCGGACCGTTGGTTGCGGAAGCGTCGGCTTGGCCCGTGACATACGCGTTCTCCGGGCCGTTCTCGCTCTGGATCGTGATGCTGTTGGTCACATACACGCGGTTGGTCAACCCCCCATCGGGGTCTGGTCGGCCGCCTGTGTTGTACACGCCGTCGTGAACACGGATGACGTCGCCGCCCCCCGACGCGTCCGCGACGGTCTGGATGTCATGGCCGGCGGTCTCCCACGACGTGTAGGGCAAGGAAGGGTTGAGGCTCTCCTGCCAGACGTAGCGCGTCATGGGCTCGTGGGCATTGGTCGTGACCGTCGAGAGGTCCCTGGCGTAGGCCACGCGGTTGGTATCGTTCGTTGAGACCGCGGTGACCGTGGTCCGGTTCGTTTGCCCGTGCGCCGCGCCGCCGGGCACGGTGATCACGACCGTCACGGTCGTGTAGGTCTGGGCGACCATCACCACCGAGGTCGGCGCCACCGAAGAAGTCCACGGGAGCAGGTTCGACGTGCCGATCGTGAACGCGTCGTCCAGGTCGCCCGAGTTGAGGAGATAGTGTTCGTTCGTCACGACGTCGCCGGGCCGCACGGTCAGGTCGTAGCCCGCCGGCACGAACCACGCGCTGTACGAGTTGAGCGGGACGACTTCGTCGGCGCCGATGTCCATCCCGTCGCCGGAGGGCCGAAGCTGGCCGTCAATGTCCAGGATGAGGTCCGTGCCCGGCAGGCTCAACCCGACGAGGGTGCCCGCGTCCACGGCGGGCGAGTTGGTCTCGAGGTGGTACGGGAGGGTGCAGCCGGGCGGTGTGCCGGTGCAGGTGAACAGGGGGTTGGTGACGATGTCGTTCTGGCGCTGCACCGTGCCGGCACCCGCCGTGTCGGCGGCATTGGTCCACCAGACGGTGTACCCCATCGTGACGTTGTTCTCGAAGGGCGGCGACTGCCCCGTGCTGTCCACGAGGAGCGCCGTGGCATGACCGGTGATGATGTTGTTCGTGAAGGACGGCCAGCTGGGCAGCGGTATGCCGTCGAAACAGACGACGTTCGTCTGCGCGCCGATCGGGATGCCGAACATGCCGAAGAGCTGGAAGATGTTCGTGACGCAGTAGCCGGCGCCCGTCTCGTGCGTCACCCGGATCCCGCTGGGGCCGGCGTTGTCCGCAATCGTGTTCTGCAGGAAGCGGGAGGACGACCCGTACAGGTACGCCGCCGCGCCCTGGGTCGCGCTGTTGTTCGCGATGACGTTGTTGACGACGCCGACGTTGGCCTTCCTGAAATAGAACCCCCCGCCCGGGCCGTTCGTGGCGCGGTTGTGGCGTACGTAGTTGTTGGCGACGAGGGTCGCCGTTTCCATGGTCAGCGCGAACGGGCCGTTCATGTAGAAGGCCCCGCCTTCGCCGGCGGCGTTGCTGGCGATGTTCATGCCGGCGATGCGCGAAACGCTGCTGGTCATGTAGAACGCGCCGCCGCGGTTCCCCGCCCGGTTCTCCATCACGGCGCCGCCGACGATCGAAGGATAACCGCCGTCGATGAAGGCGCCCCCGCCGTCCAAACCCGCCCCGTTCGCATAGAGGCCCAGCGTGCTCAGGACCGGGTAGCCGCTGGCGATGTAGATGCCGCCGCCTTGCGCGGCCGTGTTGCTGTAGACCGGCAGCATCCCGTTGAGCTGCGGCAGGGCTAGGTTGGAGTAGGACCCGATCGACATGGACAAGTCGATGCCCGAAAGATATATGCCGCCGCCCTTGGACGAAGCCGTCCCATGATGGATCGGGGTACCGATGAAGACCGCGCTGCCGCCCTGGGCGAACACGTTGGCGCCGGTCGCGGCGCTGCCGTTGGCGAACTCGATCAGCTCGACCACGTTGGTCGTGCCGTCGGAGCCCGCAATGTAGAGACCGCGGCGCGCCCCTTGCCCGTTCACTGTCGGCGGGACGACGCCCGCGAACCAGTTCGTCACCACGGTATGCTGGTAGACGTAGCCGCCCTTGAGCGTAAGGCTGATCGCGTTCGTCAGCTCGATCACGTTAGCTCCAGAGCCCGTGTAGGCGCAGGTGTTCGTCACCGGGATCGGAAACCCCGTCACATCGTACGTTGCGATGCGGATCTCGTCGCCGCCGGACGACTGGTCGACGGCATACTGGATCGTCGCGCAAGGCGCGGCGGGATCGGTGGCCGGGCCGGTGTCCACACCGGTCTGCGACGACACGTAACGGATTGCAGCATCGGCGGACATCGTTCCGCACAGAGCCAGCACAAGCAACAGGGCACGGATTCGTTTCATCCTTTGGTCCTCCATCGCAGCATCCGGCGTGCGAGGTCGCGCTCCGGCTCGGCGTTGAACGTGAACCCGCGCACGGCGCCGGGGGCGTGCTCGGCCAGGTTCTTGAGCAGCGTCTCGGCGCCGCCGACGGTTCCCTTCTCGGAGAACCGGGGACATACGAAAGCTACTCGTTCGGCCTGGCCCATGGGTTCCTCGTCCTCCCGCCGGGCTACCGGCGTTTCTCCAGCTCCGCGATGCGCTGCTCGAGCTGCTTGATCTTCGCCCCGTGCTGCTCGTCCAGGCCTTCGACGGCCGTGACGAGCAGGCCGTTGACCTGGTTCTGCTGGGACCAGAGGCGGTAGGTGTAGAACTTGAGCACCTTCCAGATGATCTTCTTCAGCGCCACGAGGACGGGCGCGAAAAAGCGGCGACGCTCGTGGATCTTGAAGTCGGAGATGTCCACGAACACCGAGTCGCGCAGGCACTTGAGGTAGAACTCGAGGAACTCCTTCTCGTTACGCAGGTTGACGAGATTTGTCCGCTCGGCCTTCGCGATGCGGGCATCCGCGTAGGCTCCTTCCTCCATCTTGCGCGCGACCGTGGCCTGGAGCTCTTCGACCAGCTTCGCCGTGTCCACGCCCGGCGCGCCTACTTCGAAAACCGGCTTCGTCATGGTGTGTCGTCCTTGGTTCCGGGCATTATCCGCGGCGCCCGCGGGGGTGTCAATCGTGTGCGTCGCGGCATGTCGCGGCGTAAAGCCGCTCCTACACACAGGAGCTTCGGTAGGAGAGGGTTCATCCCTCGACGGCCTGTTGCCCAAATGCCTTTGGGCCGGAGGTCGCGGTCGCGCAGGAGCGCGACCCTCCCGAAAACCGCGGAAGGGCGTGCATCCCGCTGGGGAGGGACGCGCTCCCGCGCGTCCGAAAGGATTCCGGCAACAGGCCCTCGACCCTTTGATTTCCAGGCGGGAGCGACTATAGTGGCGGGCATGGGCACCGAGGCGACCACCTCCGCGCTGAAGACCAGCCGGACCCGGCGAATCTTGGCGTATGTTCTCGCGGCGCTGGCGCTCCTGGCCGGCACCAAGTACGGGACCCGCCTGTTCGTCCTGGACAACTTCGGCGTGGTCGAGGAGGGCCGCATCTACCGGAGCGGGCAGCCGACGCTTCACCAGCTGGAGAAGCTGATCCGCACCCACGGCCTTCGCACGGTCATCAACCTCCGCGAGCCGGAGGCGCCGCCGGCGCTCCTGCGGGGCGAGCAGGCGTTGTGCGACCAGGCTGGCGTCCGCATGATCCGCCTCGAGATGCCGGGCGACGGCCGCGGTTCCCACAAGCAGTACGACGAGGCGGTGGCCGTTCTGCGCGACCCGACGAACCTGCCCGTGCTGGTGCACTGCGCGCGGGGCGCCTACCGGAGCGGCGCGGTGATTGCCGCGTACCGGGTGCTCGCGCAGGGGTGGAGCCAAGAGCAGGCCGTGCAGGAGATGGAGCGCTACCGCGCGCACCTCGACGATCACTCACTCGTTCCCTACCTGGAAGGCTACTTGCGCAGCCGGCATGCGCCCGCGCTCGCGCCGGCTGCTGGACCCGCCGAATAGGGCCGTCGGAAGGCCCTCCCAGCGCTGGCGCGTGGTTTACATCGGACCCGGCTTAGCGTACTCTGGAGCCCGACGGACAGGACGCACCCCATGACAGGCAAAGGTCCCAGCAAGCCCGCTGAAAGCGGCGCGACCGCCGGCCGGCAAGAGAAAGTCCTCCATGATCTCCGCGAGGTGAAGGACGCGCAGGGCCGTCTGCTCAAACTGCTGGGGCGCATCACGGCGCAGCACACGATCGACGACATCTGCCGGACGACGGTCGAAGGAGTGCGCGAGCTGCTCGGCTTCGAGCGGGCCGGCCTTTTCCTCTGGGACGACAGCATCGGGTCGTTCCGCGGCACGTTCGGCACCGACATGCAGCTCAAGACCACCGACGAGCATCATTACCGGACGATCATCCTGCCCGGCTCGCCGGAGGAGAGGATCGTCCAGGGGGCTGCGTTCGAGCGCGGCTGCAAGCTGGGCTCCCCGGAAGCCATGCCGGGCGAGGAAAACGTCTCGGCGGACCTCATCGCCCTGCGCCTGGACGGCAAGCTGTACGGCATCCTGAGCGTGGACAACCGGCTGTCCCGCCGCACCATCACCGACCAGCAGCTGGAGGACCTCCAGCTCGTCAGCCAGGTGCTCGGCAACGCCCTCGAGCTCACCCGCGGCCGCGTGGCGCTGGCGGAGAGCGAGCAGCGTTTCCGCCAGGTCGCCGAGACCAGCGGTGAATGGATCTGGGAGCTGGACCGGGACGGGAAGTACACCTATTCCAGCCCCGTCATCCGGACGATCCTGGGCTACCAGCCGGAGGAGGTGCTCCACCGCAAGCTGATGGACTGGGTTGCGGAAGACGACCGCGCCATGATGGAATCGGAACTGGAGAGCGCGTTCAACGAGAAAGCGGCCATGGTGCGCGTCATCCATCGCCAGGTCCACCGGGAGGGCTTCCAGGTGGGCCTGGAGACTTCGGCGATCCCGATCGTGGATGCCGCGGGCGAGATGCGGGGCTTCCGCGGCGCGCACCGCGACGTCACGCGCGAGAAGGACCTCGAATCGCAACTCCGGCACTCGCAGAAGATCGAGGCCATCGGCCGCCTGGCCGGCGGCATCGCCCACGATTTCAACAACCTGCTGACGGCCATCCTCGGCTGCAGCAGCCTGCTCCTGGAGGAGCTGCGCGAGGACGATCCCATCCGCAGCGATATCGAGAAGATCCGCCAGGCCGGCGACCGGGCCGCGACGCTGACGCGCCAGCTCCTGGCGTTCAGCCGGAGGCAGGTCCTGCACGTCCAGAAACTCAGCGTCAACGACGTGGTCCGGGACATGGAGAAGATGCTGCGGCGCACGCTGGGCGAGGACATCGAGCTGGTCACCAAGCTGGACCCCCGCCCGCCGTTCATCGAGAGCGACATGGACCAGCTGCAGCAGATCATCCTGCACCTCCTGATCAACGCGCGCGACGCCATGTCGGACCCGCAGTTCATGGCCCGCGCCGAGGCGCGGGACGAAATGGAGAAGGTCCGGGCCGCGATGGCCGGCAAGCCCAAGCGGCTGACCATCGAAACGGCGAGCGCCACGCTGGACGAGGCCTTCTGCGCGAAGCACGTGGACGCCAAGCCGGGGACCCACGTGGTCCTGACGGTGAGCGACACGGGCATCGGCATGCCGGCCGAGGTCCGCGAGCACCTGTTCGAGCCCTTCTTCACCACCAAGGAAGTCGGCCGGGGATCCGGGCTGGGGCTGTCCACGATCTACGGGATCGTCCAGCAGATGGGCGGATTCATCGAGGTCGAGAGCACGCTGGGCGAGGGCACCACGTTCCGGATCTACCTCCCGCTGTCGGCGGCCCACGCGGCGCCGAAGGCGGAGGCCAAGATGGACGCGAAACAGCTGCGCGGCCAGGAGACCGTCCTCATCGTGGAGGACGAGGACATCGTTCGGACCCTGACCGTGCGGATGCTGCAGACGCTCGGCTACCACACGCTGGAGGCGGCCGACGGCGCGCGGGCGCTCGACCTCTGCCGCTCGTATCGCGAGCCGATCCAGCTGGTCCTGACGGACATGATCATGCCGCACATGAGCGGGGCCGTGTTCGTCGAGGAGCTCCACAAGATCCGCGACAGGTTCAAGGTGCTGTACGTCTCCGGGTACGGCAGCGACGAGACCGTCGGGGGCCGGAAGATCGGCGCCGACACCCCGCTCATCCAGAAACCGTTTACGAGGGAGATGCTGGCCCAGAAGATCCGCGAGGTGCTGGACGCCCGGTGAGGGGAGGGCCGACGAACGTTCCGGTGACATCATGACCACGGCCGGTACAACCAAGCTGGCGTCGCTGCTCGAGCGGGTGGGCCTCTTCACCCCGCCGCAGATCGAGGAGATCCTCGCCCGGCACCAGCAGAGCGGCATGGCGATCACGGACGTGGTCGTCAGCCAGGGCTACGCCCGCGAGGACGCCTTCCTCGAGAAGCTGGCGCAGGTCATGGGCATTCCGTTCGAACGCGTGGGCGAGACTGCCCTGGACCAGGAGGTCCTGGCCAAGCTGCCGACCAAGGCGGTGTTCCAGTACACCGTCATCCCGCTCCGCATGGAGAACGGCATCCTGCGCGTCGCGACGCACGATCCGTTCAGCCAGGGCCTGGTGGACGCGCTCCGGCTCGCGTCCGGCTTCCGCATCCGGCTGGCGCTGAGCACGTCGGTGGAGCTGGCCAAGGCCGCCAAGAAGTTCTACGGCGTCGGCGCCGACACCCTCGAGCAGATGATCCAGGACAACCGCATCGAGGTGGCGCCGGAAGAGGACCTCCTCAAGCAGGACCTGAGCGACCTGGACCAGGAGGCGTCGGTCGTCAAGTTCGTCAACCAGATTATCTGGGAGGCCTACCAGGACCGCGCGACGGACATCCACCTCGAGCCGCAGGAGGCCGACCTCCGCATCCGCTACCGGATTGACGGCGTCCTGCACCAGACGCCCGTGCCGGCCCAGCTCAAGCGCTTCCAGGCCGCCATCCTCTCCCGCGTCAAAGTCATGGCGGGGATGGACATCGCCGAGAAGCGCCTGCCCCAGGACGGCCGCATCAGCCTGCGGATCCGCGGCGAGGAGATCGACGTCCGCGTGTCCACGATGCCCACGGTGTACGGCGAGAGCGTGAGCCTGCGCCTGCTGATGCGCTCGAGCGGGCTCCTGGGCATGGACAAGCTGGGCCTGAGCGCGCCGGACCAGGCGCTGCTGAACAAGCAGATCCGCAAGCCCCACGGCATCCTGCTGGTGACGGGGCCGACCGGCTCGGGCAAGTCGACGTCGCTCTACGCGTGGCTCCACACGATCAACTCGGTGGACAAGCGGATCATCACCATCGAGGAGCCGATCGAGTACGAGATGGCGGGCGTCAACCAGATCCAGGTGAAGCCCGAGATCGGCCTGACGTTCGCGGTCGGGCTCCGCCACATCCTGCGCCAGGACCCCGACGTGATCATGGTGGGGGAAATCCGCGACAAGGAGACGGCCGAGATCGCCATCCGGGCGGCGCTGACCGGCCACCTCGTGTTCAGCACCCTGCACACCAACGACGCTGCCGGCGCGGTGACGCGGCTGGTGGACATGGGCATCGAGCCGTTTCTCGTGGCCTCGTCCGTCGAGGCGCTGATCGCCCAGCGCCTGGTGCGCCAGCTGTGCGCCAAGTGCAAGCGTCCCTGGAAGGTGGACAAGAGCTTCCTCGAGAGCGTGGCGTTCCCGATGGAGCTGCTGAAGAAGGGCACCATCGACGAAGCCGTGGGCTGCGAAGAGTGCCGCGGCACGGGGTTCCGCGGGCGCACGGGCATCTACGAGATCCTCGTCGTGACGGACGCGATGCGCCAGCTCGTGGTCACGCGCGCGGCCACGACCGAGGTCAAGGCGGCCGCCCTGCGCCACGGCATGCACACGCTCCGCATGGACGGCTGGAACAAGGTCCTGGCCGGCATCACGACGATGGAGGAAGTGCTGCGGGTGTCGGAGGAAGACGAGGCGCTGTCGGAAGCCTAGGAAGAATGGTTCATGGTTGATGGTTAATGGGGAGGGCGCGAAGCGGGAACGTCTGCCCGCCCTCCTTCTTCTCATCAACCATTAACCATCAACCATCAACCATGCCGTCCTTTAAGTACATAGCCCGGTCCCGCACCGGCGAGAAGATCGAGGGCGTCATCGAGGCGCAGGACAAGCGCATGGCGCTGCTGCAGATCGAGCGCATGGGCCATGTGCCGGTGTCGGTCTCCGAAGGCGGTCTGCCGGGCGGCCCGCCGGCCGTCCCGGGCGGGGAGAAGAAGGGGTTCGCGCTGGAGCGCCGGCGGCACGGCAAGGCCCGCATGAAGCTCCACGACATGCTCCTCTTCACCCGCGAGCTGAGCGACCTGCTCGCGTCGGGCATGACGCTCGGAAAGGCCCTCCACACGCTTTCCGGGCGCAAGACGAACAAGGCGCAGGACGAGATTGTCCTCCAGCTGCGCGACGAGATCGTGCAGGGGTCCAGCCTGTCGAGCGCCCTCGGCAAGTGGCCGGAGACGTTCTCCACGCTCTACGTCAGCATGGTGCGCGCGGGCGAGGCGAGCGGCCAGCTGGCCGAGATCCTGGAGCGCCTGTGCAAGCACTACGAGCGCGTCCAGGAGGCCCGCGAGAAGGTGATGATGGCGCTCATCTATCCCGGGATCGTGCTGAGCATGGGCACCGTGACGCTGATCTTCTCGATGGTGTTCGTCGTGCCGCGGTTCTCCGCGATCTTCGCCGAGCTCGGCAGCACCCTGCCGCTCCCCACGCTGATCCTCATCAACCTGAGCACGATCCTCATCCGCTACGGCTGGGCGATCATCCTCGGCATCATCGCCCTGGTCATGCTGATCCGGCGCGCGCTGAACACCAAGCCCGGCCGGCGCTGGTGGCACCGCATGGCGCTCCGCGTGCCGCTCATCAAACGCATCGTCACCGCCAACGCCTACGCGCATTTCGCGCGGACGCTCGGCACGTTGCTCGCGAACGGCGTGCAGGTGCTCGAGGCCCTGTCCATCGTGGAGGACACGGTGGGCAACGTGATCATCTCCGAGGAGATCCGCGAGGCCCGGAGCCGGGTGACCGACGGGGCGACGATCTCCCTGCCGCTCGCCCAGGGGAAGGTGTTCCCGCCCCTGCTGACCGACATGCTGGCCGTCGGCGAGGAAACCGGCGACATGAGCGGCGCGCTGTCCCACATCGCCAAGCGCTACGACGACGAACTCGACCGGAGCGTCAAGATTTTTACGACGGTGCTGGAACCCATCATGATCATGGTCATGGCGGTCCTCGTGGGCTTCGTGGCCATCAGCATGCTGCTGGCGGTGTTTGATCTGACGAGCGGACCGAAAGTGCAGTAGGATTTGTGATTTGCGATTTCAGATTTCCGATTT
>JAZDKK010000065.1:0-37584 GCA_043803015.1 Verrucomicrobiota bacterium
AGCGCGGTGTTGAAGTCAGGAGTCTGGAGCTGGACGTCGGGCGGCACCTTGCCCACACCGCTTTCGAAGAGCACGCGCTCGCGGCCGCTGGCCAGCTCGTGTTCCACGAATTTCCCCCGGGCCCGCTGGAAGTA
This sequence comes from Verrucomicrobiota bacterium, assembly GCA_043803015.1. Taxonomy (GTDB): domain Bacteria; phylum Verrucomicrobiota; class Kiritimatiellia; order CAIQIC01; family JAGNIJ01; genus JAZDKK01. Next base: position 135 of record JAZDKK010000065.1, read on the forward strand.
GACGCGGGTCCCATCCTCCGACCAGACAGGCGTGTTGCCCCCGCGCGCCACGAGACTTTCGCGGCCGGTGCGAAGATCGAGCAGGTAGACGTCCCAGGGGACGGGATCGCGCAGGGAGCCCCAGGCCAGCTGGCACCGGCTGAAGACGATGCGGGTCCCGTCGGGCGATATGCGCGGATAGTACTCAAGGTTGGGGTGCTTCGTCAGGCGGGTCAGTTTCAGGTCGGGCAGCGAGAGGCGAAGGATGTCGTGGTTTCCGTGCCGGTTGGAGCTCCAGACGATGAAGCCCCGGAGGTTCTGAACCGCCTTCCGCAGTTTCTGATCCTCGTCGGCGCCGTGCGCGGCCGGCGAGCCGCTGGCCGGCGGAGCCAGGGCGCCCATCTTGCCGAGCTGGCGGAGCTGGAGCGCGAAGAAGAGAAGGCTGCCGGAGAGGAGCACCGCGACCGCGAGCGCGGCCAGGCTGTGGCGCGCGGAGGCGGCTCGTCCGGCGGCCGCCGCGGCGCCGGTCCGGCCCGCCACCAGCGTGAAGGCCACGAGGGCCAGCCCGCCGAGCGTGTAGTCGATGGCCTGGCTGAAGATATGCATGGCCATCATGGCCGTGGCCGAATCCTCCGCGGAGAACCCGAGCGCGGTCAGGGCGACGAGCCCGCCGGCCTCGTAGGTTCCGAAGCTCATGAACGCCGGAACGGGCAGGCTGGCCGAGCCCTCGGCGGCGATCAGGGCGGCCAGCACGGCCCAGGCCGGAGCGCTGGCCATCGCGGGCCAGCTCGCGCGCGTCACGCCCACGAACAGGATGTACAACCCCAGGTACTTGGAGACGCGCACCGCCGCGGAGAGCGCGAGGGTGGTCAAGAGGACGCCGGACTCGCGCACCTGCTTGAACGAACGGGCGACGTGGTCCAGGAAGTTCACCAGCCTCCGCGTCAGGGAACCCTCTTCCGCGCCGCCGAACATCCGGCCGAGCCACCGGCTGAAGGCGGGAACGCCGCGGAACAGCACGGCCCAGCCGATTGCGACCAGCAGCGTCAGCAACACGCCGGCACCAATCAACGATCCGCGGCCGGCCTTGCCCATCAGGGGCGTCAGCACGACGCCCACGATGACCGCCCACAGCGCAAGGAAATCGAACAGGACGCTGACGCCCAGCGAGGACACGCAGGCTTCGCCGCTGACGCGGTAGCCGCGGTTCAGCATGGCGACGTAGCTCAGCTCGCCGATCCTGGCGGGGAGCAGGTCGATGGACATGTTCCGGGTCATGCTCACCAGGAAGAGGTGCGGCATGGCGGGGACCTCTTTTTCTCCGCCTCCTTTCAGGAGCACCCGGTAGCGCGCGGCGCGGAAGAAGGCCTGGAGGAGCTGACATACGAAGTACAGGCCCGCCGCGGCGAGCGGCACGCTCCAGATCGCGTAGAGAATCCGGGTCCGGCTCAGCTCGCCGCTGTCCCCGGAGATCAGGCTGAAGATCAGGGCCAGGACGGAGAACGACACCGCCGCCGAAACGATGATGCGCCCGATGACCTGTGCTCGTGATTTCATAAGTGCAATGGTCGGGACGAGTTCCGTCAGTCCGTTACCGTGACGCTGCCGACAACGACGCCCTTGTCCGTGACCGCCAGATCGGACTTGGTGGCCTTGATCTTCCGGTTCTGCGCGGGCACGTGGAGGCCGACCACCACGGTGTAGGTGCCGCTCGCGAGGTCGGCGGGGACGGCGACCCTGCTGTTGAAGAACGGCGGAGACAGGTCCAGCTCGGATGCGGCTGACACGTTGTCGCGCAGGTCGTGCCCGCTGGCCAGCACCACCCTGCCGTCCCGGTCCACGAAGTGAATCCATACCGCCGCGAGGTCGAGCAACGAACCGGTGTCGCGAACGTTCCACTGCAGATGAAGGGGCCAGGTTCCGCCGCGGGGGACCTGCCGGCTGCCGATGCGGAAGGACCTCAGGCGGAAGCCCGATCCGAACCACGCGTTGACGGAGGTTGCAGGCGGGGTCTGGCCGAGCGGCTTTGCCCCCGCTGCCGCCCCGTCGCAGAGCTGCCTCAGCTCTTTGAGCGTATTCAAGGTGTCCGGGAGGATCCGGATCTCCGTGACGAGCGCCCGGTGTGACCTCGGCACGACGCACTGGACCCGCACTTCCGTCATGTCGGGCGATACGGCGAACGGGAACTCGAGATCGAGCGACCCGCCGACGGGGACGGTCACGGTGCCCCGGCGGAGATCATCGAAGATGATCCGGCTCCCCGGATCGGTGAGCACCAGGCGCAGGTCATTCACGGTTGTCGGTTCACACCTCTCGGAAACCAGCCGAACCACCGCCTTGTATCGGCCGGGCTCCGGCATGAACGCCGGGGTCTGGACGCAGACTTGGCCGTCTTGATCCGCGGCAGACTCGCGCTTCCGTGGCGCCGGCAGATCGCCCCGGACGGCTGCGGAGACCGGCGCCACCGAGCAGTCGGCTGACACGAAACGCAGATAGCGGAGTGCCTCGAGGTAGTCGAGGGACACTCCCCACATCTCCTTCACATCCTTGGCCCCCAGCGTCTTTCTGGCCGCCGGCGAGGCCGCGACGGAAGAGGGGTCGGCGCCGGCCAGCCGGCGGCTGGCGGACCTCATCCATGAAATCGTGGGGCTGTCCGACGCCGCCGGGAGCCCGTCGAAGTACCGTGCCGCCTCGGTATGGCGGCCGAGGTTGAACGAGACGACGGCCTTCTCCAGGGGCGTCGTGGCCAGCATCGTCCAGACCCGCCCCCGGTTGGCCCGGGCCGAGAACTTGTACAGGAACCGGCCGGGGACGAGCGGCAGGCTCCTGCGGGGGCGTTCGACGGTCAGGATGCGGGTCTCCCCGGCGGCCAGGGCGACGTCGTACCGCTTTCCGCCGAACGACAGCCGGACGCGGGAGGGCATATCGCCGCACCGCAGGACCAGCAGGACATCCTCCAGGCGTGTGCGCGCGTCCACGAAGGTATCGAGGACCTCAGCCGACGAGAGCCAGGACAGCTTGCCGCTCGCGTAGAACGCGGCCTCGTCGTCCAGGATCAGGAAGCTGCCGGCGCGCGCCGCGGGCAGTCGCTGGAAGGTCGGCATGGCGTGCTCGCGCGAGATCCAGTCGGTGCCGCCCACGTGGAAGGTGATGACGGGGTTCCTGAACGGCCCCAGCGACTGGTCGCCCAGGTTGATCGTGTGCAGGGGGAAGAACGTCTGCCGCGGAACATAGCGTGGCCGGAAGCTGGAGGAGACCAGGACGGCGCCGGGGGCCGGGCGGGGTACGTGGGTCCGGTCCTCGGTCGAGAACGTGTAGCGCCCGGTGCGCATGCGGAACGCATCCGGGATGTTCTGCCGCGCCCAGTACTGGGCCATGCGGCGGCTGTCCGAGTGCGAGAAGAAGAAGCCCTCGCGCCACGCGGCACCGGCGAGGTACAGGGCCGAGAGCGCGAACAGCGCGGCCGCGGCGGTCTTCGAGAGGCTCGGCCATCGCGCGCTCCGGTAGAGGCTGGCCAGCGCGGCGGTGCCCGTCAGCATCAGGAGCGGCGTGATCAGCGTGTGGTACGTGGGCAGGGACTGCGGCTTGGTGGTCAGTCCCACGGCCAGGTAGACGACCGGCAGTACGGCCAGGATCTTCTGCTCGGGGGTTCTGAACAGGGCGACCAGGAGGCCCGCGAGGGCCGCGACGAAGAACCACGGGCTGAGCGCCTGCGCCAGCACGGGCACGTTCTCCCTGACGCTGAACGCCAGGCGCTGCAACAGTCCGCCGCGGGCCACCTCGGGGGGCAGGCTGAAATTCGAGGTGTAGTGCAGGAACGAAACGATGTCCCTCAACGTGTCCTTCCGGTTGATGAACATGGACGGCGTGGTGAGGTAGAACGCCGCCACGGCCACGGCCAGGCACAGCAGTCCGCGGCCCAGCGAGGACCAGCCGAAGATGCTCCGGGGCGTGCGGCATCGCAGGAGGTGGGCCACGACCAGCGACAGGCCCGCCATGCCGGCATGGTACTTCGTGGAGAACGCGCACACCGCGGCGACGGTGGCCAAGACGTAGTCCAGCGAGGCCCCGTTCCTGTACACCCGCAAAGACAGGAACACGGTGAGGATTCCGAAGAAGGCGGCGGTCGCGTCCCCGGTCGCGAAGTGCGGCGTGACGATGTCCAGCGGCGACAGGGCGACGAGGAGGGCGGCGGCGCAGGCCACTCGGCGGGTGTAGACCTGGCGGGCCATGGCGTAGATGAGCAGGACCACGCAGGAGGACAGGGAGACGTTGATGACCCGGGTCAGCCAGAACAGCAGGAGCGTCTTCGGGGGTGCGGCGCCGGGCAGCCCGAGGTGGTCGAGCACCCGCTCCCGGACGAAACGCACGGCCTTGAACGCGTAGGCCGCCAGGTAGCTGTTGAAGTACGGGTAGCCGTCGTAGTCGCGCGCGCCGACGCGGAAGTAGCCGATGCCATCCACGATCTGCTCGGCCTTCCGGATCTGCTTGGGCGCATCGGGGTGGTACACGAAACCCTGCTCCAGGTCCTGCGAGAGGCCGCACGATCTGAGGAGGAAGGCGAGGCAGAAGAGCAGAACGACACACCCCGCCCGCGTGACCGGTTTGGTTTCGCCTGGTTTCATCGAGGAACCTGCAGGTGAGAATGGGGGATAGGCGGGGGATCAGTCCATATCAAAAACCAATCGTCCTCGTCGTCGCTTGCCCGCCGTAGCGTTGGCGGAGGCGGGTCCTCGTTCTCGTGCTCGATAAGCCGGTCCGAGAACGAGAACGAGAACGAGAACGAGAACGAGAACGAGAACGAGAACGAGACCGAGAACGAGAGAGGAACCCTACCGGATCTCTGCGACGAGGACGGAGAAATCGTCGCTGATACCGCAGCCTTTCCGGTGCTGTTCGAGAGCCTGTTTCATGGCGGCGACGATCTCGGTGGGCGACAGCGGACCGCTGGTCTTGAGGAGCTCCAGGAGCCGCTGTTCGCCGAACTCCTCGTTCTCCTTGTTCATCGCCTCGGTCAGGCCGTCGGTGTACAGAACGATCTTCTCGCCGGGGACCACCTGGCGCTGGACGCACTCGTAGGCGCTTCCCGGCACCAGCCCGAGCGCGATGCCGTTCGCGACCTCCCAGCGCTCGGCCTGAGCCGTGCGGGGATTGTAGACGACGGGGGGAGGATGCCCGGCGCAGGCGATGGTCATCGTGTAGCGGGCGATGTCCAGCACCGCGTAGATCATCGTGATAAACTCGTAGTCCGGAATCTCCTTGATGATCATGTCGTTCAGCGTGGCGAGCACCAGCTCCGGCTGGTTCATGCGCGCCAGCAGCTCGCCGCCGCCCGCGGCGTGGTGCTCGCGGACAGATACCACGGCCATCTTGAGCAGGCCCGAGATCAGGGCCGCGCTCACGCCGTGGCCGGCGACGTCGGCGACGTACATCCCGACGTGGTCGTCATCCAGGTTGAACACGTCGTAAAGGTCCCCGCCCAGCATCTCGCAGCTGAGGTAGTACTTGTCGAACGAGACCTTGTCCCGGCGCGGGAACGTCTTGGGCAGGAAACCGAGCTGGACGGTCTGGGCCAGCCTGAGCTCGCGGCGGAACTGCTCGTTGTGCCGGGCGAGCTGGGCATTGGCCGCCCGCAGCATCTCGTTGCGGTGGCTGACCTCGTTGCTCAGGGCCTTGATGCGCTCCAGCGCCTCCTGCTGCTGGTAGTACAGGTGGGCCACGAGCGTGATGAGAAGGCTCAGCACGAACCACACCAGCAGGATCACGCCCTGCAGGGTGAGCAGCTTCGAGCGCACGGTCGCGGCGGTGATGTCCACGCCCACGATCGCGACGGTCTGGCCCCGGTCGTTCTTGACCGGGGCGTAGCCGGACATGAGGTCGGGGTAGGGCGGGTCGGGCGAAACGTCTTTGTCGGCGCCGGGCCGGTACCACGCCTGGATCAAGGCCGGCAGCTTCGAGGCGTCATACGGCTTCCCCGGCGGCTCGCTGGCTTCGTCGGAGTCGATGGCCCCGTTGCCGTTGAGGTCGCGGGGAGCCGCGTCCACGACGAACTCGTAGTCGGAGTCCCGAGCGTCGTCCCTCGGGGTGCGGCGCATGGTGTAGATGTACCGGACATCCGGGTTCGACGCCTCCACGCGGCTGATGAAATCCTGGACCCGATGGAAGGCCTCGCTGCGCCGGTCCTCCGGCGTTTGGACCTGCTCGAGGTCGGCCGGGCTGACGGCGGCGGCAACAGCAATGGCTACGCCCATGACCTGGTGCCTGATCTCGTTCAGGACGGAACGACGGGCGTTGACGTAGAGGAAGCCAAACAGGATGAAGATCGTCAGCCAGATCAGGACCAGGCCGGTCCAACGGCGCCTGGTGATTCCGGTGAAGGAGCGTGTCTCTTCCAGCATAGCGACTCCGTGCCCTCAGCGCCGCATGGTAGCGCCCATCGGCGCGTTGTCAATGACGGCAGATTGCGCTATTCTCTGGGTGCATGTTTCTTGAACGGAGGATCTTGTGGGCGAGGCCAAGCCAGTGGAGATCATCTGTTCCGCGTGCGGCGCTGACACGCTGCTGATGCGGAAGCCCAAGTACGACGGCTTCACGAAGGTCGGCGAATCTCTCCTCTGCGCTTCCTGCGGCCACGAATACGCCGCCGAGGCCGAGGTCCCGTTCAAGGGCAGGCCGAAACCCCAGGTGTTCACCGACGCGGACAAGTCCGCGAAGGTCGAGGTGTTCCACGAGGACGAGAAAGGGAGGATCTGCCGCTACTGCCTGAGCTACCTCGTCAACCCGTTTACGCAATGGTGCTCGGTGCACAAGAAGGAAGTCGAAGCCACCGACACCTGCCCGAAGTTCACCCCCCGCCCCCCGCCGAAGGAGGAGAAGAAACCCGCGATTTGAACGCGGGCCTTGACATCACTTGGGGGTGTAGTAAAAAACACTACAACTGTAGTAGAAAGTACTACATGCAATCGACGCTCACAGGTTTGCTGAAATCGAGACTCAGGGCCAAGGTACTCGGCTGGCTCTTCACTCATCCCGACGAGGAGTTCTTTGTGCGTCAGTTGAAGGGATTGCTGCGTGAGGATGCGACGAACATGAGTCGTGAGCTTGCACACCTGACGGGGTTGGGCCTTCTCACATGCAGGGCGAGGGGGGTGCAGAAGTACTACCAAGTGAACCCCAACTGCCCGGTGTATGGCGAACTGCGCGGCCTGGTGCTGAAGTCCTTTGGGATGGCAGACATCCTCCGCAACCGGCTCATGCCCTTGGATAACCGGATTCGGGCGGCCTTCATCCATGGGAGTCAGGCCATGGGGAAGGCCACAGCGGCAAGCGATGTCGACGTCATGATCATCGGCGACGTGACGTTCGCCGAGGTCGTGAAAGCTCTGGGGCCTGCCCAGGAAGCATTGGGGAGGGAAGTCAACCCCGTGGTGTACCCGGTTGCGGAGTTTCGGAACAAGCTGGCTCATGGACACCATTTCCTGACCAGCGTCATGAAGGAACCCAAGATATTCCTCGTGGGGAGGATGAGTGAGCTTACGAGACTGGCTGAGAAACGGCTGGGTGGCAGAACATAAGCCCAGCCGGCAGGAGGTGCGGGACCTGCTTGCCGTGGCGGAGCGCGACCTTGGAGATTGTCAGACCAAGGGGCTCAGCGCGGATTGGCGTCTCAACATCGCCTACAACGCGGCTCTGCAACTGGCAACCTTGGCCCTCGCCGCCGAGGGATACAGGGCGGCCCGGGAGAACCATCACTATCGCGTGATCCAATCGCTGGCTGAGACCATGGGTGCAGAGTCCGAACTGGTTGCCCGATTTGATCAATTCCGGAAGAAGCGGAATATCGCCGGCTACGAGCGTGCGGGAATGGCGTCCGATCAGGAGGCCAAGGAGATGGTCGATCTTGCGGTGGGCCTGAAGAAGACACTCCTCACCTGGCTCGACGCGAAGCACCCCGAACTCCGGTGATCTGCCCTAGGGCGCCGGCGGCAAGGCCTGCCGGCAGGCAGGGATTGCCGCCCTCCAGTCGGCATCTCTGATGTTCGGCCTCAAAGTATGGCCGCCATCCCGTTGCCGACTCAGCATCTCCGGCAGTTCACAGCTGGCGCACCGCGAGCGGTCGTTGAGGCAGAAGTCGTGGAAGATCTGCAGGAGGCCCTGCTGGCGGAGGCCGCTGCGGCAGAGCGAAGGAGGGTAGTCGCGGCCGAACAGCGAGAAGGCCGTCTGCCGCACCAGCCCGTTGTCTCCCTCCTCGCATACCTGTCCGAGCAGGTTGGACGGCGCCGGCACCGTCTTGCTCTGCGAGGCCAGGAACGGAATGAAGACGTTGTTCACCATGGCGCGGGCGCGCGTTCGTCCGACCAGCGCCACCGCCTGCTGCTGCGGCTTCGCTGACAGCGCCAACCTTCGATCCCAGTAGGTCTCCGAGGGCGCTTCCAGCCCGAGCGCCGCGCGCTCGGCGCAGTCCTCCGGATGCCCCACTGCGAGCTCGAGCCAGTCGGTCGCCAGGTCCTCGCCGCGCGTGAACCACCACGCGGCGGCCATGAGGCGGCGGACGGGATGATTCGCGGGCCGCAGACCGGCCAGGCGCCAGGCGGAGCGGCTCAGCGTGCTCCCCTCCCACCGGGCCTGGTATTTCCACCACGTGTTCCACAGGGACCGCACGAGCGCCCGCGTACCGCTGTCCCACCGCCTGTCCGGCTGGCGCGGCAGGAGTCCGCCGACGCCCAGCAGCAGCGCGTAGGCCTTCCGATGATCGTTCGCCGCTTCCTCCCGGAGCACCCGCACCGGCAGGAGTTCCGCGAGGCGGCGGAACGGCGACCTGTTGTTCTTGTAGCCCAGCGCGCACATCAGCTCCTCGTACAGCGCCTGCTCGGCGCCCTTGTCCCGGGCCGCCGCTGCGAGCCGCTCCGCCTTGCGCCGGAGCCGCTCCTGGCCGGCGGCTTCCAGCAGGGCCTCGCGCTGGTCCGGCGACCACTCGCCGAGTGCCAGCGAACACGGCGGAGGCGTCGCGCGTGCGGCCAGCGGATACGCCATGAGGTCTATGTTCTCGAAGGCAAACAGGGGGTTGGCCGCGAGGGCGTCCTTAAGCGAGACCTGGAGCGTGCCGGCGGGGAGCAGGCCTTGAGGGAGCAAGCCAGGGAAATAGGTGACGTGGACCCGCACCCGGTCGTACCCCGGGTCCAGCCCGTGCCCGTGGCTCTCCCAGTCCGAAGGGTGGAGATGGATTTCGACGTCGCCCGCCATCCGGCGCCGGCCCGCTCCGATCCGGAGCGCGGCGCCGAGGAAGTCCGGTCCGGCCTCCAGGTTCCAGACCCCGGGATCCTCGACGGCCACCGTTTCGCCGTTTTCCGTCAGCAGGCCGGTCGGGCGAAGCGCCGAATCGAACCACACGCACTGCAGGTGCCGCTCCGTGAACGGCAGACGCCGGCGGCCCGGCCACCCGCCCTCGCGCACCGCCGGCGGGACCTGTGAACCCAGCTCCGCATACCACGCCGCTCGCGGGAAGATCTCGAACCACGTCGAGACGGCGTGACTAGGCGCAGTCAACTTGAGTTCTCCTGGTTGTCAGCGGATGGCCGCAAAGAGGCACCCCGCTTCGCCAAGGCTTCGCAGGGCAAGCAAGAGTCGCAAGATGGGGAATCGGAGAGGATGTACTTCCGGATTTCGAGTTTCCGCGACCCGAAGTTGATCAGCAAGCCGTGTTCCACGCGGCAAGCGCGCAGGTAGCCCAGCAGTTGAGCAACGTGCTCTTCCGCCAGTCTTCTGCAGGCCTTCACTTCAACGATCAGGAAATCGCTGACGAAAAGATCCGCGAAGTACGACCCCAGCGTTGCGCCGTCCTCGTCACAAACTTCGAGAGGATGCTGCTGCTGAACCAAGAGTCCTACCTTGCGCAAGCGATGCGCCAGGCCGTTTTCATAGACCTTCTCGAGATGACCGTGCCGGAGGTAGCGGTGTAGCGGGAGACTGGTCTCCCGGATGCGGTCACACAGCTCGAAAACGGCTCTTTGAGAGTTCATTCCGTTCCTCCTTCTGCGCCTCTTGCGCATCTTTGCGGCAAATCCGTCTTCCCTCTCCTGCCGCGTTTCTTGACTATCCCATCTATAAGAAGATAATAGCCGGACGCTTTTCCGAGGATTTCTTCGACTTTTTGAACGCGATACGTGAAACAACGTCAAAATGTACCGGATGCCGAAAACGACGATAACGCTCCTGCTGCTGTGTGGCCTGGCCACCGCATCCCCGGCCTCGACCAGCCGCCGCACGGCCGTCGTGGAAGCCGTAGAGAAGACTTTGCCCAGCGTGGTCAACCTGGGCACGGAGCGGCTGGTCAAGGTCCGCTACACCGACCCGCTGCGGCGGTTCCGGGGCGACCTGTTTGACCAGTTCTTCAGCGATTTCTTCGCCCAGCCCATGGCGCCGGGTTACCGCGTGGCCCACTCGCTGGGTTCCGGCGTGATCATCGACCCGCATGGGTACATCCTGACCAACCACCACGTGATCGAGCGCGCCTCGAAGATCCGCGTAACCCTCTGCGACGAAAGCACCTACGATGCCGTCCTTCTGGCAGGGGATGAGATGAACGACCTCGCGCTGATCAAGATCAACCCCGCCAAGCCGCTCAAGGCCGTCGAGTTCGCGAAAGACGACGACGTGATGCTGGGCGAGACGGTCATCGCCCTGGGCAACCCGTTCGGCCTCGCCCAGACGGTCACCGTGGGCGTGCTGTCGTCGAAGAACCGCGAGGCCAAGTACGAGGGCCAGGTGCTCTTCCGCGATATCCTCCAGACGGATGCCGCGGTGAATCCCGGCAGTTCCGGCGGGCCGCTCCTGAACATCGATGGCCAGCTGATCGGCGTCAACGTGGCCATCTACCGGGAGGCGCAGAACATAGGCTTTGCCGTGCCGGTCGCCCGCGTCCGCGCCCTGCTGGCGCGGTGGCTGGCGCCGAAGGTCCTGGCCAAGATGGTGCCGGGCTTCGAGGCGGAGTACACGAACGGCGCCGTGCGGATTTCCCAGGTCCACGAGAAGCTGCTCCCCGCCGGCGCGGAGCTCAGGCTGGGCGACGTCGTGAAGGCCGTCGGCGGCCAACCGGTCGGCGATCTTTACGAGATGGACCGCGCCCTGCTGATGTACAAGGCTGGCGACAAGCTGACCGTGGACATCGAGCGTGGCGATCAGCCCGTGCGCGCGGACGTGGTGATGGCGCCCCTGCCGAAACCCGACGGCAAGGCCCTTGCCCAGCATCTGCTGGGGCTTGATTTTGCCGAGCGGCCGACGTCGGAAGGCGCCGTTCGCCTCGGCATCAACAAGGGCCTGCCCATCGCCGAAGTGATCGGCGCCGGCGTGGCGGCCAAGGCCGGCCTGCGCCCCGGGTTGCTGGTGACGCGGATCAACGACTACGAGATCAGCTCGCTGGACGACGTCGGCCAGGCGCTGGAGAACGTCCGGGCGGGCGACGCGGTGCTGCTCGGCCTGCTCAGCGTCGAGGAGACCGGCTCGTTCCTCGTGGCGCAGAGCTCCTCGGTTCAGCTCAAGGTGGAAGAATGATCGAGGTGTCGCATCTGACCAAGCGGTTCGCCGGCTGCGTGGCCGTGGACGACGTCTCGTTTGAGGTCGGCCGCGGCGAGATCGTGGGTTTCCTGGGGCCGAACGGAGCGGGAAAGACCACCACGATGCGCGTCCTCGCCGGCTACCTGCCGGCGACGAGGGGCGCGGCGACCGTGGCCGGCTACGACGTGTTCTCGCATTCGCTGGAGGTCCGGAAGCGCATCGGGTACCTGCTGGAGAACTGCCCGCTGTACCCCGAGATGCGGGTGGACGAGTACCTGCGTTTCCGGGGCCGGCTCAAGGGCGTGCCGGCGCGGGCCCTGCGCAAGCGGGCGGACGAGGTCAAGGACCTGTGCGGGCTGAAGGACGTCGGCACCCGCATCATCGGACAATTGTCGAAGGGCTACCGCCAGCGCGTCGGCCTCGCGGAGAGCCTGATCCACGACCCCGAGCTGCTGATCCTGGACGAACCGACGATCGGCCTGGACCCGAACCAGATCCGGCAGGTGCGCGGCCTGATCAAGGACCTGGCCCAGCGCCACACGATTCTCCTCTCGACGCACATCCTGTCCGAGGTCGAGATGACCTGCCGGCGGGTGCTCATCATCGACCGCGGGAAGATCGTGGCCTCGGACACGCCGGAGAACCTAAGGAACCTGATGCACGGCAGTGCGCTGGTGGTGGCGGAGGTCAGCGGACCGCGGGAGCAGGTTGAGCGGCAGCTTCGCGCCCTGCCGGACGTGCAGGAGGTGCTGGTCGGGGAGTCTGAGCCGTGGAACCGCTACGTCCTGAAGGGCGTGGGGGAGGAGGACCTCCGGCCGGCCGTATTCGAGCTGGCGGCGCGGAACGGGTGGACGCTGAGGGAACTCCGGATGGAGAAGAAGAGCCTCGAGGACATTTTCGTCAGCCTGACCCGGGGCGACGGCGAGGAGAAAGCCGGATGAGAACCTTCCTCACCCTCTGGCGCAGGGAGCTGGCCGCCTACTTCCTCTCGCCCATCGCCTACGTCGTGATGATCTTCTTCCTCGTGGTCATGGGCTTCAGCTTCTGGCTGCTGGTCAACGCGCTCGTGCAGGGGGAGGCCAGCGGCGCCACGATCATGAACGACCTGTTCGCTTCGATCTTCTTCTGGCTCCCGATGCTGACCGTGGTCCCCGTCCTGACCATGCGGCTCTTCGCGGAGGAGAAGCGGTCCGGGACCATCGAACCGCTGATGACGGCGCCGGTGACCGATCCGGCCGTGGTGCTGGCGAAGTACGCCGGGGCGCTGACCTTCTTCGTGATCCTGTGGATCCCGACGCTCTTCTACGCCCTCGTCCTGAGGGGGTTCAGCCCGCTGTCGGCGCCGATGGACCTGGGGCCGATGCTCGGCGGCTACGCCGGCGCGTTCCTCGTCGGCGCGATGTACCTCTCGGTGGGGCTCTTCTGCTCGTCGCTCACGAGCAACCAGATCGTGGCCGCGATCACCTGCTTCGCCATGATCTGCGTGGCCTTCCTGTCCGGCTTCATCACCTTCATCGCCCGCAGCGATTCCGTGCGCGACGCGACCGCCTACATCTCCTCCGTGGCCCACATGCGCGATTTCTCGCGCGGCGCGGTCGACACGCGCGCCGTCGTGTTCTACGTGACGGTCGCCCTCTTCATGCTTTTCGCCACGGTGAAGGTCGTCGAATCCAGGAAGTGGAAGTAGCCGGGAACGGGCCATGACGCGGAACGCAGAGAACGGGGGCAAGGGGTGGGGCGGCCGGAAGGTCGCGATCGGCCTGAACACGGCCGTGGCGCTGGCGCTGGCGGTGACCCTGCTCGGCATGGCGAACTACCTTTCGTACCGCCACTACTACCGCGCCGACTGGAGCCGGACCGGCTACTACCGGCTCTCCGACAAGACGCTGACCCTCCTGGCCAGCCTGACCGGCGAGGTCGACGTCGTGGTGTTCTTCCAGCCGCAGCAGGAGATCTACGAGGACGTCGACAACCTCCTGAAGGAATACGAGTTCGCGTCGGAGCAGATCGCCGTCGAGCGCGTCGATCCCGACCGCGACGTGGCTCGGACCGAGGAGCTGGCACGGAAGTTCGAGGTGACCCAGCCCAACGTCGTCGTGTTCAGCTCCGGCGGCCGCAGCAAGTACGTCACGGCGAACGAGATCATGCAGTACGACTACTCCGGCCTCATGCTGGGCCAGCCGCCCGAGAAATCGGGCTTCAAGGGGGAGCAGGCGTTTTCCTCGGCCATCCAGAGCGTCACGCGCGCCAAGCGGCCGGTCGTGTATTTCCTGAAGGGCCACGGCGAGCGGGACATCGCCAGCTTCAGCCGGACCGCCGGCTACTCGGGGATCGCGGAGGAAGTCCGTCGGGACAACATCGAGATCAAGGAGCTGGTGCTCGGCGAGCAGCAGGCCATCCCGCCCGACTGCGACGCGCTGGTGATCGCGGGGCCCGACAAGCTTCTCTCCGAGGCGGAACTGAACCTCCTTCGCGGCTACCTGGAGCAGAAGGGCCGCCTGCTGGTCCTGCTGGACGCGTCGACCCGGGTCGGACTCGACCCGCTGCTGGCGGAGTGGGGCGTGCGCCTGGCGGACGACGTGGTGGTGGACGCGACGCGCACCCTGACCGGCCGCGAGCTGTTCATCACGAAGTACGGCCAGCACCCCATCACGCGCAAGCTGAACAACCTGACGAGCATCCTCTACCTGCCGCGTTCCGTCGAGTCCATCTACGGGCCCGACGAAGCCGGCGGACCGGCGGACCGGCCACACGTCGTGGCGCTGGCCTCCTGCTCCGATTCGGGCTGGGCGGAAACGGACCTGACGGAGAGCCCCATGAAGTACGATCCCGGGGCCGACAGCCCCGGCCCCATCCCGATTGCGGCGGCCGTCGAGAAGGGCCCCATGCCGGGAATCGACGTGCAAATCCGGCCGACGCGCCTGGTGGTCTTGGGCGACTCCGACTTCGTGTCGAACTCGGCCATGGCGGGCGGCAACGCGGACTTCTTTCTCAGCTCGCTCAACTGGCTGCTGGAGCGGGAGGAGCTGATCGGGATTGCGCCCAAGCCCGTGGATCAGAACCGACTCATCATGACCCAGCGGGAGCTGAAGATCCTCTTCTGGGCGGTGGCGGTCATCCTGCCGGGCTTCATCGCCCTGTTCGGCGGCCTGGTCTGGCTCAGGCGGAGGTCGTAGGCCCACATGAAACTGCGCACGACGCTTCTCCTGCTGATCGCCGCGATCGCGCTGGGCTGCTTCATCCGCTTCTTCGAGCGCGCGTCCGAGTCCACCCGGGAGCGCGAAGAACAGGCGCGCCGGGCCCTGCGCGTGAGGACCGACAAGGTTTCCTACCTGCGCTTCGAGTCCACCAATCTGCTGGTCGAATGCGCGCGGGAGGACGATCACTGGATGATGATCCAGCCCGTCCGCGCACGGGCCGATGCGGGGGGGATCGACCGGATCCTCGCGGGTCTGCGGGACCTGCCGCGCGGCGAGGTGATCAGCGCCTCGGAGCAGAAGAGGCGTCAGCTCTCGCTGGCCCAATACGGCCTGGACCGGCCCCGCGCCAGGATCACGCTGGGAGACAGCCTGCATCGGCAGACCCTCCTCGTGGGCCGCGAGGCCCTGCTGGGAGGATCGGTCTACGTCAAGGACGAGGCTCGCGGCGAAATCGTCGGCACCGACACCAACCTCCTGGCGCTGATCCCCGCCGCCGCCTCCGACCTGCGGGACCGGACGCTGTTCCCGGGAAGTCCCCAGGCGGTCCAGCGGATCGAGATCGGGGGCGGGGGCCGTTTCCTCCAGCTCGCCAAAACGGAGAAGGGGCGTTGGATGCTGCAGCAGCCGCTCGTGAGCCGGGCGTCGCCCATCGTGGTGCAGGAAATCCTGGATGCGCTCTACGCCGTCCGCGTCGAGCAGTTTGCGACCGATTCCGGCGCCGACCTCGTGCGCTACGGGCTCGACGACCCCGGGCTCAAGGTGACCGTGTGGTGCGGCGAAAAGCAGGGCGACACCACGCTGCTGTTCGGCGGCCCGGTTGCGGGGGACAAGGACCTCGTGTACGCGAAGCTGAAATCAGGCGACCCGGTGTACGCCGTGCCGGCGAACATCCTCGGCCGGCTCCGCGTCGGGGCCGCGGAGGTCCGCGACCACCGCCTCCTGACGATGTCAGCGTATGACATCTCCTACTTCCGCGCGCAGGAAGGCGAGCGCACCGTCGAGCTCCGGAAGCGGGACGACGAGTGGGAGATGGTCGATCCCAAGCCGTGGAAGGCCGACGATCAGCGGGTGCGGGACCTGCTGACCGCCTGGGCCGGCGCGACGATCGTCTCTTTCATCGACGACGCCGGAACCAATCTGGCCGCGCTGGGGCTGAGTCCTCCCACGCGCGTGCTCCAGTTCTCGTCGAAGCTCGGGCCGGGGGCGGCCATTGGACAGCGCCAGCCGATGGCGGGCGTGGAGGAAAAGGCCACGGTCCTGGTCAGCAGCAGCCCGCGCGAGGTCGGGCGCGTCCTGGTGAAGTTGGACAGCGAGGCCCCGTTGTACGAAATCCTGGGCGACGTGCTGAAGACGGTTTCGCTCGACCCGCTGTTCTACCGTGACCGGGAAGTGATGAACCTGAACTCGGACGACATCGTCAGGATCACGCGCCAAAAGGACGGCCAGGAGCAGACCGCCGAGCGGAGCGAGGCCGGCGATTTCACGGCGGCGCCGGGCGCCGCGGGGCCCCTGAACCAGGAGGCGGTCAAGGACCTGCTGATGGCCGCGAGCCACCTGCGCATTTCCGAGTTCGTTGCCGACGATCCCCGGGACCTGTCCGCCTTCGGGCTGGACACGCCCAGCGCTGTCCTCACGCTGGGGCTCAAGGGCGAAACCGGGATCAGCAAATCGCTCCTGTTCGGCGGCGAGGCGGGCGCCGGCGGGGTCTACGCTATGCTCCGCGGACAGGATGTGGTATTCGTGCTGGAGACCGGCGTCCGAGACCAGCTGCTGGGGGACCTGTACGAGGGGCCGACGCCGGCCGCCGACAAGCCGGCGGGCTTGGGCACGAATGAACCGACAAGGCCATAGCGACGTATCACCCCGCAAGGGACGCCGCCGGGGCCTGCGCGCGGCACGCATCGCCGGCTGGATCCTGCTCCCGCTGCTCCTGCTGTCGTTGTACCTCGGTTTCATTGGCTTGCCTCCGTCGCTCTTCCAAAGGTGGATCCGGGACCTCGAGCAGCGGGGCGTGTACGTGAGCTTGGATCGAGTCCGGCTGGACCTTGCCCGCGGGGTCGTCGTGGACGGCCTTCGCCTGTACGATGCGCCCGCCCGGTCGTCATCCATTCTCGACATCGACAAGATCAAGGTGGCGCTGAACCCGCTGGACTGGCTCGGCCGGCGGCCGGGCCTCCGCACGGTACGGATCAGGGACGCGACCCTGCGCATCCATTCGCCGGCCGCCGGGGCTGCGGCACCGACCCGGCATCTTGTCATGGACAGGGTCAACGCCCGGCTCGACGTTCAGCCCGACGGGATCCGGCTTGCCCGCTTGAACATGGCGTTGCTGGGGATGGTGCTGCGCGGCACCGGCTTCTTGGCGCTGGAGATGCAGCCCACCGGAGCGCCCAGGGCGCCCCCGAGGGACCTGGCCCGGATGCTCTCGGAGTCGCTCCAGAAGATCCCGCCCTGGCTGCCGCGTTTCCTCGAGCAGGCCAACGCGGTTGAGTACGTCATTCCGCCGCAGGCCAGGATCGATTTTGCAGTCTATCCGACCAACCCCGGCCTGACGGAAGCCCAGTTCGAGGTGCAGGGCGGGGAGACGAAGGTGCGCGGCGTCTCGTTCGACCGATGGAACGCCCGGGTTCGCCTCGAGAACGGCACGTTGTCTGTCCCGGTCCTCGCGCTCGTCAGCGGCCGCCGGCGCTGCGACGCGACCGGCTCCATGGATTTCGGCGACGGGACGGCAAAGTTTCGCGCCTTCAGCGATCTGGAGCCTTCGTCCTGGCTCAAGCTGATTCCCATGGACTGGCGCGACCGGCTGGAGCAGGAGAACTTCTCGTTCCAGGGGCCGGGCTCCTTCGAGGTGTGGGGCGGGCCGGCCCGCCTGGACCGGATGGCGGGGCGCCTGGCGGGATGGGTGTCGCTGGACAAGGCCAGGCTCCGCGGCGTCTGGGTGGAGAAGGGGTTCCTTTCCTTCAAGAAGGAGCAGGAGCGCGTGATGCTGGAGAAGGTCGAGGCCACGCTGGGGCGCGGCAGCCAGGCGGGGCTGGTGCGCGGCACGGCCGCCTACCAGTTCGACACGCGGGAGTTCTCGGCGCGCGCGGTAACCGATTTCGATCCGAACGCGCTCCTCCCCGTGCTGGGTCCGAGCAACGCCAGGGTCGTGCGTTCGCTGGTGTTCGGTCCGAAACCGCCGCACACCGAGCTGGAGGTCGGGGGCGTGGTGGGGCAACCCCGGAAGCTCAGGATGAACGGCCATTTGTGGGGCACGAACTTCACGTACAACGGAGCGGCGGTTTCCCATTGCGAGTCCACGATGTCCGTGAAGGACGGGATCATGGTTATGGATCCCATACGGGTGTTCCGACCCGAGGGCTCGGCCGAGGGCCGGCTCGTGGTCGATTTCGACCACCAGATCGTGGACGTGGAGGCGACGAACACGGCCGATCCCTACGCCGTGGGGCTGATCATCGGTCCGGCGGTGGGGAAGTTCCTGCGCAACTTCCGCTTCGAGGGGCCCACGCGGGTGGTGGCGAAAGGGCGGGTGGACTACGGCACGTGGCAGAAGACCGACCTGGAGGGTTACGTGGAAGGCGAGCGCATGGGCATGAGCTGGCTGCTCGCCGACCGTTGCTCGTTCCGCGTCCGCGCGATCGGCCCGAAAGTGGAATTCACGGAGGCCCGGGGCCTGCTCTTCGGCGGCGCCTTCTCCGGCACCGCGGTCTTCGACCGGGTGAACGAGCCGACCAACGTGTCGTACCATGTCGCCGGTGCCGCGGTGGACGTCGACTTCAGCCGCCTGGCGCAGAGCCTCGGGGCCCCGGAAACCAAGGTGTATGAGGGACTCCTGTCGGGCAACGCGAACGTCTCCGGCATCGTGGGGGAGGGTCGGGGTGACACGGCAGTGGGCGAGGGCACCGTGAGCATCAAGCAGGGGCACCTCTTCCAGATCCCCCTGCTGGGCGATCTGACCAAGGTGCTTTCCCGCCTCTACCCGGGGGTCCGGCTGATCACCCAGACCGACTTCCAGTCATCCTTCACGATCGGCCAGCGCGAGGTGCACAGCGAGGACATCGCCCTCGAAGGCATGATCGTGAGCATCAGCGGCAAGGGCACCTACACATTCAACCAGAAGCTGGACATGAACGTGCAGGTGCAGCTGCTCCGGGAGGGGCCCTTCGCCTCGGTGCTCCGGCTCGTCACGTTTCCCGTGACGAAACTGCTGGAGTTCCACCTGGGCGGAAGCCTGAAGAATCCCAAGTGGCGGCCCGTGAACTTCCCCAAAGAGTTCTTCCTTATCTTCGACTGACCATGACCCGCAAGCCCTCGGCGAAACCCCCCTCCGGCGCGGTCCTGACCCTCGAGGCCGTGCCGGCGAAAGCCGACTCCCTGTCGGACCGGGTGCGCCACGCCTGGAACCTGGAGCCTGTGGAGATCGCCCGCCCCGGCCGCGCCCGGGTCTGGGTGGAGGTCTACTTCAGGACCGGCGTCGAAGCCCTGCTGGCCGCGCGGGTCGTGCGCGGCTGGCTCGGCGTTCTCGCGTCCTCGGTCCGGGGTTACGCACCGCGCGACTGGCGCTCGTTCTGGAAGGGCCAGTTCCACAGCTTCAGTGTAGGACGAAGGCTCCGGATCGCGCCGGCCTGGGAGCGACGCGCGAGCCGCCGCGGGCGCGCGACGGTCCTGGTCAACCCGGGACTGAGCTTCGGGACCGGCGAGCACTTTACGACGCGCTTCTGCCTGGAGATGATCGAGAAGCTGTGCAGGGGCGGTGCCGTCCGATCGATGCTGGATGTCGGCACCGGGAGCGGCATTCTCGCGATCGCCGCCGCGCGGCTGGGCGTAGCGCGGGTGCTGGGCGTGGACAACGACAAGCAGGCCCTCGCGCAGGCCGGGGAGAACGTGCGTCGAAACAATCTTCAGCGCCGGATCAACTTGAACCAGTTCGACATAACAAGAGACAGAGGAGAATGTCTTGGTAGGGCGCGCTCTTCCGCCTTCGCCAGCCGGCTTCGGCGGGACAAGCCGAGCGCGCCGCTCGCCTCGGCGCAGCCTCTGGCGAAGCCCGGGCGGACGGCTCGGAGAGCCGTCCCTACCTTCGACCTGGTGTGCGCGAACCTGTACGGGCCGATCCTCGCCGATCGCGCCGCCGCTCTCGCCGGAATGGCCGCACGCCATCTCGTGCTGAGCGGCATCCGCGAGGTCGAGGCCGACGGCGTGGCGGAATCGTTCCTTCGCCAAGGCGCTCGCGAGACCGTCCGCGACGGCGACGGGGAGTGGGTGGGCATGGCGTTCGACGTCGGACCGCATTCTGTTGACTCGGACAACTCATAGGATACGATGTCGCAACTTCGAGTGCCATGAGCCTGACCCTGTCACAGATCGCCTGCGCGCTCGGCACGTTCATCGTGATCGTCAACGTGCCGGCTGTAGTCGCCCCGGCCGTCTTTCGCCGCGTCGCGCAGGCCTTCCCGCGGAACCGTCCGGCGGCGTGGTTGCTGACGGCGTTCGATCTCGGCTGGGTCTCCTGGGTCATCCTGCATGCCGCCCTGGGGCGGTTCGAGTTCCTGAAGCCCGCGGTTTACGCCGCGGCGCCGCTCTCCCTGCTGGCCATTGTTTTCTACATGGATGAACTGCTGGCGCCGCGGGCGCTGGGCGGGCTGCTGCTGCTCATCGCGAACCCGGTCCTGAATGCGGCACGCTGGCATCCCTCCGAGTGGCGCCTGGTCATGACGGTCGTGGCCTATGCGTGGGTCGTCGCGGGCATCGTGCTCATCCTCAGCCCGTACCGGTTCCGGCAAGTGGCCGCGTTCATGACGAAGACCGACGCGCGCTGCCGGGCGCTCGGCCTGGTGCGGCTGTGCGTCGGGGCCTGCTTCCTGTTCCTGGGTCTCAAGGTGTACTAGTGCAAGCGAGGATGCCCCCTGACCTCGGGAGGGGCGTAGAGCCCGGTCTAGCCGGGCTACGCTAGCCCGCGTAAAGCTGGCTCTACGAGGGGGCTGTTCGGTCTGGTTTCGGCGTATGCCCAAGCAAGCCCGCATATTGGTCCTGCGCGGCGGGGCCATCGGTGATTTCATCCTGACCGTGCCGGCCATCCAGGCCCTGAGGGATCGCTGGCCCGACGCGTACATCGAGCTGGTCGGCTATCCCCACATCGCCAACCTCGCGCTGGCCGGCGGCCTGGTGGACCACGTGGAGTCGCTGGACCGCGCGGAGATCGCGCGCTTCTTCGCCCTGCGCTACGCGCTCGACGAGCGGCAGGAGGAGTACATCCGCTCG
The DNA here is from genome assembly GCA_043803015.1 of Verrucomicrobiota bacterium. Taxonomy (GTDB): domain Bacteria; phylum Verrucomicrobiota; class Kiritimatiellia; order CAIQIC01; family JAGNIJ01; genus JAZDKK01. Next base: position 21,128 of record JAZDKK010000065.1, read on the forward strand.
TTCGATCTCGTGATCTCCTACCTGCACGACCCGGACGGTTCCGTGAGGACCAACCTGCTGGGAGCCGGCGCGAAGCAGGTCGTCTACGGCTCGCCCATCGTCACGCAGGGTCACGCGATCGACCACCTGATGAAGCCGCTCGAAGCGCTCGCCATCTACGGGGAGCGGCCGGACCCGCGGCTGAACCTCCGCGGCACCCAGCGCGAGGAAGAGACGAAGTGGCTGGCGCAGCAGGGGCTGGCCGTGCGCCCCGTCGCGCTTCATCCGGGCAGCGGAAGCCCGAAGAAGAACTGGCCCCTCGAGGGGTTCATCGAGCTGGCCCGGCGGATCCGCGGGTCCGGCGCGGGCGCGCCGTTCTTCGTCATCGGCGAGGCTGATGCGGATCTCGCGATCATGCTGGCTGAACTGGCTGCGGACGTGCCCATCGTTCAGAATCATACCCTCGTGGAGCTGGCCTCGGTGCTGGCCGGGTGCGTGGCCTACGTGGGCAACGACTCGGGTATCACGCACTTGGCGGCGGCACTCGGTATCCCCGTCGTCGCCCTCTTCGGCCAGGGCGAACCCGACCGCTGGGGCCCGCGCGGACCGAACGTCTGCATCCTCAACGCGCCCGACGGTGATCTGGCAAAGCTGGGTGTGGATCAGGCATGGGATGCGGTGGAGCGTCTCTTATCGTCGTAGGTAGGGCGCGCTCTCCGAGCGCGCCGTTCGTGCTGAACGACGTAGAAGGGCGGACGGCTCGGAGAGCCGTCCCTACCTCTTCGCGACCACCAGCGGGCCTTCGTGCCGGCTGCCCAGCCAGAACGGATTTACGCCGTGCTCGGCGAGAACGAGCCACGACGTCGCGCCGACGTGGAGCCGGTTGTAGTAGAGCCACGGCGTGCCGTCGGTGAGATAGAAGCCGGTCGAAATGGCGTCGCGGTCGGACGCCGGAACTCCGCCGGAAGGGTTCTGCGCCGACTTGAGGAATTCCACGATGGTCCTGCTCTTGCCCGGCTGTCCGGTGTACTCGAATGCGGCGGCCATTTGCGCCGTTCCTTCGAACCAGACGCCGTCCGTGTCCTGGTTGAAGTCGAAACCGCGCCCGACCATGAACTGCGACTCCGCGTACGCCAGGCTCTTCCAGTAGGGGACGCCTTCCTCCTTCAGCGCGAGCAGGGTCCACGCCTGGACGTCCACGGGGACGACCTCGCGGAAGATCGTTTCGCCGTCGTTGCCCGTGCCGGTCCAGAACTTGCCCTCGAGCGGATCCCACATCGTCTTGACGAACTGCCTCGCATGCCGTGCGCGCTCGCGCCAGGCCGCGTGGCCGGTCAGCTGGTAGAGCCGCTGAAACGCGGCGAAGAGATCCACATTGTGCTCCGTGGCCTTGTACGTGAGCCGGGTCGGCGCCGGCTCCCATCCCTCGTACCCGGCGATGTAGCCGCCCCCGCCGTGCTCGTCGCGGCAGTGCCGCTCGATCCATTCGCCCATCCGTTCGGCGGCGGCGAGGTAGGCCTCGCCGCCGGCCTTCTCGTAGCAGGCCAGCAAGGCAAGCATCGCCCAGGCCATGTTGCCTGCGTACGTCCCCGCCATCGTGGGGTCCTCCAGCCAGCGGCCCTGCGCCCTGTCCCACCAGCCCGGCAGGCGGGCCGTGCCCCTCCGGCCGTTCGGCGTCCAGCCGGGCGGCAGCGCCAGGTCGCCGCCCTGGTAGGCGTTGCGGAGCCGGCCGTCGCTGAAGTAGCGGTCATGCTGCTGGGCGTAGACCAGGGCGTCCGCGATCCGCTTCGCCCGCTCGACCTCGCCGGACGCGAGGAAGGCCATGAGCGCGAGGGCGTTGTCGTACGTGAACGCGACGTTGCGGAGGACGGTGTCGAATTCGTTGCTTGAGTTCACCGTTTCGTAGCTGACCAGCAGGCGCGGGTCGTCGAGGCGGGGTTTGTCGTAGGCGATGTGGTCGAGGTAGAAGGTGATGTCGCGGTGCCCGTTGATCGTGGCCTTCGTCTGCCAGGCGAACCCGAGCAGGACGTGCCGCAGGTCGGCGCCGGCCAGGTCGATCGTGTACAACGTCCAATCCCTGGACAGGGTGACGAATCCGCTGGACCGCATCGGCGCAGAGTCGGGGTGCGGCTTGGAGGCGACGCCGGTGAAGGAGTTGCGGCCGATGCCGAACGCGAGGAACTTCACTTTCTCTCCGCCCTTTTCGCCGCGCGCCCAGAACGTGAGCTTCGTGGCGCCGCTCAGGTCCAGGCCGGCGTCCGGCAGGTCGCCCCAGTTGAGTTCCGGCCGCGACTGGCCGGCGCGGAGGGCGCCGTTCACGAACATCCAGCCGCCCCAGTTCGGGCCGCGGGCCTTGAACTCGCAGCGGATGCAGTGAAGGCCGGAGCGCGGCCAGTTGGTGCAGGCCTCGTCCATGGGCGGGACGGACGCCTCGTCGCCGGGGTTGCACATGAGGGCGCGCTCGATGAAGTGGTTCCCGGCGGAGAGGGAGTCGCTGTAGACTTGGAGGTTGGCGTGGAACCGGTCCATGACGCGGGCCAGGTACGCGCTCGCGCTCGGCGGAGGATCATTGACTGCGGCGGCCACGCGAACGGCGAGCAGGAACACGAGCCCCCACGGCGGAATTCTCATCGTCAGCCTCCTTTGAAGACGCGGGGATCTTTCAAGCAGGAGGCGTTCCACCCTCGGGAATGGCCCCAGCTCCAGACCCACCCAGTGCGCACCCAGGTGGGTCGAGGAAAACCGCGATGGACAGGGCTTTCCCTGCGCTCGCGCGTTTCGGACGGACGGGAAGAAGATTGTGCGAAAAATACGGAGCCCGCCTGGTGTCGGGCATCTCAGCACGGAGAATTTCGCACTTTTGCAAGCATCCGCGGGATTCGAGCAAGCGCTCTACCGGCGGGGACCGCGGGGCGAGGGCTGGTTGGCGCGGCGAGTGCTGACACAACTGTACGGGACGCCTGCAGGTCTTGTACTGCCGGGCGTTCGTGGTAGATTGCGAGACGGTAGTGAGCGTGAGTCTAAGACAGGAGGACGACACATGATGCGGTGGGTGATTCTGCTTATGGCAACAGCCATGATCTTCGTCGGCGTGCGGGTGTCCGCGGAAGATCCGACGGGTGATGAGGAGCTGGTACTGGTTTCGGCCGAGGGTACGGAGGAGGGCGAGGTAGAGGAAACGGAACCGCCCGAAACCGAGCCCTTGGAAGAGACGCCGACGATCGACCCCGTTCGCGTGGCCGACCTCGCCGCCGAGTACGGCACGACGGCGGAGCGCGTGACCGCGATGCGCACGGCGGGCATGGGGTGGGGCGAGCTCGAGAACGCCCTGGCCCTTGCCGAACGCGTGGCCGCGGATTCCGCCGGGGGAACGACCCCGCTGACGATCGAACAAACGCTCGACAGCATCCTGGCCGCGCGGGCGGAAGGCCGCGGCTGGGGCGACATCTCCAAGGACTACGGGCTCAAGCTGGGCGACGTCGTGCACGGCAAGAACGCGGGCGACAACCTGGAACGGCCCGAGAAGCTGGACCGTGTCGAGAAGCTGGACAGGCCTGAGAAGATGGACAGACCCGACAGGCCCGATAAGCCCGACAAGCCCGACAAGCCGGATAAGCCCGACAAACCGGACAAGCCCGAGCACGGCCAGGGTCACGGCCACGGTTCCGACTGACCCATGACACGGCGTCATTCCTGCGCCGGGGACAAAGGGTTGGAGACGGGTCTCGGCATCCTGGTCGGCATGCTGGCCGTGCTGCTGGCGTGCCAAGCTCATGCAGGGCCGCGCTACCGGTGGGAAGCCGGCACTTCGCTCTCCTACTCATCCGGCGACTACGGTGAACCCGACGACACCGACATGGTGTACATCCCCGTTGTCATCAAGCGTTTCTTCGATGCCGGCGAACTGTCGCTCGTCGTGCCCTGGCTCTACGTGGAAACCGGCGCAGAGCAGGTGATCGTCGACGGCCGGCCGCAGGGCGGCGACGCCGAAAGCAGCGGCGGCCGCGATTCCTCTTCCGGGCTGGGCGACATCCTCCTCAAGGGACGGTACTACGTTGTGACCCAGGACGGCGCCAAGCCGTACGTGGACCTCCTCGCCAAGGTCAAACTGCCCACGGCCGACGAGGGCGATGGGCTCGGGACCGGCGAGGCCGATTTCGGGATCGGCGTGGACGTCAGCCGCTGGTTCGCCGGGCACTGGTTCGCCTTCTTCGAGGCGGATTACGTGTTCATCGGCGACCCGCCGGACGTGGACTACGACAACCGGACGCTCGTGGACCTGGGCCTCGGCCGGCAGGTCAACCGGCACTTGCAGGCCAGCGCGTTCTACGAATACCGTTCGTCGATCGACCCGGACGACGCCGACTCGCAGTCGCTCCTCGCGTCCGCCAGCTACCGGTTGACGCCGCAGACGAAGGTCTACGGCGTGGTGGAAGGCGGCCTGTCCGACGGTGCGCCGGACTACAGCGTGACCTTCGGGGTTTCACACCGGTACTGAGGCGCCCACGCGGGAGGGACCCAAGGGACCCTAACGACCCAAGGGACGGTCCTTGTTGTCCTTTCCTGTCCTTGGAGTCCTTATGACGGCGTGTTCTTCGCCCGCTCTCGAAGCCGGGCGCGGGTCATGCGCTCCCGCAGGCCGCCTTCCTCCACGAACGCCTTCTCAAGGTGGCGAAGCTGCCGGTCAAGGAGGAAACTGGTCACGCGGATCAGCCCGATGATGACGTTGGCGGAAATGGACGGGTCCGGGTTCTCGATGCCTTTCTTGAAGGTTCCGTAGCTGGCGCCCGGCGTCCGGTTCAGCTCGCGCAGGCGCCGCGCGTAGGGGTGGTCCGGGGTCCATTCCGCGATCTTGCGGGTGCGCAGGAAGTCGCGGAAGTCCTCCAGCAGTTCCTCCAGGCTGGCGCGGGCGACGTTGGTCAGCTTGATCTCGGCTTCCTTGGAGGTGGCGGAAGCCATGCTGCCTTCGACGATGTTTTGCTTCCCGGACCGCGCGGCCTGGATCATCTGGTCATACGTGCGGTCGCGCTTGTCGAAGAAGCGCCGGCAGAAGTACACCGTCGCGTCATAGACGATCTCCGCTTTCTGATGCGACAAAAGCTTCTTGTAGCCGCCGTGAGGCGGGATGAACTTTTCGGCCATGAGATTAAGGGACCTAAGGGACTCAAACGACCCAAGGGACGGTCCTTGCTGTCCCTTCCCGTCCTTGAAGTCCCTTGCCATCCTGCCCAAACCCCTCTCGGAAATCAAGGCGACAGCTCGCCGCGACCGTGCTAAAGTACCCAGTTTGGCGGATTGCGGAAGAGCGGGTATGCCATGAGCAAAGAGCAGATCATCGTCCAGGGGGCGCGGGAGCATAACCTCAAGAACATCACGGTTAAGATCCCGCGCAACAGCCTGACGGTCATCACGGGCCTGAGCGGCTCCGGGAAGTCGTCGCTGGCCTTCGACACGCTCTACGCCGAGGGCCAGCGGAAGTACGTGGAGAGCCTCTCCGCGTACGCGCGGCAGTTCCTCGAGCAGATGCAGAAGCCCGACGTGGACCACATCGAGGGCCTGTCCCCGGCCATCGCGATCGAGCAGCGGACGGCGGGCGCCAACCCCCGGTCCATCGTGGCGACGACCACCGAGATCCACGACTACCTTCGCCTGCTCTACGCCAGCATCGGCCACGTCCACTGCCACAAGTGCGGCCGGCCGATCAGCCGGCAGAGCGCCGAGGAGATCGTGGACCAGCTGCTCAAGCTCCCGACCCTGACGCGGCTCACGATCCTCGCCCCGCTGGTCCGCGGCCGCAAGGGCCAGCACGAGGAGGTGCTCCAGGCCATCCGCAAGCTGGGCTTCGTGCGGGTGCGCGTGGACGGCGAACTGCACGAGCTGGATGACGTGCCGCCGCTGGACAAGAAGAAGAAACACACGGTCGAGGTCGTCGTGGACCGGCTCGTGATCAACGACAAGATCCGCACCCGCCTCACCGATTCCGTCGAGACCGCGCTCCGGCAGGGGGAGGGGACCCTGCTCGCCGGGTACCAGGACCAGGGTGGGGCGTCGTTGGAGAAGGTGTACTCGGAGCGGAATGCGTGCGCGCACTGCGGCATCAGCTTCGACACCCTGACCGCGCGGCACTTCTCGTTCAACAGTCCCTACGGTGCGTGCCCGACGTGCCTTGGGCTCGGCAACATGCTCGTGTACGACGAGGACCTCATCGTGCCGGACCCGGACCTGTCCCTCGACGACGGCGCCATCCGCGCGTGGAAGGGCGGGGGGCGGCGGACGGCGATCTACTACAAGGGGCTCCAGCGGGCGGTCACGAAGCACTACGGCATCGCCATGGAAACGCCCTACAAGGACCTGCCGGAAGACTTCCGGGACGTGCTGATGCACGGCTCCGGCGACGAGGAGGTGGAGTTTGGTTTCTGGCGCGGCGGGGCGTACCACAAGTACAGCAAGCCGTTCGAGGGCGTCGTCCCGAACCTCAAGCGGCGCTACGAGCAGACGGACAGCGACTACATGCGGCAGAGGCTCGCCGGCTTCATGAGCCGCCAGCCCTGCACGGCCTGCAAGGGCACCCGCCTGAAGCCGGAGAGCCTCGCCTGCACCGTGGGCGGCAAATCCATCGTGGACCTCACGCGCATGTCGATCAAGCAGGCGCTGGAATTCTTCGGGCTTCTTGTTGGCCCGGCGACCTCACCGGGCGGCGCGACGCTGACCCCCCACGAGCAGCACATCGCGCACGAGGTGCTCAAGGAGATCCGCGAGCGCCTGAAGTTCATGGCCAACGTGGGGCTCGACTACCTCACCCTCGACCGCGAGAGCGGGACCCTCGCCGGCGGCGAGGCCCAGCGGATCCGGCTGGCGACGCAGGTCGGCGCGGGGCTGGTGGGCGTGCTCTACGTGCTGGACGAGCCGAGCATCGGCCTTCACCAGCGCGACAACCGGCGGCTGATCGCCACGCTCAAGGGCCTGCGCGACCTGGGCAACACGGTGGTCGTGGTCGAGCACGACGAGCAGACCATCCGGGACGCGGACTACGTCATCGACCTCGGCCCGGGCGCGGGCCGCCACGGCGGGTACGTCGTCTGCCAGGGGACGGTCAAGGACATGCTCGCCAACCCGCGGTCGCTCACGGCGCGCTACATGAACAAGAACGTGGAGATCCAGGTCCCGCCCAGGCGCCGCCGGCCCACGGAGGACTGGCTGGAGATCCTCGGCGCGGCGGAGAACAATCTGAAGGGCATCGACGTCCGGGTCCCGCTGGGCCTGCTGACGTGCGTGACCGGCGTGTCCGGCAGCGGCAAGAGCACGCTGGTGGACGAAATCCTCCGGCGCGCGCTGTTCCGGCGACTCTACGGCGCGAAGGACCGGCCCGGGAAGCACAAGAAGATCCTCGGCATGGAGCACCTGGACAAGGCGATCGTGATCGACCAGTCGCCCATCGGCCGCACGCCGCGGAGCAACCCGGCCACGTACACGGGCGCCTTCTCGCTCATGCGTGACCTCTTCGCGCAGTTGCCGGCCTCGCGCGTGCGCGGCTACGGCCCGGGCCGCTACAGCTTCAACGTCAAGGGCGGCCGCTGCGAGCGGTGCAAGGGCGACGGCATTCTCCGGATCGAGATGCATTTCCTGCCCGACGTCTACGTGACCTGCGAACAGTGCCGCGGCCAGCGGTACAACCGGGAGACGCTCGAGATCCGCTACGCCGGCCGGAACGTCGCCGAGGTGCTGGGCATGACGATCGACGAGGCGCTGGAGTTCTTCAAGCCGATCCCGGGGATCGCGCGGAAGCTGCGGACGCTCTCCGACGTGGGCCTCGGCTACCTCCAGCTTGGCCAGCCGGCGACGACGCTCTCCGGCGGCGAGGCCCAGCGCGTCAAGCTGTCCGCGGAGCTGAGCCGGAAGGACACGGGGCGGACGCTCTACATCCTCGACGAGCCGACCACCGGCCTGCACTTTGCCGACGTGCACAAGCTCCTCCAGGTGCTCGAGCGCCTGCGCGACGCCGGCAACACGCTGGTCGTCATCGAACACAATCTCGATGTGATCAAGACGGCGGATTACGTTGTTGATCTCGGACCCGAAGGCGGCGATGCTGGAGGGGAGGTCGTGGCGGCGGGAACGCCCGAAAAGGTGGCCGCCTGCGCCGCCTCGCACACCGGCCGGTACCTGGCCGACGTCCTTGGGAAACACGCGTGAGAAAGATCATCGCACATCGCCTTCTGCTCGCGGCCGTTCTGGCCCTGCTGCCGGTGTCGGGGCGGCCCGCCGCGGCCGACCGGGCGGCCCGCGCCGAGGCGCTCGCGCGCCGGGCCGCCGACGAGAAGCAGGCGGCGTTGACCGCCGGCAAGGCGGCCCTGGAGGACGGTCTCTACGCCGTGGCACAGAGGGAGTTCGAGCGCTACCTCCGCCAGGCGTCGACGCCGGACGAGCGCGCGGAGAGCACCCTCCTGCTGGCGCGCGTCCAGTTCGCCCGGGGTTCGTACGCCGGGGTGGTGGACCTCCTGACGCGCCGGGTGTCGTGGGCCGAGGGAACGCCCTTCGCCGGCGCCTTCGCGCTGTGGACGGGGCTGGCCCGGTTCGAGCAGGGCCAGTACGCGGAGGTCCTGAAGCTGACCGAGAACTTCTCGAAGCGGTTCCCCGACAGCCCCGCATGGGCCGATGCGACACGTCTCCGCGCCAGGTGCTTCGTGCGAATGAAGCGTTACGAGGATGCCCTCGACGCGTACGCCCGGTTCCAGAAGCACTTTCCCGAATCGCCGGAGGCACCCGACAACTTCCTCGACTGGTCGGCCACCCTGGCTGAAATGGAGAACCGCGGCGATGCGCTGGATATCCTGAACCGGCTGATCGGGACGTACCCGGCGAGCGAGGCGGCGACCCAGGGCCGCCTGTGGGCGGGCAAGCTGCACGCCGAGCGGCAGGAGTGGGGAAAGGCGCAGGAGGTGCTGAAGCCCCTCGCGGCGCAGGAAGGGGCGCGGCGGGAGCGCCGCGCGGCGGCCTGGTTCGCCCTCGCGGATGCGTACGAGGCGACCACGAACCTGACGGACGCCATCGACGCCCTGGAGAAGGGGGCTGGGATCACCCCGGACAAGACGCTGAAGACCAAGGCTGACGCAGCCCGCGGCAGGCTGCTGATCCGGTCGGGGCGGGTGGAGGACGGCGCCGCCCTGCTCAGGGAGGTGGTCCGGGTGAAGCCGACCGACGCGTTTTCGCGGCAGAGCCAGCTTGATCTGGCGCAGGCCCTGCTCGACCAGCGCCTCTACCGGCAGGCCGCCGAGGAGTTCCAGCACTACCTGGAAGCGTTCTCGGACAAGGAGGGGCAGGCGTGGGCCCGGCTGGGGAAAGGCTGGAGCCTGTGGGGCCTCGAGCGCTATGCCGAGGCGGCGACGGTATTCGAGAAGGCCTACTATGTCCACACGAACGCGGTGAGGAAGGCGCAAGCGTTGTTCAAGGCCGCCGACTCGTACTTCGCCAACCAGCAGTATCAGCTGGCCAAGGACCGCTACGACGAATTCCTGAACGAGTTCCCCTCGGACCCGCTCGCGCCGCAGGCGCGCCTGCAGTCAGCCGAGTGCATGTCTCGCTACGGCAAGAACAGCGCGGCCGAAGACGCCTTCAAAGCGCTGGCCCAGGCCGGGGCGGGGGACTGGTATGCGGAGGAGGCGATCATGCGGATCGCCCGGATCAAGGAGAAGGAGCGGCAGTGGGAGCAGGCGATGGCCGCGTACGACCAGGTCCTGGCCACCTCGTCGAACGCCGCCGTGTCCGCGCGCGCGCTCCAGGCGCGGGGCCTCGTCCGGTACCGCCTGGGCCGGTTTGCCGACGCGCTCGCCGATTTCGAGCGCGTCGTGGCCGACTACGGCCAGAGCGAGCTGGCCGAACAGGCGTTCTTCATGCGGGGGTGGTGCCAGTACCTGCTGGGCAAGGACGAGGAGGCGCTGGTCCTCTGCCGCAGCTTCATGGAGAAGTACCCGCGCTCCCGATGGGCGCCGGGCGTGCTGTTCTGGCTCGGCGAGTACTACTTCAACCACGGCAACTACGGCGCGGCCGAGCGCCAGTTCGCCGGGCTCGCGGAGCAGTACCCCAAGGGGCCGATGGCCGAGGACGCGCTGTACTGGGCCGGGCGGTCGGCCGCGGCGACGAAAGACTACCTGCGCGCGATCGAGTACTACAACAAGCTCACGAAGGGCTACCCGGACAGCCCGAAACTGCCCGAGACGCGCTTCGCCCAGGGCGACACGCTCAGCGAGCTCGGCCAGTTCGCCGGCGCCATCCTGGCGTTCGACGAGGTCATCCGGAAGTACCCGGACAGCTACCTGGCGGACCTGGCCTGGGGCCGGAAGGGCGACTGCCAGTTCACGCTCGGCACGGACGAAGCCAGGCGCTACCAGGAGGCCATGGCATCGTACCAGGCCGTGCTGGGCAGCCCGCGTGCCACGCCCGACCTGAAGGCCCAGGCCGAGTACAAGCTCGGCCGCTGCTGGGAGAAGACCGCCAAGCAGGCCGAAGCATTTGAACACTACATGAACGTCGTCTACACTTTCCTGTCGGACCTGAAGAAGGGGACCCCGGCCAGCCCCCTGTGGTTCACGCGCGCGGCTTTCAGCGCGGCGGCCCTCAAGGAGGGCGAGGAAAAATGGCGCGAGGCGGTCAGCATCTATAAGCGCGTGGCGGACGCCGGCGTGCCGGCCGCCGCCGAAGCGCAGGCGCGCATGGAGAAGATCCGCGATGACCACGCGATCGTGTTTTAGAAGGAGGAGCCGCGATGCTTGAACTGATGCAGAAGGGCGGGCCGATGATGTGGCTGATCCTGGCCAGCGGCGTCGTGGCCGCCATGGTCTTTCTCAAGAAGCTTTTCGACCTCCACCGCGCGCAGATCAAGTGGGATGTCTTCCTCAAGGGCATCTACAACATCCTCGACCGGCAGAACATCGTGGAGGCCGTGAGCATCTGCGACGAGGCGCCGGGTCCCGTCGCCGCCCTCGTGCGCGCCGCGGTCCTCCATCACGACGAGGACCGCGACAGCATCCAGCGGGCCGTCGAGCAGACCGCGCTGTCGGAGATCCCGCGGCTGGAGCAGACGCTCCCGATGCTGGCCACGCTCGCTCAGATCGTGCCGCTGATGGGACTGCTGGGCACCGTCCTCGGCATGATGCAGGTCCTGCTGGCCATTCACCAGAAGGCGCCCCTCGTGCACGCGGGGGACCTGATGTCGGGTCTGTGGCAGGCGCTGATCGCCACGGCGGCGGGCCTCGCGGTCGCCATCCCGGCCTACGCCGGATACAACTTCCTGGTCACCCGCGTCGAGGCCATCGTCCTCGATATGGAGCGCGCCGCCGGCGAGATCCTGGCCTACCTCGCGCGGCGCGGTGCGCCGAAGGGAAAGTGACCGGCCCATGAACCACGCGGAACAGCCGATTTTCGAGCGCGTCCGGATCCTGCGCCGGCGGTTCCGGACGCAGCACCGGCTTGTGCGCGGGCCGATCGAGGCCGTGCCGCTGGTCAACGTGGTCCTGCTCCTGGTGCTGTTCTTCATCGTGAACTCGGCGTTCGTCCTGGAGCCGGGGGTCACCGTGAACCTGCCGACCTCCCCGTTCGCCGCCGGGGCCCCGTACGGCGCGATGGTGGTCACCATCTCCCAGGAAGGACAGGTGTTCTTCAACGACGAAAAGGTGGCGATGGACGGGTTGGAATCCGCGCTCTCCCAGGCGGTGTTCGAACACCCGGACGCCCCGCTCGTGATCCAGGCCGACGGCCGGGTCCAGCACAGCACGCTCGTGCAGGTGTATAACCTGGCCATGGCCGCCGGGGTCAAGCAGGTCGTCCTCGCCACGCGGGTGGCTTCGCGGAGCGCCGCCCTGCCGTGAACTCCGCGGCATCCAATCCACCGACCGCCGGGGCAGGCACGCACCCGCTCCGGCATCCCGCGGTCGCCTGGGTGCTGCCGCTCGCCGTGGCGGTCGCGTGGTTCGTGCTCTGGGGGATGGCCCTCGAGCCACTGCCGCCGCCGCGGCCGGCCGGCGCCGCCGCGGTCCCGCAGGTCAGCTTCGCGCCGCCGCCTTCGGGTTCGGCCACGGGCGACCTGGCCGGAGCCGAAGCGTACCGCCTGTGGTCGTCCGCCGTCTTCTCCCTTCCGACGCCGCTCGGCTTCAGCAGCCCGGCGCTGACGAACGCCATCGGCGCGCGGCCGCCGCTCGATGTGCCGGAGCAGGCCGCGGTGTACCTGGAGCGCGTGGCGGCGCGCGGCCTGCGGTCGGCGGCCGGCCTGGGCGCGAGCATGCAGGAGCTGGCCGCCGACTCGCTCACGGGGTTCCCGGTGCGGCTTGCGGAACCGCCCGTATTCCCGTCGCCCGGCGCGGGACGCGGCATCCAGATCGAGCTGTCCGCGGGGCTGGCCGGCCAGCAGTTCCAAAGCGCCGAGCTGCCGGACGACCGGCGGGCCCGCGGCGAGAAGGCGTGGGAAGCCACGGCCTTCGTGGACGTGGATGAGGACGGCGCGGTCCGGTATGCCTTCCTCGAGAACCCCACGCCCTCCGAGAAGCTGAACGCCCTGCTGGTTCGAACGCTCCTGCGCTGGCGCATGGCGCCCGCGCCCGCGGCGCGCAGCGGGCGCGTCACCCTGCGCTGGCTGGGGCCGCCGCCGGCCGGGTCTTCCCCCTCCACGGTGACGCCATGATCCAGCTGTCGCTGCCGAACCTGCTCTTCGCGCCGTTCCTTTTCACGCTTGTTCTGCTGTTGGCGGCCGGTCTATATTACGCCGCCCGGTTTCACGCGCCCCGGGTCAAGACCTCGCGCTCCCGGATCTACCGGTGCTCCGTGTGCCGCCACGTGTACGTGGACACCCGGGACGTCCCGCTGGCCCGCTGCCCGCGGTGCGGATGTCTGAACGAGGCCGTGAAACGGTAATGACGAATGACGAATGAATGTCCGAATGACGAATGACCAAAGCGGCGCGGTTCGTCATTGGGGATTCGTCATTCACTAGACATTCGTGCTTCGTCATTAGTCATTGGTTACTTGGGCGAGGGGTTGACGGGAATGAGTGCTGAGAAAGCCATAGAGATTAGGCTCGTAAGGTGGTCCAAGATCCGGCCGTCCCAGGTCGTCTCGGACTTCCTGAAGCGGCCGGCTTTCGACGAGCAGGCCGAGGCCGTTGCCCGCCAGGTCCTCGAGGAGATCCGGAGGGAGGGGGATGCCGCCGTGGCCCGGGCCGTCGCGCGGTTCGACGGCGCCAACCTGCCGCCCGAGAAGTTCGCGGCGACCACCGACGAAATCAAGGCCGCCCTCGCGGAGGTGGACACGGAATTCAAGCGCGCCGCCACCGAGGCCCACAAGCGGATCGTACGCTTCGCGGAAGCCGGGTTGAGGAAGGACTGGACCATCTCCACGCTCAAGGGCGGGGTGCTGGGCGAGCAGTTCATCCCGCTGGCCCGCGTGGGCTGCTACATCCCCGCCGGCGCGGCGCCCCTGGCCTCGACCGTCCTGATGACCGTGACGCTGGCGCGCGTGGCCGGGGTCCAGGAAATCGTGGCGTGCACGCCGGTTGATCGGCTGGGGAAGATCAACCCGTACATCCTCTACGCCCTGCAGTTGTCCGGCGCGACGGAGATCTACAAGGTCGGCGGCATCCAGGCCATCGGCGCGATGGCCTACGGCACGCAGACCATCCGCAAGGTGCAGAAGATCGTCGGGCCGGGCGGGCCGTACGTCACCGCCGCCAAGCGCCTCGTGTACGGGCAGGTGGACCTCGACCTCGTGGCCGGCCCGAGCGAAATCGCCATCCTGGCCGACGACTCGGTGCCGGCGGAGTACGTGGCCGCCGACCTGCTGTCGCAGGCCGAGCACGGCACCGGGCACGAGAAAGCCCTGCTGGTGACGCCGTCCAACAAGCTGGCGGAAGCGGTCCGGCGGGAACTCGTGCGGCAGATGGAGGGTTTGAAGCGGCAGGAGATGGTCCGGAAGGTCCTGGAGACGGGGACGCTGCTCGTCGTCGTGGACAACCTGGACGTCGGCATGGAGCTCTGCAACCAGTTCGCGCCTGAGCACATGGAGATCCTGGCCGAGGAACCGCGCCGCTGGGTGAAGAAGGTGAAGACGGCGGGCGCCGTGTTCGTCGGCGCGTGGACGCCGGAATGCGTGGGCGACTTCGTCGCGGGGCCGAGTCATGTCCTGCCGACCGGCGGGACGGCCGCCGTGTTTTCGGGGCTGACCGTCGAGGAGTTCCGGCGGCGGATGAGCATGATCTCGCTCACCCGGGCCGACCTCATCAGCGTCCTCCCGGTCATCGAGGCCTTCGGCCGCGTCGAGCAGCTCGACGCCCACACCCGGTCCGCGAAGATTCGGTTCGAGAAGATATAGCCGCGAAGAGGCGCAAGAGTCACAAGGGGGAGGGGACGGGGACGGAACGACAACCTCCTGCGCATCTTGTGCCTCTTTGCGGCAAATCGTCGTCATGAGCTCGTTCATACGCAAAGCCGTTCGTGAGATGGCGGCGTACACCCCCGGTGAACAGCCGAAGGAACGCGACATCGTCAAGCTCAACACGAACGAGAACGCGTACCCGCCGTCGCCGAAGATCGGCGAAGTCCTGAGACAGCCGGCGGACCGCCTGCGCCTCTATCCCGATCCCGTCTGCACGAACCTGCGCGAGGCGCTGGCCGAGCTCCACCGGTGCAAGGTCGAGCAGATCTTCGTCGGCAACGGCTCGGACGAAGTCCTCGCGCTCTGCGTCCGCGCCTTGGTCGAGCGCGACGGCACGGTCGGCTACTTCGAGCCGTCGTACTCGCTCTATCCCGTGCTCGCGGCGATCCAGGAGATCGCCGTGAAGCCCGTCCGCCTGAAAAAGGATTTCACCTGGAACATGCCGGCGAACTACGCGGCTTCGCTCTTCTTTCTCGCGAACCCGAACGCGCCTACCAGTGTTCAGTATCCAGTGTCCAGTGTTCAGTCCTTTTGCCAGTCGTTCTCCGGAGTGGTCTTGATCGATGAAGCGTATGTGGACTTCTCTGCCTACAACTGCATGGACATGGCCCTTTCCCTGCCCAACGTGCTCGTGGCTCGGACGCTCTCGAAGTCCTTCTCGCTGGCGGGGCTGAGGCTGGGCTACGTCGTCGGCCCGGAGCCGCTGATCAGCGCGCTCTACAAGATCAAGGACTCCTACAACGTGGACCGGCTCGCGCAGGAGATCGCGCTCGCCGCCGTCAGCGACCTGGGTCCCATGCGCCGCAACGTCGAGCGGATCAAGGTCACCCGCGATCGCGTGGCGGCGGAGCTGAGAAAGCGCGGCTTCACGGTCAGCCCGTCCGAGACGAACTTCCTCTGGGCCAAGCCTCCGAAGCTGTCGGCGCAACAGGTTTTCGAGGAACTGCGCAAGAGGAAGATCCTCGTCCGCTACTTCCCGGGCGAACTGACCGGCGCGCACCTCCGCATCACCATCGCCACGGACGGCGAGATGGACGCCCTGCTGACGGCGCTGGATGAGATCCTGTGAACCCGCCCCGCACGGAGCTGGTGGCGCGCCTTGCCCTCAAGGCGCGCAGGGCGGATCGCGTTGAGGGCAACGCGATCCACCGTTTTGCGGCTATTCTTCCAACCCTTGGAAAATCGTGCTGATTTTTTTCCAAGGTTTGGAAGAATCGGCGGCGCTGTGAAGCGACGACTCTTCAAGCTGCTGCTCTTTGCCCTTTCGTGCGCGGCGGCCCTGCTCGCGCTGGAGTATGCGGTGCGACGGCTCTTCCCTGCGTTTGACCCATCCGGCCACCTCCGGCTGTTGCCGGCCACTCCGGACCGGCCGGCGCTCGGCCCCCCGGACACGACCCTGCGGCACGTCAAGAACACCGGCGACTTCGATGTCACGGTCCGCTTCAACCGGTACGGCTTCCGGGACCGGCGCGACCTGAAGGACTCGCGGCCCGACGACTGGGTGGTGGTCGGCGATTCGTTCGGCTTCGGCTGGGGCGTCGAGGAAGCAGAGCGGTTTTCGGATCAGCTCGAGCAGCGCCTCGGCGTGCGGGTCTTCAATATCGCCATGCCCGCCGGGTCGCTGTCCGAGTACCGCCGCCTGCTGGACCACGCGCGCGCGCTGGGCCTGAACACCCGCAAGGTCATCGTCGGCGTCTGCATGGAAAACGACCTCGTGATTCATGAGGCTCAGCCGGAAGCTCCGGAGTCTCTGAGAGCGCTGCTCAAGCGGAAGTCCGCGGCGTACTTCCTCTTCACGCACATCGTTCACACCCACCCGGCCCTAAGGGACCTGTTTGTGCGGCTCGGCCTGGTCATGCCCAGCGTCGAGGGCATGCCGCGCAACGAGTACTCGGAGGAGCTGGTCCAGTCGGCGGCGTCCGCGCTGGAGAAGACGGTCGAAGGCTATGAGCCCGTGATCCTCATCATTCCCTCGCGGGCGTTGTGGGTGGGGGGGTGGGAGTCGGCCGAGGCGAAGACCCACGACGCCTTTGTCGCGGCCCTGCGCGCGAAAGGCATGA
>JAZDKK010000066.1:0-2381 GCA_043803015.1 Verrucomicrobiota bacterium
ACTTTCTTCGGCCACGGCATCGTGGCGCACATCTCGTTCGCCGAACCGGTCTGCCCGGACCTGCGGGCCGCGGTGTTCTCCGTGATCACCGACGTCATCGAATCCAACAAGGCATACCACGGCCTGCAAGTGCGCGACCGCGGCACCTACGTGAACATGGAGGGCCCCGCGTTCTCCACGAAGGCGGAGTCGAACGTCTACCGCCAGCTCGGATTCGACGTCATCGGAATGACCAGCCTGCCCGAGGCGAAGCTCTGCCGCGAGGCCGAGATTTGCTACGCATCGATCGCCATGGTGACCGACTACGACTGCTGGATGAATACAGGCGCCTCGGTGTCCGTAGAGATGATCCTGGACAACCTGAGGGCGAACACCCAGCTCGCCCACGACGTGCTCAACACCATCGCGGGGCGTCTCCCCCCCCAGCGCACATGCGCCTGCGCGCACGCGCTGGAGCACGCGATCATCACCTCGCCCGAACTCATTCCCCAGCCGTTGAAGGAGTCGCTCGCGCCGATCGTGGGGAAGTATCTCGGGGGCAAGTAGTCAGTGTTCGGTGTTCAGGTGGGCTCGGAACCGGACCTTGCGGCTTTGCGTCTGGCTTCGCTGAGTCGCGGAGCGACTCCTTCGGAGTGCGGCAGTTCGACTGCCGCCTTCATCCGCCTTTCGGTCGCTCCCACACCGGATCGAACTCATCCGGCTCCTTCAGCCGGTCGTACCTGAACGAGATCACCTTCCTGCGGAACGCCGGAACACAGCTCTGCTCAAACCATCCGGCCGAACAGAACGGATACTGGCTCGCCATCCTCACCAGCCCGTGGTGAACCGCGTTGTGGATTACGTAGTTCAGCCGGGGGTAGTAGCTCTTCTCGAACGTCAGGCATCGGTCCCAGTACTGGTACCACACCTTGCGGCCGGGGGTGCCGTCCAGACGGTTCAAAGTTTCTGAGGCGTCTGAATGCAAGTGCTGAATCACCCGCCGGATGCGACCGCCCTCGTCCGGCGAGCGGGCGATGAAATGGTAATGATTCGAGAACAGCGCCCAAGCCCGCAGTTCCCATCCCCGTTGCGCCAATACGTCGTGCAACGCCGACTGCAGGCTCTCCAGCCGGGGGCGGTCCCGGTAGAAGTGCTCTTTGTGCAGGGTGCCCGCGGTCACCATATACAGAGTGTCAGGCACGAAGACATGAAACGGGGGCATGGTGCCAGCTTTGCGGCAAAGGCAGATCGTCCATGCTCCGTGGGGCAGCAGGAGGCGGGCGGGAAGGCAAGGCGGCAGTCGAACTGCCGCACTCCGAAGGAGCCGCTTCCTGCTTCGCCGAGGCTCCGCAGGACAGGTCGCGGCTCGAAAAGGGCCAAACACGAAGCGCCGGCGGTCAATGACCGCCGGCGCTTCAGTCAGCCAGAATCTCTAGATAGCGGCCGGCTCTGCAGCAGGCGCCGCCTCCCCACCCCCGCCATCACCCACCGAGATCGGGATCGGCGAGGATTCGCCGTTGATATCGCCTTCCGTCCCGCCCTCTTCGATCCATGTCCCGTACATCTTGCGGTCGGACAGGTAGAAGTTATTGCCGCCGGTGGTCACGACGCCTTGGAACGTCCCGACCATCCGCACGCTGTAGCCCGCCGCGCTCACGCCCGAGGCGCTGTACTGGCCGATGACGCTGTCGCCGGCCGCGGGCGTGTCGCCGCTTTGGGCACCCCCCGACGTGCGAATACTGCCGAAGTTACCCTCGTATGACTTGCCGTTATTGTCCACGATGGCGATCCGGTTACCCTCCTGGTGCACCGTAAAGGAGTAGATGGTCACGCCGCTGCTCCCCGGGTCGGCCCCACTGTCGCCGGAACTGCCGGAGATCGCGTACAGGTAGTTCGCCGTGAGCTCCGCGCCGTCCTCGGGGGCAATAGGGCCGCAGTCGATCGACCAGCCGCCGGTCCCGTGGTCAATCGTGCCCACGGTGCCGGCCGGACCGTCGAGATTCGCGGTCCCGTTGTCCGTGAACGTACCCACGCCCTGGACGTCGATCTGTACCGACCCCAGAACGACCGGTGCATGGTTCAAGGTGCCCTCGAAGTACGTATTGGCTCCATTGCCGGTGGCGATGACCTCCTCGTCGACCGAATTCGTCACCCCAGGTGTGCCCGGCGTCGCCGAGAAATCGGTCACGAGCACGCCCCCGCCGATACCCCGGTACACCCCGCTGAAGTTGACCCAGTTGTAGCTGTCGTTCCAACTCTCCACCCCGCCGCCGCTGGTCCAGTCGCCTTCACAGCCCAGCATCAGTGCCGCCGCGACGCACACGAGCAGGGTAGCCATGCGTGATTTCATCACCGAGTTCTCCTTTGTCTTCAGTATTCAGCCCGCAATCTAGCGATGCACA
>JAZDKK010000067.1:0-21270 GCA_043803015.1 Verrucomicrobiota bacterium
CATGCAATAAGCGATTCCGGTTGCGGGAATTGCAACCGCAATTCCCGGACCGGAACACGTCGCGAAATGCCCGCTCTCTGAGCGGGGCAGTTCGCACGGGGCTAGCCCCTTGGGTGCCCGTGCAACGGGCACCCGACGGCCCTTCGGGTGCATTTTGCACGAGCACTCGTGCAAAATGCAGGCTAGGTCATCGCCAATCACCTCCCATCCTTCTGAAACGCGGGACGCTCTAATAAAGGAAGGAAAGTCGAAGGCGAAATTCCGGAAGAAAGTGCGAGAAAATGACAGCGGGCGCGAAAACTCAACCGCCGGGGAGAGGTGGCGGCGGGCGGCGGACCCACGCCATGACCCGCCGGAAACGATTGCGCCAGCGGGTGCGGCACCGGACGCGGCGGCTGATCTCCGGGAGCTCGGAACGCTTCATCTCGAGCCGCTCGCACAGGTAGTCCAGCGAGGCCTCGGGCGCTCCGCGCACGGCGGGCTCCTGGGCAAGCCGGGCCAGGGCTTCCTCCCGTGTCAGGCGGCCTTCCCTGATGAGCACGCTCAGCTCGAAGCTCAGCATGGGGTATTCGAAGGCCTGCTGAAACAGATAACCGGCGGCGTCATGCACCGCGCAGTCCGCGTGCGTCAGGATAACGGCGGTCTCCGGTCGCTGCCATCCCAGTTCCTGCTCCAGCTCCCGCATCATGCTCCTCTCATCGTCCGGCTGGTACAGGAAGTAGCCGAGAAACTCGGGCAGCACCTCGGCAGAAGACAGGAGATCCATCGGCGGAAAGAACTCCTCGTAGAAGCGATGCCGCATCTCCCGGTCGGGCAGGGCCAGCGACACGAGGTAGTCCAGGCGCCGCCTCGCGGCCAGCGTCGCCCGCAGGTTCGTCTCCCGGTCGTACGGCGACAGGTTCAGCGCAACAAACGGCAGGAAGGCGTCAGGGCTTCCGGCCAGGAACTCCCGCAGCATCTGGGAGCGGCTGCGCCCATGGATGACGAGCGGGATCTGACGCTCAAAGGCCAGCTTGTAGGACAGGGCATAGGACGAATAGGAGCAGGCCGGACACGGCGTGCCGAACGAGCGGACCGCCTGCTGGTAGAACCTCTTCTGGAGGTCCCAGTCCACCTTGTGGAAGAAATGGTCGATGCCGAGCGTGCGCGTGACGAGGTCAATGTTATGCCGCGCGTAGTCGGTCAGGAACCCGTTGTCGAACGTGAAGCCCAGGCATTTGAGCCCGTGCCGGCGGGTGAGCTGGAACGCAAGCCAGGAACTGTCTTTACCTCCGCTGAGACCGACCAGGGCGTCGTACGGACGGCCCGCGGCCCGCGCGCGCTCGAAGCGCTCCTCGCGCAGCCGGGCGAGCGTCTCGAAGTCGGTCAGCCGGTCTCGGAACTTTTCGTGGGTCCGGCAGTAGTTGCAGACGCCCTGGTCGTCAAATCGGATGCCGCGGTAGTTGCCCGGCAGCACACAGCGGCTGCAGGCCCGATGCGATGAGGCCGTCTTTCGCTCCAGTGTCATGCCGCCTCCTCTTCTCTCGAGACCGTGCGAAGGGGGTAAAGGAACAATGGCAACATGAGTTCTCAACGGCAAGACGATTCGCCCCCGTTGACACACGGCCTTGGCCGAGAGATACTCCGGCTGGGGAAACCAAGAATGAAGATCACGAGAACCACGCAGCTTTTGATCCACATGCCCGACAAGGTCGGGCAACTCGCCCGCGTGCTCGATACAGTCTCCAAGACGGGGGTCAACGTGCTGAGCTGCGACGCCTACACGTACAACGGCAACGCCTGCATCATCCTCGTGACGACCAACAACACCAAGGTGGCCAAGCTGCTGAGGAAATCCGGCTACGAGGTCAGCCAGGAACCCGTCGTGATGGTCACGGGCCGCGATGCGGTCGGGCGCGGGGCCGAACTGGCGAAGAAGGTTGCCGCCGCGCGGATCAACCTGGGCGGCGCGCGCGCCGCGGCCGCCGGGGGCCGCTACCTGTTCTTCCTCCAGGCCGCCAACGTCAAGCGCCTCGCCGCCGCGCTGAAAAGAAAGAAGTAAGCAGGCCTTCCACCTCGTCCTCCTTGAGGTCGCGCCACTCCTTGTAGGCATCCGCCACGGCGAACGACCAGCCGCCGCGCAGATTCGCGCAGTAGAGCGCATCGGCCTCGGCCGCGAGATCGCCGGCCGTCCTGAGCGACGCGGTCGGAACCGCGACGATCGCTTTGCCAACCCCCGCCTTCCGGACCACCTCCACGGCCAGCCGCATCGTGAAGCCCGACGCCAAGCCGTCGTCCACGAGAATGACAGCTCGTTTCGCGAGTTCCGGGAAAGGCCTCCCGCCCCGGAGCCGCTTCACACGGCGCTCGACCTTCCTGCGCGTCGCGTCGATGCCGCGCCGGACCTGCTCGTCCGTCAGGCCCGCGTCGCGGAGCAGGGCTTCATTCATGCGCACCGATCCGTCGAACGCCACCGCCCCATAGCCGACCTCCGTGTTCCACGGCAGGGTGATCTTGCTGACTACCGCGACGTCAAACGCGAGGCCCAAGCCCTCCGCGACCCTCAGGCCCACCGGCACCCCGCCGGCAGGAATCGCCAGCACGACCGCTTCCGTGCCGCGGTAGGATTCCAGCATGACCGCCAGGCGATCCCCGGCTTCCGCCCGGTCGGCGAACACGGCGACGCGGTCGCGAAGCTCCCGCAGCTCAGTGATGTTGCGCGGCAGGCTCATGCGCGGACCAGTCTACGCCTTTTTTCCAACCATTGGAAAAACCGGCGCTCTTTCTTCCAACCTTTGGACTTGTCCGCCCACGGCGGAGGGGTACGGCGACGACGGCATTGACTCCGGCCGCCGGCGGGCTGAAAATGAGCTCCTGCAGGATGGAGGAGCGGAGCATGACGTTGGCGAAATTCCAGGACTTGGAGGACAACCAGTTCGAGCAGGACCTGAAGAACCTCGTCGCCGACAGGCCGATGAAAATCTGGCTTGCCCGGAGCAACGGGCATCGCATCGACACGATCGTCTCCGTCGGGACCCCTCAGCCCGAGCCCATCCGGCTGTTCGACCACATGGTGGGGTTCTACCTGCTCGGAGAGGGCGTGACGCCGGACCTGCTGGCTCCCATCCACAAGCTCTTCCAGGATTACTGCCGCCGGCACAAGGATGCGGGGAAGCTGAATCCCACGCACAGGGTGGTCCTGCACTTCCGCTCGTCCACGGCGCGCTGGCCCAACCGCCTGCTCATGCACTACCCGATGACGTCCACGATCGACATGGACCAGCTCGAAGGGCACTTGTGAAGTCCGCATCCCGCGAACCGGGACCTCAGCGCACGGTGAACACGAAGTCCGACTGGTCGTTCGCCGACGCGTTCGAAGTGCTCTTCACCCGGATCCGGCAGTTGGCCGAGGCCGGCCCGGTGACCGTCCAGTTCCAGTTCCCCGAGTTGCTCGTGCTGGATTTGAGGGTCTGCCAGGTCGCGCCGCCGTCCCGCGAGATCTCGATCTTCACGTTGCCGCCGATGCCGTTCTTCATCCACCGGATGGTCTGAAGGGCGCCGACGCCCCAGGATTCCCCGCCGTTCGGCACGGTCACGATGATCGGCTGCGGCGGGATCGTCCACACCTCGCAGCCTTCGAACGGGTTGGCCGTCCCGACGTACATCCTGCTCGCCGTGGACTTCAGCGTCCGCATGCCGTAGTTCTCCTCGTTGCCGAAGCCGCTCTGCGTGAACGACGACCACCTCACGCCGTCGGTGCTCTTCCACAGGTCGGCGCCGGGCACGGCGTCGTTCATCGTCAGAAGGAGGGCCGTGGGAAGGTTCTCGAGGATGAACACCATCTGATCCAGGGGCCCGGAGCCGCCGGACAGGGTGTCCAGGTAGCGCAGGAACACGCTGGCATCGAACGAGCCCAGGTAGAGCGTCCCGTTGTACACTTCCAGGCTCCAGCAATACCAGTTCATGACGTTGTTGAAGCCCGAGCCGTAACCGCTCGCCGCGAAGCGGAACGGGAACCCTCCCGGCGAGTCCACGGGGAACATATCGCCCACGATGAGCTGCCAGGAATTGTTCGCCGCGATGCGGATGAGGTCGAAGCCCTTCAGGTCCTCGTAGCCGTTCAGGTAGGGGAACGACATCGAGCCCACGTAGAGGTAGCCCTTGAAATCCTTCATCGTCCCGGCCCACGAGTTGTAGCGGTCCCCCGCCCCGTCCGTCACGACCCGCACCCAATGCACGTTGCCTGTGGGATCGGCCACCTTGCTCGCCCACACCTGGAATCCCCGTCGGTTCTCCGTGCCCGCGTAGAGCCGGTTGTTGAAACTGCACAGGCTGATGACCGCCGTATTGTTGGTGTCGATCGGGCCGAGGTCGAAGACCTTGCGCCACGTCGCCGTGTTCGTGGGGTCGTCGGTGCACCACACCGACGGAGTCGAAACGACGCTCTTGCCGGCCCCCACATAGAGCTTGCTGTTGTGGACCGCCGAGGCGCGGCTTTCCGGCCCCATCCCGACCTGTGTCCTAATGCCCGTCCAGTTGGTGCCTTCCAGCGAGCGGTAGATCAGAAACGCCGTGCCCGGCAGGGCGAAGTTGTAGCCGCCGGAGAACGCATAGAGCGCGGTGCGCCCGAACCGATCCCGGTAGGTGGTCATGCTGCGGAAGCCCGTGGCCTCGGAGGTGAGGTACGGCCTCGCGCCGTTCGTGTCCAGGAGGTAGGACGGCACCATTCTCGCCTGGTACACGCGGGTCCACGCACCCGCGCGGTAGCGCCAGATTTCCGCGCGGGCCACCGCGTTCCATGCGGCGAGAGCCAGGGGGTCTTTCACAACTACGCCCAGCGGGGTGTTCGTCAGGAACTCCTGAAGGAAGGGGGCCTGAGGCATGTCGGACGGCGTGTCGGGCGTCGTCGCGCCCGGGTCCATGGCCAGCCACAGTCCCTCCCACATGACGTTGAACGTGTCGATGTACCGGCCGGTCCCGACGTAGAGGTCCCCATTGAAATCCCCCAGACACCAGGCGTATGAGTTCTGCCGATCGGCGATGCCGCCGCTGGCGATGCGGGCGGCGGTGTTCTGTCCGAAGCTGCTGGTGACCAAGGTCAGCGCGAGGACGATGACGGCAAGACTTCTCGAGTTCATGACGTTTCCTTCCTGTGAGAACGGCTCCGCTCGTTTCGAGCATGCATTCTGAAGCTGAACGCCGGCCAGTCAAGCCGACTCTGACGCCGCTGCTGCTTTTTCCCGTCAGGCGGTGGAAGCCCTGAGAACGCTCGAGGGATTCTATTCCTGGTCTCGCGGCGGCGGCGCTTCACCGGTGACGACGCCGAAAGCGAAGTGCCAGCCGGTCAGCGGCGACGTCCGGTACACGACCTTCCGGCGCTTCCCGTTGAATTCGTACTCCGTCGCGCCCTCCGGGTTCGCGAGGATCTCGCCGACCGCCTTGGTCAGCGACTCGCTTCCCTGCGCCGTGGGGTCCTGGAAGATCAGGTCCGTGCTCCAGTTCAGCGCGGTCTGGCCCCGGCCGTCCAAGGCGTAGAAGATCGTGTTCTTCGGCAGCGCCAGCTCCCGCTTGAGCACGTCGCTGAGTTGGTCGAGGTAGATGGACGCGCCCAACGCCCCGATCACCGACCCGTCCTTCGTCACGGGCACGGCCACGACGACGCTCTTGCGGCCCGTGGACTTGCTGATCACCAGCTCGCCCACCGACACTTCACCCGCCATCACCCTGGGAAAATACGCCCGGTCTTTCAGGTTCTGGTCGGTCAACCCCTTCTCCACCGTGTAGTACGAACCGCCCGGCAGCACGAACCACACGAGCGCCGGTATCCCGCGCTCCTGCACCTTGGCCAGCAACTCCTTCATCCAGTCCCAGTCCGCCGACTTCACCTCCTCGGTCGTCGCCGCGGCCTCCAACGCGCCCACCATGCTCTTGATATGCGCATCCGCGAGGGCCATGACGGCGGAAAGCAGGACCCGGGCATCCACGGTCAACTCCGTAACTGCGGCGGCGGGCACCGGCGTTGAAGGCTCCTGGGCAACGGAAGACAGGCCCACTGCAAGGCTGTAGAGAAAGAGCAACCACCTGCCGTTCTTCTTCATGTTCACTCTCTGCTCCTGCGTTGTGCCGGCACTTCGGCGCGGCAAGCAGAAGCGCCGCAGCTACATCACTCCTTGTATCGCCGGATTTCGTCGAGCGTCTTCCGCTGCTTCTCGCGGACGCCATCCTCCGCCGGGTAGCCCATGCTGATGATGATATCTACCTTGGCATCGCGGGGAAGGCCGAGGGCCTGCTTCACGCCTTTCTCGTTGAACCAGCCCAGCCAGCAGGTTCCGAGTCCCTCCTCCGCCGCCTGGAGGCACAGGTGCTCGCAGGCGATCCCGATGTCCACCAGGCTGTACTGGACGCCGCGGAACTGCCCGCCGAGCCGCGCCACGTACTTCGAACGTTCCGTCACCGCCACGATGAATACCGGCGCCTCGCGCGCGAAGGCATTCATGGCGTAG
Source organism: Verrucomicrobiota bacterium (assembly GCA_043803015.1). Lineage (GTDB taxonomy): Bacteria > Verrucomicrobiota > Kiritimatiellia > CAIQIC01 > JAGNIJ01 > JAZDKK01. Next base: position 6,483 of record JAZDKK010000067.1, read on the forward strand.
AGGCCCGAGAACGCCGCCTCGGCAAACGTCCGGCGCGCCGCGTCGGTGTCCACGACGATGAAGGACCACGGCTGGGAGTTGCAGGCCGACGGCGCGAGCCGCGCCGCCTCGAGGCACCGGTCGATCAGCTCGCGCGGCACCGCACGCGGCGCGTATTTCCTGTCGCTTTGCCTTCGCCTCACCAGGTCAAGGAAGTTCATGATGTCTGCCTCGGAAGACCGCAAGGGCGCCGGCTTCTCGCCGGACGTCCGCGCCCGGCGCCCCAGCGCCCTTCGGCCTACAAGCCTCCGCCGCTGCTACGGCACCGCCATGATGCGGAAGAACTCGTTCGAAATCAACGGCGAGGTGGTCCAGAAGTTGTCCGGCCGCGGCAGGTTGTTGGTGTACAGGTCCAGCCACACCGGCTCACCCCCGACGAGATTGGTGGCAGCCTGGATAACCTGCTGTCCGCAGCCGCAGTGCCCCGTGGACCAGAGGAAGGTGTTGTTGATCCCCTGCATCGCGGCGATCCGCGTGAGCGCGGGCCGGACGACGTTCGTGGCCCAGGCGATGTTGGTCGTGGTCAGCTCGAACGCCAGGTCGAAAGCCTGTCCCGCGAGGGGATGCGGCGCCTGCAGGGCGTTCGTGGACCAGAAGATGCCGCCGTTAAAGCTGACCATGGAGCCGCAGAGGTTGGTCTTTTCCGCGAGCTTCCAGCCCCAGCCCTGGTGCCGACCCGGAAGCCAGGTGTTGGTGAAGACGCCCTGGATGTTCAGCCAGTACTGCACCCCTTCCTGCTCCAGCCACGGGCCGAGGCCCTGGTTCGTCACCGCCGGGCTCAGGAGGTCCACGTAGTACTGGAACTCGTGCTCGTAGTAGTGGGTCTGTTTCCAGAACTGCGTGACGGTGCCGAAGTACACCTCGTAGCAGTTCGAGATGGGCACGAACACGTTGGTGATCTCGGGCCATGGGTAGCAGGGAGCGCTGTTATTGTGCCAGCTCAGCCGGAAGCCGATCAGGCGATCGTTGCCCTCGGGAATGGGCGCCGGGTTGGTGTCGCTGTGCTCCTGGTCGTACCGCCATCCGATGTAGGAACCCCACCAGTGGATGTCCGTGATCGGCCGGCCGTCGGAGATGAAGTCGTCCGCGCGGACCACGTTGGTCTGCGCCTGCCCGTTCCAGTAGAAGCTCTCCAGGTCGTCGCCGAGCAGCAGGTCCGGCGCCTGCGCCCACTTCTTGCACCGCGCCGGGCAGACCTCCGTGTACAGGGCGAAAGCCATGTTGACCGGCTCGCCCTGGTACGGATGGTTGGTCACCCACCCCCACCCCGGCGGCGGGAAGGTCATGTTCGTCCACAGCATGGGACCCGCCTGGTTCACGGCGGCGTCATTCCACCCCTCCGGCGGCGCCGCGGTCTTCCAGCCCCACGGGTTCTGCGCCGGAGCCCCCGCGTACACGGCCTCGATGCCGAGCCAGTAGACCCGGCCGTCCTTCTCCAGCCACAGGTTGGAGGCGGCCGCCGTGTTGATGTAGTACCGGTACTCGTGCTCGAAGACGTTCGTCCCGACAAAGCTCAGCCGCGTGACGCATTCCGTGGTCTCGTAGACCATGCCGACCCGGTTGCTCTCGAAAGCGGCCAGCGGGTAGAAGTTCGTCGCCAGCACCAGGCCCGGCATCGAGTAGTTTGTGATGACGCCTTTCGGCACGTCCGTGTACCACGTCAGGACGAAGCCCTGCGGCCGCTGGGGCGGCGGCGACGTCGGCGTGCCGGAGTTCGTGGCATAGCCCAGGTAGGAGCCCCACCATTCGATCGCCGTGATCGGCCGGCCGTCGCAATACCAGTCGTCGGCGACGTGCGGCCCGCCGGCGCCGACGTCCGACGGCCGCCAGGATTCGATGTTCAGGCCGTTGTCGCAGTCGCGGTCCTGCAGCCACTTCAGGCACTCCGGCGGCACCGGGGGAACCACCTCAAGCCCCTCGATCACGAACGCGAGATCGATGGACTGCGGGTGCAGCGGATGGCCATCCGGGTACCGCAGCTCCGCCCAGGGCTGGAGTTGGAACGAATACACCGCATCGTCGTTCCAGTGGTTCGTTGAAGTCTTCCAGCCGAAGGAATTAGTGGCCTGCACCACCTGCACGTCGAGCCAGTAGACGGTGCCGGACGTCTGGACGAAAGCGTCCTGAACGCCGATCGGGAAGTTGTACTGGTAGCAGATCGTGTCGGCAGGCGGAGGCATGTACCCGGACGGCGGTTCGTACCAGCCTTCCTGGATGCCGCCCGCCCAGACGCGCCACTGGTACAGGTTCGGCGTGAAGAAGTCCTGCCACAGCGGCGGGTTGGACGGCATGCTGTACATCCCGGTCGGCTCGGCCGGGATGTCGGCATGAATGCTGAGCCTGAACACGGCCGTGGTGTCGATGGTATCGCCTATCCCCAGCCACGAGCCCCAGATGTGGATGTTCGTGACCGGACCCGACTGCGTGCAGCGGAAGTCGTCAGCCAGCACGTAGTTCGCCGTCGCGTTGACGTCCATCCCGTTGGTCGTGAGATCCGGCATTTGCGGCCAGTGCATCTTGAAGGAACCGCCCACCTCCCAGTCCGCCCGGGACGGAACAGTGCCGGCCAGCACAACGAGAGAAACGATCGCAAGGAACTTGAACGTTTTCATGACGCCCTCCCTCAGCGTAGAGAAGCCCGTTCAGTCGCGAATAACGCTCCGTTACCCGATTATGCTATCCGTTTTCTCCTGCCCCGGGCAAGCCGGGAATGCAAGTTTTCCAGGCGCTCGGGGTGTATGACGTGATCCGCCGCGGGTATTGTGGTACTAAACGACCCCATGCGCAGGCTGCCCAGAACTCTTCTCGTCGCCCTCCTCGCTCTCGCGTCGTCCTGCCGGGTCCCCACCCGCCCCGAGGAGGCCCGACCCTCCGGTCCCGCGTGCGCCATCCTGCTCTCTGAGTCGAACCTCCGGTTTGCCAGGGACTTCGAATGGACCGGCGGGCCCGCCGTCTACACGAACCTGCTCGCCGGGCTCAAGACCGCCCTCGCAACAAAAGGCGTCGCCGCCGATTTCATCTCCGAAGAGGACCTCGCCCGGAGAAGGCTCTGCAACTACAACCTCCTGATCCTGGCCGACACCCTGGCCATCGGGCCCGACGCCGAGGACGCCATCCGGTATTTCGTGAAGGCGGGCGGAATCCTCGTGGGGCTGAACGAGGTCGGGCGCTTCCAGGGAGGCTGGACCAAGCCCTGGCACTACGAGGGTATCTTCGGGGTCAAAACCATCGACGCGGACGAATGGGGCACCGCCGTGTCCCAGGCGGACGGGATGTTCCGCTATGCGGACGTGACCCCGGAGGGCCGGGAACATCGGCTTACGAAGGGGCTCGGTGAACAACTTGATTTCGGGCCGGCGTCGAGGGCCATCTGGATCACCAGGCCCACGACCGCCGCCGTGCTCGCGTGGTTCCCATCCTACTTGAGAAACGCGCCCGAACCGCCGGAGCAGTTCGGCGTGGTGACGGACGCCGTGATCGCGGTGAGCCTCAACGCCTTCGGCCGCGGCAAGGCGGTCTGGATTTCCCCGAACGTCCACCAGCGGGACCCGGCCAACTGGGCGCAGGCGGGCGCGACGCTGGACCTGCTCGCGCGCAGCGTGGAACTCGCCGGCGAGGTTCCGTTGCCGCTCCCCCTGCCGCCGCCCCAGGTCATCCTCGGCATCAGCCAGGTGGGGTACGCGCCGGGCGAGAAGAAGCGCGCGATCCTCCGCGTGCCCTGGGAGGAGCAACTGCCCTTCAACGGAGGCACGTTCGAGATCGTTGATGAAACAGGGAAGGCGCTGTGGTCGGGCAAACTCACGCCTCAAGGGCCAGGCACGCCGTGGGGTGACTACTACTACATCGCGGACTTCACGGACCTGGAACAGGAAGGTTCGTACCGCTTCGCCGCTCACCTTTCCGGGCCGCGCGGCGAGGTCGACGCGAAGAGCGGCACGTTCCGGGTGGCCCGTGATCTCTGGTCGTCGGTGGTCATACCGACGCAGTACTCGTTTTTCCACAGCTACCGTTGCGGCGAGCAATGCCACCTCTCCGATCCCCTTCGCGGGGGCTACCACGACGCCACGGGGGACTACGCCGTGCGCATGTGGTCCATGCCGCATGTGGCCTACGGCATGGCGGAGAACATCCTCGCCTCCCCGAGCCTGCCGGCGGGCGAGAACGTCCGTCCCCTGGAGGAACTCCGGCGCGCGGTGGATTGGCTCCTGGCGATGCAGGACCCCGGCGGGGCGGTCTGGAACGCGGTCAAGCCGACGAACGACTGGTCGCAGACGGACCGCCGGCCCGCCGACGAGAAGGTGCAGCGCGTGATCGAGCGGGGCGATACGCTGAACTACGAGACCACGTACGTGGCCGGCATGGCGCACGCCGCTATCGCGCTTCAGAAACTCGATCCGGACCGCTCCGCCCGGGCGCTCGCGGCGGCGAAAAAGACGTGGACGTACATCGCCGGCAAGCCCTGGCGCGACGCGGGCACCGGCGAAGCCGGCAACTTCATCTGGGACTGCGTGGAGCTCTTTCGCGCGACGGGCGATGCAGGCTTCCTCGAGACAGCCCGCCGCACGGCGCCGATCCTCCTGGAGCGGCAATTCCTGGAGACCGGCGTCGCGCAAGCAGGCCTGCGCGGCGACTTCCTCGAAGGAGGAAGCCTCACGTCCTTCGGCGACAAGCAGTACAAGAAGTTCCACACGCTGGGCGTTTACCTGGGCCTCGTTGAACTCGCCACCGCCTTGCCCCCCGGCGATTCGCTTCGAACCGAGGTCCTTCGCGCGCTAGATACCTATTTCACGGAACACCTCCTGCGCGGCGCGACGCTGACGCCGTACGGGCAGATGATCACATCGCTCGAACCCGGCGAGGACGGCAAGTTCCGGATCTACTTCTTCACGCACTGGGGAGATTGGGTGAACCTGCACGGACTCAACGTGGACCACCTGGCCCTGGGCCTTGCGGCCCTGAAGTTCGCGGACCTGACCGGGCGGCAGGACCTGCGCGATTTCGCCCGGGCCCAGGCGCAATGGGTCGTCGGAGTCAACCCGCTGGGCTACTGCATGGTGGACCACGTCGGGTGGACGAACCCTCCGATGCTGGACGACAAGATCGGGACCGGCCGCTTCGCCGGTGGCATCCCGAACGGCATCGTCGGCGCCCTGAAGGACCGCCCCGCGTGGGGCCGCACCTGGGACAGCCGCGAGTACTGGATCCCCCACAACGCCTACCTGCTCGCCCTCGCGCCGAACCTGGACAAGACGGCGCCCGTCGCCGGGCGCTAAGTTGCGCGTGAGGCGACCGGCGAAGCCGGGTAGCCTCAACGCGTTTGGTCGGACCCGTCCATAGAATCAAAGCCGGAATCCGTCGCTCGAAGAAGCTGGAAGCGGATCAACAAAATCCTGCTAGGGTACTTTCTTGCCCTTGTCATCCAACGGGCTTTATGGTCGTGGGCCTCATGCTTTAGTCGTCAATAGGTGCAACGTCCAAATCTGTGTTAGTCAAGTCGCACGTAGAGTGCGTCCTTCAAACTTCTTCGCGATGGCACTCGTCCACTCGCAATCTGAGATCGAAGCCACTTGTAGGACTTGCCCATTCCCGCGGCGGCAGCGCGGAAGGGAATCCAGCGTGGGCCTGCTGTCGCACGCAAGTCCACGCCTGGTTTTCTTTGCCGATCAAGGTCATTGAGTATTCTCCTTACCTTCCGCGGCAAATGCTTCTGCTGGCGATATCGTGGAGACATTCCAGCAGAGAAGCAGGAATCAAGAATCACAACGAGCCGGCCGTTCTTTCGTGTGATCGCCTCTTTGAAATCTGTTCGTGAGATAATTCCTGCGTCCCACTTCTGAGAACAATCGGAACAGCAGATGCAACATTCCCATCCGTGTCCGGTAGGGGTGAGCGTCCAACTGCCATGCCCGGAGAAGGTGAGAAACAGGAAGTCGTTCGGCCCTCGATCCGTGACAAGCCACTGAATGCCGGCCAATATTCCTCCCCGACTCGCTGCTTCGTCCGTGACCGTTCGAATACAGTCCAGTGGAATGCCTTGTTCTGTGAGCAAACGTTGCCAGGCACGCACGTCGTTTAGGCATCCCCGTAGATCATTACCGTGTCCATAGCGGTTGATTCCGACCAGCAAAGCGAATCTCCTGCTACCGGATGGCATGTCAGTCGAGTCCACTGTGTTGCTACTGATGTGGGAATGTGGACTATCGATCCCCGCTTTCTGGGGTGGTAGCGCCGTCTCGTGGGCAACTTGGTCGGCTTGGCAGGCCAGCATGAAAATCGTCCCTGGCATGTCAGGGGTAGTGCTTCGTTTTCGGCTAACCCACGAGACAAATTTACCGAGTAAACTCATGACCGCAGTCTTAGCTGGCTAGGCCCAACGTCCCGCTTCAGGCTGAGGCGGCCTCGGGCCGCCGATAGTCCGGAAGCGCTTGTTCGACGCCTCTATTGGATCCGTCGTCCAGCCAATCGCTCATTGAATCTGTACTGAGCGGAGAGCACATCTGGAGATGAGCGCCCAAGAATCTTGGCAACAATCATGCATGTGACTCGTATGAAAAGGTCAGCATCCTTGATTGCCGCACGATCCGGGAAGCGGCCAGCATGCACAAGTGTATGCCGAATTGTGGCGAAGCGTTTTATGCCCTCTCGGTCTTTGCCTTTAAGGGCGTCCTTGATTCTGTATTGGACTGTGACATAGGAGATCTTCTCCGCGACAGGAAAGCGACGGATCTCCTCTTTGGACATCCACTTCTGGTTGTGTAGAGCAAACAGGTGCTCCCAGATCGTCCAGCAGGTAATGAATGATGTCTCGAAGATGTTCCTGCGGCATGCCGTCCTGAAAAGAGGGAGAAAGCGGCCGTTGGCATACTGCTGTTGCCAGGCGGCCGTTCTCATGAGTGCATACACTTCGTTCATGCCCTTCTCGAACCCGATGTCGGTTCTTGGCGGCGGCTTACTCTCGTCGTCCTCGTAGGGGATGTCGGTCCGCAAGTCGTAGTAGTAGGCGCGCGGGTCCATGTTCGTGAACGAGCCGTCCCCGCCGATCAGTTTTGGCGCTGAGAATACGTCACGGCCCGTGAAGAGAGAGAGTAAGAGGAGTATGTCATCGAGGGCGGTGGGTTTCTCTTGGTCATTGATCCAAGCGATGACAGGTTTCTTCTGCTTCGCCGGCAGCTCGACTATGCACGTGCAGGCGTGCGTGCCGAGAGTTGTCTCAACTTGGAATTCATGGAAGAAGCGGATTACGTGATGCAACAGTCTGAACTGAGCCTGATAGTCTGGCGCGCGTCTGAACACGTATCCGTCGATGGAGAAGCTGTCACAGTAGCCTGGGAATTCCAGGTTGTAGACTAACCGTTGGCGAATGGTGGTCGAAGTCATGTTGCGCTTTCTCTCTTCATCTTCGTCGAACCATTGATTAACAGGACGTTTTGCTCTGATAACATGGTATTGGCGATGTCTTCAGGCAGTTTTGCCAGGGCCAATATCAGGCGCACGCCAGAGGGATGTTGAGCGTCCGCTGGACCCGTGTCAACGCAGAGGCCGAGCGGCTTGGGGGGCAAGCCGCTCAGCCATGACCTTGGGCGGGGCGTTTCTCCTCGCCGCGCCGCCTTGCGCTACGGCGAAAGACCGCCTGTGACGATCGAGAACGTGCCGGTATAGTTGCCGGGGCCGGCGGCGTTCTGGTCCACTACGAAGTTGATGAACCGCACGTGCCCGGGGTCCAGTCCCCCGGCCTCGAGGTCGTCCAGGGCCACGGCGTAGTACCGGACCGCGGTGTTGGTCACCCCGCGGAAGTAGGCCAGCACCTTGTTCGCGGCGATGTCTTCGAATTCCGCTTTGACGCTGAGGGGCGTGCCGCGAATCCCGAAGGTCACGGCGGAGAGATCCGAGAAGTCCGCGTTCTCGAGCTGGGGCGTGCCGTAGTTGTCGTACAGGATCGAGACCCCGTCCCAACTGTCCGTCGCCGTGACGTTGTACGGGACCACGATGTTCGTGACGCCCTGCTGGTTCCAGTGGTTGGTGCTCTGGCCCCCGCCGAGGTTGCTGATCACCGGCGGACCCGCCGGGAGCGTCGTGGCCGCGCCGGCCCCCTGCCCCGCCGTCTCGATGAGGTAGTTCAGTCCCCAGGTCTGCACGCTGAAGGCTCCGATCAGGTTGTTGGTCCCGGCGGACCCGGCGTCCACCAGGAAGTTGATGAAGCGGATCTGCGAGAGGTCGACGCCCGCGGCCGACAGCAGGGACGTGTCGAGCGTGTAGCGGTTCAGCGCGTTCGTCACGTACCGGAACAGGCCGGCGATCTTCTGGCCGGAGGCATCCTCGACCTCGTACTTCACGCTCTGCGGGGTGCCGGAGATCGCGAAGGCGAGCTCCGAGTACGCCCCGTAGTTGCAGGACTCGATCCCGGGCGTGCCGTAGTCGTCGTACAGCAGGGTCGCCCCCGCCCAGCCGGACGTGACGTTGTACTGGACGGAAAACTCGCGGGACGAGAGCTGCAGGAGCACGGTGTTCGACTCCCCGCCTCCGATCACCACCACGGCCGGCCGGCCGGGCAGGCGCGTCACATCCTCGAGGCGGATCGAGCAGCGGTAGAACCGGCCGTCGTCCTGCTCGATGGCCTGCGGCGCGAGCACCGGGGCGTTCGTGTCCATCTTCAAGGCGGGCCCCACCCTGGCCCAGACGCCGGTGCAGAGATCATCGGTCTCGTAGAAACGGTACTCCCGGCGGCCTACGCCGTCGGTCGCCAGGACGATGTTGGTCCCCTCCCGCATCAGCTCGATCTCCGGCGCCTGCGCTCCGTTCGTCGCGCTGGTTCCGGCGATGTACTCCTCGTAGTTGTCCGCGCCGTCCCCGTCCTCGTCTCCCGCCGCCCCGTTGGCGGGGTTGCCGGACCCGTCGTCGGCGGGATCCGTCCCGTTCCCCTCCTCCCAGTCGTCCGGGAGACCGTCCCCATCGCTGTCCGTTTTCCCGTACACGAGATTCCGGAAGGTGAGGCCGCCCGAGTACACCTCGAAGCGACCCGATAGGTGCGCGGCGCCCGCCCGGTTGGAGTCCACCACGAAGCTGATCATGCGCACGCTCTGCACCTTCAGCCCCTTGTTCGACAGCACCGGCACGCTCACCTCGTAGTAGCGCAGGGAGTTCGTCACGCCCAGCAGGACAGCCTCCACCTTGTTCGTCGAGGCGTCCTCGAACTCGAGCTTCACGCTCCCCGGATCGCCGCGCACCGCGAAGACCACGGTCGTCAGCGAGGAGAAATCCCCCGTCTCGATCGGGCCGCTGCCGAAGTCGTCGTACAGGATCGAACCCCCGGACCAGCCCGACGCCACGTGGTACGTGACGCGGAAGCGGCTGGAAGAGAGCTGATCCACCTGGGTGTCGGGGTTCGCCCCGCCGACGGCCGTGACGTCGAGCGGCGTCGGCGGCAGGATGGTCGGGCTGCCCGTGACGGCGCCGGCCAGTTGCAGTGGAAAGGCCAGTCCCCCGGACTCGATATACAGCGACCCGCTCAGGTGGTTCGACCCCGCCAGCGCGGCATCCACCACGAAGCTGATGACCGACACATGCGCCCGATCCACGCCCTTGTCCGTCAGGTGGCCGGATTCGATCGCAAAATATTCCAGGCCCGGCCCGATCGCCGTGAACGTGGCCGCGGCCTTGTGCCCCGTGCTGTCCTGCACCTCGCATTTAACGTTGGAGGGCGTGCCGCTGATCCCAAAGACCAGGCTCGGGAAGGAGGAGAGGTCCGAACTCTCCACGGGACCGGTCGTGAAATCGTCGTAGAGGATCGAGGCGCCCGACCATCCGCTCGTGACGGAGTACTGCACGAGGATCTCCGAGTCCGAGAGGACGGAGACCACGGTTCCGCTGCTCGCCCCGCCGACCGCATCCACGGCGGGCTCGCCCGGCAGGACGGTCGCCGGCCCGGACCCCGCCCCGCTGATCCGGATCGGGTAGTCGAGGCCCCCGGACGCGATATGCAGGGTCCCCGTGAGCTTCCCCGAGCCGACGAGGTTCGAATCCACAACGAAGTTGATGGCGCTGATCTCGGACAGCCGGTTCGAGAGCAACCCGGTGGCAAAATAGTAGTACGCCGGGCCGGTCCCGACATTCGTGGCCGTGGCGATCATCACGGCATTGGAGGAATCCAGGAACTCGACCTTTACGTTCTTCGTGTCACCCCACAAGCCGAACACGAGGTTGGTGAAGCCCATGAGACTCTGAAACTCGTTCGTCGGCCACGTGTCCCGGTTATCGTACACAATGGACGCCCCGGACCAGCCGGTCGGCACCGCGTAACTGATGTCAATGACGGTGGCGTTCGTGTTGACCAGCACGGTGTCGCTGTTGGCCCCCCCGACCAACAGCACCTTGGGCAGGTTGGGCAGGGCCGTCGCCGGGCCCGTGGGGGACCCGTCCACCCGCCAGTCGAAGGTCAGCCCCTGGACGATCACCTCGAAGGTCCCGGTGTAGTTGCCGGCACCCGCCATGTTGTGGTCCACGACAAACGAGATGACCTTCATGCGGGTGATGTCGTTCGTGATGGCCGTCGCGGGGATGGCATAGTACTGCCAGCTGTTCGACACGTTCTGGAGGTGGGCGATGGTCTTGATGGAATTGGTGTCTTCAAACTCCACCTTGATCTCATCGGGGTCACCTCGCACGCCGAACACGAACGTGGGGATCGCCGAGACGTTCTCCGTCGCGAAGTCCTTCCACCTCACCATGATTCCGTCCCAGTCGAACTCGGTCGGCAACTCGTAGGAGACCGTGAAGTTGCTGGTGGAGTGCTGGGTGAACCGCGTGCCGTCGAGATCCGTCAGGAGCGGCGCGCCCGGCAACCAGGTGACCACCCCGGTGTTGGAGGGAGCCACCGCGATGTCCGCCGGAGCGGTCATCGCACCGAGGCACAGTACGAGCAGGCACCCCCACGAGACTTGGGGGATCCCGACGCTGGGGAACGGCCTGCGGTTGCGCAGGCTCAAGGACACGCTGCTTCTCATCTCTTACCTCCGTGGCGCCGTGAAGGCAGGCGCCGGTTCCGGGCTACACACCTGCCAACCGGATGTGAGGATCACAGAGGAGCATCGCGAAGGAGCGTGAAGGCCTCAGTACATCCTGTACGGCAACTGTCATCGGATTCGGAATATGGTGTTGAGAGCGGTTGCAGCGCAAGTGCTTTTTGTTCATTTTTCTCAGACTTAACCGGTGCACTTCGCCACTTGCAGCGTGCACACGTGCAACCTCGCCGATTCAGGTGAGCGATCAGTCTCCGCGACCTCCTGTGAGCACCGAGGCCGCGTGCTCTCCGTCGTGTTCCGTCCGGACTAGGCGGGCTGTTGCTGGGTCAAACAGTGGAGCGTGCCGAAGCCCATCACGAGATCCACGGCGTGGATCCCGACCACCGGCCGGTCCGTGATGAGCTCGGAAACCGTCCCCAGCGCGACCCGATCGTTCGGATCGTTGAACGTCGGCACCATCACGGCCGCGTTGGAGATGTAGAAGTTGGCGTAGCTCGCCGGCAGGCGGTGGCCATCCACATACAGCGGCGCCGGCATCGGCAGCGGGACCACCTCGATCTTCGAACCGTTCTCCAGGCGCAGTCCCTGCAGCCGCTCGCGGTTCTCGGCCAGCGGCTTGTGGTTCACGTCGCGCCGGTTCTTCTCCTGGGCCAGTACCACCGTCTTCGGCCCGACGAACCGGCAGAGGTCGTCCACGTGTCCGTGCGTATCGTCGCCGGCGATGCCGCGGCCCAGCCACAGGATGTTCGTGACGCCGAGGCTGTTGCAGAGGACCGCCTCGACGTCCTGCTTGCCCAGGCCCGGATTCCTGGCCTGGATCTTCTGGTCCAGCAGGCATTCCTCCGTCGTCAGCAGGGTCCCCTTTCCGTTCACGTCGATGCTGCCCCCCTCGAGCACGAAATCGCACCCCTTGAACCGGCCGTGGAACAGCCGCTTCTTCAGGCGCCGCGCGGCGCGCGAAGGAACGGCGTAGTCCTTCTGCCAGTCCGGGTGCTTCGCCCAGGCGTTGAAATGAAAGTGAACCACGGCCTTCTCCCCTCGCCGGCCGCGGCGCTTCACGAAGATCGGCCCCAGGTCCCGCGTCCAGCTGCGGTTCGTGGGAAAGCGAAGGAACTCGACGCGCCGGGGGTTGACCCCGACCCGCTCGAGGATGCGCCGCGCCCGCATCTCGTGTGCCTTCGAATTCACGAGGATCCGCACGGACTCGCCGGCCGCGATCTTCCGGACCATCTCGCCGTAGACCCAGCAAACCGCCTCCATCTTGCCGGGCCAATCCGTTGCATTGTGCGGCCATGCCAGCCACGTCGCTTCGTGCCGCTGCCATTCCGCGGGCATCGAGAAGCCAAGTCCAGCCGGCGTTTTCAGTGAAGGTCCCATGGTGTCAGGACGTTGTCTCTTGATCCAGGTACCGGCTCGTGATGCCGCCGTACGTGTCCACGCGCCGGTCCCGGAGGAACGGCCAGGCTCTCCGGACCTGTTCGATCCGGCCCGGGTCCACCACCCCGTAGACGATCTCCTCGCGGTCCGCGGGGGCCTTGGCCGTCACGATGCCCTGCGGATCCGCGATGAAGGATGAGCCCCAGAACTCGAGGCCCGCGACCGACGCATCCGGTTTCTCGTGCCCGACGCGGTTCAAGGCGGCGACGTACACGCCGTTCGCGATCGCGTGCCCGCGCTGGACGGTCGTCCAGGCCTCCAGCTGCGCGGCCCTCTGCGCGGCCTTTTCCTGCGGATGCCAACCGATGGCGGTGGGATAGAAGATGACGCACGCGCCCTGCAGGGCCGTCAGGCGCGCCGCCTCCGGATACCACTGGTCCCAGCAGATGAGCACGCCGATCCGGCCCACCCGCGTGTCGAAGGCCCGGTAGCCGAGGTCGCCCGGGGTGAAGTAGAACTTCTCGTAGTAGGCGGGATCATCCGGGACGTGCAGTTTGCGGTAGACTCCGGCCAGTTTCCCGTCGGCATCGATGACCGCTGCGCTGTTGTGATACAGACCGGGCGCGCGCTGCTCGAACACGGGCACCACCAGCACCACGCCGAGCTTCGCAGCGAGCGCCTGCATCTGCTCGGTGGTCGGGCCCGGCACGGGCTCGGCGAGGTCGAAGCTCGCGCTGTCCTCCCGCTGGCAGAAGTAGCGTGATCGGAACAGTTCGGGAAGACAGACGGCCTGCGCGCCGCCCCGCGCGGCCTCCTCGACGAGGGAGACCGCCCGCGCGAGATTCTCCGCCGGGCTCAGCGTCATGGCCATCTGCACGAGGCCGATCTTGAACGGCTGGCGCGTGGTGCTCATCGCTCACGCCCAAAGAGACAGGAAGGGACAAGGGTTGTCAAGGGCGATGGGCCGAACCGGCCGCGCGCCGCACCCAGGTCGCCTGATCAAGCCGGGCCATTGTGTTTTACACTTTGTCTCTTCCGTACTACGATATGAAGAAGAGTAGTCGGCGCGGGAAACGCATGGACAGTTCTTCTTCTGTCGCGCTCGTCGTGAGGAGGAGCGAACGCAGAAGGTGTGCATGAATCTGTTTTCTCATAGCAGCCGGACCGCGCTGGTCGCCGCCCTCCTGCTGGGCTGGTCGCCGGCGGGCCTGGGGAAGGAGTCCGTCCCCCCGCCCGCTCCGGAAGCAGGCTTCCTCCGGATCCTCAAGCCCAAGGTCCCGATCTTCATCAGCAACCCGAATCTCACGTTCCAGGTCGGGGTGAGGCTGCCCCTGTTCCAGCAGAACGACGTCTACTTCATCGCCCTGACCAGCACCGAGTACGAAGGCCCGCGGCTGGTGGCGGTGCCGCGCGAATCGCGCGGCGGCCGCCTCGCCTGGGTCAGCAGCGAGCAGTCCCTGATCTTCGCCTATCCCGTCTCGACCTGCGAAGGCCTCTTCTACCTGCGCGAGGGCGAGAAGCTGCCGGTGGCGCGGGAGACCGAGACGGACTACGAAGTCACGATCGAGCGCTTCGGGCGCCAGGCCTCGCTGCTGGTCCCCAAGTCCACGCCCGACATCCAGTACCGGAAGGATGTTCCCCTGGCCATTGCGCCGGCCCGGCCCGCGTCGGACCGCGGTCTCAAGGCCGCGCTCAGGATGGTCACGAACCAGGAGGGAAGGGTCAGCCTGTTCCTCGACCCGGCGGTGACCGGAAGGCTTGACCACCTGAGGGTCGTGACGCCGCGCCTGCCGATCCCGATCAGCAACCCGCTGGTGACCTTCTACATCGGGGACGACCTGCCGCTGTTTCAGCAGAACGAGACCGACTTCATCACGCTGGTGAACACCGAGTACGAGGGGCCGCGCTTGTGCGCCTTCCCGATCGCGCTCCAGTACGCGCGCTCGGCGTGGGTCACCCCCGAGAAAAGCATCATCTTCGCATACACCGTGTCATCCCGCGACGGCACGATGTACCTTCGGCAGGGCGAGGAACTGCCCATCGTCGGCGAGACGCCCGACAACCACCTCGTGGTCATCGAGCGCTTTGGCCGCCGGGCCAGGATGACGATCCCCAAGAGCACGGACGGCCTGAGGTACGTGAAGGCGCCGCCCCCGCCGCCGCCGCAGAAACCCAGGCCGGTCAGGGTCGTGAAGATCGTCGCCTCCGGCCCGCAGACCTTCACCAACGCTTCCACCACCATTGCCAGGGGCCCGCTCGGCGCCATCACCAGCGCCCCCCCGGCCGCCGTCGAAGAGAGGACCCTTGTCTCCCGCGTGAGCGACATGGTCTCGAGGCTGGTGTCGCGCACCCCC
>JAZDKK010000068.1:0-28758 GCA_043803015.1 Verrucomicrobiota bacterium
CGGCGGCCGCGTCAGCCCGGCCGCAGGCCCCCGCGTCCGGTACCGGGATGCCTGCCGCCAAGTCCCCCCTCACGGCCTACCGGCTGAAGCCGGGAGACCCCCTGGTGATCTACTTGCGGGGGATTCCAGGGCAGGAACAGCAGATCGAGGATATTGTGGATGAGAGCGGGGTCATCAACATGCCGTATATCAACGTCGTGCAGGCGGGCGGCAGGACGACCACCGAGCTCGAACAGACCATCCGGAAGGCGTACCTGGACCAGCAGATCTACAAGTACATCACGGTGAACGTGGTCGTTCCGGCGCGGAGCTACTTTGTCAAAGGGGAAGTCAGGCAGCCGGGCCGGTTTCCTCTCGTGAGCGGCATGACCATTGTGCAGGCCATCGCAGGCGCCGGCGGGTTCAGCGAGTTTGCGGACCGCGGCAACGTGGAGGTGATTCGGGGCACCCGGCGCTTCCGCGTGAATGTCCGCGAACTGGAGCAGCACCCGGAGCGGGACAGGGAATTGGAAGCCGGCGACGTGATCACTGTTCAGAGGAGCTTCTTCTAGTTGCAGCTTGGGTTACCCACTTCTGGCGCCCATGAGGGCCGCCACCGCAGGCACCACTCGGTCCCCATCTCCCTTCGAAGAACGACGTACGATACGGTGGCCATGGGCCTTCTCCTGGGCGCGCCGTTGGTCGGCATCTTCCTGTTCGGGGCCGTGCGGATGTGGTCCTTCGGGCCGCTCATGTTCCTGGCGTTCCTGGGCGTCGGCCTCTTCTGCCTTCGCCCCTTCTTCGCGACGGAGCTCCAGCGGGTCCAGGGCCCGCCCGGAGGCCTACTGTGGATCCTCTTCTTCCTGTACGGGTTGTGCCTCATGCCCTCGGCCGCGGTGCCGTACGAAGTCAGGGTGGAGCTGCTCCGGATCGGCAGCTATATCGGGGCCTACTGGGCTTGGACGGAGCTGGCCTCCCGGCACAAGCGGTGGCGCGTTCTGCTGGGGATCCTCCTCTTCGCGGTCACCCTCATGGCTTGGTATGCCGTGATTCAGCAGTGCCGGGGATCGCGGCTGGTGCTGAATCTCGTCCGTCCGGAGGGCTACGGCATGAGGGCGAGCGGCACGTACTTCTGTCCGAATCACTTCGCCAATCTGCTCGAAATGGTCATTCCGATGGCCTTCGCGCTAGTCCTGGCCGGGTCGGCAGGCGTTCCGTTGCGTCTGCTGTCAGGCTACAGCCTGCTGCTGTTCCTGCCTGTCCTGTTTATGACCCAGTCCCGCAGCGGTTGGATCGCCACGGCCGCCGGGCTCTCCGCCACAGCGCTGGTCATCGCCGCGAGGAGGAGCCGCAAGATGTTCTTCTCGGTGCTGGTGCTGCTGCCGACGCTCCTGCTGCTGGCGGCGGCCGTCCTTTGGGTGGCCTCGCCCATGGTGCGGGAACGCCTGACCGGGGCGTCGCCCGGTGCGCCGGATCCCGCCGTCCAGGCGCGCCTGCTGATGTGGCGAGATACTGTTCACATGATCCGTGATCGGCCCTGGGTGGGACACGGGCTCGGCAGCTACCAATGGGTGTATCCGCAGTACAAGAGCCACAACATGCAGCTCCTCTTCAACTACGCCCATAACGAGTACCTGCACACGCTGGCGGAAAGCGGCATCGTCGGATTCGGCCTGCTCGCCGTGCTGGTCGTGTCCGTTCTGTTCCGCCTGCTTCGCTGGTCGGGCAGGGCCAGCCGGGACAAGGACGCCTTTCTCTTGGCGGGGTTGGTTGGAAGCATCGCGGCCTCGCTGGCACATGCGGTCTTCGACTTCAATTTCCACCTCTTCGCCAACAACCACGTGCTGGTCCTCCTGGCCGGTACCGTTGTGGCGGGCCTGTATGTGTCGGACGACGTGAAAGCCGTCGCGCTGCCGCCTCGCTGGAGCCGCGCGGCATGGGGCGCCGGCGCGCTCGCCGCGTTCGTCATGGCGTTGGCCGTGGCGCAGGCCTTCGTGGGGTATGGGTTTCACTTCCTGGGCGAAAGGGATCGCGCACGGTTCCGCATGCAGGAAGCCGTCCGGGAATACCGTGCGTCCGCGCGGGTGGATCCGGGGAACTGGCGCGCGTATCTCGGGCTGGCCAACGTCGACCAGTCCCGGAGCTTCTGGAACCTCGATGCGGCCGCGCGGCAGGAGCAGGCGGCACAGTCCCTGACGCTGTACGAGCGGGCGCGCGCGCTGAACCCCTACGACATGGACGTGCTCTTCGGGATGAGCAAGGCCTGCAACGTCCTGGGGGATCGCGAGAGGTCGCTGGAGCTGCTCCGGGAGATCGTGAAGCGCGACCCCTACCACCAGTTCTACGCCGTCCAGCTGGGGCTCCGGCTTCGCAGCCTGGGGCGCGACGAAGAGGCGCTGGCTGTTTTCGAGAAGGCGCAGGAGATGGGCGACAACGAAGCCGTGCCGCTGAACATCGAGGCGCTGCACAAGAAACTCTCGGCAGAAAAGGCGGCCCGGGCCGAAAGCACGCCCCTTTGACAAGGTCGGGCTTCCCTATTGGGCGCCGGTAGGGTAGTTTAGTGGGGAAGGGTGATCGCCATGCGAACGAGTAAGAACAGGCTGTCCTTCACGTTGATCGAACTCCTGGTGGTGATCGCCATCATCGCCATCCTGGCGGGGCTCCTCCTGCCCGCGCTGGCGAAAGTCAAGGAGCGCGGCCGCCAGATACGGTGCATCGCCAACGTGAAGCAGATCACGGCTGCCCTGTTGATGAAAGCCTTCGATGAGAGCAGGAGTTTTCCGTCAGCGGCGACCGCCTGGACGTTGCCGTCTCTCCTGAACACCTATATCAAGGATGCCGAGGTGTTCCGGTGCCCCAGTGACCGGGGCAGTGACAAATGGCCCTTGACCGGCTCGCCCAACATCTTCGAGACCGTCGGGTACGGGACCAGCTACGCCTACGCCAACGACCCCGCCGGCTACAGTCGGGCGGGCGTCGGGTGCGCGACGGGCAAGGTGACCAGGTTTGAGTATCCCTCCAAGAAGGTTGTAGTCTTCGAGCCACCGCTCAACGCGGAGAACGCTGAGACCGCACCCCAAACGCAATGGCACTTCACCCGGCGGGCAAGCGTGCTGGGTTTCGCAGATGGCCACGCCGACCTGGTTCTCACCAACTACGACGGATCCATCAGCTCGACCAACGCGTACTACTGATCCTCCGCAGGCCGTCCGGGCCCGCTGGAACCCCTGATTCGGCGGGGTCCGCGCCCCGCGAAAAAAAGCCCCAGAAAAGCCCTTGCCAAAAACCCCCGTTTTCACTATGTTCAATATAGATTGAACGTACTGTCCGGTTTATGTCTGTACGCTTCAGGCGCGCGGGAGACGGGCTCTCGGGGTGGGAACTTACGGGGACGAAGTCTGCCCGGAACCGGACGGCGTGATTGAGCAGAAACCTGTGAACCGGGAACTCGAGAGCCTGCGACGGCGCTTCGTCGAAGCGGCAGGACATTTCACGCAGTCGCTCGGCATCGGCCGGGCCGTGGGGCAGAGCTACGCGCACATCTACTTCAGCCGGGAGCCGCAGTCGCTCCAGCACCTGCAGGACGTCTTGGGGATCAGCAAGGGCAGCGCGAGCATGGTCGTGCGCCAGCTGGAGCAGTGGGGCGCCGTGCGGCGCGTGTGGGTGAGGGGCGACCGGAAGGACTACTATGAGGCCGGCGAAGAGTTCGGCAATGTCATCCGCAAGGTCCTCCTGGACATGATCGGCCGGGAGATGGAGGTCGCGAACGGCCTCATGGAGGAGGCCGAAAGCACGTTGCGCGCGAGCCGTTCGAGCACCAACGGCGCCGCCGAGGACGGGCAGTTCTTCATCGACCGGGTCCGGAAACTGCAGGCCTTCCGGGGGCGGGTCCAGCGGTTCTGGAACAGCTGGATCCTCGCCATGCTGCTCCGGCGCGGGCCGTGGAAAGAGAAGAACAAGCGATG
The DNA here is from genome assembly GCA_043803015.1 of Verrucomicrobiota bacterium. Taxonomy (GTDB): domain Bacteria; phylum Verrucomicrobiota; class Kiritimatiellia; order CAIQIC01; family JAGNIJ01; genus JAZDKK01. Next base: position 3,945 of record JAZDKK010000068.1, read on the forward strand.
AGCAAGATCGTTCTTCTGGCCGGCGCCCGGCCGAACTACATGAAGGTGTTCCCGCTGTGGCGGGCCATCAGGGACACGATGCCGGACGCACGCCCCGTGGTGGTGCATACGGGCCAGCACTATGATGCCCTCATGTCGGACGTCTTCTTCACCGACTTCGGCATGCCGAAACCGGACCGGTTTCTGGGCGTTGGCTCCGGGCCGCATGGCCTGCAGACGGGAAAAACCATGATCGCTCTGGAGCCCATCCTGCAGGAAGAGAAGCCGGACCTGCTGGTGGTCGTGGGCGACGTGAACTCGACCATGGCAGGTGCCCTGGTGGGCGTCAAAATGGGCATCCCGGTGGCGCACGTCGAGGCGGGACTGAGAAGCTTCGACCGGACCATGCCCGAGGAGATCAACCGCATGGTGACCGACGCCGTTTCCGACATCCTCCTCACCAGCTGCCGGGACGCCAACGAGAACCTGCGGCGGGAAGGCATCCCCGAGGAGAAGATCCATTTCGTCGGGAACATCATGATCGACAGCCTCGTTGCCCTGATGCCGGTGGCTTCCAAGTCGGCGATCCTTGAGCGCCTCGGGCTGTCGCCCCGGAAGTTCGTGGCGGTGACCCTGCACAGGCCGTCCAACGTGGACGACCCCGCCACCCTCCGCCAGATACTCGACGCCCTGGACGAGCTGGCGTCGTCCATGCCCGTCGTCTTTCCCGTGCACCCCCGCACCCGCAAGGTCATGGGCGAGCTCGCGTTCACACCGCGCCACGCGGGCTTCAAAATCCTCGACCCCCTGGGCTATCTCGACTTCCTCCGGCTGGAGTCGGAATCAGCACTGGTCATCACGGATTCCGGCGGGATCCAGGAGGAAACGACGTACTTGGGCATCTCCTGCCTGACCGTCCGCCCCAACACCGAGCGCCCGATCACCATCACGCGCGGCACGAATCGACTGGTGGCTCCTGATCGCAGGGCCATCGTTGAAAACGCCCGGGCCGCGCTGGGCCGGGAGCGCCGGAGGCCGGAAATTGAGCTTTGGGATGGTGCAACGGCGCCGAGAATTCTCGCTGTGCTCTCGAGCCGACTTGGCACAGCGCACGAGAGGGGGGTCGTGTGAAGATTCTTCTGGTTAGTCTGGGCAGCATCGGCAGAAGGCATCTCGCCAATGCCCGTTCTATAGAACCCGGAGCCTACCTGACCGTCTGGCGGCGGGCTGGAAGCGGGGGCGACGTCGCGGGTGCGGACCGTGTCGTACAGGACTTGGCCCAGGCGCTGGATCCGCTGCCGGAGGCGGCGATTGTGGCGGGCCCCTCCTCGCAGCATGTGGACATCGGCCTGGAGCTGGCCAAGCGCGGCGTCCATCTTCTCATTGAGAAACCGCTGTCCAACCGCTTGGAGGGGACAGATGATCTCATCCGGGAATGTGCGTCCCGCGCGCTCGTCCTGATGGTAGGCTACAACTTCCGTTTCTACCGGCCCCTGCAGGCGATGCGGACGGCCCTGCTCGAGGGCGGGATCGGGCGGGTACTTGCCGTCCGCGCCGAAGTCGGACAGTATCTGCCCGACTGGCGGCCCGGCAGCGACTACCGCAAGAGCGCGAGCGCGCGGGCGGAGTTGGGGGGCGGCGCCGTGCTCGAGTTGAGCCACGAGATCGATTATGTCCGGTGGCTGGTCGGCGAGGTCCGCACGGTCAGCGCGAGGCTGGCCCGTGTGAGCGATTTGGAGATCGACGTGGAGGACACGGCGGAGATCGTTCTGGATTTCCAGTCGGGAAGCCTGGCCAGCATCCATCTCGATATGGTCCAGCGCGTGCCCACCCGGACGTGCCGCATCGCAGGCTCGGAAGGGGTGCTGGAGTGGGATGGCATCGGCCACCGCGTGCGACTCCAGCGCGCGGGCCAACAAGGCTGGAAGGAGCTCTGGCGCGAGGACAGCTCGTTCGACCGCAACGAGATGTACCTCGAAGAGATGAGACACTTCCTCGATTGTGTCCGGAACGGCAAACCGCCGAGGATAGGCGGAGAGGAGGCACGGCGCGTGCTGGAGATCGCGCTGGCCGCCAAACGCTCATCCCGGGAAGGAAGGTCGGTGAATGTGTGAAACCTAACATCGTCGCCTTCATCTTTGCGCGCGGCGGCTCGAAGGGCGTGCCGCGGAAGAACATCCGCCCGCTGGCCGGCAAACCGCTGATCGCGTACGCCATCGAGACGGGCCTGGCCAGCAAGCTGATTCGCAGGGTCGTGGTCTCGACGGATGATGCTGAGATCGCTGAAGTAGCGCGCCGGCACGGCGCGGAAGTGCCCTTCATGAGGCCGGGGGAACTGGCCACGGATGACGCGCCCGAGCGCCTGGCGTGGCAACACGCCGTCCGCACGCTCGAGTCCTTCCCGGGGGCCGCCAAACTCGATGTATTTGTCAGCGTGCCGACCACGTCGCCGCTCCGGCGGGTAGAGGATGTGGATGCCTGCGTGCGAGCGGTCCTCGACACCGACGCGGACATGGCGATTACGGTGACGACAGCGCATCGGAATCCTTACTTCAACATGGTCACGCTTGACCCGAACGGCTACGCCCGCCTCGTGATGCCGCCGCACGAGGAGGTGGCGAGGCGGCAGGATGCCCAGCCCGTCTACGACTTGACCACGGTGGCCTACGCCGCCCGGCCGGAGTTTGTGATGAGTTCCCGGCCGTGGTATGAGGTCAGGGTCCGGGCGGTCATCGTCCCGCCGGAACGGGCGGTCGACATCGACACAGAGCTTGATTTCGAGATCGCGGAGTACTTGCTGAGCCAACGAGCAAGGGGAAGGGTCCAGCCATGAAAACCGTCCATCAGCTTATGAACTTGAAGAGCCGGGTGGCTCTGGTCACCGGTGGGGCGGGGCACATCGGGCGAGCCCTCTGCTCGGCGCTTGCCGACCAGGGCGCGCGGGTCGTGGTTCTGGATGTGGACGGGGGCGCGTGCCGAAAGACGGCGGCCGCCCTGCGCAAGAGCCACAAGATCGCGGCCTTGCCGCTCGAGGTAGACCTTGCCGACCAGCGGCAAGTGACAGCCGTTGCGCCGGCCGTTCTGCGGAAGTTCGGGCGCATCGACATCCTCGTCAACAACGCCGCGATGGTGGGGGCGTTGGCAGTGAAAGGCTGGGCGGTCCCGCTCGCCCGGCAGCGCGCCGACACGTGGCGCCAAGCCCTCGAAGTCAACCTTACGGCGGCCTTCCTGCTGACCCAGGCATGCGCGGGCGCGCTGGGGAGAGCCGGCCACGGCTCCGTGATCAACATCGGCTCGATCTACGGCCTCGTGGGCCCGGACCTCAGCCTCTACGAAGGCACGACGATGGGGAACCCGGCGGCCTACGCCGCCAGCAAGGGCGGGCTGCTCGCCATGACTCGCTGGTTTGCCACGGTGCTGGCGCCGAAGGTGCGGGTCAACGCGATCACGCCGGGAGGGGTGCTGCGCAATCAGCCGGCGCCGTTTCGCCGGCACTACACGGCGCGGGTCCCCCTGAGGCGGATGGCCACGGAGGAAGATCTTAAGGGCGCCGTGGCGTTCCTCGCCAGCGACCTCTCCGCCTACGTGACCGGCCACAATCTCATCGTGGACGGCGGGTGGACTGCATGGTGACGCACGTTTCCATCGCCGGCAGACTCGTCGGCCCGGGCCAGCCGTGCTTCGTCATTGCCGAGGCGGGCGTGAACCACAATGGCGACATGGCTCTGGCCCGTGCGTTGGTTGATGCGGCCGCCGCGGCGGGCGCTGACGCGGTGAAGTTCCAGACCTTCAGGGCCGCGAACATCGTGACCCGGGAAGCTCCCCAGGCCGATTACCAGAAGGCCCACACGGGAATCGAAGAAAGCCAGTACGACATGCTGAAGCGTCTCGAGCTCACAGAGGACGCGCACCGGGAGCTCCTGGAGTACTGCCGCGCCCGGCACCTTCTCTTCCTTTCTGCGCCGTTCGACGAGGAGAGCGCCGATTTTCTCGACCAACTGCAGATGGCTGCGTTCAAGGTTCCCTCGGGGGAGATCACCAATCTGCCGTTCCTGGCCCATCTGGCGCGGAAGCACAAGCCTTTGATCGTCTCGACCGGCATGGCGAACGAGCAGGAGGTGGCATCCGCCGTGCGCGCCGTGCGCGAGGAGAACAACGATCAACTGATCCTGCTTCATTGCGTCAGCACCTACCCCGCCGACCCCTCGGACGCCAACCTGCGCGCGATGGGGACCCTGGCGCGGGCGTTCCGCGTACCGGTGGGTTTCTCAGATCACACGCTGGGCACGGAGGTGTCGTTGGCCGCGGTCGCGCTGGGCGCGTGCGTGATCGAGAAGCATTTCACCACCGATCGCGCCTTGCCGGGACCGGATCACCGCGCCTCCCTGGAGCCGCACGAATTGTCAGCGCTGGTGAAAGGCATCCGCAAGGTGGAGTCCGCCCTCGGGCATGGCCGCAAGGAACCGGTGCCGGGCGAGGCCAACGTCGCCTCCGTGGCCCGGAAAAGCCTCGTCGCTGCCCGCTCGATCGCGGCGGGCGAGCGCCTCTCGGAGAACATGATCGCGGTCCGTCGGCCCGGAACGGGTCTGCCACCGACGTCCCGACGGGAGCTGATCGGCCGAAGGGCGAAAGTCGACATCCCGGCAGGAGCCCTGTTCACGCGGGAGATGATCGAGTGAGAACCATCGGCATCGTTACCGTCGCGCGTTCGGACTACGGGATCTACCGGCCGATCCTTCGCGAGATCTGTTCCCGTCGCCGGCTGAAGGCCTGGCTGTTCGTTGGCGGTGCGCACCTTTCGAGGGAATTCGGACTGACCGTCCGCGAGATCGAGAAGGACGGCCACAAGATTCGCGAGCGGATTCACTTCAACCGGGGCTCCGACCGGCCGCGGGACATCGCGAGATCGCTCGGCACGGGTCTGGAGGGTTTCGCGAGGGCCTTCGCCCGGAGCCGGCCGGACATCCTGGTGGTCTTGGGCGACCGCTTCGACATGTTCGCAGCGGCGGCCGCAGCCCTTCCGCTGAAGATTCCGGTTGCCCACATCCACGGCGGGGAGCTGACGTTGGGCGCCATCGACGACGCCCTCCGTCACTGCATCACAAAGCTCAGCCACCTGCACTTCCCCGCGACCGACGAATACGCACGGCGGATCATTCAAATGGGCGAGGAGCCCTGGCGCGTGACGGTCTCGGGCGCGCCGGGCCTGGACAACCTTCGCTCGATCCGTCTGCCGTCGAAAGCCGAGATCGAACGGACATACGGGATCGATCTGTCCGAGCCGTCCTTGGTGGTCACGTTTCACCCGGTCACGCTGGAATACGAGCGCACCGAGTGGCAGACGCGGGAACTGCTGGCGGCGCTGGAAAAGAGCGGACGGCCGGTTGTCTTCACGCTGCCGAGTGCCGACACGAACAGCCGCGTCATCATCCGGCTGATCCGGCAGTATGTTCGCCGGCGGGCGAAAGCCAGCCTGGTCGAGAATTTCGGGACTCGCGACTACTTCGGCCTGATGTCCGTCGCCGCGGCGATGGTCGGCAATTCGTCGAGCGGCCTCATCGAGGCGCCGTCGTTCAGGCTTCCGGTCGTGAATGTCGGCACTCGGCAGGCCGGGCGCATCCGCGCAGCCAACGTGATCGACGTCGGTTACGGCCGCCGGTCGATCGAGGCGGGGATCCGCCAAGCGGTCAGCAACGAGTTCCGGCGCGGCTTGCGCGGCCTCGAGAACCCGTACGGCGACGGTCACGCGGCCGAGCGGATCATCGCCAGGCTGAAAGACGTTCCGCTCGACGCGCGTCTCGTGACCAAACAGTTCCACGACGTGCCCACGGCCTGAGGGAGGTCCCCGTGAAGAAAAGACAACAAGCCTGTGTGATTCTGGGGGGTGGAGGTCACGCCCGTGTTCTCATTGAGAGCCTGCGGTTGAGTCGCGCGGCGAAGCCTTCTGCGATTCTCGATCCTGACGAATCCCGCTGGGGCGAGGACGTGCTCGGCGTGCCGATCGTCGGGGGCGACGACCGCTTGGGGGAGATGGTCCGCAGGGGCATCTCGCATTTCGTGGTCGGCGTGGGCTCCACGGCGGACAATCAACCCCGGCAGAAGCTCTTCGACATGGCGCTGTCGAGACACCTCCGGCCGCTGACGGTGATCCATCCCGCGGCCGTCTGTTCGCCGGGCGCCACGATCGAGGAGGGGGCGCAGTTGCTCCCCGGCTGCATCGTCAATGTAGGGGCGATGGTGGGAGCCAATGCGATCATCAACAGCGGAGCGATCGTGGAGCACGATTGCGTGGTGGAGGCGCATGCGCATGTCGCCACAGGCGCCAGCCTGGCTGGCGGGGTGCGCGTGGGGTACGGCGCGCACATCGGCGCGGGCGCCACGGCGAAACAGGGCGTCAGGATCGGGCGTTGGGCCGTGGTCGGCGCCGGGGCGGTCGTCGTCAGGAACGTGGCGCCCCGGATCGTGGTGGCCGGCGTACCCGCACGGCGTCTTCGAAAGGTGTAGCCTCATCCTGTTGCCGGCCGAATCCCATGAGCATTCGAGTCATTGCCCGCCTGGACATCAAGGGTCCCAACCTCGTGAAAGGGGTGCACTTGGAGGGCCTCCGCGTGCTCGGCAAGCCGGAGCGCTTTGCGCGCTACTACTACGAGAACGGCGCGGACGAACTGATCTACATGGACGTGGTCGCGAGCTTGTACGGACGCAACAGCCTCCTGGACATCATTGAACGCACCTCAAAGGAGATTTTCATCCCGCTGACGGTCGGCGGCGGTCTTCGCACCGTCGACGACATCAGGACCGTGCTGCGAGCCGGCGCCGACAAGGTGGCCATCAACACGGCGGCCGTGCAACGGCCTGAGCTGATTCGCGAGGCTTCGCTGGCCTTCGGGTCCTCCACGATCTTGGTCTCGATCGAGGCCATCAAGCAGCCGGACGGCTCCTACGAGGCCTACGTGGACTACGGGCGTCAGAGCACGGGAGTCAATGTCATCCAATGGGCCGTGAAGGCGGTCGAGCTGGGGGCCGGCGAGCTGATGGTGACGTCGATCGACAACGAGGGCACGGGTAAGGGGTACGATCTTGAGTTGACCCGGCAGGTGGCCGAACTGGTGCCGGTCCCGGTCATCGCCAGCGGCGGAGCAGGGCGGGTTGAACACGTGCTGGACGTCGTTCGGCAGGGCCATGCGGATGCCGTGAGCATGGCTTCCATACTGCACTACAACTACATTCGGCACCATCGCACAGAAGACAGTGATTTCTCCACGGAGGGGAACGTGGAGTTTCTGCATGGGCGAAGGGGTGGTGTCCAGTTTGGGCGGGTTGCGGACACGACCCTTGCAGACATCAAGACGGCCATGGCACGCCAGTCGATTCCCTGCCGATACGGCTGATGCCTATGAAAGGCAACGCGATCCAGACTCAGGTGGCCATTGTCGACTACGGTCTGGGCAATCTGTTCAGCGTGAAGCACGCCTGCGAGTTCGCCGGGCTCCAAGCCGCAGTCACCAGCACCCGCGATCTTATTCTGGCGGCGGACGCCGTCATCCTTCCCGGCGTGGGTGCGTTTGGCGATGCCATGGGGGCGCTGGAACGACTGGACTTGGTCGGCCCGCTCCGCGACGTGGCCTCGTCCGGGAAGCCGCTGGTGGGAATCTGTTTGGGCATGCAGCTGCTGATGACGGAGAGCTACGAGTTCGGGCTGCACAAGGGCTTGGGGCTTGCGAGGGGCCCCGTGGTTCATTTCGACAATCCGATGGAGGGGGGGAAGCGCTGCAAGGTGCCGCAGGTTGGATGGAACCGCATCTACCGGCGAACCGACGCGTCCCGCGAGACGCCAGAGGCAACATCCGGGCAGGATCCGTGGGGCGCTTCCCTGCTTCGAGGCCTTGCCGACGGTGAATTCATGTACTTCGTGCATTCCTTTTACTGCAGGCCGGAAGACCGGGATGTCGTGCTCTCCTTCTCGCAGTATGGGCACGTCGAGTTCTGTTCCAGCTTGAAGATGGGGAATGTTTATGGTTTCCAATTCCACCCTGAACGAAGCGGCCCCCGGGGCTTGGAGATCTACAGCAACCTCGCGGCGGCTATCACGCGGCGAAGAAACGACAAGGAAGATTAACATGCCCGAGCGTGCATTCTATGGATTGCCCGAGGATGTCGTTTTCTGCAAGCGGTGCGTCATGTCGAACCAGCGGCCGTCATCCTTCCCTGAATTTCGGCACACCCGCGAGCGGCAAGGCGCCAAGTACCTGCATATCGATGCGGAGGGTGTCTGCGACGCTTGCCGCTATGCAGAAAAGAAGGAGGGGATCAACTGGGCCGCACGCGAGAAGGAACTGGTCGACCTGCTCAATCGGCACCGCCGAAGCGACGGGAAATACGACTGCGTGGCGCCCGGCAGCGGCGGCAAGGACAGCGCGTACGCGGCTCACGTGCTCAAGTACAAGTACGGGATGCATCCTCTGACCGTGACGTGGCCCCCGATCCTGTACACCGACTACGGGTACAGGAACTTCCGGAACTGGATCGAGATAGGCGGCTTCGATAACATCACCTTCAAGCCCAACGGCCATGTGCACAGGTTGTTGACCAAGCTCGCGATCGAGAATCTCCTGCACCCGTTCCAGACGTTCATCCTGGGCCAGAAGAACCTGGCGCCCAAGATCGCCCTGCAGTACCAGATTCCACTCATCTTCTACGGTGAGGCGGAGGCGGAGTACGGCAACCCCATCGCCGAGACCTCCAGCTCGCTGCGTGACAAATCGTACTATGCGATGCGGGAACTATCAGAGGTATATCTTGGGGGGATCCCGGTCTCCGAATTGATGGAGAAACACGGACTTACTCTGAATGATCTCTCGGCGTATTTTCCCGCGGACCACGAGGCGTTGGAGCAATCCAAGATTCAGGTGCACTACCTGGGCTATTACCTCAAGTGGACGCCGCAGGAGAGCTACTACTACGCCGTCGAGCACACCGGCTTTCAGGCGCGGCCGTTCCGCACCGAAGGCACGTACAGTAAATACAACAGTATCGACGACAAGATCGACGATCTCCACTACTACACCACGCACATCAAATTCGGACTCGGGCGCGCGTCGTACGACGCCTCGCAGGAGATCCGGAACAAGCATCTGACACGGGTGGAGGGGATCGCGCTGGTGCGCCGTTTCGATGGCGAGGTGCCCCAGAGGTACTTCAGGGAAGTCATGGACTACATGGGCCTGACGCCGGAACGCTTTCACGAGCTTTGCGACGAGTTTCGCTCCCCTCACCTATGGAGGAAAGAAGGGGGCAAGTGGGTGCTCCGCCATCTGGTGAGCTAGGCCGGCTCATGCGGGAAGGGTCGACGCGCGTGAACTACGAAGACTGGATCGCCCGAGAGCGAAAGGTGAGAGCCCGGCTCCTGATCCACGCGCCCAAGGTGCGAGACAAGGGGATGATCCGGATGTGTGTGAACTGCGGCGAAGTGTGCCTCTGTCACGAGGAGACCTGTCCCAACTGTGACTCCCGCGAAGTCCATGACGCGCCGATGCCCTTCCCTCCATCGCGCGACGAAATCGAGAGACGTATTCGCTGTCGACACCGCTTTGCAGCGCTGCAACAGGCGGTCTTGTCCTCATGATTGACCCGGCCATAAAGCCCTTCTGTGTGCGCCCCCATTCGTTGTTGCGGGACGTGATCGCCTGTATCGACCGCAATGAGAAGGGCATTGCCCTCGTGACCGACGACGACGGGCATCTGCTTGGCACGATCACGGACGGCGACATGCGGCGAGGCATCCTAGCGGGGCTCGCGCCGGATGCGGAGCTGGAGGTCCTCCTGCAGAGAAGAAAGGCGGAGTTCGCCAAGCCGATCACCGCGCCGGCAGGCACGGATCGCGCGCGGCTTCTGGAAATCATGCGGGAAAGCCAAGTCCGTCAGATCCCTCTGCTGGACGACGACAGCCGCGTAGTGGGACTCGTGACGACCGACGAGCTCATGCCCGAACACGTTCTTCCTCTTCGCGCGGTCATCATGGCGGGGGGGCGAGGCCAGCGGCTGTACCCGCTTACCGAGACAACCCCGAAGCCCATGCTTCCCGTGGGCGACCGCCCGCTGATGGAACATACGATTCGCCATCTGCGCGACGCGGGCATCAAGAACGTGAGCATCACCACGCACTACCGGCCCGAGGAGATCTCGAAGCATTTCCGTGACGGGCACGATTTCGGAGTTGCCGTGGAGTACGTCCGGGAGAACGAACCATTGGGGACGGCGGGCTCGTTGGCGCTTCTTCGGAAGTCCGGGGAGCCGCTCTTGGTAATCAATGGCGATGTGCTGACCCGGGTGGATTTCAAGGCCATGCTGGCCTACCATCGTGACCACAAGGCGGATATGACCGTGGGTGTCCGCAAGTACGACCTCAATGTGCCGTACGGCGTGATCCAGTGCGACGACATCGAGGTGCGGGAAGTTGTTGAGAAGCCGATGTACAGCTTCCTGGTGAACGCCGGCATCTACCTCATCGAACCGTCCGTTTGCGACGTCGTGCCCCTGGATCGCCGATTCGACATGACGGACCTGATCGGCGTGCTGGTGAGCCAACGGCGCAAAGTAATCAGTTTCCCCATCCTCGAATACTGGCTGGATGTGGGACGGCCGAAGGATTATCAGCAGGCACAGAAGGACATCCAACAATGGGAGAAGAATCCGTGAACTGGCAAGGAAAGCACGTACTGGTGACTGGCGCAGGCGGATTCATAGGCAGCCACTTGGCGGAGCGTCTTGTGGCGATGGGCGCTAGGACGCGGGCGTTCGTGCACTACAACGCGATGGGCTCCCGGGGGTGGCTGGATGAGTCGCCGCTGTCGCGCGACATGGAAGTCGTGGCCGGGGACCTCTGTGATCACGACAGTGTTGCCAGGGCGGTCAAAGGCGCGGACGTCGTGTTTCATCTTGGAGCCCTGATCGCGATTCCCTACTCGTACGAGGCCCCGGAATCGTACGTGCGAACGAATATTGGGGGCACGCTGAACGTCTTGCGGTGCGCGCGCGATCTGGGCGTCAGCCGCCTTGTTCACACGTCCACCAGCGAGGTTTACGGAACAGCCCGGTATGTCCCCATCGATGAGAACCACCCCTTGCAGGGGCAGTCGCCCTATTCCGCCAGCAAGATCGGCGCAGATAAGATGGTAGAGTCCTTCCACGCCTCCTTCGGCCTGCCGGCAGTGATCCTTCGGCCCTTCAACACGTTCGGCCCCAGGCAGTCGGCGCGTGCCGTGATTCCGACGATCATCGCCCAGTGTCTCGCGGGCGACCGCGTGCGCCTCGGGAACCTCCACCCCACACGAGACTTCAACTACGTAGACAACACCGTGGACGGCTTCGTGCTCGCAGCGACGTCCCCCGCAGCGGTCGGCCGGACGATTCACCTGGGCACCGGACGGGACACCAGCATCGGCGATCTGTGCCGTGTCATCGCGGGGCTCTGTGGCCGCGCCGTCGTCATCGAGGGGGAGGCCCAACGCGTGAGACCCCCGGCGAGCGAGGTGGAGCGTCTGGTTGCCGATGCCAGCTTGGCACGGGAGTTGTTGGGCTGGGAGCCCAAGATCGACCTTCATGAGGGGCTCACGAGGTGTGTGGACTGGATGAGGCGGAACCTGAGCCGGTACAGACCCGACATGTACACTCGCTGATACTGCTGCGCAAAGGGGAGTGACGATCCCGGGACTCATCCAGGCGCGGACAGCTTGCGGGCACAAGCAGAGCCGGGTTGGCGGTCGAGTCGCGCTCTGGAGAAAGGGCTCGGCAAGACGGTGCCTGGCTGCGGAACGGTGCCGCCGCGGAAACCCGCTGGCGACAGGGCGTCAACAGGAGTGCGTGATCCGTGGGACGAGGCTTCGCAGGAATCATTCCGTGGGTCCTGGTGGTCTGCGGGTTGGCCGTGCATTGGCCGCTGCTGTTGATCAGAGGCCTTTACTGGGACGATTGGGCTTGGTTCTGGGTGTGGTGGGTCGGGCCCAGGGGCATGCTGCTGGAGTACTTTCGCCAGGTCGTGCACGCAGGCTCGTGGCCGATTCTCGCGCTCCTGTACGGGGCGGGAGGAGCCTATGCCGGCATGCTTGCGCGCGGTATGGCCGTTGCTGGTCACATTGTGTGCGCCGTTTGCTTGTATCGGATTCTTCGACGGCCTCTTCTCACTCGTCATCTCAGCCCTTGGGCCGCTTCGATCTACCTTCTTTCCCCGTACTACTTCGCCCGCGGGTTGATGGAGCTGTCGGTCTTCGACGTGTTCATCTTTCTCTATCTGCTGTCGATCCTGCTGTTGAGGCAACGGCGCAGGCTGTTTCACGTTCTGGCGTTTGTCGCCTTCCTCATTTCTCTCTCGGTTGAAACACTGGTTTTCCTGGAGCCCTTGAGGCTGGTCTTTGTGCATCGCCCGCGCCAAGCCCTGCGACGCTCCATACTGCGGGTTTCGCCGTTCTGGACTGCCGCGGGAGTGCTCCTTGTTGCGCGGGTCCTGTGGCTGACCCCTTCTGGGCACTATGCGGGCTACAACAAGATCAGCATGTCCATTATCGACCTGCTCTGGAATTGGGGGCGGCATGGGTGGTACTACGTCAAAGGCGCAGGATTCATGTTGCACAACGCGGTGCGCATGATCTCCTTGCCGGGACTCCTGCTTCTCTTTGCTGCATTTGCGGCGCTCCTGTTGGCCTCGCGGTCTTCTGTGACGAAGGGCGTTCGAGGTAATGCGATGCACGCGCGTGCCCTCTTGTTTGGCGTCTTGCTGGCGGCCCTGGGTGCACTGCCGTACGCGTTGGCTGGACGAGTGCCGACAACGCAGATGTTCGAGAGCCGTTTCGCCTATGTCTCGATTCCGGGCATTTCCATCGCGGCGGCCGCCGTGGCAGCGATGATTCCCTGCCGATTCTGTCGCGCCCTGATGCGGGGCTGTCTGCTCATCGTTTTGGGTTTGTCGTCGCTGTTTGTGGGGAAGTGGTACATGTATGATTGGGTCGTTCAGCGCGACCTGGCGAGGCAGCTTCACCGGGCACTTGCCGATGTCACAACGCCCTCGCTGTACAGGCTGAAGATGACTCCTTCATCGACGAACGTCCTGTTTCTGGGGCGGGCCTTCTCGGCGGAAGATCTGAACGTGCCCCTGAACCTGCTGCGGCCCGCGGAGTTTCCTCTGGTGTTCGTGTATGACGACAACTACTTCGCCAGCCCCTGGGCATTCCCGGATGGCATGTGCACCATCACTACGAATGACCGCTATCCGCGTCCAGCGTCATGTATCGATCTGGAGTACCGCCTGAACAGCAATGCGGCTTCGGTCGACCACATGTCTTTCGCCGACCTGCTGCGCTCTGGGAGGGGTTCTCCGCCTCCTGAGCCTTTTCTGGGAGTGCTGACTTCAGGCCGCGTAGGTTCTTCGGGCGGGGAAAACGATACCCCCAAATCAAGAAGGGCTGGCGGAGACGTCGTGAATCGCATGCTGCACGTGGTCCCCGATTTCGAGGGGCATCGATGAACAGATCCAAGGCGGCCCGACAGAACGAACCCGGTGCCCCCGTGGCTGCGGGACACATCCCCCTGTCCGTACCCGAGATCTGCGGGAACGAATGGCAGTACACCCGGGAATACGGTCCTGGTGAAAGGAGCTCGCTGCGGAACGGACAGCCGGGCCTTGCTGAGCCGCCTTGGGCAGCAACGAGTGCAAACCCGCCCGCTGTGGCAGCCGCTCCACATGAGTCCGGCCCACGCCGGAAGCCCTGCGTCACATTGCCCCGTGGCGGAGCGCCTTGCCCGGCAGGCGCTTAGCCTGCCCTCCTCCATCGGCTCACTCCTGAACAGCAGAGCAGGGTCATCGAAGCTATCAGCAGAGCATGCGGTTCTCCGGGCCGCTGATCTGCGCGTCGCATGCGGCGCAAGATTGAACCAACTGTGAGGCAGCCGTGAAAATCGACTTCCTGATTGTTCGCCCCGGCACCGATCGCCCGGTCGGCGCCATTCCGGATCTGGCGCGACCCATGGCGTTGGGACTTAATGCCCTGGGCTATTCCCCGGCGATCCTGACACTGGAGGAAAGCACGTTGCCCCCGCCAGATGTCCCCATCTTCCGTCTGCGTTACCGCGAGCAGGTAACGGCCGGCTTGAGATCGGATCCGTCCGCAGCTCATGCCCACGGCGTCTACAACTTCAGGCGATTCTCGTTCTGCGAGCATGAGTACGTTCAAGAGGAGGTTCGTCCGCGGCCGCACCACCTGCTGGCAGCAGAGGTGCCCGCTGCCTTTGGCGAGGTGACCAGGTTCTTCGACGAACACGACATCGGCTGTGTGGTACACCCGGTCATGGGCGCCGAGGTGATTCGCGAGACCGTCACGTACGTCGCGCGCGCCCGCGGCATCCCCGTGATGTACAACTCGAACACGCGGTACTTCTCCGACCGCACGCTTCTGGTGGCCGATACGCGACGGACGCCATTCGTGCGGCCGCACTTGCGTTTCGAGGAGTTGCCCAAGCCCCGCCAGAAGTACCTCTTAGACTATCTGGAGGAGAAGCGAGCCGCCCGGCCCGTCGAACGATTCTGGCTAGCCGACAGGTCTTTTCCCGCGCTGGCGGCGGCCTTCATCCGTGAAAGGAAGTACCTGGAGGCCCGCCGGCTGCTGAATGGAGTCAAGCGGGCGTGGCAGCATGTGGAGCTGCAGATCAGCAGATTCTACTGGAGAACACCACGGCCCGGGGACAGCTATGTGTACTATCCCCTGCAGTACAACAACGAATCGACGATCATTGTCGGGTGTCCCAAGTGCTTCCGACAGGAATATGTTCTGGAGTACGTCGAGCGGGTCCTGCCCGAGGGGGTCAAGCTGTTCTTCAAGCAACATCCGCACAATCCGGCGGAAGGCGCGTCCCTGCGATTCCTTCGGGACGTGCTGAGGTTGAAGAATGCCCAACTGGTGCCTCTTCACCAAAGCAGTTGGGACCTGTCCCGAAACGCGCAAGTGGTCGTCACGATCGACAACACGGTTGGGTACGAGGCCCTGCTGCTGCATAAGCCCGTCGTTGTGCTGGGATACCCGGCCTACAGGGGATGGGGCGTCACCTACGACGTCGTCGACTTGAACGATCTGCCGCGCGCGATGGACCAGGCGTTCGCGGGTGGTTTGACCGAGGAGCGACTCCTGGATTTCCTTGCTTCCTTCGAAAGCATCCACGTCCCCGGTAACTGGTTCGATCCGCCTCTGGACCCCGACGAACTGGCTTCCGGGGTCCAGCTCGCCTTCGACCGGCTCGCCGGCCGGCACGTCTAGCTCAGGCTCATCGGCCTCTCCTCCACCGTCGTGAAATCACTCGGTCAGATCTTCAGAAGCTCTGCGCTGTATGCTTTTGGAATGTTCTTCGAGCAAATCTGCGGGATGGTTACCGGCCTCTTCGTTGCCAGGTTGCTGGGCCCGCACACGCAGGGCATCTGGCAAACGGCGCGCCTCTTCCGGACGTACTCGGATCTGTCCACGCTGGGCCAGGGCTTCGGGATGCGGAGGGAAGTGGCGGTCGCCCTGGGGGCTGGTGATCAGAAGGAAGTGGAGGACCAGCGCGACACGGGTTTCGTCTGGAACACGGGCTGCATGCTCGTGGCGGCCGCCGTGGTGCTGGGGGTCGCCCTCGCGGCCTCTCCGCCAGCGCTGCTCCGCCGGGCGCTGTTCGGGATCGCCGCCGCCTTGGTGCTGACCGGCGTCTCGACCTTCTTCAGCTTCTGGTACAAGACGATCGAGCGGTTCGGCGCGCTTGCGCTGATCGCGGTGGTGGGAGGGCTCGCCAGCCTTCTCACCGTGGCCCTGGTCTACGGGCTTGGTTTTGACGGGCTCATCGCAGGCTACGTCCTGGCAACGGCAGCAGTGCTTGGGGCGCAGGTGGTCGCCTTCCGTGACCGGATCCGCCTGCGTTTCTCCACGGCGGCCTGGAGACGAAGCTTCGCCCTCGGGTTTCCGCTGTGGCTCACGATGATATCGGGCCTCGTGTTCAGCAGCGTGGACAGGATCCTGGTGATCAGCCTGATGGGATTCAGCGACATGGGCTTCTACAGCGTGTCCACCATGTGCTTCATGCCCGTGGAGACGGCCGTGGGTTCGCTCGCCGTGGTCCTGCTGCCTCGCGCTTGCCGGCGGTACGGGGAGGACCTCTCGGCGGCGGGGCTGGGCCGGTACTTCCTGACCCCGCTGGGCATCCTGATGGTGGGGTTGCCCGCCGTCGCGGTCGCGATCGCCCTCGCCGTGCCTTTCGTTGTACGCGTGCTGCTGCCGGCCTACGAGGCGGGGATTCAGCCGGCACAGATTGCGCTTTTCGGGCTCGCCTTCTCCGCCGCGTCCGGTTTCTGTCATAACGTGGTGCTTGCCGCCGGGAGGACGTGGTGGCTTGTCGCGGCAACCCTGCTGAGCAGTCTCGCCAAGCTGGCGTTGGTCTGGCTGCTGATTGCGCGCGGCTTGGGGCTGAGCGGTGTGGCCGGCGCCGGGGTGCTGGCCTACGTGGTTCAGTTTGTGCTGCTCGTGGCCCTGGCCGCGCACGTCACGCGCTGCGCGCTGGGCGAGTGGGGGCGCGTCGTCCTGGAGGCCTTGGCCAGCGCAGCCGCCTGTGCGTGGGTATGGCGCTACGTGAGTGCTGCGGCCAGCAGCTCCTTCGCGGGACACGGCGCGGGGCTTGCGGGAGCTGCAGGCGTGGTGCTGCTCCTGCTCTGGATCGCCCTCCGCCGCGTCGTTCGCCTGCTTCAAACCCAGTAGCCTTCGCAACGCCGGTTCAGCGCCCGGGTGGGGTCTCCGCGACCAACCCGGGCGTTGTTCTTTGGCTCAGGGCCGCCCAACAACGTGATCAGCCTGGCGTGGGCAGGGGCAGCTGTCGGCCAGGCGGCGGCTGGAATCCCCCCCGCTGGGCGGGGAGCATCGCGGCCTGACCGGGTTGCGGAGCGGCAACTCGCTCTGTCGCTGCGTGCTCCAGTCTCATGGTCCACGCGAAGATCAGGGCGATCGTTGTGATGCCCGGCTCCCACACCAGCGCGCCGCCGGCGATCGAGCTGACCACCGCCAGAACCAGCACGCAGATGTTGGCGAGGATAAGACCGTGCTCGCTGTTGCTCCACCCTTTCGCAGGGAGAAGGGCGCTGTTAACACGGACGGCCTGCCCCAGCAGCAGGAGCAGAAGACCCGTGCCAATGCCTCCGAGGCGCAGCATCAAATCGAGCCAACCGGTATCCACGGTTCCGACCGGCAAGACTCCTCCGGTTTTCCACATCGTATACGCCACTTCGCCAAACACGCTCAGGAATCCGATGCCGACGAACGGGTGTTGCCGGACCAGGGGGTAGCGTTGGGTATCGATGAGGACGCGCGACCGGTATGTTCCCTCGACCCGCACGAGATCCGTCACCGTGCTGACAAAGTAGTTCTTCATGGTGGCGGCCACGTCGGACGCCGGAGCGGTCTGGGACACCGCCACCGTGATGACCGTCAACGAGAGGAGCAGAAGGGCGACCACCAGCAACATGGCTGCGGCCCGAACCCGCACCTTCGGCGGAACCAGGACGAGGGTGACCGCCATGGCGATCATCGCGCCGGCCACCATGCCACGGTGGAAATAAAAGACCACCGCCAGACTCACCGCCAGAAGCCAGAGAACGTTCTGCCCGCTCGGCTTCTCGCAGTACATCCAGAAGCGGCGGAAGAAGAACCAGTAGGTTAGCAGCACGGCTGGATTGTAGGACTTGAACACGCCGAATTCGGCCGCGTTCGCCACGTTCTGGTAAAAGGGGAGGGGGCCGACGACGCCCTCGACGGCATTGAGGGCGGTGGTCAGAAAGATGAAGAACAGGCAGAAGCGGTCCAGGGAACGCCAGTTGCGCTCTGTGCGGAAAAGAAAGAACAAGACGAGAGGAAGTCCGTAGGTCAAGTAGTGGCGGCCTTGGCGGAACAGAAGGATCGGCGCCTCGTGCAGGAACACTTTTGTGCGCCACATCTGAAACGCGAGGAAGACGAGGAAAACGACCATCGGTTTGAACAGCCTACTGCTCCGCAGGGGGAAGGGGGGCAGGTTTCTCAGACAGACGCTGGCGATCGCGTAGCCTGCGGCCAGCCCGAGCAGTAGGTCCTTGGCGCGGAAGAGGCCCGGGATGCGGGCGACCTGATCCACGTCGACCAGGTTGAACGCGCCGAACAGAAAAAAGAGGGTGAGCAGGAAGAAGAGTGAAGGCCTGGCGAACAGCAGGAAAAGCAGGCAGAAGCCCGTCACGGCCGCCACCGACATCAGGGGTTGTGATGCGACGTGGAGGCCGAGGTACAGACCGACACCCACCACCGCCACGAAGATGATCACGCGTCGGGTGATCTCGGGATTCAAGCCGTCGCCCGAGGGTATAGAATCAGGGCTCATGAGGACTTCGCACCCGGACTGTTCAAGTCGCGCGTTGTCTCGTTCTGGTCCTGCGGCGCGGGCGAGAAGGTTTTCTTCCGCGGCCCTGCGCGGCCCTTCTGAATTCGCGAAGTCACCAGCGCTAAAATACCCGTCATTCCTACCGTCGTCCACAAGGGATCGAACGGGTAGCGGTAGCGGTCATACCCCGTCATCACGGTGTGGACGGCGGTCGCGACGAGCAGGCAGGCCAGGAGGGATGCTATCTCCGGCCTCCTGCTTCTGAATTCCAGCGCGCTCCGCAGGATGAACGCGATGAACAGCAGGTCCAGCATGGCGAACCACACCAGCTTGCCTGCCACGACCACAGCCTGACGCGGCGGGCGGACGAGGTATCCCAGCTGGAAAGAGGACCGCTGGTTCCAGAGATCGGCGGGCAGCAGCTTCCAGAAACCCGCCAAGCTTCTCCAGCGTGCCAGCCAGAACTCGCGAGGATGTGATCTCGCCCAGCTGAGCGCTTCGTTCCGGAGGTACGCCATGCGCTCTTTCTCGGACAATCCGGCCATGCGCTCTTTCATCGCGTCCGGCAGCTGGGTCACCAGCTTGTCGGGTTTCATCCAAGGGTTGTTCGCGTTCCACAGGTTGTATGCGCCCGAGCTGGTGATCGGGATCCAGGCGTCGTATCGCTGGTGGAGCGACAACGTCCAGGGCGCCACGGTCAGGCCGGCACACAACGACGCGACCAGGCCAAACCACCGGAACCGCCCGTCCGAAAGAACCCACCATAGGAAGGGCAGCAGGAAGACCAGCGGCAGCACGGTCGGCCGGCACAGCGCCGCAAGCCCGAGCCACAGACCGCCCAGCATCGGTGCGGCCCAACTCCGGCTCTGGCGCCATCCCGCGAGGCTGGCCATGGCAGCGACCACAAGGAGGGAGAACAGATCTTCGGTCAGCAGGCGCGAGGCGTTCAGCACGAGGTACGGATGCAGGCTGGCGATCCCGGCGCAGAGCCGGGCTTGGACCCGGCTGGCCCCCAGACGGCGGGCAAACAGGTAAAGCGGGATGACGACGAGGCTGCAGAGCACGGCGAAAACGGATCTCAGGAGCAGAACATTCGACGCGCCCGCCTTCAGGAGCAGGAAGAGCAGCCAGGGCACCAGGGGCGGGCGAACCTGTTCAAGGCCGTACACGGCTAGGTCGTGCGCGCTCCTGTAACAGCCCTGGTGCAGGTAGTTTTGAGCGACCTCCAGGTATACCTGCTCGTCCACGCCCAGGGAGGGGTCCGCGACCCAAACGAACAGGAGCCGGGGAGCCAGCGCGATGACCCAGAGCAGTACGATCCACGCCACGGAGGACAGCCGCGTGTTTTCTGAGGCCCGTTTGCTGACGGTCGTGGAAACCATGACGAGTCGGGGATGCAGCTCCGACACCACGCCGGAAGGTACCACGAGGAACCGCCACGGGGGCAAGGAGTTTCTTGATGCCCCGATTGTGCTTTTGTTCGAGTCGGCGTGTGTTTAAATGGCGACGATGCCGATGGCTGACAGCCGAGAACAGAAGGCCGACGCCCCGGGGGTGGCGAAGATCCTCCACGTACTGTGGTCGCTGGAGCGAGCCGGGCTTGAGCTTCTCGTGCTGAACCTGGTGCGGTTCTCGGACAGGGCCAAATACCAGCATATCATCTGTTGCCTTGGGGTCGACGGGCCGCTCCGCCAGCCGTTTGAGAATGAACGATGCCGCGTGCACCTGATGGCCCCTGGCGGGGCGGGACGTGCGGGGATGCTGGCGCGGAGCGCCAGGCTGATTCGCCAGGTGTTGCCGGATGTCATCCACCTGCATCGTAACGGGCCCGATATCTGGGGCCAGGTTGCGGCCCTTCTCGGTGGCGCAGGCCGGGTCGTGGCGACCGAGCACAGCGCGTATCGCGGCAGGGATCCGGAAAAAGAGGTGGGGAGATTCAAGACACTGCCCCGACGCCTACTCCGCAGCCAGGTCCGTGTGCACATCGCCATTTCCCAATCTGTGGCGGATGAGCTGGTTGCACGGCACTTGGCGCCCCCGCAGCGCATCGTCGTGATCCACAATGGCGTGGATGAGCAGGTTCTCACGCCGTCAGCCAGGAAGCTCTTCTCGGGAAAGGACATTGTTGTAGGCTCCGTAGGTCGCTTGGTACCCCTCAAAGGCCACGAGTTCGTGGTTCGTGCGGCGGCCCAGCTGAAAGCGCGGCATCCCCGGCTGCGAATCCGGATCGCCGGAGCAGGGCCGGACCTGCTCCGGTTGGAGGACCTGGCCTCGGGTCTCGACGTGGCAGACCGCATTTCGTTTGAGGGTGAAGTGGCCGACGTGCGCGCCTTCCTGGGGGACATCGACGTGTTCGTGCTCGCCTCCACGCAAGAGGGCTTCGGCGTCTCGCTGGTCGAGGCCATGAGCTGCGGACTGCCGGTGATCGCCGCCGCCGTGGGCGGTGTTCCGGAAATCGTGACGCCTTCCGTCGACGGCCTCCTTTTCCGGGCTGCCGACGCAGCGGATCTGGCGAGCGCCATCGAGCGCTATCTCGATGATCCCCCCTTAGCCGCGCGCGTGGGGCTGGCGGCGCGCACAACGGTTCTGAAGCGGTTCACGATTCGCGAGATGGTGCGCCGGTACGAGGAGATCTACGAGGACGTGCTGCGCGGCCAGACGAGTGAGGCGGAGCAACCACATGCGCATCCTCTTCTGTAGCAATTTCTTCTATCGGCGCGGCGGCGACTGCGTGTACATGTTCGCCCTCGCGGATCTGCTCAAGCAGCATGGGCACCAGGTTTTCTTCTTCTCCATGCGGCACCCGCGGAACGCGCCCTACGAGCTGGACCAGTACTTCGTCGACTACATCGACTACGAGGAGCTGAACCGGAAGAAATCGCTGTTGGGCGCCGTGCAGGTCTTGCGCCGCAGCATCTTCTCGACGCAGGCGCGCAAGCGCATCCGGCAACTGATCACCGAAGTGAAGCCGGATGTGGCGCACCTGCAGAACATTCACAACCACCTGACCCCTTCGATCCTGCTGGATCTGAACCGGGCCAACGTGCCGATCGTATGGACGCTGCACGACTTCAAGTTGATCTGCCCGGAATCGTCCTTCCTCTCCGGGGACAGGATCTGCGAGGAATGCAGGGCTGGGCGGTTCTACCGGTGCACGGTGAACCGCTGCAAGAAGGGGTCGTTCACGGCCAGCCTCATGGCATCGTGCGAGGCGTATGCCCATCAATGGCTGCGCATTCCGGATCGAGTGCAGCGGTTTGTGGCGCCGAGCCGCTTCCTGCGGGACAAGTTCGTGGAGTTCGGGTGGCCCGCCGACAAGATCTCGGTCGCGCCGAGTTTCGTGTCCGCGGCAGACCAGCCCGAGCCGGCCGGGGCGGGCTACGGCGCCTACGCGGGAATCCTGCAGCAGAAGAAAGGCCTGTTCACGCTGGTCGAGGCCCTGCCGCCGGACGCCGCCTTTCACTTCCTGGGAGAGGGGCCTGACCGGGAGATCCTGGAACGACGAGTCCGGGACAGGCGGCTTGGGCAGGTCGTGTTCACCGGCCGCCTGTCGGGAGAGGCCCTGCGGCAGGAAATGGCCGGCGCAGACTACGGCGTCCTGCCGTCGCAGTGCTACGAGAATCTCCCCCTCTCCGTTCTTGAATTCATGGCCCTGGGAAAGCCGGTGATCGCATCACGGATCGGCGGCATGCCGGAACTCGTGCGTCATGGCCATACGGGGTTGCTCTTCGAGCCAGGCAATGCCCGAGACCTCGCCGCAGCGATCGGCTCTATTCGCCACGACGGGGACCTTCGGAGGACGCTCGGTCGCCGAGCCTGGGAGACGGCGAGGAGCGAGTTCACGGCCGAACGGCACGGAGCACAGATCCTGGCCATCTACCGCGAGGTCATCGGGCGCTCGGCGGCATGACGCCGGGCTCAGGGCGTGCTCACAGACTGCAGGGCGGTCTCGCTGCCGTCGCTCGCGCGGCAGATGACTGCGAGCGGTGGCCGGTTCCGCCCCTCGTCAACCTGCAGGGTCCCCGCCTTCTCGTGGAGAAGTCCTGCAGGCAGCACCGGCGGGGCCACGTCCAGGCGTTGGAATGAAACCGGCCTGCCCAACGCCAGCCATCCAGCAGAGCCCCTCAGAGGCGGCGCGGCCGACCACGTGCACACCTTCTTTCCGCCGACCGTGCCCACGAGCGTTCCTGGAGCCTCCTCGCGGACCGAGATCGCGTACCAAGTGGACGAGCTGAAGGGCGTCCCGCGCGACACGACGCGCCTGAGCTCGCCCTTCCTGTACTCGCCCATGGTCCATGCCGAGGTGTCCGCCGTTACGCCGAAGAAGCAGAAGTCATCCTCGTTTCTGAAGTTGAACACAACCCCGGCGACCTCCGACAACAGGGGCGTGGCGTGCCCGGGCGTCATGCAGAACTCCGCCTGGACCTCCCGGAGCGGCGTCGATGCTGGAAGCCTGACGGTGCACGTCGCCACGGTCCCGGATGCCGGCGCCAGGACCGCCATCCCGTTGGACGCCGACAGACTGCCTCCACTGACGGCCGAGCCCCACGGCCCCTTCTCCGCAAGGGCGCCGGGGAGCAGAGGCTGAAGCCAGTCGACGGCCGGAGCGTCGCCGTCGGGATCGGATACCCGGGCCTCCAGGTTCACGCCGCCGCCCGACGTCGTCGCTTGTTGCACAGCTTCGATCACAGGAGGGCGGTTCAAGGGCGCCACCGTGACGGTGATGGGCTTGCTGGCGACCGTGGTGCCGTTCGTGTACACGGCGCTGGCTTGAAGGACGACGCGGCCCTGACCGACTTGGGACGGATCCAGCCTGAACGCGCGTGAGCTGCCGGGCACGCTCGCCACGACTCGTCCCTGACACACGATCCGGATCTCGCCGGGTTCATCTCCATCCACGCGGAGGTGCAAGGTCGCCGGGTGGTACAGGTCGAACTTGGCGTCCCGGGTGGTCCCGACGATCTCCACCTTCCGGCCCTTGCCGGCCACCAGGAACTCCGCCTGCGCCACAGCCCTCCGCTCCACCAGATCGCTCGAGCTAACGCTGGCCTGCAGGAGGTGATGGCCGTCGCTCAGTTCTGCGCCATCGATCTCGACCACCGGACGGTTGCCGTCGGCCGGAACCGCTTTGCCATCCAGGGTAAACCGGTACTTCGCAAAGACATCGTCCAGCTCCGGCTCCGCGGTGACCTTGAAGGCCATCTGCCTTGATCCGGCATCCGCGGGAAGGCGCTCAAGATGCGCCGTGAGCCTTCGCGCGGATGGGCGGGCCAGGGGATCTCCCACGAGGAGAACTTGCAGGGGACAGCGGATCGCCTGGAAGTAGCTCTCGATGATCGTGCATCCCGCCGCGTGGTGGACGTAGAAGCGAGCAGCGGGGAACTTCGTCCAGATCGCGAGCGGCTCCGACACCGTGCCGTCCGAGGCCGTGGCGCCCGCGATGAGCCAGGCTGTCAGCTTCGTTTGGTAAGGGTCGTGGAAGATGGCCCCGCCGCTGGTGAGATGCTCTGCCATACAACCGGGCAGGTAGGCGTTGCCCCCGAACAGGGGGAGCGGCCACGGATCGCCGGTCATGTAGCCCAGGATCCCCGTCTGCCCCTCCGGAAGCGCGGCGACGATCTTGGCCCCCACGCCCAGGGAGTCCAACTCGGCGACGGCCGCCGGATACTGCCAATCCCTGCAGCGGGAGCGGACGTCGTTGTTGACGACGAAGAACACGGTGCCGGTCGGCCGGGTGAAATCCGAGGCTGCGCCTCTTCGCAAGCCTTGGAGGGCGGTTTCCACATCGGTGCCGCGAGAGCCCACGAAGCTCAGCATCATGCTGGGCAGCGGCATCGAGCTCTTCATCATGTCGCGGAACCACCGGAAACTGCGGCTCTCGGCAACGGGTCCCTGCGGCTGGCTTGGGCCGGCAAACAACGGGGACGAGTACTGGCCCTTCTGGACGATCTCGGCCGCCGGAACCTGGTTGCGCAGGAACGTGATGCCTTGGATCGACATCGGCGGGCTCGTGGTGATGCGGATGGGGAAGTCGGCGGAGTAGACCCACGCGAGGACGCGATCCTGCAAGCCGCGCTCTGCGATCACTTCGTTGGCCGGTTCCCAGATGTAGCGCGCGAAGTCGGAGGCGGAGCACTCTGCCCGGGGATCCAGCACGGTGTCCGGGAGCGAGAGGTACACGATGTTCTCCGGAGGTATACCGCGGAGTTCGCGATATTCGTTGGCCACGAGCATCGAGCGCGGGGAATTCGCGTTGACCAGCAGGAGCAACTCATCCGGGCCGAGCCCGCGCGCGGCGGAAAGGCACCACACGGGAAGGCTCAGAATGAACAGTTGTGCTAGCCTGCATTTTGCACGAGTGCTCGTGCAAAATGCACCCGAAGGGCCGTCGGGTGCCCGTTGCACGGGCACCCAAGGGGCTAGCCAC
>JAZDKK010000069.1:0-26770 GCA_043803015.1 Verrucomicrobiota bacterium
CCGGGCACGCCCCGAGATCGAGCTTCTTGAGCGGCAGTTCGCCCAGCGTGGAAACGACGTCCACGAGGTTCCCGGATAGGTTGAGGTCCTTGAGCGGCATGCCCTTCAGCACCCTGATGTTCTTGACCTTGCACCCGGCAAGGTTCAGTTCCTCGAGCGGCATCCCCTCGAGGTCATCAATCTGCTCGACCTTGCAGTCGTTGAGATTGAGCGATACCAGCGGCATCCGCCGGAGCGGGCTGAGGTCGCTGACCTTCGTCTTGGCCAGGTTCAGCTTCGTGATCGGCAGTCCCTGGAGCGGCGCGATGCTGACGAGCTCCGGGTTTTTCGAGAGGTCCATCTCGATGCCTTCGTTGTTCACGTCGTACATGGAGGCCAGGGCCGTCACCTGCGGATTGGCCTCCTGGATGCGCTTGACGGCCTGGGCGAGAACGGACGCCTCCACCTCGCGCGGGACCGTGCCGACGCGCGAGAGGGCCCCGAGCAGCGCGCTGGCCCCGCGGGCCGTCTCCGTGCTTCCGTAGGCCTGCCGGAACTTCGTCACCGCGTCCCGGATGCGCGCGACGTCGGTCGGCGTGTAGGCCGTTCGCTTGACCACGCGCGCCACGTCGCCCGTCACCATCGTGTCGGGCGGAAGTCCCGCGGTCCGGAGCACGCTGACGAAGGCCTTCTGCGCCTCGGCTTCCTGCGCCGCGGCCAGCCTGCGGCTGACCATCGCGGCCAGCTCGTTAGCCAGCGGCGTCGCGGCGCGGCGGAAGTATTTCTCGGCCGCCGTGAGCTTCTGCCACTGGTAAAGCAGGAGCCCGCGCATGACGTCCCTCTCCGGCGTCAACTCTTTCCCCAGGCGCGTGATCTGCTCCTCGAGGTTGAGTTCCCCAACGCTGAAACTGCGCTGCATATAGCCCGCCGTTTCCAGCTGCCGTCGCGCCCTGACTTTGTCCGGCTCCACTGAAACAATCTGGAGCGTCTGGCTCCCGCTCTTGAACGCGATGCTGACGGCCTTGCCCTGGTCCTGGCGGAACGAATCGAGGATGACCTTCTCCAACCCGGCCACCTGGCTCACCTGGGTCCTGAGCGCCGCGAGCTCTTCGGCCGCAGGCTGGAGCGCCTCGTCACCCTCCGCGGCATCCACCCGAACCTGGGCCTCCGCCGCGTCGCCCTTCAGCAGGTCGCCGGCCACGCCGCTGAGCAGTTCGGCCATCTTCGTCCTGGCCGCCGTCGTCCGCTCCTCCTCGGCTTGCTTCGCCTCTCCAGCGCGCCGGGCCAGCGCGTCCGCCAGCGCCTTGCGGGCGTCCTGTGTTTCGGCGGCAAGCCGGCCGGAGTAGTTCGACAGCAGGGCCGCGGCGTCGGACGCCTTGCCCTCCGTGAACAGGCGTTCCGCATCGGCCCGCAGCTGCGCCATCACGCCGCCCACAGCGGCCTGCCGCGCGGCTTCCAGCTTCTTGATCTCGCCCGACGCCTTGATCTCGTACTCCGTGCCGGCACCGTCCTCGCGGAGCCGCTCGAACCACCGGATGGAGCCGGCGAAGTCATCGGGATTCTGCTCCGCGTAGCGCCGGCCTTCGGCAAACTTCCTTTCCAGCGAGGCCGTTTCGGTGTCCGCGGCGGCTTGCGGCTGGCTCGCCGGAGCGGGCGACGCCGGGGCCGGCTCCTCGAGCGGCTGGCGCGTCTTCCAGAAAAGCACCAGGGCCGTGGCGCCCACGACGGCCAGGAGCAGCGTCATCCCCGCAAAGGCATGGGCCAGCGGCCTTCCGCCCTGACCTGCGCTTCCCCCTACTCCGTGCCGCTGGAGCTTCAACACCTGCGAATGGCGAAGCACGATCTTCTTGTGGTCTTCGTGACCCGCGCCCAGCGCGCGGACCTTGAGCAGGGCCGACTCGCCCGGCTCGAGGGGCATCTTGGACGGATGCTCGCCCGCCATCACCCGCTCGATGTCGCCGATCAGCGCGTTCCAGCTCGGGTGCCGGTTGTCCCGGTCCTTCGCCAGCATCAGGGTCAGCAGCTCGACGCAGGCCTCGGTGACAGTCTCGTTGTAGTCCCGCGGATCAGCCAGCGGCGCCTTCGCCTGCTTCTCGAGGATTTCCTCGGTGTTCGGGCCTTCAAACGGGATCTGCCCCGTCAGCATGTGGTAAAGCGTGGCCCCGAGCGAGTACATGTCGGCCCGGAAGTCGATCTCTACGCCGCCGTCCGCCTGCTCCGGGCTCATGTAGTTCGGCGTGCCGACGATGAACTCGTCCACCGCCGTCGCCCCGGCGTCCCGCAGGCTCTTCGAGAGCCCGAGATCCGTAAGCCGCGGGTTCCCGTGCTGGTCCAGCACGATGTTGCCCGGCTTGATGTCGCGGTGCAGAAGGCGGTGCTCGTCCCACGCGTAGCCGAGAGCGCCGGCGAGCTTGTGCACGATCTCGAGCGCGTCTTTCTGCGGCAGCGCTTTCTCCCGGTCCAGCCTCTCCGCGAGGGACTCCCCGACGTAGGCCATGGCCAGGAAGTAGACTCCCTGATCCTCACCCGCCTCGTGCGCGACGACGATGTTCGGATGCTCCAGCTTCGCCTGGAGGCGGACCTCCTTGATGAAGTTCAGGACCACGTCCCGGTCCTTGATGAGCTGCGGCGGCAGGATCTTGAGGGCGACGTCGCGATCCATGGAGATCTGCCGCGCGAGGTACACCTCGCCCATGGCGCCGCGCCCGAGGAGTTTCTTGATCTTGAACCCGCCGATCGTCATGCCGGGGCCGAGGGGCTTCTTCGGGATGGTGACCATGACCTCGCACCGAGGACACTGCACCTGGGTACCGACCGCGTCGGCCTCGATCTCGAGCTTGGTCTGGCAATGCGGGCAAACGAAGGAAACGAGCATCCGCGTCCCTCCCCGAACCTCAACGTGAATGCTTGCTTAGCCTACCCCTTGTCGGGGCGAGGATAAAGCACATTTCTGGACGTGGGGGCTTACAGGGTGGCACAGCGCGCGAACCGCACGCCGGCGGGCTCAGCTCGTGCCGGCGAGCTGGCCGAACTTCAGGCGGTCTTCGACCGCGGTGACCTCGATGACCTCGGACTTGTTGATGTTGCCGCGGAGCAGCTCCTCGGCCAGCGGGTCCTCGAGATACCGCTCCACGGCCCGGCGCATCGGCCGCGCGCCGTACAGCGGATCGAAGCCCTTGTTGATCAGCAACTCCCGGGCGGAATCCGTCAGGTGAAGCTCGATGTTCTTGGCCTGCAGGCGTGCCTTGATCTTGTTGACCTCGAGCTCGAGGATCTTGACGACGTCGTCGCGGCCCAGCTGCCGGAAGACAATCACGTCGTCCGTGCGGTTCAGCAGTTCCGGCCGGAAGATGCGCTTGGCCTCCTCCAGCATCTGCCTCTTCAGGGTCTCGTAGTCCGTGGCGACGTCCCCCTTCGCAAAGCCGAGCCCCCCGCCCTTGCGCACGAACTCCGCGCCAAGGTTCGAGGTCATGATTACCACGGTGTTCCGGAAATCGACGCTCCGGCCCAGGCTGTCGGTCAGCTTACCTTCCTCCAGGATCTGGAGCAGGATGTGCATCACGTCGGGGTGCGCCTTCTCGACTTCGTCGAAGAGCACCACCGAGTACGGCCGCCGGCGGACCTTCTCCGTCAGCTGGCCGCCCTCCTCGTACCCGACGTAGCCCGGCGGCGAGCCGACGAGCCGGGACACCGCGAACTTCTCCATGTACTCCGACATGTCGATCTGGATCAGCGCGTCCGGCGTGTCGAACATGAATTGCGCCAGCGCCTTGGCCAGCAAGGTCTTGCCCACGCCGGTCGGCCCGAGCAGGATGAACGAACCGATGGGCCGCCGCGGGTCCTTGAGGTCCGCGCGCGAACGCCGCAGGGCCTTGGAGATCGCGCCGACGGCCTCCGCCTGCCCGATGATGATCTTCTCGATGTCCTTCTCCATGTGGAGCAGGCGCGCCATCTCGACCTCTTCCATCTTCGTGACCGGCACACCCGTCCACTTGGAGACGATCACCATGATGTCCTCCGCGCTGACCGTGACGATGGTCTCGTCGCGGGACTTCCGCCAGCTCTCCATGACCTTCTCCATCTCCTCGCGGGCGACGCGCTCCTGGTCGCGGAACGCAGCCGCCTCCTCGAACTTCTGGGCGCGGATGGCCTCTTCCTTCTTCTTTTTGATCTCCTCGATCTTCTTCTCCTGCTCCTTGATCTCGGGCGGGCGCGTCATCGCCCCGATCCGGGCCCGGGCGCCAGCCTCGTCCATGAGGTCGATCGCCTTGTCCGGCAGGAACCGGTCCGTAAGGTACCGCGCCGAGAGCGTCGAGGCCTCGCGGACCGCCTCGTCGGTGATCCGGGCATGGTGATGCTCCTCGTAGCGCGGGCGCAGCCCCTTCAGGATCTCGACCGTCTCCTCGACCGTGGGCTCGCGGACCATCACCGACTGGAACCGCCGCTCCAGGGCGGCGTCCTTCTCGATGAACTTCCGGTACTCGCCGAGCGTCGTGGCCCCGATGCACTGCAGTTCGCCGCGCGAGAGGGCCGGCTTGATGATGTTGGACGCATCCATGGCGCCCTCGGCCGAGCCCGCGCCGACGATCGTGTGCAGCTCGTCGATGAAGAGGATCACGTTCCTCGAGCGCTTGATCTCGTCCATGACGGCCTTGATGCGCTCCTCGAACTGGCCGCGGTACTTGGTGCCGGCGACCATCAGCGCGAGGTCCAGCGTGACCACCTTCTTGTCGCGGAGCAGCTCCGGCACCTCGCCCTTGGCGATGGCCTGGGCCAGCCCTTCGACAATGGCGGTCTTGCCGACCCCCGCCTCGCCCAGGAGGACCGGGTTGTTCTTGGTGCGGCGGCAGAGGATCTGCGTGACGCGTTCGATCTCGTTCTGCCGCCCGATCACCGGATCGAGCTGCCCCTTCGTCCCCAGGTCGGTCAGGTCGCGGCCAAAGGTGCTCAGCGCGGGTGTCTTGGAGTCGCGCGGCGCGGCCGGCGCGGCGCCCGGGGCGCGCGGCTCGCCGCCCTCGCCCGGCTCGCCCATCTCGCTGCTGGGATCGTAGTTCGGATCGAGCTCCTTCATGATCTCGATCCGGGTCTTGTCCAGGTCCACGTTCAGGTTCTTCAGCACGCGGGCCGCGACGCCCTCGCCCTCCCGCAGGAGGCCGAGCAGGATGTGCTCCGTCCCGACGTAGGCGTGATTCAGCGCCCGCGCCTCGCTGCCGGCCAGGGCCAGGACTTTCTTCACGCGGGGCGTGAACGGCACGTTGCCCACGGTCTTGGTTTCGGGGCCGACGCCGACGGCCTTCTCCACCTCGAGGCGGACCGTCTCCAGGTTGATCCCCATCTTCTGGAGCACGTTGACCGCCACGCCCTGCCCGAGCCCGATCAGGCCGAGCAGGATGTGCTCGGTACCCACGTAGCCGTGGTTGAACCGGTCGGCTTCTTTCCTGGCCAACTGGAGTACCTGTTGCGCCCTGGGCGTAAAATTGTTCATTTCTTCAAGCCGTTCTTGCCGCTCACCGCCGCCAGCCGCGTCCTGATGAGGTCCGCGCGCGCCCGGTCCCGATCCTTCGGCTTCAGCTTCTTCCCCTCGGCCTTCTGCAGGTGTCCGGGCTGGGTCATCAGGAGCAGCTCGTTGATGACCTTCCGATCTACTTTGTTAAGTATACCCAATTCGATTCCCAGATTCAACCCCGACAGCAGGTCGAGGGCCTCCTTGGACGAAAGGATGTGCGCGTTGGCCAGGATCCCGTAGGCCCGGCCCACGTGGTCGCGCAGGATCGCCTCGCGCTTCTCCATGAGCTGGGCGCGCGCGTTCTTCTCGTGGTTCACGATTTCGAGCACGATCTGCTCCAGGTTGGCGATGATGTTCTCCTCTTTCTCGCCCAGGCTGATCTGGTTCGAGATCTGGAACATGTTGCCGACCGCCTCGGTCCCCTCCCCCCACAGGCCGCGCACGGCCAGGCCGATCTTGCTCACCCCTTTGACGATGGGGTTAATCTGGTTCATCAGCACCAGGCCGGGCACGTGCAGCATGACGCTCGCCCGCATCCCCGTTCCGACGTTCGTCGGGCACGCCGTCAGGTACCCGAGGCGGGCCGAGAAGGCGTACGCAAAGGACTTCTCGATCTGGCTGTCGAGCTCGTCGATCCGGGCCCAGGTTTCCTTGAGGTTGAGGCCGGCCGTGATCACCTGCATGCGCAGGTGGTCTTCCTCGTTCACCATAATGGCCTGCGTCTCGTCCGCGGACGCGACCAGGCCGCTGCCCCTGCCCTTTTCGGACTGCTCCCGGCTGATGAGGTGCCGTTCGAAAAGGACCTGCCGGTCCAACTCGTCCAGGTCGGACATGCCGGCCGCGAAGCCGGGCGCCATGCGCGTGAGCGCCTGCAGGACCGGCTGGAGCTCCTTCCAGATCCGGTCGCACTCCTGCTCGCCGGCCCACCCGGGGAACGCGGCCTCCTTCAGGTTCCGCGCCAGCCGGAGGCGGCTGCTCACGACGATGCCGCTGTCCTCGGCGGTGCCGAGCCAGGCGCCGGGCTGCTTGAGGAAGTCGTCGACCGTCATGGGGCCCCCTTCTTCCCTTCGCCCCCGGGCTTCTCCTGAAGGCGCGCGATCTTGTCGCGCAGGGCCGCCGCCTCCTCGTAGTTCTCCTTCGCCACGGCGTCCCCCAGCGCCTTCTGGAAGCCCTCGAGCTCGGCCGAGGTCCGGACGCGCACGCTGTCGCGCGCGGGCACCTTGCCGGCATGCTGCTCGCTGCGGTGGATGGCTTTCACGAGCGGCAGGAGTTCGCTGGCGAACGTCTCGTAGCAGTCCGGACAGCCCAGGCGGCCGGTCTTCTTGAAGTCCGAGCGGCGGAGATGGCAGCGCGGGCAGGAGCGCTCGACGCCCGGCTCCGGCGCGTCCAGCGAACTCCCCATGCCCATCAGGATGTCGGTGATGGACATGGGCCCCTGGACGTCGAACCCGCTCTTCGCGGCGCATTCCTCGCAGAGATGCAGCTTCTTGACGCTGCCGTCCAGCACCTGCGTCAGGTGCACCGTGGCTTCGCGTTCGTTGCAGGATTCACACAGCATTCGACTCGCCTCCGAGACTCCCGAATATAGGCATCGTACGCCTGAAACAAAGAAAAAACCACGCGCATGTGGCGGCGGTTCGGTGTAGGGGCGCTTGCGTGCCTTGGCGAAGCTTCAGCGGAGCCAGGTGCCAAGCGCCCTTGGGCGCTTCACAGAAGCGCCCCTACAACACCTCACGCGATCGGCGTGCCCGAATGCTGGGCGTAGGCGTGGAAGTGGCGGGCCAGCTCGCGGGTGATGGGACCCGGCTTGCCGCTGCCGATCGTCCGGCGGTCCACGTTGACCACGCTGATGATCTCGGCGGCCGTGCCGGTCAGGAACATCTCGTCGGCCGTGTAGAGGTCGTAGCGGGTCAGGACGTCTTCCTGGACCTTGTAGCCGTGCTCCGGCGCGAGCTTCATGACCGTGGCGCGGGTGATCCCCTCCAGCGCGCCGCACCACGAGGGGGGCGTCACGAGCGTGTCGCCCTTCACCACGAAGATGTTGTCGCCGGACGCCTCCGCCACGTAGCCCTGCGGGTTCAGCATGACGCACTCCATCACGCCCGCGTTCATCGCCTCGATCTTGGCCAGGATGTTGTTCAGGTAGTTGAGGCTCTTGATCCGCGGGTTGATCGCCTCCTGGTGGTTGCGCACCGTGCCGACGGTGATGATCGCCAGGCCCGTGTCGTACAGCTTCTTCGGATAGAGCTGGATGCCGGCGGCAATGATGATCACCTGCGGCCGGCCGCAGGTGTACGGGTTCAGCCCGAGCGTGCCGATGCCCCGCGTCACGACCAGCCGGATGTAGCCGTTCTTGATGTGGTTGGCCTTGCAGGTGCCCACGACGGCGCGCAGCATGGCCGCCCGGGTCATCGGGATCTTCAGGTCGATGGCCTGGGCGGAGCGGTACAGCCGCTCGAGGTGCTCCTCGAGCATGAACACGCGCTGGTTGTAGGCGCGGATGCCTTCGAACACGCCGTCGCCGTACAGGAGCCCGTGATCGAACACGGACACCTTCGCGTCCTTCTCGTCCACCAGCTTGCCGTTCAAGTAGATCTTCATGTGCTATGTACTCCCGTGCCGAGCCGCGGGCCGTCCTGGTAGGGCGCTCGCGCTGCGAGCGCCGCTCGCCTCGGCGTAGTGGCGCGCCCCGCGCCACGAAGCCTGGGCGGCCGGCGCAGCGCGCCGGCCCTACCTGCACTCATCACCCGCACCCTATGCCAAACAGCCGTCCTTCAGCAGCAGCTTGCGGTCGCACCGCTGGGCGACCGCCTCGTTGTGCGTGACGAGAACCAGCGTATGCCCTCTCTGTTTCGTCAAATCAAACAAATAGTGCAGGACCTGGTCGCCGGTCGCCGTGTCCAGGTTGCCCGTCGGCTCGTCGGCGAACACGATGTCCGGGTCGTTCATCAGCGCCCGCGCCAGCGCCGCGCGCTGCTGCTCGCCGCCGGAAAGTTCCATCGGCCGGTGCAGGGCCCTCTGCTCCAGCCCGACCTCCTCCAGCAGCTTCATGGCCCGCTGCCGGTTCTGGGTCTCGCGCCGGCCGGCGCCGAACCGGCTCAGCGCCGGCAGCATGACGTTCTCCAGCACGTCCAGCTCCGGCAGGAGATGGTAGGCCTGGAACACGAAGCCGATCTTCGTCGCGCGCAGTTCCGTGCGGCTGCGGTTCGGCAGGCGGTAGAGGTCGACCCCCTGGAAGCGGACCGCGCCCTGCGTGGGGCGGTCGAGCCCGCCCAGGATGTGAAGCAGCGTGCTCTTGCCCGCGCCGCTCGCCCCCATGATGCACAGCGTCTGGCCCGCCTGCACCTCCAGGGAAACGCCCTTCAGCACGCGCAGGGAGATGGTTTCGATCGTGAAGACGCGGTGGAGGTCCTGGGCCTCCAGGATGGAGGTCCCACGTCCTTCCGCGGATGGGGCGTTGTTACTCATAGCGCAGGGCACTCACCGGATCGAGCCGCGCCGCCCGGTACGCCGGGACCACGCCGGCCAGCGTGCAGATGATCATCACGGAAACGGCGATCACGCCGATGTCCCCCACGAGATCACCGCCGGGATTTCGCTCAGGTGGTACAGCTCCTTCGGAAAAAGCTCCAGGTGCAGGCGGGTGGCCAGCCAATGCATCAGGTCGTTCCGGTAATGCAGGACCAGCAAGCCGAAGCCGATGCCGCTGATCGTCCCGATCAGCCCCTGGATCCAGCCTTGCCAGAAGAACACCCGCATGACGCTCCCCGACGAGAACCCGAGCGCTTTCAGCAGGCCGATCTCCTTGGTCTTCTGTACCGTCACCGTAATCAGCGTGTTCGTGATGCCGAAGGCGGCGACCACGGTGATGAAGATCAGGAGGAAGAACATCATGTTCTTCTCCACCCGGAGCGCGGCGAAGAGCTGGCGGTTGAGCTGCATCCACGTCTGGACATCGTAGTCCGGCCCGACCACGGCGCTGATCTTCCGCGCCGTCTCGTCCAGCCGGTACGGGTCCGACGTCATGACCTGGATCGCGTGGGCCCCCTCCTCCATGTTGTAGAGCTCCCGCGCCTTCTCGATGGAGGTGATGATGAAGCCCATGTCGAACTCCCACATCCCCACCTCGAAGATGCCGGAGACGGTCAGCTCCTCCGGGAGGTGAATCTCATCCGGATTCGTGAAGTTTTCCGGCGAATACACGAGCAGCTTGTCGCCCACGGAGGCTTGGAGCCGCTTGGCGAGGTCGCTGCCGATCACCACCCGGTTCTCCTCCACCTCGAACGTGCCGGCGATCATGTTCTCCGGGATCTTGCTGACCGTCCGCTCCCGGACCGGATCGATGCCCCGGACGATCGGCGTGTACACGCGGTCCCGGCACTGCACGAAGACCAGGCCCTGCACGTAGGGCGCCACGCCGGTGACCCTGTCGATCTTCGCGATCTTCTCCACCAGGTCCTTCTCGTCGTCGATGATCCCGTAGCCGGTCACCGTGATGTGCGCGTTGAAGGCCAGGATCTTGTCGCGCCACATCTCGTCGAACCCGCTCATGACGGAGAGCACGATGATCAGGACGGCGACCCCGAGCAGGACGCCGAGGACGGAGATGACCGTGACGACGGATAGGAAGGTCCGTTTCGGCTTCAGGTACTTGAGGGCGAGAAACAATGAGAATGGCAACGCCATAAGTAACTGTCCCTGGCCAACACCATATTTAACGCAAAGACGCAAAGGTTACGGAAAGTCGCGAAGTCTTCTGGGAATCCCTTGTTCCCTTGCCGTTCTCTTTGCGCCTTTGCGTTAAGAATCCTTCGACTTGAGTTGAGGAAAGAGCACCACGTCTCGAATGGAGTCCGCTCCCGTCAGCACCATGATCAGCCGATCGATCCCGATCCCCATCCCGCCGGCGGGCGGCATGCCGTGCTCCAGCGCCGCGAGGAAATCCTCGTCCACCTTCTGCGCGTGGCCCCTGGCCTGTGCCTCGAAGCGGCGCCGCTGTTCGAGCGGGTCGTTCAGCTCGCTGTACGCGGGCGCGATCTCCCAGCCGCGGATGACCAGCTCGAACACGTCCACCGCGGACGCGTCGTCCTCGCAGCGCTTCGCGAGCGGGATCAGGTCCGCCGGGAAGCGCGTCACGAACGTCGGGTTGACCAGGCTCTTCTCGACCATCTTCTCGTAGATCTCGTGCGTGATCTCCAGGTGCGACCACTCCGGCGCGATGGTGAGCCCGAAGGACTGCGCCTTCTCGCGAGCCTGCGCCGTGGAGAGGGTGAACCAGTCCGCGCCCGCCTTCTCCAGGATCAGCTCGCGGTACGTCGCCGTCCGCCACGGCGGCGTCAGGTCCACGGCGTTGTCGCCGCTTCCGGTTTTCAGACTTCCGAACACTTTCTGCGCCACGTGCGGGATCAGGTCCTGCACCAGCTTCATCATGTTGCGGAGGTCGGCGTAGGCCTCGTAGATCTCCAGCATGGTGAACTCGGGATTGTGCGAGCGGTCGAGGCCCTCGTTCCGGAAGTTGCGGTTGAGCTCGAACACCTTGTCGAACCCGCCGACCAGCAGGCGCTTGAGGTAGAGCTCCGGCGCGATGCGGAGGAACATGTCCTGGCCGAGCGCCTTGTAGTGCGTCTTGAACGGGTTCGCCGCCGCGCCGCCGGCCATGGCCTGCAGCATCGGCGTTTCCACCTCGCAGAAGCCGCGCTCGGTGAGGAATTGGCGGATCTCGCGGATCGCCTCGGTCCGCTTGTTGAACAGCTCGCGCACGTCCTGGTTCGCGACGAGGTCGAGGTAGCGGTGCCGGTAGCGCAGTTCGACGTCCTGGAGGCCGTGCCACTTCTCCGGCAGCGGCAGGAGCGCCTTCGACAGGAGCGTCCACTGGTGGACTTTCAGCGTCTTTTCGCCCGTCTTGGTGATGAAAAGCTCGCCGTCGGCCCCGAGGTGATCGCCCAGGTCAAGGTGCGCGAAGGCCGCAAACGCGGCGTCCCCGACCACGTCCTTCTTGAGGTAGATCTGGAACCGGGCACTCCCGTCCTGGAGATGCGCGAACACGCTCTTGCCCATCTCGCGCTTGGCGACCATCCGGCCCGCGACGCGGACGGCCTTCCCCTCCTGGAACCCGGCGATGATCTCGCTCAGCCGGCCGGACCGCTCGAAAGCCCCGGCGAAGGGCTTGTAGCCCAGCTCCTCGAGCTTCTTCATGTTCGCGATGCGCTGATCGCGAAACTCGTTCTCGCGGGGTCCTTGGTCCATCGCTCTCCTCTCGAAAGTGCTTGGACAGGATAGGTTTGGCGCAGGGCGAAGTCAAGGAAGGCGGGTTGCGCGAAGCGGAACCGCGGAACACCGCCCTCCACCCGGGCGGCCACAGAGGCCGCGCGGCTCTCAGCCCGTCTGCTCGACCAGGTAGTTCTGGATCCCCATCTGCTTGATCTGGTCAAGCTGGGCTTCGATCCAGTCGATGTGCTGTTCCTCGTCCACGAGGTTGGCTTCGAGGAGCTCGCGCGTCCCGTTATCGGCAAGTTCCACGGCGAGGCGGATGCCTTCGTTGTACGCCTTGATGGCGCCGAGCTCGGCGGCGTGGTCGTTCGCGTGCTGCTCTTCAACCTTGGCGCCAATGGTGATCTTGTTCAGCTGGCTCACCACGGGCCGTCCCCCATACTCACTCGCACTCGTACTCCTACTCCTACTCGATACCCTCCAAGTGTTAGGGGTCGGGTGTCCCGCCTTCGCTCGGAAGCTACGGCGGGCAGGCAGGTTTCGGGTGTCATGTGTCCGGCCTGCCCGTTCGAACTCCGGGTCGCGAATGAGGAATTGACGCTCTCACGCCCGCCTGCTACAGAATGAACCGTCACGCAATGCGCCTCAAGTTTCGGCGCGGAGGCTACCCGTGGCCGCTGCACTCAGAATAGCCGTGATCGGACTCGGACGTTGGGGCCCGAATCACGTCCGCGTTTTCCATGCCACGAAAGGCTGCACGGTCGTCGCAGCCGCCGATCCGGCCGACGCGTCGCGGGACCGCGTGTCCACCGCCTTCCCCGATGTGGAGTGCGTGGCCGACTACCGCAGGGTGCTGGCCCGGGCCGACGTGGACGCCGTGGTCGTGTCGACGCCGACGGCGACGCACCACGCCGTGGTGGCGGAGGCGCTGAAGGCCGGGAAGCACGTGCTGTGCGAGAAGCCCCTGGCCTCGTCCAGCGCGGAAGCGTGGCAGCTCGAGAAGCTCTCCCGAGAGTCGGGGCTGATCCTGATGGTCGGTCACGTCTTCCTGTTCAACCCGGGAATCGAGTACCTGTGCCAGGCGGTGCGCGAGCAGCTCGCGGGGAAACTGTATTACGCGACCGCGATCCGCACGAACCTCGGCCCGTTCCGCAACGACGTGAACGCCGCCTGGGACCTGGCGTCGCACGACATCTATATTCTCAACGCGGTCTTCAGCGGACACCCCACCCGCGTCTCCGCGATCGGAGAGAGCTATCTCCGTCCGCCGGTCGAGGACATCGTCTTCCTCACCCTGCAGTACCCCGACGACGTGGTGGCGCACATCCACGTGAGCTGGCTGGACCCCAGGAAGGTCCGCCAGATCACCCTCGTGGGTGAAAAGAAGATGATCACGTGGGACGAGTTCGGAACGCCCGGCCCGATCATGCTCTACGACCGAAGCGTGGTGCGGGACCCGGTCTACAGCACCTTCGGCGAATTCCAACTGCTCGCCCGCGAGGGCGATGTCGTCCTGCCGCGCGTGCAGACCGGCGAGCCGCTGGCGGCCCAGGCCAAAGCGTTCGCGGACATCGTGGCCAACCGCCGGACCGGCTTCACGACGGGAAGCGCCCGGCAGGGGGCCGAGGTGGTCGACATACTGGAAGCGGCCACCCGGTCTCTGGGGCGCGACGGCGCGCTCCAGGAGGTGCGGTATGCCCAGTGACGTCTTCGTGCATCCGGCCGGGATCAACGAGTCGGACCAGGTCGGCAAGGGCACGCGCATCTGGGCGTTTGCCCACGTCTTGAAGGGCGCCGTGATCGGGGAGCAGTGCAACATCGGCGATCACTGCTTCGTGGAGACCGGCGCGCGCCTGGGGAACGGCGTGACCCTGAAGAACGGCGTGTCGGTATGGGAGGGCGTGACGCTGGAAGACTTCTCCTTCGTGGGTCCGAACGCCGTCTTCACCAACGACAAGTTTCCCCGCTCGCCCCGCCTGGCGGCCGTGAGCGGACGCTACGCCGACAAGCGGTGGCTCGTGGGAACGACGGTCCGGGCGGGAGCCACGATCGGCGCGAACGCCATCATCGTGTGCGGCGTGACGATCGGTTGCTTCGCCATGGTCGCCGCCGGCGCCCTGGTGACGCGGGACGTTCCGGACTTCGTGTTGGCCGTGGGATGCCCGGCCGAGCCAGCCGGCTATGCGTGCCTGTGCGGCCAGCGCCTGCCCGAGGGCCGGGAGCCGAAGTGCGCGTCCTGCGGGAGGTCGTACCGGAAGGAGAAATCCGGCCTCGCGCCCCTCTTCGAACTGCGGATCGGCTGATGAAAGTCCTCGCCTCGCCCATCGTCTTCAACGAGGAGGCCAAGATCGCGCGCGTGCTCGACCGCTTCGTGCCGGGGCTGGTCGACGAAGTGGTCGCCTTGGATGACGGCTCCACCGACGGCAGCCGGCACGCGTGCGAGGAGCGGGGCTACCGGGTCGTTTCCCACGAGCGGCGGCGCGGCGTTGGCGCCGGCATCCGTACGATGATCCGCTATGCCCGGGAATACGGCTTCGACGTGCTGGTGATCCTCGCGGGGAACGACAAGGACCGGCCCCCGGAGATACCGCGGCTCCTTAAGCCCATCGTCGAGCAGGGCTTCGATTTCGTGCAGGGCTCCCGTTACCTCGAGGGTGGGGATTACGGGAACATGCCGTTGTACCGCCAGCTCAGCACGCGGTACATACACCCCTGGCTCTTCTCGCTCGCCGCCCGCCGCCGGGTCACGGACAGCACCAACGGTTTCCGCGCTTTCCGGCTCTGGCTGTTCGACGACCCTCGGATCAACATCGACCAGGACTGGCTCGACCGGTACGAACTGGAGCCGTACATCCTCTTCAAGGCGATCCGGCTCGGCTACCGGTTTACCGAGGTGCCGGTGACGAAGGTTTACCCGCCGCACCACGAGGGGTATACGAAGATGCGGCCCATCACCGGCTGGTGGAGCATCCTCCGCCCGGTGTTCCTTCTCGGCCTGGGCCTGAAACGATGACGGGAGCAACACCGATGAAGATACCATTCGTGGATTTGCAGACCCAGTTTGCCGGCCTGCGCGGTGAGATCATGCCGGCGGTGGAGAAGGTCCTCTCGCGCGCAGCGTTCATCCTGGGCGGCGAGGTCGACGAGTTCGAGAAGGCGTTCGCCGCGTTCTGCGGCGCGAGCCACTGCGTCAGCGTCGCCAGCGGCTGCGACGCGCTGCTCGTGGCCCTCAAGGCCTGCGGCATCGGCCCCGGCGACGAAGTCATCGCGCCCGCCAACACGTTCATTGCGACGGTGCTCGCTATCTCGGCCGCGGGTGCCAAGCCGGTCCTCGTGGATTGCCTCGCGGACACCTACGAGATCGACCCGGCGGCCATCCGCAGGGCGGTCACGAAGCGGACCAGGGCCATCCTTCCGGTTCACCTGTACGGGCAGGCCGCCGACATGGACGCCATATCGAGCATCGCCGCCGAGTTCAAGTTGAAGGTGGTCGAGGACGCCGCGCAGGCGCACGGCGCGCTGTACAAGGGCCGGCCCTGCGGAACGCTGAGCGCGGTGGGTTGCTTCAGTTTCTATCCCGGGAAGAACCTCGGCGCGTACGGCGACGGCGTGGCGGTGGTGACCAACGATCCCGCGATCGCCGAGTACGCGCGCATGTACCGCAACTACGGCCAGCCGAAGAAGTACCACCATGACATGGTCGGCTGGAACAGCCGGCTGGACACGGTGCAGGCGGCGGTCCTGCTGGCCAAGCTGAAGCACCTCAAGGAGTGGAATGCCGCGCGGCGGCGCCACGCCGACGCGTACCGGCGCGGGCTGGCGGGCCTGCCGGTCGTCCTGCCAACGGTGGCGCCCGGCAACGAGCACATCTACCACCTCTTCGTCGTGCGCCATCCTCAGCGCGACGCCTTGGTTGATTTTCTTCAGCAGGAAGGTGTTTCGTGCGTCATCCACTATCCCATACCCGTTCACCTTCAGAAGGCGTACAAGCACTTGGGGTGCGGGGAAGGATCATTTCCCGTGGCCGAGAAGGCGGCGAAGGAGATTCTGTCGCTGCCGATGTACCCGGAGCTCACCGAGGAGCAGATTAGCTACGTCTGCAGCGGCATCCGGCAGTTTGTCGCCGGACGATAACGGCCGCCGGCCCGACGATCGCTCTACGGCTTCGCGCCGGCCGATCGCAGATCGTAGACGAACAGGTGCCAGAAGCCGAACGACCGGACCGCGGCCAGGCGCGAGCGCAGAACATTGCCCTTGCCCAAGGGGTTCTCCGCCGGCAGCCATTCGCCCGCGCGTCGCTGAACGAATCGCACCGATGCGCCTGGCCCGGCGGCCTGCGCGTCCACCGGCCTGTCCGAACGGAGGATGTCCACGGCGTACGCGTAGTAGCGGGTGCGGGCGACCGCCTCGAGGGGCTCGCGCGGGAAGCTCGGATCCACGTACGGACGGTCCAGATTCTTGTTCCACCCCCGCTTATACTCCTCCCGCCAGGGGATGAACGGGTAGTCGTCCACCCGCACCTCCGTATACAAGGCGCCCGTCCGCCGTGCGATGTCCCACGACACCAGCTCCGGGCCGAACTGGTCGAAGACGCCGATCAGCAGAAGCGGCCGATGCAGGTCCACGTGTCCGGCGATGAAATCCAGCATGTCCGAGAACGCGGGCTCGCCCTCCATCTCGCGCGTGATCTCACCCGGAAACGACCGGACCCGCGCCGCGAGGCTCACGCTCACCAGCAGGAAGAAACCCAGGACGCACGCGCCCGGCAAGAAGGCGATGGCCGGGCGCCGCTCGGCAAGCAGCGAGACCAGCGTGACCAAGCCCAGCCCGGCGAGAAGCCAGAACCCGGGCATCACGATCATGATGTGCCGCTCGACCGGCGTCCTGGATGCCGTCATGACGAACAGGGCGATGAGGACGGACCAGGTCGCCACGCGAGCGGTTAGGCTGCGCCAATGGCGAACGGCTGCGAGCGCCGCCAGCGCCAGCACCACGACCCCCACCACGGGGTTGAGCGCGTACTTGGTCACCAGCGCGCCGGGATAGTACGTCAGGTTCTGAAAGGACCACAGGGGCACGAACTCGCGCGGCACGGTGAAGAAGTACAGGGCCGGGTACCGATCCGCGATCAGGAACCACGCCACGAGCGGCACCACAAATACTGGCAGGAGCCAGGCCAAGTCGATCAGGCGCCGGGCCGCGGCTTTGACGCCGCCGGGGCCGCTCAAAAAACCTGCGACCGCGGCCGGGAAGAGGATC
Source organism: Verrucomicrobiota bacterium (assembly GCA_043803015.1). Taxonomy (GTDB): domain Bacteria; phylum Verrucomicrobiota; class Kiritimatiellia; order CAIQIC01; family JAGNIJ01; genus JAZDKK01. The sequence goes on from JAZDKK010000069.1 coordinate 16,955, forward strand.
AGACCGAAGTTGTACTTCGTGAGCGTCACGAAGACGAACAGGACGCCGAGGACCGCCAGCCTCGAGCGCGCCATGCCGTCGCACCCGCCTGTTTCGAGCCGGATCAGAACCAGCAAGATGAGCGTGACAATCACGCAGCCGGTCATCTCCAGCATGCAGAGGACCGCGTTAACGACCATCATCGGGCTGGAAAGCGCGAGCGACAGCGCCGCCGACGCGCCCACGGAGACCCATGGCGGACTCGTCGCCGGCATGACCCGCCGGATCGCGCGATGCGTCGCGACGGTGAGCAGGGCCGCGAACACTCCCAGCAACACAACATTGGGCATGCGGCTCGACGCCAGGCTCGGGCCGGCGATCGCGTAGGACGCGGCCACGACGAACGAGTGAACGGGCGCGTAGAAGGCCTGGCGAACAATCGAGCGGTAGATCTGCGCCGCGTCCGCGCGGGCCACCGCCGTGTACACCTCGATCGCCGCGCAGGCGTGGTCCGCCTCGTCCGTGTCGAAAGGAATCCTCTCCGCCGAGATGCGTCCCGCCAGCATGGACAGCAGAACCACGCCGTATCCCACCGCCAGCCAGCGCAGGAGGAGCGCCGGGAGACGCCCCCCTGTTCCTCTGGGCTGACGGACCTCGGCCTGGGTCTGCGGCTCCATGGGCCCGGGGGCCTCAGCCCGTCTGCTCGACGAGGTAGTTCTGGATTCCCATCTGCTTGATCTGGTCAAGCTGGGCCTCGATCCAGTCGATGTGACGTTCCTCGTCCACCAGGTTGGATTCGAGGAGCTCGCGGGTCCCGTTATCGGCAAGTTCCACGGCGAGGCGGATGCCCTCGTTGTACGCCTTGATGGCATCCAGCTCGGCGGCGTGGTCGTTCTCGTGCTGTTCTTCGACCTTGCCGCCAATGCTGATCTTGTTCAGGCGGCTCACGACGGGCCGTCCCTCGAGGAAAAGGATGCGCGCGATGATCTTCTCGGCGTGCTTCATCTCCTCGATCGCGCGTTTCTCGATCGCTTCGTGGAGCTCCTTGTAGCCCCAATTCGCGCACATTTCGGAGTGCACGATGTACTGGTTGATGGCCGTCAGTTCGTCAGCCAGAAGCGCGTTCAGTGTCTCGATGATTTTCGCGTTGCCCTTCATCGTCTATCTCCTCCTTCGTGCTCGTCGCCGTTTCACCTGTCATCATAGCCCCGAAGGGCGTTCGGTACAAGCGTCTCTCCACCCAGCCCCCGCTACCCCTTCCTTGGCTGATGGAGGACCCGCTCCATCCGGTCCACGATCGCCTGGAGCTGGCCCTCCATGTGCTTCAACTCGCTCATCCGGTCCGCGATTTCGCCGAGCCGGGTGTTGGCCGTAAGCATTTCCTTGAGCCGGCTGTTCAACGTCTCGAGGTGGGAGTTCATCTGCGTCAGTTCGCGCAGGCGGGCCGCCACGGCATCGAGCTGGACATTGGCCTGGAGGAGCCCGTGCTGGGCGTCCGCCAGCGTCGCAAGATGGGCGTTGATGCGGCGAAGGCTGGCGGAGACGCCGAGCACGGCGAACGGCAGGGCCAGCCACCCCACGACCACCAGGAACCCGATGATCACCAGCAGCAGCGTGAAGATCCTGAACGACATCGGCACGGACGGGTCTGTGATCGCGAAGTCTATGGCAGACAGGAATTTCTGGATCGTGTTCATCGGCTCACCTCCGCTCCGGCGTGCGACAGCGCAACGCCTGCATCAGTTTCTATTCTCCCTGCTGCCTCGCTCCCGCGCAACTCTTTCGTTGCGATAGACTAAGCTCCTGGACTGAGCTAGCATGACGATTCGGAAATTCCCGCGCATGGACTTCGTGGTTGCCCAGGTAGGGCCGCCCCGCTGGGGCGGCCGCGGACGGCGCAGCGCGCCGTCCCTACCCACACATCGGGGGCGAGCCCTAGCCGTCTGCAGACTGGCGCTCGCGCTCGTTTGCGCGAGCGGCGTCTCCGCCGGCGCCGCCCAGGTCACGGCCTCCTCCTCGCAATCCGGGGAACTCGCCGCCGCGAACGCGTTTGACGGGAACAGGGGCACGCGCTGGAGCAGCGACTTCTCCGATCCGCAGTGGCTGGTCGTAGACCTCGGGCAGACCCAGGACCTGGTCGGCCTCTTCCTCTTCTGGGAGACCGCGTACGCCTACGCGTACGACATCCAGCTCTCCGCGGACGGCACGAACTGGACCACGGCGTTCACCACGGACAAGGGCGACGGCGGAATGGACGACATCAACTTCCGCAAGACCCCGGCCCGGTTCATCAAGGTCAACGGCCGGCACCGCGCCACCGCCTGGGGCTACTCGCTGTTCGAGGTTGTCCTCAAGACGGCGCGCGAGCCGTGGGGCGAGGGAGAAATCCCCGACGTGTTCCTGCGGAGAGCTTGGCGGTTTCAGACCGATCCGAAGGAGGACGAATCGGCGTCGTTCCGGGACCCCGCCTTCGACGACAGCGCCTGGCCCCTCCTCCGCTCGCATGCCTCCTGGCAGGAACAGGGCTACCCCGACTACCGGGGGTGCGCCTGGTACCGCAGTTCGTTCTACGTGCCCGCGGCGTGGACGAACGCCGATCCCTTCCTCCTGCTCACCGACATCCGCGACGAGTTCGAGCTGTTCGTCAACGGCAAGGGGATGGTCGGCTCCAGGGGAGCACGCGCGCAGCAGCGGATTCCGCTGAAAAACGAACTTCGGTACGACGCCGAAAATGTCGTGTCGCTGGATGTGGATGGCCAGGGCCCGGACAGCGGCATCCTGGGCTCGATCCTGCTGGCCGCGAGCGACCAGGCCCTGGCGAGCGGTCTCCGGGAACTCAAGCAGAGGGACGCGAGAGCGGCCTACGATTTCCTGGCGCACCTGGAGCCGGAGGGGTACTACCCCTACTGGCTCTCGAACCGCCAGGGCTACTGGACCGTGGTCGGCGTGGACGAGGACTTCAAGGAGAGCCTCTTCTGCGAGGACGGGACGCTCGAGCCGTACAAGTCGTTCTCGATCGCGCCTTTCCTCTTCCTTAACGAGCGCCTCGTTACCCGCGAGGACGTCGCGCTCTCGCAGTCCCTGGAACAGGGCTACCTCCCGATCCCCCGTGTCAGCTGGGAACACCCGCAGGTCCGGCTGACCATCGAGGCGTTGGGAGCCGGAGCCCCCGGCAAGTCCGTCTCGTACGTCGGGTACCAGGTGGAGAACAGCACCACCCAGTCGGTCACCGGCCGGCTCTACCTCGCCCTGCGTCCCTTCGAGATCAACCCGCCCTGGCAGTGGGGCGGGCTGAACCGCATCCACGATGTCGAGTGGACCAATGACGCCATCCGGGCGAACGAACACCGGATCGTCCCGTTGTCGCCGCCCACCCGCGTCGGCGTGTGCAGCACCTCGTCGGTGGACGTGACCCTCGACCTGCAGAAGGGCATGCTGTCGGACCAGGCGTCTGCCCACGATCCCGCCGGCTTCGCCTCGGCCGCCATCCAGTACGACTTCTCCCTCGAGCCGGGCGCCCGGACGAACTTCTCCATCGCGGTCCCTCTGTACCCCGACTCGCCGGTCCGGACAGCGGCTCCGCTGGCGGCCGACGTGGCCGCGCTATGGCAGAGCAGGCTGCGCCCCCTGCCTTTCCACTGCCCCGACCGGGAACTCCTCGACACGGCCCAAGCCACCCTGGCCTACATCCTCATCAACCGCGACGGGCCCGCGATCCAGCCGGGCTCTCGCGCGTACGAGGCGGCGTGGATCCGCGACGGCGCCATGACGGGATCCACCCTGCTGAAGTTCGGGTACACCAACGAACCGCGCGAGTTCTTCGAGTGGTATGCCGGCCGCCTCTACGAGGACGGCCGCGTGCCGGCCATCGTCATCCTCTCGCGGAACGAGACCAATCCCGTGAAGGAATACGACAGCCAGGGCGAGCTCGTGTACGCGTGCCTCCAGTACTACCTGTTCACGCGCGATAAGGCGTTCCTCGAGAGGACGTGGCCGGCCGCGGAACGGTCGCTGAAGTATCTCGAGCAGCTCCGCCGCAGCGAGCTGGACGAGACGATGAAGGACAGCCCGGACCGCCGCCGGTACTACGGCATCCTTCCGAAGTCGGTCAGCCACGAGGGCTACTACCCCGAGCCCGGGAACCACTCGTACTGGGACGATTTCTGGGCGCTGAAGGGATGGAAGGACGGCCTGCGCATCGCGGCGATCCTGGGCCGGACGAACGACCTGCCGTGGATCCGGCGCGAGGCGGAGGACCTGCGCCGCGCCCTGTACGGCTCCATCGAGGCGGCTCGGGCCTTCCACAAGATCGACTACATCCCCGGCTGTGCGGAACTCGGCGATTTCGACCCCTCTGCCACGGCAATCGCCGTCGTCACGTGCGACGAGACGCGCAACCTGCCGCGGCAGGCCCTCGACCGGACCTTCGAGAAGTATTACGAGCGCTTTTCAGAGCGCCTGAAGCCCGGATGGAACGGCAGTTTCACCCCGTACGAGTTCAGAGTGGCTCATGCGCTGTTCTGCCTCGGCCAGAAACAGCGGGCCTGGGCGGTGCTGAACTACCTGATGACCTGCCGCCAGCCGGCGGGATGGCGGGAGTGGCCGGAGGCGGTCTATGTCCCGCCCCGCCAGCCCGGCTACATCGGCGACATGCCCCACACGTGGGCGGCGTCCGGCTTTCTCGATGCGTTCCGGGCCGCGTTCCTTTATGAGGATGAGTCCGCGGGCCGGCTGATCCTGGCGGCGGGCATTCCGGAGGAATGGCTGAGCGAGCAGGAGACGGCCTTCGTTCGCGACGCGCCCACCTGTTGGGGCCGGATCAGCTACTCCCTGCGGCGCGAAAGCAACACCGTGTTCGCCAGCGTGTCCGGGCCCGCCAAGGTGCCGAGGGGGATCTTCCTGAGGTCTCCGGTGTCCGCTCCGATCCGCGAAGCCACGGTGAACGGCACGCCGTGCCCGGCCGTGGCCGACGGGGTGCAGATCGAGGCGCTCCCCGCCGAAGTCGTGATCTCGCACTGATGCAAACGCAGCAAGTCGCCGGCCCCGTAGAGCCCGCTTCACGCGGGCTACCCTAGCCCGGATGAACCGGGCTCTACCCCCTATGGGCAGACGCGCTGACGAGCGCAGCTTTTTTCCAATGCTTGGAAGAATCGCCTCCGTTTTTTCCAATCATTGGAAAATCCGGGTCACACCGCCCACAGCCCGCCGGTTTTCTCCAGCCAGTCCGCGATGCGGTCGCAGGCGCGGGGGACGCCGCTGTCGGAGATGTCCAGTTCGAGCTTCGGCAGGATGGACTGGCCGACGAGCTTGCGGAACAGGTCCTGTTCCTTGATGAAGACGCCGAGGTCGTCGTACTGCGACGGCTTGCCCGAGACCTTTACCCGCTCCGCCCGCGCGGCCGCGAACGATTCCGGCGACCGGGTGCAGAGGACGATGCGGAACCCGAGCGGCAGGAGCCGCTCCTCCAACCATCGGAAATCGTAGTCCTTGCCCCGGTTCAGTAACTGGTACATGCGCGTGGAGACGTGGAAGCGGTCCACGATCCAGGAGTAGTAGCGGAGCAGTTCGAACAGCCGCGCCCAGGTCCGGTACGTCTCCAGAGCCATGGCTTCTTCCTGCGGATCGAAATTGATCGGCCCCCTCCCCCACGGGAAGTTGGTGAACGCGCACCATTCCGCGGAGACGAGTGGCGAGTGATAGCGGTACTTGCGCGGGCCGACGATGCGCGGATGCTCGTTCAGGGCAAACGCGATGTCGGTCTTCAGCGTGAGCCGCGTACCTTCCAGGATGATCTTCGGACAGAGCTTCTTGCCCATGATGAATCAGGACATACACGGAACGACGCCAAACGGATAGCCTGTGCTGGCGGATGATTCGGGAGATCCCTCGTCCGCCTGAGGAGGACTCGGGATGACAGTTCCTCGCTACCCGCCCGCAACGCGTTCTTGTCATCCCGATGGCGCGCGGCGCGCCAGAGGGATCTCTCTATTACGGAATGGGTTCAGAGAGAGATTCCCTCCTCGGCGGGCAAGCCTCGCCCCGATGCCGTATCGGGGCTCGGAATGAAGTTGCGGGCAGGATCCACGCCGCTCAAAACAAGCCGCTGATCGTGCCGTTGTCGTCGATGTCGATGCTCAGCGCCGCCGGTTCCTTCGGCAGGCCGGGCATGGTCATGATCTGGCCGGTGTAGACCACGACGAAGCCGGCGCCGGCCGAGACGCGCGCCCCGGTCACCGTGATGGTGAAGTCCTTCGGCCGGCCGGGGACCTTCGGGTCATCGGTGAGCGAAGCGGGCGTCTTGGCCATGCAAACCGGCAGGCGTCCGTAGCCGAGGTTCTCGATCTGCTTGAAGTGCTTCCGGGCCTCCGTCGTGAACTCCACGGCAGAAGCGCCGTAGACCTTCGTGGCGATGGCCTGGATCTTCTCGGCGATGCCGGCTTCGAGATCGTAGAGAAAAGTCAGCTTCGACGGTGACTCGCACAAATCCCGGATCTTCTCCGCCAGCTCCAGTCCCCCTTCTCCGCCGCGTTCGCGGAAGTCGGTGATCTCGGCGTCCACGCCGCGGTCGCGGCACGTCTTGAGCAGGTCCTGGAGGCCCTGCTCCGGGTCGTCGGCAAACCGGTTGATGGAGATGACGATGGGCACATGGAACTGCCGGATTGTGTCCACGTGTTTCATGATGTTCTCGATGCCGTGGACCTCGTAGGCGCGGCGCGTCACGACCAGGACCGCCGCGGACGGCTGGAGCCCGCCCGTCCGGCACTTGATGTGGAAGAATTTCTCGGCGCCGAGGTCGGCGCCGAACCCGGCTTCGGTGACCGTGTAGTCGGCCAGCTTCATCGCCATCCGCGTGGCGACCAGCGTGTTGCAGCCGTGGGCGATGTTGGCAAAGGGGCCGCCGTGGACAAACGCCGGCACGCCTTCCACGGTCTGCACGAGGTTCGGGTACACCGCATGCTTGAGCAGCGCGGCCATGGCCCCGTTCACGCGCACGTCCCCGGCGGTCACCGGTTTCCACAGGTCGTCATAGCCGACGATGATGTTGCCCAGCCGCTTCTTCAGGTCGCCGATGTCCCGCGACAGGCACAGGACGGCCATGACTTCCGAGGCGGCGGTGATCTCGAAGCCGTCTTCCCGCATCACCCCGTTGCTGCCGCCGCCCTGCAGGCCCACGATCGTGTGGCGCAGGGAGCGATCGTTCATGTCGATCACTCGTCCCCAGACGACCCGGCGCGCGTTGATCTCCGGCCGGTTCTTCTGATGAAGGTGATTGTCTACCACCGCCGCCAGCAGGTTATGCGCCGTGGTCACGGCGTGCAGGTCGCCGGTGAAGTGGAGGTTGATGTCCTCCATGGGCAGGACCTGGGAGTACCCGCCGCCGGCCGCGCCGCCCTTCAACCCCATGCACGGGCCGAGGGACGGCTCGCGCACGGCGATCATCGCGCGCTTCCCGAGCCGGGCCAGCGCCTGGGCGAGGCCGATGGTGTTCGTCGTCTTGCCCTCGCCCTTCGGCGTCGGCGTCATCGCCGTCACCAGGATCAGCTTGCCTTCCGTGGCGTCCTCCCGGCGCTCGACGACGCCGATGGGGACCTTGGCGATGTATCGCCCGTACGGGATCAGGTCGTCCGCGCCGATCCCGAGGGACTTCGCGATCTCCACAATGGGCCGCTTGGCGGCCTCCTGTGCGATCTGGATATCCGATTTCACGACGCTTTTCCGCATCACCGTAGAGCCCGGTTTATCCGGGCTACCTGGCCCGCGTAAAGCGGGCTCTACGAAACAGACTCATTGGCGCCCGGTTCGTCCGGCCTACCGTAGAGCCCGGTTTATCCGGGCTACTAGCCCGCGTAAAGCGGGCTCTACGAAACGGACGCTACAGCTTCGGAATCCCGAAGCTCCCCAACAGACCCACCATGTTCTCCTTGCTGACGATGCGCTTGTTGAAGAAATCCAGCAGCTGCCCCAAGTCGAACTGGAGCCGGATGCCGGGCGGCTCGGCCGCCCCGCGGTCGCTGATGACCGTGATGTCGTCCTTCGAGACCGATTCCTCTCTCATCAGGCGGGCCAGCACCGCGTCGAGCTCCCGGTCGAGGTGCGCCCCCGCCGGCAGGCCCCCGCTGATCATCCTGGAATCGTCGTCCACCGGAAGGCGCACGCCGAACGCGTGCTCGATATCCAGTTTCCTCCGGAGGGCGTCGGTGAAGAGCGAGAAGCCGCTGGACGCCAGGGCGATCCGGTATCCCATGATCTTGAGCGTCTGCAGGAGCTCCATCGTGCCGGGCGTCACGGTGACGCCCTCGATCACGCTGTTCATCACCTCGGCCGGAAATCCCTCCAGGCATCCGGCGGCTTTCTCGAGGGATCCGGGGGCGTTGTCCGGGGAATAGCCGGCGAGGTCCTTGGGCCGGAGGCCCGTCTGCTTGATGATTTCAGAGCGGGTCGCCTCAGGGATGAAACTGGACGCCAGGTCGAACAGGATGATCCTCTTCTTCTTGTTGAAGACATCCTCGGCCTGGAACACCGCGCTCACCCCCATGGCCGACGCGTGCTCCCGAACCGCCGCCTTGAGGTTCTCGAGCGGCAGGGTGCAGTGGCTGACGTCGGTCAGCAGTTCCATGAGGAAGATGCCCTCGCGAGCGATGGTCTGCGAGAACTCGATGTTGCTCTTGTACTGCCCGAGCGTCTTGCAGACCGAGGCGATGATGCCGGGCCGGTCGGGCCCGAGCACGATCACCAGGATGTTCTTCTTCTCCGGGCTCCGGGCCACGGGAACGTACTTGTCCACCGAGAACTTGAGCCCGGTGTCTTCGGCCAGGACGTTCACGATGGATTGGAGTCCCTCGATGCGCAGGTCGGAGCCGGAGAGGTCGACCACCATGTAGAGTGTGAACAGGCCGTGGAGCACATCCTGCCGCAGGTCGACGATGTTGCCCCCCGCTTCAGCGATGGCCGTGGCGATCCTTCCGACGAGCCCGACGGCGTCGCTGCCCATCCCGTGCACGATGTAAAGTCGTTCGCGTGTCATGACCGGCCTCCCTGATTCAGTGGCTGATGAAAGTCTGCCCCGAGATCGTAGCTTAACGGCCGCAACGGGGAAACCGGAAAAGAAGGGACGAGGCACGCGTCGTTGTTGTAGGGGCGTTTCTGTGAAACGCCCAAGGGCGCTTGGCACAAGCGCCCCTACAACATAAGCCGCCGCTCGAGTCGTTTCTGGACCGCCGCGCCCTCGAGGTCCCGCAACGCGTCGGAGGCAATCCAGCGCGCACTGCGGGAGTCGATCTTCCGGATCTCCTTCGCCATGCGGATGGCGGCCTTGTTCAGAGCACGGTTCCGTTTGCCGATGTTGCGGAGGGCCCAGTTGACCGCTTTCTTCACGAAGTTGCGCTCGTCCCGCGCTTCCCTCTTCATGATCGGGAGGAACTTGAGGAAAGCCCTGTCCGGGGCCTTCTTGTCGTGGACCGCCAGAGCGGCCATCAGGACGAAACCGGACCTCTTGACGAACTCCTCTTCGCGGCGGCTCCATTCCACGGCCTTCCGCCAGGCATACTCCGTCCGGTCGAACAGGTCGCTGCAGACCAAGTCGCAGACGTCCCACGAGTCGAAGTCGCGAACCCATCGCTCGAGCTGCTTCTCCGTCACCTGCTCCGGATCATCGATGAACCCGGCCAGCATCCTGGCCTCGTGGATGCCCGAGGCCCAGAGCTGGCCGGCCAGCTGGTGGTCGGTCCCGATCTCCTTCGCCATCTGCCGCAACGCCGGCACGGACACGCCGAGCGTGCCCTTGGTGCTGATGCCGTACCGGGCCATGCCGGCCACGTTTGCCGGGTTGGCCAGCGA
>JAZDKK010000070.1:0-31929 GCA_043803015.1 Verrucomicrobiota bacterium
CGGATGGCCATCGGGGCCATGCGCTTCCTTCACACCGAGGGGCTGCGCATCCCGGCGGACGTCTCGGTGATGGGCGTGGACGACATCCCGCAGGCCCAGTTCACCACGCCCGGCCTGACCACGATCCGCCACGAGCTGTACCAGCTGGGCCAGGCGTGCTGCGAACGGCTCCTGGCGCTCTTCCGCGAGAAGATCGCCACGTGCCGGGAAGTCCTCCCGGTCAGGCTCATCGTCCGCGAATCCACCGGCCCGGCCAAGAAGGGTTAGAGGTTTCCCGCCTTCGCCGAGGCTACGGCGGGCAAGCAGGTTTCAGCCGCCGCTCAAGTCACGTTATGCATGCCGCCTGGTTAATCGTTGACGGATACAGCCTGCTCCACCGCGACCCTGCGCTGAAGCCGACGTCCCGCGGCGGCCTGAAGACGGCGCGCCAGCGCCTCGTCAGGAACCTCGAGGAAGTGGCCGGGCTCGCCGCCGACCGGATCACCGTGGTGTTCGACGGGACCGCCTCCGGCTCCGGCGAGGGCTATGAATCCGCCGTGCAGGTCCTGTTCTCGCCGTCGCACCAGACGGCCGACACCGTGATCGAACGTCTCGTCCACGCGTGCCCGGAACCCGGACAGGTCCTGGTCGTGACCTCCGACCTGGCGGAGCGCCACACCGTCAGCGCGGCGGGCGCGCACACGATGTCGTGCGGGGATTTCCTCGCTTCCCTCGAGGAGCAGCGAAAACGGGTGACCCAGAGAACCGCGTCCGCGCGAGGACGGGCGCCGAGGGCGAAGCTGGGGGATTTCTTCCCGGAGTCCTGATCGTCCTCGTCCTCGTTCTCGTCCTCCTCGTCGTCCTCGACGGCCGCCCCGAGGACGACCACGACGACGAGGACGATTCCAGCTACGAGATCATCGTATCCCCGAACTCGTCGGCCAGCTCGACGGGCTTCTGCTCGGCTGCCTCGCCGCGGGTCAGGAACCAATGGACGAGGGCGAAGAGGCCCATGGGGATGACCGCGCCATAGAGCATGAGCCGCCAGAAGGTGAAGTGGTACTGCGGGGCGGGCATGAACCGGTAGAGATTCCAGAAGATCAGGAGACAGCTCAGCCACACGGTCGAGAAATTCGGGACGGCGTCTCCGGAGCGCATCACGTGCAGGCCTGGAAAGCGCCGGCGCGTCAGCGGGAAGAAGAGGTTCGATCCCATGTACCCGAGCTGATCCTCCAGGATGTGCGCCGAGAACCCGGCGAAGATCACGACGGCCGCCTGCCAATTCCACAGGAGCCAGCCGAGCATCGCGAAGATACCGCCGACCACGAAGCTGTGGCTCCAGTTGCGATGCCACGGCAGGAAGTGGAGGATGACCCGACCCTGGTCATCCGGCTGCAGCGTGAACGTCGGGCCATCGAAAATGTCGACGCGCGTCGTCGCGTCGTAGGTCTGCACGATGGGGCACGACAGCTTCGCCCGCCCGACGGGCCGGTCCTCCTCCGCCGTGCCGGGCACCGGGACCTGGCCCGTGTTGACCACGGGCCCGAAGCGGACCAGGACCTCCTGTTTCTCGGAGTCGAACTTGACGATGTACTGCTGCCAGTAATCTGCGCCGAGCTTCATGGTGTTCAGCTTGATGCGGACGGACTTCCGGCTGGTCCTGGCCCTGTCCACCGCCTGGGCCAGCTGGTCGGCCATGGCCTGGGGGTCGCGCTTCGAGGGGTCGGGGTCCACGTAGATGTCGTGGTGAAAGAAGAAGCGGTAGAACTTGAAATCCGCCGTGTCGGGCAGGAGGCCGAACGCGCCGCCGAGGATGAAGTACAGGGGATTGCCTTCCGCCGCGGCCTTCACCGCCCAGGGGCAGAACGACGCCGCCATGACTCCGGAAACGAAATGGGCAATGCCTTTCATCGTGAGTCTCCTGTCCTACTGATCATCGTTCTCGGTCCCCCTCCCTCGTCCTCGTCGTCGTCCTCGATCACCGCCCCGAGGACGAGCGCGACGACGAGGACGATCCCCTTTGCCCCCCCTCATATCAATCCCAGCCACCGGGCAACATCCTGCCCGAAGCCCGACATGTTGCAGGCCATGGGCAGCAGCAGCACGCCCAGGCAGTTCAGCCGGCGCGAGCCGAACAGCACCGGGATCAACCCGATGCCGGTGGCGACGGTCATCACGAGCATGCCGCCCCAGCCGGTCACCCCGAACACGAGCAGCAGGATGATGGCCAGGGCCAGGGCGGAGGCCGTCCGGTAATTCACCTTCTCGATGAACCAGATGGTGGCGCGCGTCATGGGCGCCATCAGGAGGAAGGCAACGGCGCCGGAGATCGCGATGGCGCTCAGGATCATGTAGTAATCGTAGTAGGTCTCGGGCGTGTAGAGCATCCTCATCATGATCGCCGCGCCGCCCTTCCCGCCGGACGGGCCCGGCACGAAGAGCAGCATGAACGACCCGACGTAGTAGACGAGCTTCGAGACCCCCTGCGACATCAGGAACACCTTCTCATCGCGCTGGGCAGTGGCGTGGCCGGCCAGCAGACCGCCCATGCCCCCCGTGATCACCGGGAAGCAGGCCGCGAACCCGCCGCCCAGGCTGCCGGCGCCGAAGCTCCGGAGGACCTGGTCGCCCGTCAGCTCCAGGGAGTTGGACACGTACTGCTTCGGCACCGTGGTCGCGCTGAGGATGTTCGTCAGGCACCAGGGGATGCCGAACAGCCCGACGAACGCGGGCATGATGTTCTGGAAGGCGGCTTCGACGGACACGGGCGACCGGTATAACAGGATGAACCCGAGGAACGCCGCGAGAAAGAACGTGGCCAGGCCCGCTCCCAGGGATCGCCACGCGTCGCAGAACTTGGCCCAGCCGGCCGGGCCCCAGTTCCCGCCCTTGGGCCACTCCGACATCAGGATGTACGTGGTGATGACCCAAAGGACCCAGTGGATGTGCGGCCGGACCACGCTCTGCATGATCGGCAGGAATCGCGGCGCGAACGGCCCGACGACCAGGACCAGGAAGAAGAGGCCCGCGAGCCCTCCCACGCCCGTGATCATGGTGCCCTCGAAGCCGCGCCCGAGCATCAGGTACTTCTGCCCCGGCAGCACGGTGAACATGGCGCTCTCGTCCGGCGCCCCGAGGAGCACGGAGGGGATGGTGTTCAGCATGGACCATCCCACGATCATCCCCGCCATGAAAGGCAGGTACCACTCGGGGGGCACCTGCAGGCCGTGAGCCTGCAGCGCGGTGATCAGGATCACCAGACCGCCCAGCACGTTGTACGCGTGGAGCGCGGGCAGGACGGAGAGGCAGCAGGACAGCACCGTCCCAATGAGGGTGGATGCGAGAACAATGAGCGCTGTCATGACCACCTCTAGGGTGAAGGTTCGACCTGGATCGCCTGCGCGTTCGCGGGCACGATCTCCAGCGTGCCCTTGTAGTCCTGGACCAGCCCGGACACCACGACCTTCCCCCCCACCGCCAGCCGGTCGCGGTCCGCGCCCGGCACGTTCTTATCCCACAGCACAAGGCTGATGCGCGCCTCGCCGTCGGACAGGGAGTAGATCACCCCGCCCCGGACCGAACGGGGATCGCCCAGCGTGCCGCGCACCGCGCAGGTCTTGCCGATCATCTCCGGCTTGATCGCCCCGATAGCGACCTCGCCGAGGGAGACGGGCGCGGGCGTCGAGGCCGGCGCCACGTCCACCAGCGTCACCTGCGCCGAGTGGCTCACCTTGAGCTGGATCTTGTCCCTGTAGACCCCCACCCACCCCTGCACTTTCATCAGCGCGCCGACCACCGGCCGGTTGGCCTCGAGCCGGCGGGCCACGACGTCCCAGTAGACGACCTCGATCTTCTTGTCGCCGTCCTGCAGGATCACCGCGTACGGCGCCTTGGATCCCTCCTGGGGCGTCCTGACCTCCGCGACGCGGCCGGAGACCTCCACCAGCTGGCCGGTCATGTCGGCGGTGACGTCGCCGAGGGCCACCGGCCGCGCATCGCTCACCGGCGCGCCGGGCCCGGCCGTCATGGCGGCGGCCGGAACGCCGGACGGGAACTGCAGGTCCGACCCCCGGTTGAGCGAGAGTTGGAGCTTGTCGCGGTAGGTCTTGGCGCTGACACGCGCACGCACCCGGGTGCCGGGCTTGAGCAGCATCTTGTCATGGACCTCGGCGTACGTCGTATCCCAGAACGTGATCTCCTGCTCGCCGGATCCGTCCGCGAGGGTGATCACCCACGGCGCGCGGCTGTTCGGCCGGGGCGCGTTGACCCGGCGGATCTCCCCTTCCACCATCAGGCTCTGCCCCACGGAGGCTGCCGTGACGTCGCCGAGCCGCGTCACCGGCATCTCGGCCGAAACCAGCGTCATCTGCTCGGGGACCTGCAGGCGCATCACGACGTCGCCGTCCGCCGACATGCTGAGGCTGCCGGCCACGTCCACGCGGTCGCCCAGCCGGGGCACGCGGTCCTGGTCCACCAGCTCCTGGGCCTGCGTCCGGTACGCGTTGACCGTGATCTCCCCGGTGCCGTCATCCACCATGAATCTCATGGTCCGGACCCGGTCCCCTTCCTTGAAGGTGCGGGCATCGCCGGACACGGTGCCCACGACCCGCACGTAGGCGAAATTCATCGTGGACTTGAGATCGCCGATCTTCACGACCGGGATCTCCCGGCTCCTGGCCATCAGGTACAGCAGGCCCAGGCCGACGGTTGCCAGGAACAGGGCCGCATAGCGAAACACCATGATGCTCATGCGCTTGGCAACGCGGGCGCCGCAGTACGGGCAGCGCGTCAGCGCCCCCACGAAGCGGCCGCAGCTGCCGCACATCGTCCCTTCGGGTTGATTGGTCTGGCCAGGCAGAGGCGTGTTGTTCATGGATTCTTCCCTTTCCTTGGACGAGCAACGCATCCCGCGATCGGGCGCGCGCCGTCGCCGCCAACGCCGCTAGAAGTTACCGCAAGAACGCGTTCTTGGATAGCCCTTTTGCAGCGGTTTCAAGGGGTCCGCCGGCCCCGCCTTTCGCCCCACGGGCAAACTAAGGTCTGGATTTCGGGTCTCGCCTTGACTATTTTCGGTCCTTGCCGGACCTTTCTACTGTTCGCCGGCAAGGCCTTGCAGCGTCGGAGACCGAGGAACATGGCTCGCGCAAAGGGCAAAGGGCAAAAGAACGCTTCCGCCCCCCGGAAGCCTCCCCCGCGCAAGACTGACACCCAAGACGTGATCCCCGGCGGGCGCCAGCTCAACGTGCTGCTCATCGAGGACGACGCCTCGGACCGCATGATTGCCTGCCGCGCGCTCCGCGAATCCAGGCTGAACCCGAAGGTTGAGGAGGCCATCGACATCGCCTCCGGGCTGGCCGCGATCAAGAAGCAGCCGTGGGACGTGGTCATCCTGGATCACATCCTGCCGGACGGAAAGAGCCTGGATGCCCTGCGCGAGCTCCGGGATTCCGGCCTCCGCGTGCCGGTCGTGGTCACCACGGCCTACGGCGATGAGACGCTCGCGGTCGAGCTGCTGAAGGCCGGCGCATCGGACTATGTGTCCAAGGACCGGATTTCCGCCGATACGTTGTCGCGGGCCATCTCCCACGCGATCCGCGTACACAAGGCCGAGGAGGAGCTCCGCAAGCAGGACCTCCTGCTGCAAGGCGCCGCGGAGGCCGCCACCCTGCTTCACACGCATTCCGACCGCCTCTCGGTGGTGAACGAGGCCCTGTCGGCCCTCGGCCGGGCCACCGCGGCCGACCGCGCCGTCGTGTTCGAGCACACGGCCCATCCGGAGACGCGGGAGCCGGCCATGAGCCACCGGTTCGAGTGGGCGGCCGGGGCCAACGACTTCAAGTTCAACGACCCGTCCCTGCAGAACGTGGCGTACCGTAAGCTCGGGCTGAGCCGCTGGCATTCCGCGCTGGCCTCGGGCTACTCGATCAGCGGTCCCGTCAGCACCTTCCCCGAGGCCGAGCGCAAGCCCCTCGAGGCGCGCGGCATCCGCTCGCTGATCCTCGTCCCGATTTTCGTGAGCGGCCGGTTCTGGGGCTTCCTCAAGCTCGAGGACTGCCGCGCCGAACGGGTATGGTCCGAGAACGAGAAGTCTATCCTGTCGGTGACGGCCGCCGGCATCGGCAGCGCCCTGGTGCACCGTCGCGCCGACGACGCGCTCCGGCAGAGCGAGGAGCGCTACCGGGCCGTCGTGGATGAACAGGCCGAGCCGATTCTGCGGACGCTGCCCGACGGCACGATCTCGTTCGCAAACGACGCGTTCTGCCGGTACGTGGGCAGGAAGCGCGAGGTCGTGATCGGGATGAACGTGTCGCAGGTGGTGCCCCCGGACGTGCGGTCCGAGGTGCTGGCGCACCTGCAGGCGGTGAAGCGCGGCGCGGCCACGAGCTGGTTCGAGCGTCGGGTGCCCTCGTCGGACGGCAGCGCCCGGTGGATGCGGTGGACAGACAGGCTTATTCGCAACTCGCGCGGCGAGATCACGGAAATCCAGTCGGCCGCGCACGACGTCACCGACCTGAAGAAGATCGAGGAGGCTCTGCGGCAGAGCGAGGAGAAACATCGCGCGTTCCTGGACAACCTGAACGTCGGCGTGTTCCGGACGTCCGCGGCCCCTCCCGGCCACTACCTGCAGGCGAATCCCGCCCACGCCCGGATGCTGGGCTACGGCTCCGTCGACGAGCTGATGCAGGTCAACGTGATCGACGTGTACCAGAACCCGGCCGACCGCTTTGCTCTGCTGGAAGCCCTGCGCACCCGGGGGGCCGTGCGCGATTGGGAACTCCATTTTAAGAAGAAGGACGGCACGCCGATCATCGTGGCCCTGACCGCCACGGCCCATCTCGGGAAAGACGGGAAGATAGACTGGCTGGAGGGAGCGATCGAGGAAGTCACCGAACGGAAGAAGGCCGAGGAGACGTTAAAGGAGTCGCGGGATTTCCTGGACCGGATCATCAATTCGATCGCCGATCCGATCTTCGTCAAGGATCGACAACACCGTTTGATCCTGGTCAACGATGCCGAATGCGCCCTCGCGGGCCACCAGCGCGAGGATATCCTGGGCAGGACCGACTACGATTTCTTCCCCAAGGAGCAGGTCGACGTGTTCTGGGCCAAGGACGAGGAGGTGTTCGAGACCGGCAAGGAGAACATCAACGAGGAGGTCATCACCGATGCGGCGGGGGTGACCCGCACCATCGTCACCAAGAAGACGCTCTACACGGACCGGGCCGGGAACAAGTTCATCGTCGGGATCATCCGCGACATCACGGAACGGCGGCGGGTCGAGGAGGAACGAAAACAGCTGGCGTCCAGCCTCCTGGAGGTCCAGGAGCAGGAGAGGAAGGACATCAGCGCCATGCTCCATGACCACCTGGGCCAGCTGCTGACGCTGACGCGGCTGGAGCTTGGCTCGGTGGGAGCCCGCGACCCGGAGTCGGAGAAGAGCATCAAGAGCGCCGTGCAGAGGCTGGACGAGGCGATCGCCTCCGTCCGCCGCCTGGCGGTCTCTCTCCGCCCCCCCATCCTGGATGACCTGGGGCCGAAGGAGGCCCTGGAAAGCCTGACGGAGGAGTTTGCTGACGGGTCCGGCATCCAGGTTTCGTTCACGTGCGAGGGGTCCCTGCCGACGCTCGGCAAGGACAAGGAAACCTGCCTATACCGGGTCCTGCAGGAAGCGCTGACCAACGCGGCAAAGCATTCAGAGGCTGCGCAAGTCGAAGTCTTGCTTCGCGGCGATCCCGAAGGCGCGCGGCTCGAGATCCGCGACAACGGCAAAGGGTTCGACACCGAGTCGCAAACTCCGCAGCCGGGCCTCGGGTTCGTCGGCATGCGCGAGCGGCTGCTGCGCTGCGGCGGCAGTCTCGAGGTGCAGTCCGGCACCGGGAAAGGTACGACCCTGGTGGCCCGCGTGTTGATCAAGCCGGGTCCGCAACAGGAGGCGGGGTCATGATCCGGCTCATGGTGACCGATGACCACGCGATGCTGCGGGAGGGCCTCCGCAGCAAGTTCGAGAAGTGCGACGACATCCAGATTGTCGGCGAGGCCGGTACGGCCAGCGAGCTGATGTCGAAGCTCGGCAGCGCGAAGCCCGGCGTGGTGATCCTCGACATGAAGCTGCCGGATGCCAACGGCATCACCCTGATCCGCCAGGTCAAGTCGGCACAGCCCGACTGCCGGATCGTCGTCCTGACCATGTACGACCACGTGCGCTACGCGATCCACGCGCTGGAGAGCGGCGCGGACGGGTTTGTCGTCAAGGGCTCGCCGTTCGAGGAGCTCCTGCGGGCGGTCCGGGCCGTTGCCGGGAACAGCACCTTCATCTCCGCCTCGATGGCGTCCAAGCTCGTGGGCCACCTGAAGCGCGGGAAGCGCAAGGGGTCCCTCGAATCCCTGTCCCAGCGCGAGTTCGAGGTGCTGATCCTGCTGGGCAACGGCCTGGCCATCAAGGAAATCGCCTACCAGCTCGGGGTCAGCGAGAAAAGCGTGACCACGTACCGGGCCCGCGTGATGGAGAAGCTCCAGCTCAACACCAAGGCGGACCTCATCCGCTACGCCATCGAAGCCGGCCTTATCGAATAGCCGTCTTGTAGGGAAATCCCTATAGCCCGTTGGCTATTTTGCTGACAGACGACTCCTGCTTTCTGTGAGAGAGTTTTGCCTCGTAAACATCCCTTTGGCCGACGGGGCCGTGAAGCAGGGGTGAAGGTTTGGTGCAGAAAGGGAATCGGGGGAGAACCTGCAAGGGATAGGGCGACTCCGCGAAACCGTCGGCCTTAAGATGCAATGCCCACGCGCCCCGGCGCGTGGGTTTGCATTTCCCCTCCGCCGCGCCGCTCCGGGCTGTCGGACCCACAAAACGCTGTAACGGGTGCGCCTCTTCGGCTAATCTTCCGGCCGGCTTTCTAGCCGGGAAACAACGCGCATGCCGACCATCGTCGAGATCCGCAACCTGCCGCAGTTTGACCAGCAGGAGGTCACGCTCCGCGGCTGGCTCTACGGTAAACGGTCGGGAGGGAAAATCCTGTTCCTCCTCGTCCGCGACGGGACCGGCACCTGCCAGTGCGTCCTGGAAGCCCGGCAGCAGGAGCTCTTCCAGACCGCCTCGGCGCTGGGACAGGAGTCCTCGCTGGCCGTGTCCGGCCGCGTCCGGCTCGACCCGCGTGCGCCGGGCGGGTGCGAACTGGAGGTGACGGACCTCAAGGTCGTCCAGCCCGTCCAGGATTACCCCATCGCCCGCAAGGCCCACGGCATCGACTTCCTCATGGATCACCGCCACCTCTGGCTGCGTTCGCCCCGCCAGACCGCCATCCTCCGCATCCGCCACAGCCTGATCCGCGCCGCCCGGCAGTTCTTCGACGACCAGGGGTTCACGCTGATCGACACGCCCATCCTGTCGCCCGGCGCGGCGGAGGGCACCGGCACGCTGTTCGGCGTGGACTACTTCGGCGAGCAGGTCTACCTCGCGCAGACGGGCCAGCTGTACGTCGAGAGCGCCTGCCTGGCCCTCGGCAAGGTCTACTGCTTCGGCCCGACGTTCCGCGCAGAGAAGTCCAAGACGCGGCGGCACCTGACCGAGTTCTGGATGATCGAGCCGGAAATCGCCTTCGCGGAGATCGGCGAGGTCATGGATTGGGCAGAACGATTCGTGTGCCACCTGGTGCAGGCCGTGTTGCGCGATCACCGCGACGACCTGGCCCTGCTCGAACGGGATGCCCAGCCGCTGGAGAAGGTCGCCCCCCCGTTCCCGCGGATCACGTACACGCAGGCCGTCGAGCTCCTCCACGACCCCAAGGTCATCCGGCAGATGGAGGAACAGCTCGAGCAGGAGCGCGTCGGCCTGCAGGCCATGATCGGCCAGCTGGCCGGGCTGGAGGCGCAGAAGGCCCAGGCCCGCCAAGGCTGGCAGCAGGACAAGCTGGCGCAGCAGATCCAGGACCTCCGGGACGACATCCGCGATCTCGAGGCCGTGGTGGCGCACCGCCCGGAGCACATCCAGCACGCCCGGGAGTTCGCCTGGGGCGAGGATTTCGGAGGGGACGAGGAAACCGTTATCGCCCGGCACTTCGAGAAGCCGGTGATCATCAGCGAGTACCCGAGCAAGATCAAGGCGTTCTACATGAAGCGTTCCCCGTCGAACCCCGACGTCGTGCTCAACCTCGACATGCTGGCCCCGGAGGGCTACGGCGAAATCATCGGCGGCAGCCAGCGCGAGGACGATCTCGAGGCCCTGCAGGCGAGCATGGCGGAAAACGGCATGGACCCCAAGCCGTACGAGTGGTACCTGGACTTGCGGCGGTACGGCAGCGTCCCGCACGGCGGATTCGGGCTGGGCCTCGAGCGGACCGTCGCCTGGATCTGCGGGCTCAAGCACATCCGCGAGACGATTCCGTTCCCGCGGCTGATGGGGAGGATTTACCCATGACGAACCGGCGGCTGAAGATCGGCGTCGTCGGACCGCACGAATGCACAAAGGAAGACTGGGCGCTCGGCGTCGAGGTCGGCGCCGAGATCGCGCGGCGCGGGGCGATCCTGGTCTGCGGTGGGCTCGGCGGCATGATGGCCGCCGCCGCCGAGGGCGCGAAGAGCCAGAACGGGTTGACGATCGGCATCCTCCCCGGCGAGCGGTCCTCGGAGGCGAACCCCTTCATCGAAGTCGCGATGCCCACCGGTCTCGGGCCGTTCCGCAACATGCTGATCGTGCGGGCCTGCGAGGCTGTGATCGCCGTCCGCGGCGGATACGGAACGCTCTCCGAGATCGCCTTTGCGTTGCGCCTCGGCGTGCCGGTGGTCGGGCTCAGGACCTGGAGCGTAGCGCAGGACGGCAGGACCGATCCGGGAGTGCACGTCGCCGACACGCCGGCCGATGCGGTCGCGCTGGCATTCCGATTGGCAGGGAAAGCCACCCCGTAGAGCCCGCTTCATGCGGGCCAAGGTAGCCCGGATAAACCGGGCTCTACCGTTTCCCGCGCGCCGGCTCTAGTACTTGAACGACCACGCCACGACGGGGAAAACCCCCGGCAGCACGCGCAGGGCCGTCGGCGGCGGGAGGGCCGCGGGATCGATGCCTTCCCTCAGGGCCACCGTGGCCAGCACCTTCGGGACGTACATTTGCGTCTCCAGCGGAAGGAAATCCTGGATGCCCTCGAACGTCTTGTTCGAACTCTTCTTCAGGGCGCGGGCGACGTTCCCCTCCCCCGCGTTGTAGGCGGCCAGGGCGAGCGGCCACGAGTTGAACTGCCGGTGCAGGACCTTCAGGTACTTGGCCGCGGCCCGGGCGCTCTTCTCCGGCACGAGGCGCTCGTCGGCCGGGCGCGTCCGCAGTCCGAACCGCTGGGCCGTGGCCGGCATGAACTGGAACAGGCCTGCCGCGCCGACGGGACTTCGCGCCGAGGGATCCATCGAGGATTCGACTTCTGCCAGCCAGACCCACTGGGAAGGGACCCCTTCCGTCGCAAAGACATCCTTCAGTTTGGGAACCAGCGCTTGGGCGTCCGGAGGCGGGGGCCGCGAGGCCAGTTTCCGCTGCCACGTCTGCCGGTTCCGCGCCAGGTCGAGCCGGCGCTGATTCAGCGGGGCGGACGGCGGACTGTACCTCGGCCTCGGGGGCGGAGCCAGCCGCACTCTTCCTCTCGCCGGCTGACGCGGCGTGGGCGGCGCTTGCGGCGTGGGCAACGCGCGCATGACGTTGCGTGCCATGTCGAAGTAATCCAGCTTCTGCTGGAGCCAATCCGCATAGGCCTTGCCCTCCGGGATGGTGCGGAGATACTCCAGCGCGGTCTGCGCATAGGGCAGCATCCAAGCCAGGTCGTCCAGCGATTGCGACTGCAACGTCTCCTGGACGTCGGCCCAGAAGGCGTTCCAGTCCTCCTCCGTCGGAGGCTCAAGGTACTCGAGGACGTCCTCCGGCAGGTTCTCCTGCAGCCAGTCGGAACCCATCTGGTACAACTCGTCGACGCCGCCCTCCTGGGCGGCCGCCGGGCTGGAGAACAGGAGGCTGCCGAGAACGACGGCCGCACAGATGAAGTTGTGGCCGATGAAGCTCCTCATGCAGATCACCACGGCACGCGGAGGCGCGCGTCCAGCGTGAAGGCGTTCTCGATGTGTCTGATCTCGGGATTCCCCTCGCCCTCGGTCCCAACCACCTCCACCACGTCAAACCGGAAATAGGCCGGCCGGCTGCGCAGCCGCTCCATGTAGCGCAACGCCGCCCGCGACTGCGCATGCCGCTTGCCGCGATTCACCGAGGACATCGGGCTCCCGAAATCCTCCCGGCGCCGGGTCTTCACCTCGACGAACACCAGGACGTCGTTCTGCCTTGCCACGATGTCCAGCTCATCGCGCGTGCCGACCCGCACGCGCCGGCCGAGGATCCGGTAGCCCTCCCGCGCGAGCAGGTCGGCGGCCTGCTGCTCACCCCACAAACCCGTCCGGAGATGTTGTCCCGGCGGGCTGTCTTTCTTCTGCCAGGGCCACCGCATGGCTTCTCCTCGTACTCGCACCCGCCGAAGCACAAGGTAGCGAGTACGAGCAAGGGTATGGGTTAGACGGCCCACGCGCCAGACGATTCACGCGTCACAGGTCCAGCGACGGCTGGTACACCGGCTCGAAGGATCTCCGGTGGACGGGCGTGGGCCCATACTTCCGCAGTGCCCGGAGGTGCTCCGGGGTGCCGTATCCCTTGTGCCGCGCAAAGCCGTAGTTCGGATACTGCCGGTCGAGCTCCACCATGATGCGGTCCCGGGTCACCTTGGCCACCACGCTGGCCGCGGCAATCGACAGGCTGCGGCCGTCGCCGCCGACAATCGCCGTCGAGGAACAGGGCAGGTCGGGCACCGGGCGCCCGTCGACCAGCGCGTGATCCGGCGCCGGATCGAGCTGGGCGAGGGCGCGCGCCATGGCCAGGTGCGTGGCGCGCAGGATGTTCCGGGCATCGATCTCGTTCACGTCCGCCTGCCCCACCCCGATACCGGCCTGCGCACACTCGAGCAGGAGCCCAAAGAAGAAATCGCGGCGGGATTCGGAAAGCCGCTTGGAGTCGGTCAGGCCGTCAAAAAGCCGGGAGGCATGATGCTCAATGAAATCGGGATCGAATACCACCGCGGCGGCCACGACCGGCCCGGCCAGGGGCCCTCGCCCGGCCTCGTCCACGCCGGCCACACGCCGGTGTCCTTTCGTCCAGGCCTGTCGCTCAAAGCGGAGCAACACGGACCCCCGTTACGGCGCCTTCGGCGCTTCCGGCTTTCCCTGTTCCTCGATCCGGCTGGTCTTGCCCGTGCGGGTGCGCAGGTAGAAGAGTTTCGCGCGGCGGACCTTGCCGGACTTCTCGACTTCGACCTTGGCCACGCTGGGACCATGAATCGGGAAGACACGCTCCACGCCCTCGCCGTAGGAAATCCGGCGGACGGTAAAGGTCTCCGTGGCGCCGGCGCCGCGACGCGCGATGACCGTGCCCGCGTAGACCTGGATGCGCTCCTTGTCGCCTTCCTTGATCTTCACGTGGACGCGGACGGTGTCGCCGACCCGGAACACGGGAAGCCCCTCTTTCTTCAATTGTTCCTGGTTGATTTTCTCAAATATCTTCGTGTTCATCGTCTACCTCAACTTCCTCGTCCAGCTACCGATCCAGCAGGTCCGGCCTGCGCTCCTTCGTCCGCCGAAGCGACTGTTCCTCCCGCCACCGGGCGATCTCCTCGTGGTTCCCGGACACCAGCACCTCGGGCACCTTCATGCCCCTGAACTCCGCCGGGCGCGTGTACTGCGGGTACTCGAGCCGGTCCCCCGTGAAGCTCTCTTCCTCCGTGGCCCCCTCCCCGCCCAGCACGCCCGGCCTCAGCCGCACCACGGCGTCGATCACCACCGCCGCGGCTAGCGCGCCGTTCGTCAGGATGTAGTCACCGATCGATATCTCGTCAGTGACCAGGGCCGCCCGCACGCGCTCGTCCACGCCCTCGTAATGCCCGCACACAAAGATCAAGTGCGACGCCGCGCTCAGCTCCCGCGCCAGATCCTGGTCGAAGCGGCGCCCCTGGGGCGTCATCAGAATCACGCGCGCGCCC
The DNA here is from genome assembly GCA_043803015.1 of Verrucomicrobiota bacterium. Taxonomy (GTDB): domain Bacteria; phylum Verrucomicrobiota; class Kiritimatiellia; order CAIQIC01; family JAGNIJ01; genus JAZDKK01. The sequence goes on from JAZDKK010000070.1 coordinate 14,031, forward strand.
GCGTCCCGCACCGATTCCACGGCCCCGAACATGGGCTCGGGCTTCATCACCATGCCCGGACCGCCCCCGTACGGCCGATCGTCCGTCGTCCGGTGCACGTCGGACGTGAAATCGCGCAGGTTGATGACGCGAAACTCAACCGCCCCGGCCTGGGCAGCACGCTTCAGCATGCTCTCGCCGAGGAACCCATCCAACATTCGAGGGAAAATGGTGATGACGTCGATCTTGAGCGGCTCACCCATGGCGGCTCACTCGACGACCTCCAGCATGGCACGGCGGCCCTGGCGGGCGGCGGCCGTGCTCAGGAGCGCCCGGATCGCGCCCACGGTCTTGCCATTCTTCCCGATCACCTTGCCCACGTCGTCCCGGTGGCAGCGCAGTTCAAAGACCACGGTCTTCTCACCGTCCACCTCGGTAATGCGCACGTCTGCGGGATGATCCACGAGGGCCCGCACGATGTACTCCACAAGCTCTTTCATGAGGCTGTCCCCGTTTTACGTGCCGCTCGGCGCGATCGGCGCCGCCTGGGGCGCCGGGCGCTTCGCCGCGGCCTTGCTCTTGTTCAGGAGGCTCCGCGCGGTATCGCTGATCAACGCGCCCTGCTTGAGCCAGTGCTCGACGCGGTCGGTCTTCAGCTCGTAGTTGGCGCCCTTCTTCTTGGGATCGTACCAGCCCAACGCCTCCAGGAAGCGTCCCTCGTTCGGACGGCGCACGTCGGTCACCACCACGCGGAAAAAGGGCTTCTTGTTGCTCCCCATCCTCCGCAGTCTGATCTTAATCGCCATGTCTTCCTCCACCTACTTCTCCGGCATCTACGGCGCGAGATTCCCTCTTTCCCGCCCGGAACGTAATTGCGCTAGATACCTTACTTCGGCCGCCATCGCAACCTTTTTTGCGCCTTCTTGAGCTGCCGCGCCAACTTCCGGGCCTGCTCGAAGTTCTTGAGCAGCTCGTTGACATCCCGCACCTCAGTTCCGCTGCCCAAGGCCACCCGGCGGCGGCGGCTGGCATCCATGATCTGCGGATGGCGGCGCTCCCGGACGGTCATGCTCCGGATGATCGCCTCGGCCTTCTTGGCATCCTTCTCGGAAGCCGCGGCCACGGCGGACTTCGCGCGGGCAGGCACGTTAGCACCGCCCGGAAGCATTTCAAGCAGATTCTCCAGGGGACCCAGCTTCCGGACCTGCTGGAGCTGGACCAGGAAATCCTCGAGGTTGAAGCTGTCTTCCAGCAGCTGCTCCCGCATTCGGGCCATGTCCTCCTCGTTCACGGCCTCCTGGGCCTTCTCGACCAGGCTGACCACGTCGCCCATGCCGAGGATCCGGGACGCCATCCGATCGGGGTGGAACGGCTCAAGGTCCTCGGGCCGCTCGCCCGTACCCACCAGGAGGATGGGACAGCCGGTCACGGCCTGCACCGACAGCGCGGCGCCGCCGCGGGCGTCGCCGTCCAGCTTCGTAAGGATCAAGCCCGTCAGTCCGACGGCCTGGTGAAACGCCTCCGCCACGTGCACGGATTCCTGCCCGATGGCCGCGTCCAGCACGAGCACGATGTTGCGCGGCTGGACGGCGTCCCGAAGCTCCTTCAGTTCCTGAACGAGGTGCTCGTCGATATGGAACCGCCCGCCGGTGTCGAACAGGACGATTTCCGCGTGATCGCGGGCCGCTTCCTCGAGTGCCCGGACCCCCAGCGCAGACAGCGTCTCGCCGGGCCGAGGTGCTACCATCCCGACACCCGCCTTTTCGGCGAGCCAACGAAGCTGGTCCACGGCGGCCGGGCGGCGCAGATCGCCAGCCACGAGAAGCACTCTTTTCCCGGCCTTCTTCCACCGCAGCGCCAGCTTGCCCGCGGTGGTGGTCTTGCCGGAGCCGTGCAGGCCCAGCAGGAGAATAGTGGCCGGCCGCCCCGAGAGATCGAAATCGTGGTGCGCACCGCCGAGGAGGGTCACCAGCTCGTCGTGGACGTGCTTTACCACCTGCTGGCCCGGCGTGATGCTTTCGAGGACCTCGCGGCCGAGGCACTTCTCTTTCACCCGCGCGATGAAGTCGCGGACGACCTGGTAGTTCACGTCCGCTTCGAGCAGGGCCACCCTCACCTCGCGCAGCGTGTCCTGGAGGTTGCGTTCCGAGAGCCTGCCGTAACCGCGCAGGTCCCTGAAGATCTTCTGCAGGGCGTTGGATATCCTGTCGAACACGCGCCTACGGCTCCACCCGGATGAGCCCCCGCCCGCCGCAGCGCATGCACACGCGCCCCGTGCCGCTTCCCGAATCCATGACGCGCCCCATCCCTCCGCAGGCCGGGCACAGGGCATCCCGCTTGTCCAGCTTCCGGTACTGGTGCCCTCCGATGCCGAAGCAGACGGGGCAGAGCGTGACCCGGTCCGGGAAGTTGTTGTCTCGAATCACGCCGCGCCCCCCGCAGTGCTCGCACTGGACCCGCTCGAGCTGGAACTGCACGAGGAACGGGGCGAACCGGTCCTTGCTCTGCCCGAGCCAGACGCCTTGGAGGATGATCACGAACGGCACCAGGATCAGCAGGATGGCCACCGCGGTCTGGCCCGGACCCGACAAGCCCGTGCGGCGCCGCCGGGAATGAAGCGGCGAAGTGATGTGCGGTTGTGTTGTCATGGCTTCCTGCCCCATGCGATGCGATCGCGGCCGGCCAGATCCTTCCGCACCCGGTTCTCGCCGAACCCCGCGGTCTTCATCAGCTCCTGGACCCGGACCGCTTGGTCCTCGCCGATTTCGAGGAACAACGACCCGCCCGATTTAAGCGCACCGAAGGCCTGCGGCACAAGCCGCGATATGACCCGGAGGCCGTCTTCGCCTCCGTCCAGCGCCGCGCGGGGCTCGAAATCCCGGATTTCGCGCGGCAGGTCCGCCCATGACCTGGAGTCAACATACGGCGGGTTGGCAACCACGGCATCGAGGGCGCCGTGCGCCGCGTCGCCCAGCCCATCGGCCTTCACAAAACGGATGCGGTCCCCGACTCCAAGGGCCCGCGCGTTCTCGCGGGCGAGGACGAGCGCCTCTTCGCTGATGTCGGTGGCGAGGAAAACGCCGCGGGTTCGAGCCAGGGCCAGCGATACCACGATGCACCCGCTGCCGGTCCCCGCGTCGGCCACGGCCGGCCGCTCCAGATTCCAGAGCTCGCTGCGGGCGAGCACGCGTTCGACGAGCACCTCCGTCTCCGGCCTGGGAATGAGCGCCCTCGGATCCACCTTGAACGCGTGCCCCATGAAATCCGTCTCGCCCAGCACGTACTGAACCGGCTCGCCGCGGCACACCCGTGCCGCCAGACTCGTCAGCGAGCGAAGCCGGGGCTCCGCCAAATCCTCGGCGCCTCGAACATGGAGCTCCAGCCTGCGGCAACCCAGGACATGGCTTACGAGCAGTTCGGCCTTCAGGGAAGCCTCCTGCACGCCGCTCGCGGCGAAGCGCTCGGCCAGGACGTGGAGCTGCTGACGAACGTGCATGGGCAGACCCGAATTCAGGGCGGTCGCCGCCGCCTTACGAAGCCATCTGTTTCTGGAGCCGCAGTTCCGTGTCGCGATCGCGCAGGGCGGTTACCAAGGCGTCCAGCTCCCCTTCGATCACGCGGTCCAGCGTGTAGAGGGTGAGGTTGATCCGGTGGTCGGTGACGCGGTTCTGCGGGAAATTGTAGGTGCGGATTCGCTCGCTGCGGTCGCCCGATCCGATCTGGGAGCGCCGCTCGTCCGCCAGCTTCGCGCGCTCATCGCTCCGGACCTTGTCCAGGAGGCGGGCCCGCAGGACCCGCATCGCTTTCTCCCGGTTGCGCTGCTGCGACCTCTCATCCTGGCTTTGCACCACGATGCCGCTGGAAAGGTGCGTGATGCGCACGGCGGAATCGGTCGTGTTGACGCTCTGCCCGCCGGGCCCCGAGGACCGGAAGATGTCTATCCGGAGCTCCTCGGGCTTGATCTCGATGTCGTCGATTTCCTCGGCCTCCGGCAGGACCGCGACGGTGGCCGCCGACGTGTGGATTCGCCCGCTGGCTTCGGTGACCGGGATCCGCTGGACGCGGTGCCCGCCGCTCTCGTAGCGGAGAGTGCGGTACACGTCCTTTCCTTCGACGGAGAAAATAACTTCCTTATACCCCCCGAGGCTGGACGGGCTGGCGTCGATCATGCCGATCTTCCACCCTTGGCGCTCCGCGTACTTGCTGTACATCCGGAACAGGTCGGCCCCGAACAGCGCCGCCTCCTCTCCGCCCGTGCCGGCCCGGATTTCAACAATCGTGTTGCGGCTGTCGGCCGGATCGGGCGGGAGGAGCGCCTGCATCAGCTCCTTCTCCGCGCCGGGCAGCTCCTTCTCCGTGCGCTGGAGCTCGGCAAGGGCCATCTCCTTGAGCTCCGCATCGGTCTCGGCCGCCTCGGCGAGCGCGCGGCTTTCGTCCCTTTCCCGAGCCAGCTTGGCGCAGCGGTCAGCCCGCTCCCGGATGTCTTTCAGCTGGGCGTGCTCGACCAGGAGCGCCTGGAACTTCCGCTGGTTGGCACACGTGGCCGGGTCGGACAGCTCGGATTCGATAGCCGAGAGCCGCGCCACCAGCTTGGCAATGTGGGCCTTGTCGATCATAGTCGTGTCCTGCGTGGTCCGTCCTCTGCGATGCCAGTCACCCATTCCCCTTGGGGGGGGCAGAAAAAGGGCCGGATTCCTCAGGGAGAGAACCCGGCCCGTCTTCGCAAAGCTACTTCTTCGCCGAACGAGCGTAGCGCTTCTGGAAGCGCTGGACACGGCCTTCCGTGTCGAGCAGCTTGGCCTGCCCGGTGAAGAACGGATGGCATCGCGAACACGTGTTCACGTGCATTTCCTTCACCGTGGAACGCGTGTGGACTACGTTGCCGCACGCGCAGGTAATGGTGGCCTCGCCGTATTCCGGATGAATGTCTTTTCTCATGGCTGCAAACAGCTCCGTACCTTCCTGATCAACCAAGCCGGAGAAGGTAGCCCTTCCGCCGTTCCTTGGCAAGGGCCAGTGTGGAAAAAAAGTGGCGCCCCGGAGGGCGCCACTCCGCCTCGTCGCTTCGTGAGAAGTCTAGGTCATGCGCCAGCGGCGAATAATCAGGATCAGGATGCCGCACCCCAGCAAGGCGAAGCTTGCGGGTTCAGGAATCGCCACGCCCGTCAGCGTCGTGTCGTCAAACTGGAGCGCGCCGTTGGGCCCCTGCCCGATCGCCGCCACCACGATGCGGGACCACGCCGTGTTCACTGGGGCCGTGGCGATCAGAGAAACGTACGTCCAAGTTTGGCCGGGAAGCGCGAAGGCATTCGTGGCGACGCCGATGGCCGGGCCGAAACCGCCGCTGTAGAACTCGATCTTCAGCTCGGACCTGAGGTTCGTGTACACCCCCCCACCCCATCCGCCGTTATCGTTGGCAACCCAGACGCCGGCCGACCAGATCGAGAGGTCCCCCAGGTTGTTGGTTACCTCTTGCCACCATCCGCAGTCGTAGTTCGTTTGGGCCCAGTCCCTCAGCGTCGCTTCGTTTGTGCCGCTGTGGCTGCGCCAGCTTTGCACGTTGCGGTCACCCCACGATCCGCCATGGCCCCACGAAGGGGGAGCATCCCACGCCCAGTACGTAATGCCGGTGGGCCCGAACTGCTCGCATCCGATCTCGAACCCGGGGTTCGACAAGTCAGCCATCACGGGATTCGCGGCCAAGCCGATCACAGCCAGCACAAGGGCCAAGGAGCGCATCATGATCTGTCCCCCTCTGAGAGAAGTGTTCACCTCTTCACAGAAAACGACAATCTAACAGGGGACTTCTCACACAGGGGGACGCAACTTACAAGGCAAAAAAACACTCGCGTCACGCGCACCGGCTGTCAGGGCTCATCTGGCCATCGAGCCCGCAGCAAGACCGTTCTGCGCCCACGGCGTACCAAGCCAGTAAAGCGAAGGGCCGGCCCGAAGACCGGCCCTTCCTTACACTATTGCCTGGTTCAGTCTGCTTACTTCCGCATGCGCCTCCGGAGACCCGCGAACAGCAGCCCCCCCACAGCGAGCAGTCCCGCCACGGTCGGCTCAGGGATCCCCAGCATCGCATCGTCAAAGTAGACACTCCGGGAGCCACTTGCCGCCGTGACGTTGTCCACATGAACGTAGGCCGACATCCCGTATATGTTCGCAACCGTTGCCGTTGTGACGAACGTATACAGACCATACGTGCCGGGTTGAAGGAGGAAGTCACTGTAGATGCTCTGCGAATTGGTGAGCACGCCACCGGTGTAAAACAGCTCAATGCCGAGCCTGACATCACTGGCGGTGAAGTCAGCCTCACAGTCACCCCAGATCGAGAACGTCAGGATCGTGCCGATGGGAACGGCGTTTCCCACCCACTGTCCAAAACGACCCGAGTTCGTATAGTTCCATCCTTTAACAAGCATATCCCAAGAGCCGGAGCGGGGATTCCAGTTATTGCGGTCCACCATGTCCGCAAAACCCGGGGTCTGATCCCGCCACCAGTTCGCCGCCAGCCAGGTGAAATTGGTATCACCGGGTTCTATCGTCTCAAACGACTCGTTGAGCAACAAGTTCGCCTGCGCCGCACCGACCAGCGTGAGCCCCACCACCGCCGCAGCGATCAGATACTTATACGACTTCATCACACAACCTCCCTCCGTACTTTGTTGGGGCCGGACTTCGTTCCGACTCCCTATTTGCACCTTTTCCTACTCAGCTCCGAGATGCTTCGCAGGCCGACTCAGGACTGCGCGCTGAACATCTATGTTGCATGTATCCCAAAAAAGATCCGCCGTGTCAACAGTCAATTGCAACGATTTTCACGAATAGTACTAATAAACAAACGTTTTCTGCCGTATTTCTGCGGGACTGGTCCCACTCGGCGCACCGCGTGCCCCTCCCCTCGTCAGTCTATCTTGTGCGGACGATGTGCCTCGTCTACGATGGGTCGCGCGGAGAACACCTCCGCAGACAACGGACACAGGAGAACCAAGCTATGCGTCTGATCTCGTACCCGGTCTTGACTGCACTCGTTGCCGGATGGGCGTGGTCCTGCGCGGCGCAGTCGCCACCTGCAGCCAGCTCCGCCCTGACTACAACACCCACCCCCACCGAGGAGAAGAACCCCATGGTCACCATTCGAACATCCAAGGGAAGCATCAAGGTCGAACTGAACCAGAAGGCGGCGCCCGTCACGGTGCAGAACTTCCTTCAGTACGTGGAGAGCAAGCACTACAACGGCACCATCTTCCACCGCGTGATCGACGGCTTCATGATCCAAGGGGGTGGCTTCACCAAGGACTTCGTGCAGAAACCGACCCGCGCGCCCATCAGGAACGAAGCGGGCAACGGCCTGAAGAACGAGCGCGGGACGCTCGCCATGGCCCGCACGTCGGATATCAACAGCGCGACCTCGCAGTTCTTCATCAACGTGGCCGACAACGCGTTCCTCAACCACTCGGCCCCCAATCCCCAGGCTTACGGCTACTGCGTCTTCGGCAAGGTAGTCGAGGGCATGGATGTGGTCGACCAGATCAAGTCGGTGCCCACAGGACGCCGCGGCCCCCACGAGAACGTGCCGACCGAGCCGGTCGAGATTCTCGAGATCACGCGCGATTGAGTGGCGGGCGCGGAAACGAGGGTGGCGAACGGCCCTCTTCTGTGTTAAGGAGTATCGGAGCCTGCTGCAGGAGCCCCTGATGACGGCAACGCCGAACCAGTCGAAGAACGGCACCGATATCCCCGTGGAAGATTCCTCCTCGGCCAAGTTCCCCGGCAAAGGCTTCCGGATCGGCGAGTACGTGATCTCCGACTGCCTGGGGCACGGGGCCATGGCCACCGTATTCCTGGCCACGGACGCCACCGGCCACGAGGTGGCCCTCAAGGTGTTCCAGGAAGGACCCGGCGTTTCCGAGACCATGCTGGAGCGCTTCCGCCGCGAAGCCGAGGCCTCGAAGAAACTGCGGCGGCACCCGCATATCATGACGATCTACGCCACGGGCAGGGACGGGCCGTACCACTACATCGCCATGGAGTCCATCCGGCACAGCAAGACCTTCGAGGACGCGCTGGAAAACACGCCGATGAGCCTCAACATGGTCGTGCAGACCATCATCAAGATCGCGCGCGCGCTGCAGTATGCGCACATGCACCACATCGTGCACCGCGACGTCAAGCCCACGAACATCATGATCGACGAGTTCGGCGAGCCGCTGCTCTCGGACTTCGGCGTGGCGGAGCTGATCGACTGGCCTTCCTGCACCATGACGGGCGCGCTGACCGGCACGCCGCTGTACATGTCGCCGGAGCAGGCTCGGAGCGAACGGGTCGGGCCGGCCAGCGACATCTACTCCCTCGGCGTCGTCCTGTACGAGGCCGTCGCCGGCGTGCTTCCGTACAGCACCCAGCACTGCTCGCCGGTCAAGGACGTGCTGGAGGCCGTCAAGAACGAGCAGCCGCGGCGGCCCCGGCTGTTCCGGAAGGAGATCTCGCCGGAACTCGAGGCGGTCATGCTGATGGCCCTGGAGAAGAACCCGAAGGACCGCTACGCGGACGCTGAAGCGTTCGCCGTTGACCTGGAGCGGGCGCTGGCGGGGCGCCGCGTCAGCGCCCACCATTTCTCGCCGCTGGACCACGTCCGGCATCTGGCCCGTCGACACCAGCGGGCTCTCCTGGCTGCGATACCGCTGGTCCTGGTGGGCTTGGGCATCGCCTTGATCTACCGTCACAAGCTGCTCCGGGCCCGCTACGAAGACCTCCTGACCCGCGCGCATCTCAAGAATGCCTTGTACGTCCTGGCCCGTGCGGACAGCGGCTCCGTCGCAACGGATGCGCCCCGGGCCTGGAACGAGATACGGCTGGCCCGCAAGGCGATGACGGCGGGCGACTGGAAGACCGCGCGCGACGGGTTCCAGATGGCAATGGACCTGAGCCGGACGCTCGGCGACCGCCGGACCGCCGCGATCGCAGAGCTGGACGAGGCCCGCTGCGAAACCATGCTCAACAGCCGTGAGCAAGCGATGACGAACTACCGCAGCATCATGACGAATGCGGATGCGTCGCCGGCCATCGCGAGCCTGGCCCAGCTCGAGTACCTGAGCCTGCTGCTGCTGGAGGGGAACGAGAAGGGCGCCATTGAAGTCCTGAGACTGCGGGATCCCCCGGCCGACGGGCCGATCCGCGAGGCGATGAACTGCCTGGCGGGCGACAAGCCGCCGGCGGACCTCGTCTCAGCCGTCGAGAACATGCCGCGCCAGTTCCAGAACGACGCCTACCTCGCCGTGGCCCTCCGCTACTACCTGAACGGCGAGACCAAGCGATGCCTGACCTATCTCAAGCGCTGCGTGCAGTCGTCCACGCCACCGTCCGAATGGCCCGCGCCCTTCGCCAAGATGCTCCACAACGATCTTCTCCGTTGACGGCGCGGCGCGTCCCCTCTACGCTGGTCCGGTCATGGCAAGTGGTCGACAGCCTTCTCCGCACCAACCGTTTCCCCAGCAAGGCTTTACCCTGATCGAGCTGCTTGTCGTGCTGGTGCTGTTGGCGGGGCTGGCGGTCGGCGGCTTCTTCGTCGTCCACCAGAAGATGCTGGCCCGCCGGTGCGCCGCCAACCTGCACCGCATCTACTCCGCGCTGGAGATGTACGAGATCGACCACGGCACACTGCCGCGCCTGGCCTTCTTCCCGGACGACCCGAAGCAGGACAACGACAGCCTCGCCGTCGTGCTTCAGCCGTACGGGGCCGGCGGAGAGGTCTGCGTGTGCCCTGCGGCCCCGGCGTACCACGGCTCGCTGGGCCTGACCTACCTCTGGAACGTTCAGCTCAACGGCAAGAAGCTCCACCCCCCCGGTCCTGCGACGTGGATGCTGGTGGAGCTCAACGCGCTGTCGGACCAGCTCCCCCCACCCCACCTCGGCCGGTACAACATACTCTACACCGACGGGCAGGTCCGCCGTTCGAAGATCCCTCCGCCTGATCTCCGGGGTCCGTAGTCCCCCGTCCGGATGTCTATTGGATGGTGGCCTTGGTGGTGCGGATCAGGGCTTTCCAGAGCTTCTCGGGGGTATCGGCCTCGAAGAGCTTCTCCCGCGCCTCTTCTTTCTGGAACGTTTGCGCCAGGCCCGAGAGCAGCTTGAGGTAGAAGGCGCTCGCCGCGGTAGGGATGACCATGAAGAAGACAATGCGCGTCAGCGCCCGCCCGGGCCCGTCGAAGCGGATGCCCTTGCGGCTCAGCCCCAGGGCCAGCGTGAGCCCGCCGCCCTCGACGCCGCGCACGTGGGGGAAAGCCAGTCCGTGATCCACCGCCGTGCTGATGATCGCCTCGCGCTTGAGCGCCTCCTCCAAGAGCCTCGCCCCGTTGTCGACAAAGCCCTCGGCCTCCATCTTGGAGCACAGCTCCCCGATGACGTCGTCCCGCTCGACGGACGCCAGCTGCGGGATCATCAGCTCCGGCGATGAGAAACGCTCGATGCCGACCTTCGGCGGCTCGCTTCTGCGCTTGCGTCTGCCGATGTGGCGCGGGGAAGACTCAGGGTAGTAAAGCAGTCGGGCGCAGTTGGGACAGTAGTGCAGGGCGTCGGCGGCGTGCACGGCGTGCACCATGCTCACGGGCAGGGCCATCCCGCACGCGGAACAGACGCCGTTGGCGATGGGGACAATGGCCAGAAGGCCCTTCTTCTCGATCTTCCGGTACTGGTTGGCCACGGTGGAGGGGAGTTCCTTGAACAGGGTGTCGATGGACGAGTCGAGCTGGGCGAGTCGCGCTCCCTGCATGGACGCCTCCTGCTGGGCGCGCGCGACCACGAGTTCCTGCAGTTGGATGAGATGGTTGATAATCCTGTGCATCGATCCTTTCTTGAGCCGTGCAGCATCCGGCAACACATCACTAACGATGGGAGCCATCGCCCGCCTCCTCCGTTATGGCCTTGGCTTTGAGAAGCTGCTCCATACTCTTATAGCACTCGGAAGGAAATATGCAACGTGGAGTGTCGCCCGCCACCGCCACCGCCGCCCTTCAGCAAGACCGGCTGTGCCGCCCGGCACACGCCCGGAATGGCGAAATACGCAAGGTTTATTTGTGCGGAGTATGCTATTGACGCCGCGCCTACCGTGACGAGAATAGCGGCTTTCCGATTAAGTCTAAGGAGCGGCACATGAACCTCAAGAAAGCGCTCTCCCGGGATACGGTCCTCATGGAGCTGAAGAGCAGCACCAAGGAAGGGATCATCGAGGAGATGATCGATCTGCTGATGGCCGCGGGGAAGATCAAGGACCCCAAGGACCGCAAGGAAGCTTTGCGGGCCGTCCTGGAGCGCGAGAAGAAGATGTCCACGGGCATGCAGAACGGCATTGCCATCCCGCACGGCAAGACGGACCGCGTGGACAGCCTGATCGCCGCCCTCGCCCTCAAGAAGGAGGGCGTGAATTTCGGCGCCCTCGATAATCAGCCCTCCAAGATCTTCGTCATGACGCTCTCGCCGGACACGCGCACCGGCCCCCACATCCAGTTCCTGGCGGAGATCAGCCGGCATCTCAGCGATGCCGGCGTGCGCGAGCGCATCCTGAACGCGGCGCAACCCGAAGAGATCATCGAGATTCTCTCCAGCTAGCCGGCGGAGAAGCGTGCCCTTTCTCGATCCAGTTCTCAGCACCCTGGCGGTGGCAGCCGCGGAACAGGTGCCGCAAACCATGGAATTCCTGATGCAGCACTTCGTGCTGCAGCTGGCCGTCATCATGATCGCCGCGCGGCTCGGGGGCTTCATCTTCCAGAACTGGCTGCGGCTGCCCGCCGTCCTCGGCGAACTGGCGTCCGGCATGCTCATCGGGCCCTACGCCCTGGGCCGCATGGAAGTCCCGGGGATCGGGCCCCTCTTCCCGATCGACCAGACGCTCGGCCCGATCTCCCCTGAGCTGTACGCCCTTGCGACGGTAGCGTCGATCCTCCTGCTGTTCTCCTCGGGGCTGGAGACCGATCTCGCGACCTTCCTGCGTTTCGCAGGCGTCGGCGCGGCGGTGGCGGTCGGGGGCGTCGTGTTCTCCTTCGCCTTCGGCGGCCTGTGTGCGATACTCTTCGGGTTTGCCCATTCCTTCATGGATCCCACAGCCCTGTTCCTCGGGGCGATTTCGACGGCCACCTCCGTAGGGATCACGGCCCGAATCCTTTCCGAAAAGAGGAAGAGTGATTCCGCGGAGGGCGTCACCATCCTGGCAGGCGCCGTGCTCGACGACGTCCTCGGCATCGTCGTGCTGGCCATCGTCGTCGGCATGACAAAGGTGGGTGCGGTCCATGGATCCGTCAACTGGGGGCATATCGGCGTCGTGGCCGCCAAGGCCATCGGGTTCTGGCTTATCTGTACGGTGGTGGGGCTGATCTCGGCCCGCAGCATCTCGCGCGGGCTGAAGTATTTCCGGTCGCCGGAGGGCATTGCCATTATGGCGCTCGGCCTGGCCCTGGTGCTGGCCAGCATCGTGGAGATGGCCGGGCTGGCCATGATCATCGGCGCCTACATCATGGGGCTTTCCCTTTCGCGCACGGACGTGGCGCACGCGATACAGCACAACCTGCGCGGAGCCTACACTCTCCTGGTGCCCGTTTTCTTCTGCGTCATGGGCATGATGGTGGACTTTGGGGCCATGAAGGGCATGGTCGTTTTCGGCCTGGTCTACACCGTCGCCGCGATCGCGGCCAAGGTCATCGGGTGCGGGTTGCCCGCCTGGCTGATGGAATTCAACAGGCTGGGGGCCTATCGCGTGGGGGCGGGCATGGTGCCCCGCGGCGAAGTCGCGCTCATCATCTCCGGCATCGGGCTGTCCACCGGGGTCATCACGTCCGAGATTTTCGGCGTGGCCATCATGATGACGGCCCTGACGACGCTTCTCGCCCCGCCGCTCCTCGTCAAGGCCCTCGACGAGCGGTCGGGACTGCGGGCCGCCGCCGCGGCGGAGAAGGAAGCGTTGAGCAAGACCATCCCGCTGGAGTTCCCGACGGCCGACCTTGCGGAGTTCATGCTTTTGCGGCTCGTCGGCGCCTTCCGTTCCGAGGAGTTCTTCGTGTACCAGCTCGGGCAGGATCCTCCCGTGTACCAGGCCCGAAAAGAAGACATGGTGTTTACCCTGAGCCTGGAAGACAACAGGATCACCCTCACCTCCGCCGCCCGGCACGAGAGCGTGGTCCGCCTCATCGCCCTGGAGGAACTGCTGGTGCTCGAAAGCTTCCTGCAGACCTGCCAGAAGATGGGCGACCTCGGCTCCATGAAGCGGACCCTCGCCGACGGCATCCTCGAAGACGAGGATTGATCGCGCGGCCGGAAGACGTATCTACCTCAACCAAAGAGCGTTATGCGACTTGAGGAGCGGCGGGACCCGGACAAAAAAGAAGAGCTCTGCGGTCGGGTCAGAAGCTTACGGGCAGTTACTCTTACGAGCTCTTTCTCGGTGTATTTGATCCCCAAGTCTGACCAGTCCGCAGAGCTATACGTATATATACCCGACCTCCCGTTTCTGTTAAGAGCAATTTGGCGAGACCGCCGGCCCGCCTCCCCTCCCCGCCGCGAAGGTTGACATCGAGTCATTCCTGCGTAGTATCTGCCTTCTGCGAGTGGCCAGATAGCTCAGTTGGTAGAGCAACGGACTGAAAATCCGTGTGTCGTCGGTTCGATTCCGACTCTGGCCACCACCTTTGTTTCCAAGCCTTTCCTTGAATCCGGGGGCAATCTGGGAGCAAGAACTTCCCCTCCCGGCTCTTCCTATCCGATGGGGTTCCAAAACGCGTTGGGGTTCGTTCAGTTTTGGGTAGACACCTGAGGAAATCCGCGGCACAGGACTGGCGCCCCTAACGAGAACGAGTTGGAACCGGATCCTGGATTGGTTGCACGAAATCCACGTGCTGAGAACTGGGCCGGTCGGTTCTCCCTACGACACGTGCCGTTCGCAGGTTTTCCGGAAGTGGTAGCCGTAGATGGCAAGGATGACGGCGTCGGGAATCAGCCGGGGGCATCGGAATTGAGCCCAAAGAAGGAGCTTCCAGTATTGGAAACGTTCCTTGCCGAGAATGCCGAGCCGGTAGAAGGAAAGGACGTTCATGTGCGCTTTCCCCACCGCCGCTTTGCACGGCAGCGGTATCAGGCCGGCTTCGAAAAGGACAGGTCAGATGAAGCAAGCGAAGAGGCGCTCCGGTCATCCGACAAACCGAGAAATTGATAATCGCACCGCCCATCCAGGATGTTGCTGAGGCGGTACTTGAGGACCTGCCCTTCGTGAGAGAGGTCGACTTTCACCGGCGGCCCGTAGTCCCTGAACTCCGTGCCCTCGGCCGGGCCATCTTCACAGCGGCAGATGTATGTCATGAAGCACCCATGCTCCGTACGCCCCGCAAGGAAAGCTATTCTTTCGGACTGCGCGATGTAAACGCCAGGCCGCCCAAGCCAACCGCCGCGGCGATGATTCCTGCAATGAGCATCCAGATGGCCTTGTCGGTTGGGGCCCCGGTGAAGAACCTGGAAACGTCGGAACTGAAAGAGTCTGTGGCGGCAATCCCGAAGACGATGAGCACAACACCAATAACAGCCAAGACAAGAGAGATGATCCTATTCATGGCGTCCTTTCCGTGCCTTTAACGACGATCGCCCCGTCAACACTGCACCATCGAACCCTATTTACGCCGCGTCCAGGCGGCTCAGTAGACGAGCGATCCCCGTTCAATCTGGTTTTTGCGGATATCGTATTCCTTCTGGTCAATGCGCTTATTCTTCAGGTCGTCATCGAGTCTTTCCATTTGATGGTGCGCTTCCAATTCATATACGGCGCTGGTGCCCACCGCGCCCCCGGCAGCGCCTCTCCAAAACCCCCCACAGCAGCCGCTCAGGAGGATTCCAAGAACCATTGCCAGAAGGATGTTTCTCATCGTTGATCTCCCGCTCATGGAACGCCCCGCCTTTTCATCCCTGTGACAAGATGTACGCGATGGCGTAGTTGGTTTCCATGGGGTGTAACCCTACCGTGGTTCAAGGCGCTCCAACAACACCCGACCCGGCGCCTTGACTACCATTCGACCGCGCCGAAGTTGATGTCGCCGAGGACGGTGTAAACAATGCTGGCGGTTTCCTCCGACTGGTGCCGCTCCGCTGCGCCGACCTGGTGGGAGTCCCGACTCGTCGAAGTGAATTGGAGGCCGAGGGCGTGTTGGCCAAACACGCGCACGGTGAGCCCGATATTCGCTCGTCCGATCAGCTCGTGGCCATCCGGACTGGTGCCGTGCACGTCGCTGATGTAGTACTCGCGTCCGTTCATGTCCACCATCGCCCGATCGCCGATGATGAGGCGGAGAGCAAGGAGCCCCTGCGGCGTGGCGCCATAGCGGTAGTCGCGCTCCCCCGGCCCGCCCTCGGGGGTGTCTGGTATGTTGCCGCGGATGGTGCCGGCCGCGGCGTACCCGACGCCCCCGAGGGCCGTGTACTGCAGCGCCACGTGCTTCTTCATCCACCATTGTGCCGTGGTTCCGAGCGAGAGGGCCGTGCTGGAGACCCGGAAGATCTTCGGCGAGATGTAATCGTAACTCCCGTACAGGCCCCACAAGCCGCGATAGGCGTCGCCCACTTCATAGCCGGTGTCGTAGAGAAGTCCGCGGCTCATGATATTCTCAAAGGCGCCCTGGCCGTTGCCGGCCGCGAATTCAAAGTTGAAGTAGTCGAACGGGCGATCATAGGTGTAGCCGGGTTTGCCGGGAAGTCCGTAGGCCATCAGGAAATCAAGAGTCGCCTGCTGCCGATTGTACGCCTCCGAGGGTCCGCTGTCCGACTGGCGGACCGTCGTACTCACGCCCAGCCGCAGCCGCGTGAACGTCGGCGGGTTATGGCTTGGGAATATCTTGTCGAAACGCTTGCCGAACAGGAGGCGATTGATGCCCGTGGGCGGGGAGATGACCGCGGCTCCCAGTTCCCGCCACAAGCCGGGCTTCTCGCCTCCGCCTTCAAGCACCAGGCTGGCCATGCGGAAGAGCGGCTCACCCAGGAAGGCTCCGCCGATGCCGCTGGCAATATGGTCGTTGAAGGAAGGCAGGGTGGTCTCGCCCGCCACCTCCCAGAGTTCGCTGCCGCCGATGCTGTACAGCAGCGATTGCCAGAAGCTGAGGCCCGCCGAGCGCCCGAAGCCGAAATACATCGCACCCTGGTACGGATGGTAGAGCTGATTGATCTGGAACGTATCGGCATCGATCCGCGGTGACATCTTGACATTGCGCTTAAAGCTCTCGAACGAGGAGTTGTACGTACCTTCCTCCAAGAAAGTCCGGTCAAACAAGTTCAGCGTGGCTTCAAACGTGACCACTTCGATGGCAGGGATTACGTAACTACGATCGCCCCACGTCTCCCCCGTCACGGTTTCTTCTGACGACCCCACCTTGGGCTGTGGGCCGGATCCCTCATAGGTCGTGGGTCGGGGTCCGGGTGTGGAATCGGATGCCTTCAGGGCGGGTTCGGATTTGGGTTTGTCTGTGGATTCGAACTCCTTGCCCACACTCATCCTCGGCATGAGCATGACGATGGCGAGGACGCCGGCCACGAGAATGTGGCGGGGCGGATTCGTTGGGGATGGCAGGGGTGCGCCGGCTGACTCGCACGCTGGCAAGATCTGGCTATTTTTCATAGCCGGTAATTTAAGCGAGAAAACCTGTGGTCTCTATGGGGTGTTTCCCCCATGCCGGACTTGATGAATCCAGTCCAGATGGGGTTAGCCGCGCCTACGTCCCGGACTACAAGTACGGCGACAGCAATCGCGCCATGCCGTCGCGCAGGCGAGCGGGCAGTGAGCGGCCGTCGACCTCCTCCAACGTCACAGGACGGGCGCCCTCCCGTTTCGTCTCGACCCACTGGTCGAGCCGCCGGGCAAGTTCAACGTCGTAACATTCCAGGTTGAACTCGAAGTTGAGGCGCAAGCTTCGGGGATCCCAGTTGGCCGATCCCAGCAGCACCCAGCAGCCATCCACCAGCATGAGTTTGGAGTGATCGAATGGAGGCGGGGTCAGCCACATCCGGCATCCATGCTGGAGCACTTGCCACCACATCGCCCGGGAGGCCCACAGGACGAAGGGTAGATTGACCCGTGAGGGCAGAATGATATCAACCTGCACACCCCGCATGGCTGCCAGATTCAGGGCGGAGACCACGGCAGGGTCGGGCAGGAAATAGGGCGTCACGATCCGAACGGAATGGCGGGCAATCGAAAGCGCACCCAACAGCGTCCAAAGAAGCTTCTCGAAATTCTCGTCCGGGCCATCGGTCACGCCTCGCGCCAACACCTGCCCCGCGCTTTCGGTCTTGGGAAACCACGAATCGCCGCGCAAGGATTCGCCGGTCGTGAACAGCCAATCATCGGCGAACACTTCCTGCAGTTGGGTCACCACGGGGCCCTCCACCCGGAAATGGATGTCCTGTACCGGGCTTGGCGGCTGGCGTTGAAGGCAGTGTCCCACTCGAATGTTCATGCCGCCGGTAAATCCCACGCGCCCATCCGTCACCAGGATCTTCCGGTGGGTGCGCATGTTCATCGACATCAGATGCCACAAGGCCAACGACGGGAGAAACCGTGCATACTTCACCCCCTCTCGTCGCAGCGTGTGGAGAATGGTGGGCCAGGAATACCGAGTCCCCGTCGCGTCAATCAGCACACGCACTTCCACGCCCCGGCGCGCGGCCTCACCCAGCGCATGCGCAAAGGCCATCCCGACTTCGTCCCGATCGAAGATATAGGTCACGAAGGAGATGGTCTGGCGCGCCTGTTGGATCGCCTCCAGCATGGCCGGATAGGCTTCATCTCCGTTCACCAACGGATCGATCCGATTGCCCGGCAGCAAGGGTCGCTCCACGACACCCCCCACGACCCGGGCCAGCATCTGGAGATACCCTCCGTGATCCGGCAGAT
>JAZDKK010000071.1:0-14364 GCA_043803015.1 Verrucomicrobiota bacterium
TGGAGCGTGACCCTCCTGCAATGGGCTGACCCGGACGGCTAGGTTCTAACTGAGGAATCGTCTGAGCGTCGGGGCGAGGATTCCAGCCAGCCCTTTCAGAGCCCCGAAGTATCCTCTAATGGCTTTCCAGAACCTCGGCCACCAAGGCTTTCTGCGCGGGGTGGTTTGAAGCGTTTCAGATTCGTACAGCCAGAGGAAGCGTCCCAGCAAAACGGAGTGTCTACTCCGGCTCAGGATAAAGTCCCTTGAGGACAGGTGGGCGTGTGACGTAACCTTTCTCATTGGCTATCATAGATAGCCCTGTGCGATCCCGCCACAAGCACTTTCTTGTCAAAATGGAAAAAACTTTCTTTTCGGCCATTTCTTGGGTGTTCCGTGACGCTTCTTCACGAGGAGCTCGCAGGGCGCCTTGGCACGACGGCGGCGGACGCGTAGGATTCCGGCGGCCATGACATCCGGTCATCCATCCGCGGAGGCGCCATCCCGGCTTGAGCTGTTGCTGGCGATCCTGACGGCGGTGGGACATGTGGGGTTGGAGCTGGTGGCGTTGCGCATGCCCGAGGGGCCGCTGCGGCAGATGCACATGTACTTCAGCGCCGCGGTGGCCGTGCCGTGGATCGGCTATTTCGCCTGGCGCCTGGCGACCCGCCCGGGCACGGCGTCCGCCTGGGGGCTCAGGCTGGCCGGGTTCCGCCCGGCGATCATCGCCAGCGCCGTCTTCGCCGCGGTCGCCCTCGTGCCCCTCACGCTCGTGGGCTGGACTTCCGGGCGGTTTCCGCCGCCGCGTACGTTCTGGCTCGTCATGGCGATCTACCCCTTGTGGGGCCTTGCCCAGCAGTTCGTTCTCCAGGTCCTCGTCACGCGCAACCTGAGGGACCTGGTGCCGCGGCTCCCCGCGCGGGTCCTGGCCGCCGCCGCGCTGTTCTGCTTGGCGCATTTCCCGAACTGGACGCTGATGCTGCTGACTCTGGCCGGCGGGATCGGCTTCACGTGGATCTACGAGAAGCGCCGGAACCTCTGGGCCGTCGGCCTTGTGCACGGACTCCTGGGCGCGACGGCCTACTACCTCGTGCTGGGGGAAGACCCGGGCGCGGCCATCCTCGGCGCGCTGGCCCGGCTGACTTTGTGAGTCGGGCAGTGAACAGAAACGGTCGCGGCTTTCCCCTTGCGCTTTCTGGCCCTTTTTGCGGCAAGCGCAATCCGCCTTATTTCCGGCCCTTTGCCGCATAGGACGCCCTGTCTTCGCGCACCGCGGCAAGGGCCTTCTCGGCAGACACGAACACGGCCTTGCCTTTGCGCATGATGGCGATCGGCAGGCCCAGCCGGCGATGCTCCTCGACGACGGCGGAGACAGCTTTCTTCAGAGCCCGCTCAGCTTTCAAGCCTTCTCGAGACGCTCTCGGAGCAGCTTTCATCTGGTTATCCCCGCTTGTCTCTTCATTCTCTCAAATACGGCCGGCTGAAGCACGGTTTCTCTGCCGGGCTTCCGTTCATAGACCAGAACGGGATCCGCTGAGGAGTTGTCGAAAACGGCGCAGTAGCTGGCCATGGCAAGGTAGTGCTGAAACAGATTTCTTAGCCCTTTTCCGTACCGCCGCCGTGCGGTGGCCTCGGGTATGTCGTGGCCCCCACGTCGAACCCGTTCCGCGATGCGTTTGAGGGCCAGCTCAACCGTTGGGATCCAGAGGAAGAAGAGGCGAATCTGATAGCCCTTCCTCTGCACTCTGCGTAGCAGCCCGAGATAGGAGAGCCCGGATAGCGTGGTTTCAAAGGCGAAACTACGGCCTTCGCGGACGTTCTCCTCGATCTGACCCAGGAATATCCTCCCCGCCCGAATGGCAGCCGCATCCACGTCCAGCGGCGAAAGTCCCCCGGCGATCAGGTCCGCGTTGATGAAGTTGCGGCACCCCGCGATCTTCGGCAGAAACTCCATGGCGAAGGTCGTCTTCCCTGAACCATTCGGTCCGCCAATGACGTAGATTGTCGGCGTTTTCTTCATCCCTCTCCGGGCGACCAGTAAAGACAGGGGGCAAGGTGGCAGGCAAGGAGAAACGCGCGGAGCGCATTTCGGTTCTCAGTTATCGGTTGTCAGTTGTCAGTGGAAGAGGCGGAGGGAGACGGTGAAGAGTAGGAGAAGACGCGGCGTTTTCCGATGATGAAGATTTCGCGCCGATTTTTCCAATGGTTGGAAGTTTTCCCGTCCGTTTTTCCAAACATTGGAAAGAAAGCAGCGCCAACGGCAAAGAGGCGGCGTCCGTCCGTTTAACATCCGCGTTATCCGCGAAATCCGCGGTTCAAGTTCCGTCGCCGGGCGGGGACTCGAGCTGCGTGGCGGCGGCTTCCCACTCCTTCGTCGCCCGACCGAGGTCTTCGATGACGTAATGCATCTCGCGGTTGACCGCCACGGCGCGGCCGGGCTTCTGGTAGGTCTCGGGGTTCTCCAGCTCGGCCGCCAGCTCCGCCTGCTTCTGCTCCAGCTGCGCGATGTTCTTCTCGAGCCGGTCCACTGCCTTCTCCAGCGCGCGGCGCTCTCGCGAGCGCGTCTGGCGCGCCTCGGCCTCGAGCCGCTTGCGCGATCTCTCCGGCGGTGCCCCGGCCTTCGCCCTGCCCGCCGCCGGCAAGGCGGGCGCGCGCGTCTTGTCGAGGTAGTACTGGTAGTCGCCGGGGTAGAGCGTCAGCCGGCCGGCGTCGATGTGCAGGACTTGGCGCGCGAGCTGACGGATGAAGTACACGTCGTGGCTGATGAAGAGGAGCGTGCCCTCGTAGGGCCGCAGGGCGCCGAGGAGCGCCTCGATGCTCGACAGGTCCAGGTGCGTCGTCGGTTCGTCCATGAGCAGGAGGTTGGGCGGATCGAGCAGGAGCTTCACGAGCGCGAGCCGGCTCTTCTCGCCGCCGCTGAGGACGGCGACCGGCTTGAAGACGTCGTCGCCGCTGAACAGGAACGAGCCGAGGACGGTGCGCGCGAACTCCTCGGGCATGGGCTGGGGCGTGTCGAGCGCCTCCTCGAGCACGCTGCGCCCGGGGTCCAGCATCTCCACGCGGTGCTGGGCGTAGTAGCCGGCCTTCACGTGCAGGCCCAGCTCACGGGTGCCGGACTGGACCGGCAGGACGCCGGCCAGGAGCTTGAGCAGGGTCGACTTGCCGGCGCCGTTCGGGCCGACCAGCACGAGGCGCTGGCCCCGCTCGGCCTCGAAGCCCATGCCGCGGTAGACGACGTTCTCGCCGTACGCGTGGTGGATGTCCTTCAGCGTGATGACGCGGTGCCCGCTGCGCCGCGGCTGGGGGAACCGGAACTTGATCGCGCGGTGGTCGCGCACGGGCGCCTCGATCTTCTTCATGCGTTCGATTTGCTTGAGCTTCGACTGCGCCTGCGAGGCCTTGGTGTTCTTCGCGCGGAAGCGGTCGGCGAACTCCTGGAGCTGCTGGATCTTCCGCTGCTGGGTCTTGTAGGCGGCGAGGAGCTGCTCCTCCTGGGCCTCGCGCTGGCGGAGGTAGTCGTCGTAGTTGCCGCGGTAGCGGATCAGCCTCCGCTGGCGGATCTCCACGATGCCGCCGACGAGCTGGTTCAGCAACTCGCGGTCGTGGGAGATCAGCAGGATCGCGCCGGGGTACGACTTCAGGTAGCCCTGGAACCACTGCAGGGCCTCGAGGTCGAGGTGGTTGGTCGGCTCGTCGAGCATCAGCAGGTCCGGCTGCTGGACGAGGAGGCGCGCGAGGTGCGCGCGCATGACCCAGCCGCCGCTCATCTCGGCCAGCGGCCGGTCGAAGTCCCGCTCGCGGAACGCAAGCCCCTTCAGGATCGTCTTGGCCTTTGGCTCGAGCTGGTAGCCGCCCAGCGCGTCGAACCGCGCCTGCACGGCGTGGAAATCGTCCGACTCGGCGTCGTGGCCGGCGTCGAAGGCCTTCATCCGGCGCTGCAGCTCGACCATCTCCGGCGTCACGCCGGTCGCGAGCTGGAGGACGGTCTCGCCGCCGACCGGCGCGGTCTCCTGCGGCAGGTGGCCCAGACTCGCCTGCCGCTCGACGGCGACGGCGCCCGCATCCGGCGTACAGCCGCCGAGGACCAGCGAGAACAGCGTGGACTTGCCGGAGCCGTTCGGGCCGACCAGCCCGATGCGGTCCTCGCGGTTGACCTGCAGGGATACGTCCTCGAACAGGACGCGCGCGCCGAAGGCCTTGGTCATGCCGGTGATGGTCAACATGGGGCACCACGTAACCACGATGCGCGGCCCGGAGGCGAAACAAAAAGGAAGAGAAGCGGGAACCGGAGGCAACGGAGGATGATTTCTTCCAATGATTGGAAGATTTCTGCGGGATTCTTCCAAGCATTGGAAAAAACGAAAACGGGCGGGGACGACCCGCCTTCGCCCCTTGTGGGAATCGCGGGTGCCAACCCTACGAAGCTCCGAAATCGGCGGCAGCCGGTTTCGAGAGCGAAGTAGGGTGGCGGGGACGACGGGACTCGAACCCGCAACACCCAGATCGACAATCTGGTACTCTGACCAATTGAGCTACGTCCCCGCCTTCAAAGGAAAGCGTGCATACATTATTCGTACGCGCAGGCTTTTCAAGACAAAACGCGTGCCGGGTCTGCCCTTTGCGGCTTTGCGTCTTCCTCTGCGCCTTTGCGTTGAAGGGCGCTCGAGAACGAGAACCCGCCTTCGCCAAGGCTCCGACGGGCGAGCGAGGACGACGACCCGCCTTCGCCGAGGCTACGGCGGGCAAGCGAGGACGACTGTGGTTACGGCCGGACGGAAGAGGCGCGGACGATGAGTTCGGACTTGAGGCGGATCTGGCGGGGGGGGCGGGTGGGGTCCTGGATCAGGTCCATGAGCAGTTCGAAGGCCTGGTTCCCCGCTTCGAAAAGCGGGGGGCGGATGGTGGTGAGCGGGACGGGGAAGTAGCGCCCCGCCTCCAGGTCGTCGAACCCCACCACGGCGATATCCTTCGACACCTCGAGGCCGCGCGCACGGATCGCCTGGACCGCGGCCATGGCCATGACATCGTTCGCGCAGAACATGGCCGTCGGGGGATTCGGGTGGCCCAGGATCTTGCCCATCGCTTCGCGCGCATTCTCCTCGTACCAGTAGCCGCACGCGGCGATGGATTCGTCCCACGGCAGGCCGAGGCGGCCCAGGGAGGACCGGAAGGCCTGGTAACGTTCCATGCCGTCCACGGAGGTCAGGTTCCCGTAGAGCATGCCGATGCGCTTGTGGCCGGCGGCGGCCAGGTGTTCCACCGCCAACTGAACGGCGTAGTCGTTGTCGACGCCGACCGCGTTCACCTCCTTGCTTTCGAGGAACTTGTTGATGAAAAGGAACGGCAGGTTCGTGGACTGAAGGGCGAGGATCTCCTTCGGCACCTTGTCGTGGTAGATCAGGTTGTACACGAGAATGCCGTCGACGAGCCAGTTCTGGGAGACATGTTCGAACGACAAGCTCTCCCTGACCCACGTGTTGGTGGGGAAGAGCATCATGGCGTAATCGCGTTTGGAGCAGCTTTCCGCGACGCTGCGGACGACCGGAAGGGCGAAAGGGCTCAGCTCCGGGGAGATGAGCGCGACCACTTGGGTTCTGTTGTTGACGAGCCCCCGGGCTACAAGGTTGGGCTGGTAGTCGAGGTGAACGAGGGCCTTCCGCACGCGCTTCTTGGTGGCGTCGCTGATGCGGGCGTCGTCGTGGATGACACGGGAGACGGTGGTGTGGGTGACGCCGGCGATGCGGGCCACGTCCTTGATGGTCACACGCCTGTCCATAATCGCCATTCTGCCCTAAAGCGTGCACACGTGCAACCAATTCCAGGGCATTTCTCGGTGGGCGACGGTCTATATAAGATGCTTTCCTGTGTGTATTTATAGGGGTACGACGCAGTCCACAAAGCAGTAGCCAATAAGTCCTATTTTCGCGTTGACACTTAGTGTTAACGTGTGCATATTAGGAAATAGTATATGTTCAGCCACTGGTAGTTCCTCGATGGCGTTCTGAAAACAAGCTTCGGCGGGATCAACCAGGTGGCTGTGAACGAGAGGTGTATCTCGTGACAGTCTTTTGCTGTCATTTATTGAGAGCGATCTCAGGCCGGTGCTCGCTTCTGCACCGAATCCTGCTCCTTGCCTTTGTCCTTTCGCTCCCCTCCGCGCTCCGCGCCGCATCGCTCGCCAACCCCGATTTCGAAACCGGCGACCTCGCGGGCTGGGATGCCAGAGCAGATCAGCTCGCGATCGAGGCGACCACGAACAACACCTTCAACCGGAACTACAGCGCGCGCATCCATGGCACCTACGAGGCGGACGGATGGATCACCAACTCGATTTCCCAGACCGTTCCCATCGCGCCCGGCGACGACCTTCAGACCGTCGGGTTCGTGTACTGGAAGTCGCACAGCGCCTCGACGTCATCGGCCGCCGGCTATCTCGAGGCCGTGCTCGAAGGCGCGGTGGGGAGCACGCCGCAGCGCTGGACCCAGCCGCAGGACGGATGGGTCTTCTTCGATCTGAGCGGCACATCGTTCGGCCTGCACAACGGCGGCTTCGAGTCCGGCAGTCTCGAAGCTTGGACGGCAGGGGCTGACGACCTTCAGGTGACGATCGAGAGAGAAACCGTCTATGCAGGCAACTACTCGCTGAAATTCGAGGGATCCTGGACGAACGGCTGGAGCTTCAACCAGACCTACCAGGTTCTGTACCTCAGGGCCGGCGACGAGATCGGCGCCCAGGCGAGAGTCAACGTCAACGTGCTCGGCGCCCCGACGAACGGGTGGGCCGTGGCGGGCATCAAGCTTGAGAACGAGCTCACCCACTACGCCAGGGAGTCCGTGATCCGTGCCGATGCCTTCAACACCGGATGGAGCAACCTCGCGTTCACCGCCGTCATCACCAACGACGGGTTCTACGTGTTCCGGTGCATGGTCTGCGGGGACAGCACCAACGGCACCAACACCTGCGAAGCGTACTTCGACAACGTGGAGGTGCGGGCGAACCCGGCCAGGGTGGACGACGTGGGATTCGAGCAGGGCACCAACACGTTCCGATACTGGGTGGTCGGCAACGACCACCTGACCGCCGAGGTGTCCAGCAACGTCGTCAACAGCGGCTTGTACTCGCTCCGCATGGCCGGCGCATGGACCGGCTGGAGTTTCAACCAGGCGTACCAGGTGCTTAACCTGCACTCGGGCGATGTCGTGGAGGCGCGGGGCCGGATGTACATCGACGAGCTGGCGAACCCCACGGGGTGGCTTGTCTCCGGCATCAAGCTGGAGTCCTCCGACGGCATCTCGGACTTCGAGAGCGTCCACAACGCGAACTCGCCGACCGGGTCGTGGCTGGACATGGCCTTCACGGCGGCGATCACGAACGCGGGGGAATACGTGTTCCGGGCCATGGCCTGCGGGGACGCCGAGGGGGGCACCAACACCTGCGACGTCTACTTCGACGACCTGGACCTGGTCCGGTACGGCGATCCGACCGGCGACGTGACCTCCGTGACGCTCAAGCTGAGCTACTGCGGCTACTCCGGCGGCACCGGCCAGCAGAGCGCGGTCGATATCTACTTCGACTCGGCGACCCTGGAGGGATCCACGGCCAATGCAGAGCCCGCGACGAACATCCACGGCTACCTGAAAGGCCGCGCGGAAGCCCTGGTGCAGGACCCGTCCGGCATCATCCCGGAGGTCGAGTACCCGCGGATCTACTCCTACGGCTACCCGGGCGGAAACAGCAACGACCTGAAGTACGCTTCGTACGTGGAGGCCGTGGTGGCGGGTTGGCGGTTCCGGTATCTCACCAACGACGTCGTACTGACGGTGACGAACACCATCCACGTCAGGCGCATGCCCGGCGAGGGTCCCGGGTACATGGAGCTCGACCAGTACGCCTACTGCGCGCGCTTCTGGAGCACGCAGCGCGGCTCGCCCCTCGAGATCGACACGAACGAGCCGTACTTCGTCCTCGGCACGAAGGACAACAGCGGCGCCGAATTCGGCACCGGGCCGTTCCCGGGGACCCACACGTACGTCGTGGGCACGCCGCTCGAGAACTTCCCGCGCAAGCTGGTGACCGACTACGACGGCCAGTGGCCGACCAACCTGAACATCGTGTTCGACGAGAACTTCTCGGAATACAACCGGAACTGGGACAAGTACTTTCGCCTCGCCACGGTGCCCACCAACGGGCCGGCCTCCGGCACGAAGGCCGTAAAGATCGCCCTGAACTGCTCGGACCCCGCGCGCACCAACCTGTCCTTCCTCACGCACGAGATCCACATGGGCTGGGCCACGGAGCAGGAGTGCTACGGCATGGTGGACTACCCGAACTGCACGTACCAGGACCACAACGAGGTGGCCCTCCGCGCGGGCTGGTGGTACGGCCTGGTGGACCAGGCGGGCTGGTTCATCCAGCAGGTGCCGCGCGGCAGCGCCACCATCGAGCCCATCGACCTCTACAGCCTCCGCGACGGCAACTGGATCCTGAAGACCTACGAGGAGTACCTCTTCACCTGGCCCAACGCGGCCTCGGGCGTGCGGTCCATCTTCGACGACGACTACACGCACCGCGTGCCCGGCCCGGGCTCCTACCACGTGGGCTTCAAGATCGGCCACCAGTTCGGCACCAATGAATTCGGGGAGCCCAAGTTTCCCCACGTGGTCGAGATGCGCGGCAACGGCTACTTCCGCATGACCGACTACGAGGGCGTCATGGGCGGAAGCTTCCGCCCCGTGGCCCAGGACGTCTTCGGGATCTTCCACGACAAGGAAGATGCGCCCCTGATGCCCGAGGCGTACACCCGCCTCGTCCCGCGCACCACGCCGACGAACCTGCCGGACGACAGCTACGCCCAGTGCTTTCTCCTGGCCCGCTCGAAGACCAACGACTGGATCGCCGGCACCCTGGAGGCGGACGCCCATTTCGCGCCCGACGAGGTGAAGGATTCAGGCGCCTACCTGGACATTGAGACCGACACGTACGCGAACAAGCCGGTGGTCGCGTCGGCCGATGGTCCGCTGGCGTACTTCGCGCAGGTGGATATGTACTGGCGCGGCGGCGAGGCCGTGAACGATTACGCGGAGGGCCACGATTTCGACGCGATCATGGTTCAAAAGGCGGACGGCGAATGGGTCACGCACCTCCCGCTCCATCCCCCGACGAACATCTACCACCGCACGCTCTGTTCCTTCGCGAGCAACGACGTGGCGTACCTGATGCAGCAGGACCGCGGCCCGCATTCGTACGGGTTCTCGACGGAGGCGCCCTATCGCAAGGTCAGCTCGTTTGAGATCACCCTCCTCGACGACGGCGGCCGGCAGTCGACGCTGGATGTCTACGAGCAGAACACCATCTCCGAGATCAACGACAACGTGGTCGTGGCCTGCAACATGAACGAGGACCTGGCCCGTGGCGAACGCGTCCACTACAAGTACCGCTACCGCAGCGTGTACGCGCCGGGCGTGACCATCCTGCATCCCAACGAAACCGGCGGGTCCGAGAACTGGAGCAGCAACAGCTACACGATCGATTTCTGCGCCACCGACGGCGACGACAAGCCCCTGGAGGCGAACGTCTACTACGGGGACGGCAAGAACGGCGGCTGGACGCTGATCAACACCGGCGGGCCGATCTTCGTTCCGGAGACCAACCACCTGGCCTCGTGCGCGTGGGACGTCACGTCCGTCCCCTCCGGCGCCTACTACATCAAGGTCACGGCCCGGCGGACGGACGGCGGGAAGGTAGGCTTCGACGTGTCCAACACGCGACTGCAGGTCGGCCCCACGTACGGGTTCCCGAACAACGGCCCGACCAACACCACGGTGGTCACGAACCTCTTCGGCTACCTCGGCACGAACATGGGCTTCGAAGCCGGCAGCCTGGCCGGCTGGGCCTGGGGGGGCGATCACCTGACGATCGCCGCAGACAACACGAAGGCGTACAGCGGGTCGTTCTCCGCAAGGATGAGCGGCAGCGGCTGGTCGGGCTGGAGCTGGAACAACATCCAGCAGGAAGTGCCCTGCGTGTCCGGGGAAACGCTCCGCGTGACCGGGAAGATGTTCATCGGCCGGCTGACGACGACGACGAGCAACCAGCCGTACTGCGGCATCAAGATGGAGAGCACGAACGACATCGGCCGGACGTCGACGGGCGTCGAGTTCACCGTCACCGCCTCGACGGGCGTGTGGCTGAACGTGGCGTTCGAGCGGGTGGCTCCCGTGACCGGCACGGAAAGGCTGCTGCTCTGGGTGGCCGGGAACGACTGCTCCGGCGCGGACGTCTTCTTTGATGCCTTGGCGGTCGCGAGCACCAACGCCGGCGTCACGGTCACCAACCAGGTGCGGCTGGACTACTGGGAAAGCTCCCCGCCCGTGGACGTCACCGGCTACGATGCGCTGAGTTTCTGGGTGTCGGCGGCCGGTCCGGCCGACGATGCGGAGGTGTGGGTGGTCGACGCCGCGGGCGTCACGAACGCCGTGGCCCTGACCAACTACTTGGGCGGCATCATCTCGCTCGCCCAGCGGGTGGACGTGCCCTGGAGCGCCTTCGCCGGCATCGACCGGGCGAACGTGTCCGCCATCGACTTCCGCACCGCCTCGACGAACGAGCTGGACGTGTCGGGGATGCGCTCCATCACGCGGCCCCTGAGGACCCGCTCGGAATTCATCTCGGTGCCGGAGCTGGATCTCGACGGCCTGCCGCACTACAACCCGGGCCAGACGGTCTGCCACGTGGTCACCCTCGAGAACACCTCGGGGCTGGACCTGACCAACGTGACCGTCCAGATGGTGCAGGAGTACGCCGAGAACACGCTGTGGCTCGATTCCTCGCCGGGCGTGTCGGCCCGCTGGAGCGAGAAGACGCGGGCCGGCGACCGCCTGTGCGGCGGTTTCGAACAGGTATGGCGAGGGTGCTCGATCCCGTCCGGCGGCACGCTGGTTCTGACCAATACGTACCTGATGCCCAGCGGCAGGCTCATCGATCACACGAAGTTCGCCATCCCGTACTCGAAGGACTGGTACATCTTCCGCAATTACGGGGGGGCTGCCCGCCTGCACCTGGCGGTGCGCGACGTGGCTGGCGCGGCGATCTACGACAACGACCAGACCGCTTACTACTCGATGGATGACGACTTCGACCTCGACAACGACGGCCTGCCGGACACCTGGGAAACGCAGTACGGGGGCGATCCCACCTCCATGAGGCCGGAGGACGATCCCGACCAGGACGGCTACAGCAACCTGGCCGAGTACCAGGCCGGAACCGACCCGAACGACGCGGGGTCTTTCCCGGGGTCGGGCAGCCGGTACACGGTGCACCTGGCGTACACGAACGGGATCGATTCCTTCCCGCGGGCGACGGCGGAGCAGTCGAATTTCACCGGCGCCGCCTCGTGCTGGATGATCGCCCGCCACCTGAACGGCGACAGCTTCAACCAGGCGCAGCAGACGATCTACGACGCGAACACGCACGACCCGAGCCACGACGCCGAGATCACGCCCCAGAGCTGTGCCTCCTGGATGCATGACAACGTCGTGCCGGGGTACTTCTTCGCCGCGCGATCGAGGACGAACCTGGCCGGCGCCCTCCGGGAAAGCGTGTACTGGATGGACTACGTCCCGGGGCCGGGGATCAGAACGCCCGTGTACATCCTGAGCGGCACGAATTGGTCGTACAAGGTCTTGCGGGGGTTCCAGACCGACACCCAGCCTTACGACGGCCGGTTCGGCATCGAAACCAGTTCGACCTTCACCGTCTACGGCCTGTGGCTGAACGACCCCAAGGTGAGCGGCCTCGGCTACAACCTCTTCGCCACGGCGGAGGAGATGGACCAGGTCTACCGGCCCTCGGAGCCCGATGGCTCGTACTGGCTGGTCGCCGAACCGCCCGAGGACACGCAGCAGCTGGCCCAAACGCTGCAGCAGATGGAGGCCTCCACGCTGGTCCTGGCGCCTCCGGCGCCCAATGCCGCCCTGGCGTCCTATCTCCAGTCCCTGTGGGCCGCCGGCCCGGCCAGGAGCCGCTACACGGGGGACCCGCAGCCGAACCTCTTCACGATTCTTCCGGTGGCGCTGAAGGGCGACGAAGGGTTCACGAACATCTTCGGCCAGGTCCATTCCACGAACTACTACCTCGTCAACGCCGACAACCCGGCCACGGCCTATGCCCTGGCGGCAGGCGGGGCGCGCGGCGCGGCCAGCACGATGTACGTGGTGAAGCTGGACCCGGAGAGCGGCGCCTTCCAGCAGGCGACCTGGGACACTAACCCGTGCCTGTATCCGCCCATCCCGTTCGAAGCGGCGGTCTGGGTCGCCGGCAGGTCGATCGCGCCGGTCGAGGGCGGGAACCTGCTCCTGAACAGCGGCTTCGAAACCAACACGGGCGCGGGAGGGAGCGCGGAACACTGGACTACCGGCGGGGTGGCGGTCACCGAGGGCTGGGCGAAGTACTCCGGCAGCTGGGGGATGGCTGTGGAGGCGTGGGTCAGGAACTACGGCTTCTTCTACCAGGACTACACGAACGGGCAGGAAGGCGCCGAGTACACCTTGTCGGCGTGGCTGAACAGGGATACGGGCTTTGTGCCGGGGACCTTGGAGCTCAAACTCGAGTGGTTCGGGTCGGGCATGACGCCGCTGGGCTCGACCGTGAGCAACGTGTGCGCGGAACTCGGGGGCGGTGCATGGCAGCTTCTCCGCGTCGTGGGGGCGGCCCCCGCGGGCACGAAAGTCGTGCGCTGCACGCTGTGGTGCGCCGGGATCACCGGCAGCGGCGCGCTCAAGTGCGACGACGCGTCGCTGACGCGGAAGGTCGGCCCCGTGCTGGCCGATGCGCAGCTGGTGTATGATCCTGCCGTTGATCCGTCGCCGTTCCTGCCGCGGTGGCGCTTGGTGTTCGATGTGGGCGGAACCCGGGTCACGAACGAGGTCGCGCAGAGCTACGACCTCGGCGGAGACGAGGATGCCGACGGCATGAGCGACCGGCTGGAACTCTACGCCGGCACGGATCCGACCGACGCCCTGTCCCTGTTGGGCGTGGACGCGGAGGGCTGGGTGAGGGACCTCGCCGGCGAGCAGGCGGTGATCGCTTGGCCCAGCGCATCCAACAGGTACTACAGCGTCGTGCGTTCGACGGACTTCTTGGGAAGTTTCTCTGTCATCGCCAGCCGCCTGGCGGCCGTGCCGCCGGTCAACACGTACACGGACCGGCTGCCGGCGGCGACGACGTACTACCGGGTGGAGGTTGAGTAAGGCCGGGCGATCGGGGAGGGGAGGGTAGCGCGATGAAACGTCGAATCACTGCATGGATGACGGCGGCATGGCTGGTCGTCACCACAGCCGCAAGCGCTCAGGTCGTGGCTTCGACCAACCAGCTTTCGAATCCCAGCTTCGAAGAGCCACCCCCGGCCGAAGGGGCGATGGTGGCGGGCTGGGACTACTACTCGACGCGGACGAAAGGCGGGGGCATGGTTTCCGGCGTGGGCCGCACCGGGCAGCAGTGCGTCAACCTGGAAGCCCAGGGCGTGCCGAATGGAGGACAGGGCTTCGTCCAGCGCGCCAGCGTTGTTCCGGGCGGGACCTGCACGTTCTGCGCCTACGTCAAGGACAGCAACGACTCTCCGCTGGGCGGATCGGCCTCGGTGCAGCTGGTGATCGAGTGGCTGAACGAAGCGGGCCGGGAGGTGGCGCGCGTCTCGAGTCCGCCCGGCGCCGAGGTCTCCCGTTTACGATGGAACCAGATGTGTCTTTCGAGAGTGACTGTTCCGAACGACGCCGTTCGAGCGGTCTTCGGGATCCACCTCTACGAAGGGGCAGAGGGAGGGAAGGGGGCGCTGTTCGTGGACGACATGACCCTCACGTGCGACAGTACCGCGCAGTCCTCCTACCGTCCTGCGACCGCGGGGCCGACCGGCCTGACGCGGCGGGGCACGTTCAGGCCGCCCAGCACCTGGCGTCAGCGGCACCCCTGAAGGTGCGTGTCGGTTCAGTGACGGTTTAGTCTTGACAGAAAAACGGCGTAGTCTGCCGCCTTCCTTCTTGATTTTTCTGGGAGCGCTCACATAATAGGTGTTGCT
The DNA here is from genome assembly GCA_043803015.1 of Verrucomicrobiota bacterium. Lineage (GTDB taxonomy): Bacteria > Verrucomicrobiota > Kiritimatiellia > CAIQIC01 > JAGNIJ01 > JAZDKK01. The sequence continues at coordinate 14,052 of JAZDKK010000071.1, forward strand.
AGTAAGTTGTGTCCTTTTTGGCTGTTCCGTATTCACCAAACGCCCGGAGGCAGACAATGAAGTCCTACGTAACTAAACCGGTTCAGGTCCTTGTTGCCGTCCTGATCGCGTCCGTGAGCTCGATTCTGGCGCGCGCAGAAACGCTCGAGAACCGCGACGGCAAGAGCCTGATCGCTTCGTGGTGGGGCAGCGACTCGGCGGCGCCCTACGTGTACCAGCTGGACTTCGGGAGCACGCAGAAGGTGCACTCGGGCAAGTACGCGCTGAAGATCGGCTTCAACAAGGCCAACGATCCCGGCAACACGTACAGCTT
>JAZDKK010000072.1:0-27988 GCA_043803015.1 Verrucomicrobiota bacterium
GAACCCCAGCCCGATGTTGGCCTCTTCCTCGTCGTTGTCCGTCGCCGAGCCCCGGGGGTCGAGGAACAGCAGGCTCTTGGCGTTCGGCGCCCAAAGAGGTATCAGGATATCGCCGAATCCTTCCGCCTGGTCCCCGATCCGCCCTCCGATCGTCAGCATCCCCACCGGCAGGTCGGCCGCGGGAACCTTGGCCTCCGCCTTCTTCTCCGCCTTGGCTTTCGCCTCCGCCGCCAGGGCGGAGAGCGTATACCCGGGCAGGACTTGAAGCACCACGGTGTGAAGGACTACGGCCCAAATGAGACAACGGCCGAGCAGACTGCGCCGATGCCACTGGTACATGTGCATGACGTTCCTCCTTGGATCAGAACTCTTGCGTGAACACGCGTCTAAGTGAATACACCGCTTTCCCATTTTCGTATGGCAGAGTCTATTTCCGCAGGCGCGGAACAACAAGCAAAAAGTCCATCAGGCCCCCGCAAATTCCTGGACGAAACCCGCGTAGAACGCGGCGGCTTTGACGAGGTGTTCGACCTCGATCTGCTCGTCCGGGAAATGGGCGAATTTCTCGTGCCCGGGACCGAACCCGAGGGTCGGAATCCCGAACATGCCGGCGGTGGCGACCCCGTTGGTGCTGAACGTCCAGAACCCGACCTCCGGCTTCGTGGAGAACGTCTTCTCGTACGCCGACCGCGCCTTCTGGACCGGCAAGGCCGTCTCCGGCAACTCCCAAGTGGGGAAGTACTTTTTTGTCGGATAGGTCAGGCCCTTGTGGCTCGGCACGGCGTAGTCCAGGACTTTGACCGTCGCGCCGGCGGCCTTGACCGAATGCAGCAGGTAGATCTCGTCCACGGCGATGCTCTCCGTCTCGCCGACCGTGAGCCGGCGGTCGAGATGGATCGTGCAGCCATCCGCCACGGCGCACAGGCTCGGGGACGTGGACCGGACCTGGCTGATCGTCACGGTCCCCTTCCCCAGCGGCGCGCGCGGCTTGAGGCGCTCGTTGAGCTTCTCGATGTCCTGGATGATCGGCGCCATCTTGTAGATCGCGTTCACGCCGCGCTCCGGCGCCGAGCCGTGGCACGAGACGCCCGCGGTCGAGACTTCGATCTCCATCCGGCCGCGGTGGCCGCGGTAGATCTTCAGGCTCGTCGGCTCGGTCAGCACCACGACGTCGGGCTTCAGCTTGTCCTCGCGCACGATGTACTGCCAGCACAGCCCGTCGCAGTCCTCCTCCTGGACCGACGCCACCACGTAGAGCGTCACGTTCCGGGGGAGGCCGGCCTGCTTCAGCAGGGGGACCGAGTAGATGGCCGACGCTACGCCGCCTTTCTGGTCGCTCGCGCCGCGGCCGTAGAGGATGCCTTTCTCGACGACACCTTTGAACGGGTCCTTTTTCCACAGCGAGCGGCTGCCGACGTCCACGGTGTCGCAGTGCCCGTCCAGCGCGATCTTCACCGGGCCGTTCCCGACCCGGCCGATCAGGTTCCCCATCGGGTCCATCTTGACCTCGTCGTAGCCGAGCTTCTTCATCTCCGCGGCCATCCGCTCGACCACCGGCCCCTCCTGGCAGCTCAGCGAGGGAATCGAGACGATGTCCTGCATGAAACGGGTGAGCGGCTCGCGGACACTTTGGGCCAGCGCGTAGTATTCGTTCTTCATAGGTCTTCCCCGATTCCGCGTTCTTTCCAATGCTTGGAAAAATGCCGCCGGGATTTTCCAATGTTTGGAAAACCAGCCTTACCCCTCACCTCGCTCCTCTCCCCCAAGGGGAGAGGATGTGCGCTTTCCTCCGCGCTTCCTCCCTCTCCCTTCCTTGTCCGCCGAAGCCCTGCGAAGGCGGAAGGGGAGAGGCTCGCCTCGCCGTCTTGTCCGCCAAAGCTCGGAGAGCGACGGCGGAAGCCGAACGGCGAAGGCGGGAGACCGCCGCTACAGCTCCTTCAGCACGCCGGCCGCGGCGTTGAACTCCGCGATCAGCTTGTCCCATTCGTCCACCTGCTCCTGGGCGAAGATGCCTTTCCAGAAATCGGGCTCCCACAGTTCCCGCAGCTCGTCCGACATCTTGCCCTGCTGCTCCACCCACGTGAAATACTTGAAGTTGTGCAGGGCCTTCCGGTCGAACTCCGAGAGCTCGCGCATCGTGTCCGGCGGTGCCGCCTGAAGGTAGCGCTTGAAGTGCTCGGCAGCCTTTGCGTCCGTGTACTTGCCCTCCGCCTCGGCCATCTCCGCCAGGCGCGAGCCGTAGAGCTCCATCGAGTCCGTCAGCGGCACGAAGAGGACGTCCTTTGGGCCCATCTTCGTCCGCTTCGCCGTCTTGATGGCGGCCACGAGGTTGCAGATGCCGGAGATGCCGGCGCGGTCGAGCTGGCCCGCGACCGCGGCGTCCACGCCCTGCCGCTTCAGGAACGCGCGGCCGGCGTCCTCGTTGAAGAGCCGCATGAGCTGCATGACCTGCTCGTCGTCCACGGCGCAGACGATGTCCGTGTTCCGGACATTATGGATCCACGGCACGTGCTTGTCGCCGATGCCCTCGATCCGGTGCGAGCCGAACCCGAACTGGTAGAGCGTCGGGCACTGCAGGGCCTCCGCGGCGACCACCCGGATGGACGGGTGCTTCGTGCGCAGGAAGTCGCCCGCGGCGATCGTGCCGGCCGAGCCGGTCGCGCTGACCCAGGCGGCGAGGCGTCCGCCGTTGGCGGCATAATGCTTCCGGAAAATCTCCTCCACGACGCCGCCGGTGACCTGGTAGTGCCAGATGGCGTTCCCGAACTCCTCGAACTGGTTGAAGATGACGATCTGGTCCCCGCGCTCGCGCCGGAGCTGCCAGCACTTGTCGTAGATCTCCTTCACGTTCGACTCCGTGCCGGGCGTGGCGATGATCTCGTCCGTGCCGATGGACTTGAGCCACTCGAACCGCTCGCGGCTCATGCCTTCCGGAAGGATCGCCACGGCGGGGCAGCCGAGGAGCGCGCAGTCGTACGCGCCGCCCCGGCAGTAGTTGCCGGTCGACGGCCAGACGGCCCGCTGGCGCGTCGGGTCGAAGTTGCCCGAGACGAGGCGGGGGACCAGGCAGCCGTACGCGGCGCCGACCTTGTGCGCGCCGGTCGGGAACCACTTGCCGACGATGCCGACGATCTTCGCCTCGACGCCGGTCAGCGAGGAGGGGAACTCCAGTCTGTTGCCCTCGCCGTATCCGCCCCCCGCCGTGGCGGGGTCGTTCTTCCACGTGATCCGGAAGAGGTTCAGCGGGTTGACGTCCCAGAGGCCCACGCCCTTCAGCTGCTCGACGACCTTCGGCGGGATCTTCGACGGGTCCTTCATCTGCGCGAACTGGGGCAGGATGACCTTCCGCTCGCGGGCGCGCTGGACCGCCTTGGCCACAACGTCTTTCCTGATCGTCGCGATGATCTTCATCTGCCTGGCCTCCTCCGCGCGCGGAGCGTCCGGGCGCAGCGAGGTCCAGATTACGCGGCGCGCAAAACAGCGTCAATACGCGCGCGCGAAAAGGTTCCCGGCACCTTTTTCACGTCGCTCCTTGAATCTCGGCGGCAATCCTCTATTTTCTTGGGCGGATGACGGACAAACTCCCTGAGGTGGTTGTGGTCGGCGCCGGGTTCGGCGGGCTGCGGGTGGCCCGAAGTCTCCGGTCGGCGCCCGTTCGCGTGACGGTCATCGACCGGCGCAACTACCACCTCTTCCAGCCGCTCCTCTACCAGGTGGCCACGGCGGGCCTCGGCCCGACGGACATCGCCCAGCCGGTCCGCGCCATCCTGCGCGGCCAGGCAAACGCCGACTTCCGGCTGGCCGAAATGACCGGCGTGGACTTTGCCGCGCGCAAGGTCAAGACGAGCACGGGGGACGTGCCGTACGACTACCTCGTGCTCGCGCCCGGCGGCGAAACCAACTACTTCGGTCTCACCCAGGTCGAGCAGCACGGCTTCAGCCTCAAGGACCTGGACGACGCGGTGTGTATCCGGAACCACGTCCTCCGCATGTTCGAGCTGGGCGTGCAGGAGCAGGATCCCGAGACCCGCCGCGCCCTGCTGACCTTCGTCGTGGTGGGCGGCGGGCCGACCGGCGTGGAGTGCGCCGGCGCGCTCTCGGAGCTGATCCGGCTCGTGCTGGTCAAGGACTACCACGGCCTGAACATCAAGGACGTGCGGATCGTCCTGCTCGAGGCCCTGGACCGGATCCTCTCCATGTTTTCCGAGAGCCTGCGCGAGGCCGCCGCGGCCACGCTGTGGAAGAAGTACATCGAGGTCCGGTTCGGCGCCAGCGTGGCGGACTACGACGGCCGGCGCGTCACGCTGAAGAGCGGCGAGAGCATCCCGGCCTACACGCTGATCTGGGCGGCCGGCGCGCGCGCCGAGCGTCTCGTGGCGAAGCTCGGGCTCCCGCTGGGCGCGCAGGGCCGCGTGAAGGTCCAGCCAACGTTGCAGGTGGCGGATCACCCGGACGTGTACGTGATCGGCGACGCGGCCCACCTTGACGGCAAGGACGGCAAACCCCTGCCCATGGTCGCGCCGGTGGCGATCCAGGAGGCGGAGTGCGCGGCGCGGAACATCGCGCGCGCTGCGAAGGGCGCGCTGCCGCTCGAGTTCGTGTTCAGGGACCCGGGCTCGATGGCCACCATCGGCCGCAACGCGGCGGTGGCCCAGCTGGGGCCGCTTCGCTTCCGCGGCTTCCTGGCCTGGGCCATGTGGCTGGTCGCCCACATCATCTTTCTCATCGGCTTCCGGAACCGCCTGCTGGTGCTGATCAACTGGACGTGGGACTACTTCTTCTACGACCGCGCCGTGCGCCTCATCACCCGCGAGTGCGCCCGCAACCCCGCCGCCTGTCCCGGCAAACCGTGGTGGCGCGAGCCGCGGAACAGCTAGTTCCACCCGCCCTCGGATTCCTTCCCGAACCTTGACCTTTGTCAAGAAGGCCTTGGCCGGTGTGGGCTATCCTGCTAGCGTCAGGGCGGAGAGGCTGCGCGCAGCCCCTGCCCGCCGAAAAAGGGGGAAGGCATCATGAAGACAATCGGTTACGCATCATGGTCTGCCGTGTTGGTCACGGCCTTCGCGCTGGTGTTCGTCGGCGCCGGCACGGTGTTGGCGCATTGCGACACGCTCGACGGCCCGGTCGTCAAGGCCGCGAAACAGGCGCTGGAATCGGGGGATGTGAATCTCATCCTGATCTGGGTCCAGCCGAAGGACGAGGCCGAGATCCGGCAGGCCTTCGAGAAAACGGTCGCGGTCCGGAAGCTCAGCGACGACGCGAAGGCGCTCGCCGACCTGTACTTCTTTGAAACACTGGTGCGGGTGCACCGGGCGGGCGAAGGTTTCCCGTACACCGGCTTGAAATCCGCCGGCCAGGACCTCGGGCCGGCGATCCCCGCCGCCGACGCCGCGATCGAGAGCGGCTCCGCCGAGAACGTCATGAAGCTGATACACCAGACCGTGCACGGCGGCGTCCAGCGTCGCTTCCAGGAAGTCCTTGCGAGGAAGGACTTCAAGAGCGACGATGTGGCCGCCGGCCGCGAATTCGTGGAGTCGTACGTGAAATTCCTCCACTACGTCGAGGGCGTGTACGAAGCGGCCGCCAAGGGCGCCGCGCACGGGCACGGCAAGGCGGAGGCGGGGCACGAAGGGCACGAGGAGTGAGACTCCCCGCGCCGGAGGTGGAGCCTAGTCCGTGCTCTCGGCGGGGCCGGTGTCGGCGATCTCGATGATCTGCGGGGCCTTCGGCTCGCCGGGAATCAGGCGTTTCTGACTCTCCGCCGTGATCGGCCGCCATGCGCCGACGCCGTCGTCCTGGAGCCAGTTGTCGAGCTTGGTCTGAACGCGGCGTATGCCCGGGATGCGCCTCATCTCCATGAAGATCACGGTCACGATGTCCGGCGTCAGCGCTGCCTTGACGCCCGGCAGCCTCTCCATTGACCCCTTGATCTGAAGGCTGTCGAGCGAGATCAGGACCGTAAGGCGCCCCAGGTCGATCAGGTGCCGGACCAGGATCACCCGCACCTGGCGGTAGACCTCGGCTCGGTTAACGGGCGTGAGGGTCATGACACCTGCTCGTCGGGTTCGCCGATGAGCCCCGCGACCTTCTCGTAAAGCGTGTCCACGTTGAAGGGTTTGTACACGATGTCGGTGTTGCCGTCCGCGAAGTCCTTGGTCCACATGTCGACCATGTCGTCGGACCTCATGGAGAAGGACTTCGGGTACGCGGTGATGAAAAGCATCGGGAGCTTCTGGTATTTCTTCTTCAGCTCCTTGAAGATCTCGAACCCGCTCTTCTTGGGCATGTGGATATCCAGCATGACGAGCGCGATGTCGTGCTGGTTCAGGATCTCGGCGACCTTCGTGGGGTCGGTCGTGACAAAGACCTGGTATCCCTTCTGCCCCAGGGCGGATTCGAAAACCTTGAGCACTTTGGCATCGTCGTCGACAGCGAGTATCTTCCTCAAGGGACGTTCTCCTTCTGCAGCCCGCCGCACGGTGCAGTGTGCGGTGGCCCACCTGCTTCTACCATGGCGCGGGCGGGGCGTCAACGGCGGCACGGCGCTCGCAATAGCCGAATCCTGCCGTATAATAACTGGATGGGAGATCGGAAGGAATTCATGAACTTCCTGGAGCTCGCAAAGGCACGAGGCAGCGTCAGGAGCTACGACCCGGCCCCGGTCAGCGACGCGGACCTCAGCAAGGTGCTGGAGGCCGGGCGGCTGGCGCCGTCGGCGGCGAACTACCAGCCGTGGCACTTCATTGTCGTGAAGGACGAGAAGGCGCGAGCGGCGCTCCGCGAAGCCTACGGCAAGGAGTGGTTCTGGAAAGCGCCGGTCATCCTGGTCGTGTGCATCGAGCCGAGGAAGGGGTGGGTCCGGATGGACGGCAAGAACTACGCCACGGTCGACGGGGCCATCGCGATGGATCACATGACCCTGTGCGCCGCGGACCTGGGCCTGGGAACCTGCTGGGTGGGTGCGTTCGATCCCGCCAAGGCGAGGACGATCCTCGGCCTGCCGGAAGGCATCGAGCCGCTGGCCATGACGCCGCTCGGCAAACCGGCGATAGCGCCGCCGCCGAAGAAACGGAAGGCCCTGGACGAAATCGTCCATCACGACCGTTGGTAGCCATGAGGATTCACCTCGAGTTTGCGGCGGTGATGGACCTGAAGGGCGCGGCCAGCGGCCAAGCGCTGGAGTTGGCGGGCGGGTCAACGATCGCCGACCTGATGAACCACCTGAAGGTCAAGCCGCAGCACCAGAAGTTCGTCGTCCCCTTCGTCAACGGGGAGAAGAAGAGGCCCTCCGCCCCGCTCCACGAGAACGACCGCGTGTTCCTGTCCCTGCCGATCGGCGGCGGGTGAACGCGCCGTCCGCTTCGCCCCGGTCACAGTTTGCAAACTGTGACCGCGCGTTATTCCGCGGTTTCGCCGCTGACGGCGAACACGGCGCCCCAACGCTTCTCCGTGTCCGGCCACCGGTTCGGGCTGTTTCCGATGACGATGCGGTCCAGGACCTTCTCGGGATCGAGCCCGCGCTGGTCGTCGACAACGTACTCATACACGTTGAAGTGGCCGCTCTTCTCGACGGCGCCCGTTTTGGCCACCGCGCGGTCCATGTCGCGGAGGACCTTCTTCAGGTTGCCGCGCGGCCCCATGTCGTACCAGTCATCCGCCTCCCACCAGGTCGCCTCCACCGAGCCGTCGGCGTAGTGGAACTCGATGGTGAAGCTCGCGTCGCCGTCCACGGCGGACGCCAGGACCCCGATCTTGCGGTACTTCGCGTCCGGCACATCGATGTCGTAGCGCTGCGGCTTGGCTTCCGCCTGGGTCGCCAGCTCGATGACGTTGGGCCCGTCGTACGGAAGCAGGACGTACTGGCCGAGGCCGGGCTCGTTGCTGCCGATCTTCCGGGTCCGCGGCAGGCCGCGGGCCTCCGCTTTCATGTCGGTGTACCCGTCTTCCACGAAGGCTTGGATGCCCGCCGGGTTCTCGCCGAACGCCGCCGCCTTGGGATGCAGCTTGGCCTCGCAGACCACGTCCTTGTTCGCCGCCGCGGCCAGGTCGAACGACACGGGCGCCGCCGCGGCCGCCTGGGCCGCGAACGCCGCAACACCCCACACCAGCAGATGACTTCTCATAATCGTCCTCCCGGGCTGCTGCCCAAACCGCCGCCCTCAGCGCGGGCGGCTACAGGTGGCGCGGCTTGTCCCCAAGACGCGCATGATCGCGTTGGGGACAACGCGATCCACCACGACAACGCGGGCTGTAGCCGCGGGCGCTGACCGCGGCAGGCCCTGGACGCGCGTTTGAGCCCCAACTCGTTATGCTGTTGTTTATCAATCTGCGAAGAGCGGCACAATCCTGAACTGGGCCACATCCACGAGGCCCTTGTCCGTCAGCTTCAGCTCGGGGATGACCGGCAGGGCCATGAAGCTCAGCGTCATCAGCGGATGCGGCAGCGTGCAGCCCAGGCCCGCCGCCGCGGCGGTCATCTCCTCGATCCGATCCCGCACGTCCTCGAGGGGCAGGTCGGACATCAGGCCGCCGATCGGCAGCGGGACGCACGCCAGGACCTTGTTGTCCGCCACGACCACCTGGCCGCCGCGCAGGCGGGCCACCTCGACGACCGCCGTGGTCATGTCGGCGTCGCTGGCCCCGACCACGACGATGTTGTGCGAGTCGTGCGACACGCTCGAGGCCATCGCGCCGCGCTTCAGGCCGAAGCCCCGGATGAAGCCCACGCTCCGGCTGCCGGAGGCCAGGTGCCGCTCCACGACGGCGATCTTCAGGAGATCGCGCCCCGGATCGGACACGGCCAGGCCGTCCTTGACCGCCGCCGCCTCCACGAGCGACCGTGTGCCGATCTGCCCGGGCAGGACGCCGATCACGCGCACGCGCGGCTTCGACCGGCCGGCGGGAACAGGGACGTCGAAGTTCAGGTCCATCCAGGCCACGTTCACGCTGCTTCGCAGGTCGGCCCGGGGGCGTTCGACGGCCTTAACAAGGTAGCGGCCGTCCTCCGCGACCTTGCGGCCGGCGCAGTACACCTGCCGGATGTTGAAGTCGACCAGGTTGTCGATCACCACGAGATCGGCGTGGCAGCCCGGCGCCACCGCGCCCAGGCCCTTCAGGCCGAAGTACCGCACGGTGTTGATGGTCGCCATCTGCACGGCGACGACGGGGTCCAGCCCTTTCTGAATCGACCGCTTCACGAGGTAGTTGATATGCCCCTCCGCGATCAGGTCGGCGGGGTGCCGGTCGTCCGTGCAGAAACTGCAGCGCGCGGCGTTCTTCAGGGTGACGGCCGGCAGGAGCGCGTCCAGGTTGTGCGCCGTGCTTCCCTCGCGGATCACGATGTGCATGCCCATCCGGAGCTTCTCGCGGGCCTCCTCTGCCGTCGTGCACTCGTGGTCGGAGCCGACCCCGGCGGCGATGTACGCAGCCAAGTCCTTGCCCGAGAGGCCGGGTGCATGGCCGTCCACCGGGCGGGCGCCCGCCGCCGCGATCTTCCGGAGCACCTCCGGGGAACGGCGCAGGACGCCGGGGAAGTTCATGACCTCCGCCAGCCCGAGCACGCGGGGATGGTTGATGAGCAGGTTGAAGTCTGAGGCGCTCAGCCGCGCGCCGGACGTCTCCATGTCGGTCGACGGCACGCACGAGGGCAGCATCAGGTAGACCCGCAGGGGCAGGCCCTCGCTGGTTTCGAGCATGTACCGCACGCCCTCGAGGCCGTGCACGTTGGCGATCTCGTGCGGGTCCGTGATGACCGTCGTCGTGCCGCGCGGCACCACCGCCCGCGCGAACTCCGGCGCGGTGACCATGCTGCTTTCCATGTGGACGTGGGCGTCCAGGAAGCCCGGGCTGAGGTACTGGCCCTTGAGGTCCACCGTCTCCCGGGCCTCGTAGCTCCCGAAGCCCACGACCCGGCCGCCGGCGACCGCCACGTCCGCGGGATGGATCTCGCCGGAGAGGACGTTGATCAGTTGGGCGTTGCGCAGAAGAAGGTCGGCCGGCTTCTCGCCGTGGGCCGCCGCGATGATGCTTTCGTCCATGGCACGTCTCGCGTGGTGGTGATCTCCCCGGACACCCGCTACCCCCGCGCCTGCAGGGCCCGCCAGACCTTCTCCGGGGTGAACGGCGTCTCGCGCAGGCGGATGCCGGCGGCGTTGTACACCGCATTGGCGATGACCGGGCACGGGCCGTTGATCCCGATTTCTGAAACGCTCTTGGCCCCGAACGGCCCCGTCTTCTCGTAGCTCGGCACGAGGATCGTCACGAACTCCGGCTTGTCGCGCAGCGAGAAGATCCGGTAATGGAGGAACGAATCGTTGAGCATCTTCCCCTGCGGGCTGAAGAGGTACTCCTCGGTCAGCGCGTAGCTGATCCCGTTCAGGACCGCGCCTTCGACCTGCCCTTCGGCCAGCCTGGGATTGATGGCCGTGCCGCAGTCGGTGGCCGTGACGTAGCGGATCACGCGAACCTTGCCGGTCTCCGTATCCACCTCCACTTCGGCGAAATGCGCGGCGAACGGCGGCGGCGACTTGTGGCTGATGCTGGAGGAAATCGCCGCGACCTGAAACTGGTTGGCGGCGTAGAGGGAATGCAGGGCGATCTCGGGGAAGGTCACCTCGCCGCTCCCGTCCCGGGCCGCCACCTTCGCCTCGCGGACCTCCAGCTCGGCCGGCTTCTTGTCCAGCATCTCCGCCGCGACGCCGAGGATCTGCTTCTTCACCTTGAGCGCCGCGTCGAGGACCGCGTGGCCGCTGAGGTAGGTCGTGCTGGAGGCGTACGCGCCCACGTCGAAGGGCGTCAGGTCGGTGTCGGAGGAATACGCGATGATCCGGTCGCTCGTAGTGCCCAGCGCCTCGGCGGCGATCTGCGCCAGCACGGTGTCGCTGCCGGTGCCGAGGTCGGTCGCGCCCATCAGCAGGTTGAACGAGCCGTCCTCGTTCATCTTGATCGAGGCGGCGCCCATGTCCACTTCTGGGATGCTCGAGCCCTGCATCAGGCAGCACATGCCGATGCCGCGGCGGTAGCGCCCGCTCTTCTTCCGCCAGTCGCCGCGCTTCTTCCACCCGATCGCCCGGGCGCCCATGCGGAGGCACCGCTCGAGCTCGCAGCTGCCGACCGACTGCGAGACGCCGGCCTTGCCTTCGCCCAGCGCGGCGAACACGGGCGACGTCTCGCCGGAGCGGATGTGGTTCAGCCTCCGGAATTCGAGCGGGTCCATGCCGATCGCCTCGGCCAGCTCGTCCACCGCCGTCTCCACGGCGAAGAACGCCTGGGTCGCCCCGTAGCCCCGGTACGCGCCGGCCACGGGCAGGTTGGTGTAGACCGCGAGGCCCGTGAAATGGACGTTCGGCGAGCGGTACAGCGGAAGGACCTTGCTGCCGCTGTTGCAGACGACGGTCAGCGCGTGCGCGCCGTAGGCGCCCGTGTTGGAGATGCAGTCGAGGCCGAGCGCCGTGAGGGTGCCGTCCTTCTTCGCCCCCAGCCGGACGCGCATCCGCTCCGGGTGCCGCGTGCGGCTGCTGACGAACTCCTCCTCGCGCGTGAACGCCAGGAACACCGGCCGGCGCGTCCGCCACGCCAGCATCCCGACCACGTCGTCGATCAGAATCTCTTGCTTCGCGCCGAAGCCGCCGCCGATGCGCGGCTTGATGACGCGGATCGTCCGCACGGGGATCTCCAGGACCTGCGCCACGATCCGGCGGGAATGGAACGGCACCTGCGTGCTGGTCCGGATGACCAGGCGCCCCTCGGCGTCCACGTGCGCCAGGGCGACGTGCGGCTCGATCGGGCAGTGCTGGGCCTGGTGGACGTAGTACGTGTGGTCCAGCTTGGCCTCCGCCTGCGCGAGCCCGTCGTCCAGGCGGCCGACGTCCATGCCCACTTTCGCGGCGATGTTCTTCGCGGGCTCGTACGGCACGGGGATCATCGCGTGCGCCTCGGGTTCGTCGTGGATGACCGGCGAGCCGTCCTTCAGCGCCGCGTCGATGGAGAGCACCGGCGGGAGGACCTCGTACTCCACCTTGATCGCCTGGACCGCTGCCTCGGCGATCTCCGGTGTTTCCGCGGCGACGATGGCCACGCGGTCGCCGACGTAGCGCACCTTGCGGTCGAACATGAACGTGTCGTAGGGCGACGGCTCGGGATAGCCCTGTCCCGCGGTCGTGTGCACGACCCGCGGCACGTTGCCGTGGTAGAGGACGCATTTCACGCCCGGCATCTTCTCCGCCGCGCTGATGTCGATGGACTTGATCACCGCGTGCGCGTGCGGGCCCCAGAGGAACTTCGCGTACAGGCAGTCCTGCGGCTTGAAGTCCGCCGTAAACAGCGGCTTGCCGAAGGCGAGGGCGAGGGCATCAATTTTGAGCACCGGCTTGCTGACGACGTTGAACGACCTACGCACGGGTCGCCTCCTTGGCGGCGGCGGTCCCCGCCACCTGCCGGAGCGCCTGCCAGATCTTCTCGTAGCCCGTGCACCGGCAGAAGTTCCCGTCCATATGCTCGCGAATGTCGTCATCCGCCGGGTGCGGGTGGGCCTCGAGGAACGCTTTGGCCGACAGGACGATGCCGGGGATGCAGTAACCGCATTGCACCGCGCCCGCCTCCACCAGCGCGAGCTGGATCGGATGCGGCCGGTCGAAGTCGCCGACGCCCTCGATGGTCCGAACGTCGCGGCCGTCGGCAAGAAAAGCGTGCGTGATGCACGAGAAGACCGCGCGGCCGTCAATGATGACCGTGCAGGCCCCGCAGGTCCCCTCGTCGCAACCCTCCTTGGTCCCGGTGTAGCCGGACCGGCGCAGGAGTTTGACGAGCTTCTCGTCCGGGGAGATGGTGAACGTCTTCTTCTCCCCGTTCAGCGTGAACGTTATCTCTTTCCGGCTGCTCATTCCCGTTCCGGTGCCCCCATGCTCCCATTCCCCCATTCGCCCATTCGAAGGAATGGGGGAATGGCTGAAAGGGCGAATGGGCGAACCATCCTCATGTTGTCTTCCCCGCCTCCGCCCACGCCTGCGTCAGCGCGTCGGCCATCGTCACCTCCGCGAGGTGCGCCGTGTACTCATCCGAAACGCCCGCGGCGGCTTTGAGCTTGAGCCCCTTCACGCCCGCAGCAGCCGCCTCCCGGAAGAGCTCCTCGGACGCTTTTCTCCCGAGGATCGCGGCCTCGACCGAGGTCAGGCGCGCCGGGAACGGCACGCCGGCGCCGATCGCCACGCGGGCCTTCGCAATTTCCCTGCCCCGGAGTTCGAGGACCGCCGCCACGGTCATCAGGCTGAACCCCATGGCCGCGCGCGTTTCCTTCCGGTAGCCGAACCCGGCCGACGCGGGCATCTTCTGCACGCGGATCGCGGAGAGCAGCTCTCCGCTCTTCAGCAGGCGGCCGGGCTGGCCGGAGAAGAACTCGTCCGAGCCCACCGTCCGCTCGCCATCGCCCGCGATCACCATCGCCGCATCCAGCGCCAGCAGGGCCACGGGGAAATCGGCCCACGGGAAGATGCGCATGATGTTCCCGCCCACCGTGGACATGTTGCGGATCTGCTGGGAGGCCAGGTGCCGGGCCACCCGGTCCAGGACCCAGCCCCCGGCGCGGAAATGCTGGAGGGAAGCGATGCGCGCAGCGGCCCCGATGCGGAAGGCCCCGTCCTCGTGGTGGACCCCGTCCAGTCCCAGCCGTGTCAGATCCACCGCGGTCTTCGGCTCAGTGCCCGACAGAAACACCAGCGACGTGCCGCCGGCCATGGGGAAAGCGGAGGGGCCGAGTTCCCTGAGGATCGCCTGCGCCTCGGCCAACCGGGTCGGGATTCTGAAATCGACGATCTTCATCGCTGCTCTACGGCGACAACTGCACGTTAACACGATACGGCCTGAACGTCGAACTGTTCGTGTCGGCGGCCGACGTCACGCCGTTCGAGCCCTGGATGGCCGGCGAGTAGAAACCCTCCCACGCCGCGTTGTTCACGAGGCTCGTCCCGCGGTGGACGATGTAGTAGCGGCTGTTCGTGGAGGTGTACGTGATGACGGCGTTGCTGGGCTCGGCCAGGGACACGATGCGGAAGCAGCTGTTGGAATCGGCCGGGTCGGTGTCCGCGACGTATTCATCGTAGTTCCCCGTCGTGTCATCGTCGGGGTCGCCCGCGGCGCCGTTGGTTCCTGTCGGGTCGTTCGGGTCCAGCCCGCGGCCCACCTCCCAGACGCCGGGCATGCCGTCGCCGTCCGCATCAAACTCGTCGGTTGTCACGATTGGAATGGCCAACGAAAACTCCGACGTGTTCCAGTTTGTATCCGTGCACGTGGCCGTGACGTATTGCCCGGTGTTCGCGCCGGTGAGCAGGAACACCAGGTTGAAGAAATTCGTGTTTCCGCCGGCATCCGTCGTCATATCCCGGAAGCCGAGATACGTCTGCCCCTCGCCGTACCCCGAGGCATCCGATTTATCGTTCAGGAAGAACTCCAGCCGGTAGTCGCGGTTCGGAGTACTGTTCAGCGTGCCGCTGATCTTCAGGGCGCCGAGGATCGTGCCCGTGGTCGCGGAATACAGCACGGGGAAATTCTGGATCATGTTCGCGCCGAGATCGGGGTCCTGGTCGTCGTTCGCGTTCACGCCGAGGCCGTCGATGTCGATGCCCAACATGCCGTTGGAGAATATGGAATTCCCGACGATGGCGTTGTTGGTGGCCTGAAAGACGCGGACGCCGACGGCGTCGTTGTACGCGATGAGATTGGCCAGCACGTCGTTGGTGCTGCCGATCGAGTTCCAGCAGGCCCCGTCGGATATCCGGACCCCGTTCAGCCCGTTAGGCCGTTTCCAGGTGCCGACCTGATCCGTGCCGATCTTGTTGCCGAACACCAGGTTCTTTTGCGCCGCGGGCCCTTCGATCCAGAGGCCGTTTTCCGTGTTTCCGGAAATCAGGTTGCCCAGATTGTTGGTTCCGCCGATGAGCGTATGGCTGGCATCGGCGAGATGAATTCCGCTAGCCCGGTTACTGATCGGCGTCGCGCCGTCCTGGGCCATCCCGATGAAGTTGTTCCAGAGCACGTTGCCGACCGCGCCCGCTCCTTCGATGAAGACCCCGTCCATTCCGTTGCCGGAAATGAAATTCCGGGCCATCGGATCGCCGATGTTGTTGCTGGGCGAGTTGAAAATGTAAATGCCGCGGTCGCTGTTCCCGAGCATCATGTCTCCGGTCCGGTCGGTCCCGATCTTGTTTCCGATGATTGAATTATCCGCCGACAGCGGCGAATCGCTGATCTTGACGCCGCTGCCGGCGTTGGCCGAGATCAGGTTGAACGGATACGCGAACCCGCCGATCCGGTTCCCGCTGGAGCGGTAGATCAGGATGCCCTCCTTGCCGTTCGACCGCGCCAGCAGGCCGTTGGTGTCCGTGCCGATCCAGTTGGCGTAGACCTCGTTCCCGGAAGCATTGTCCCCCAGCTGGATGCCGTTCCCGCCGTTGCCGGAGATCACGTTGCCTTGAACGGTCAGCGCACCGCCGATCGTGTTCGACCCGCAATTCCGGATTCGAACTCCATCCAGGCCGTTGGCGACCACTTGGTTGTTCACGCCCAACCCGATCACATTGCCGACGACGACATTGTTGGGCGCGCTGTCCATGAACACCCCGTGGAGCGCGTTGCCGGAGATCTGGTTGCCCCCGTTCGTCAGCGACTCGCCGAGGTAATTTCCGTTGGCACCGTTGATCATCTGGATCCCGTGTCCGAGGTTGGTCACCGGCAGGTCGCCGTTCCGGTTGAGGCCTATATAGTTCCCGTAGATGAAGTTGCCCTGCGCGCTATCATCGAGCGTGATACCGGCACCCAGGTTCCCGGCGATGATGTTGCGATCGTTCACGCTCGAACCGCCGATCGTGTTCTGGCTCGTGCGCTGCGTCAGATGTACCCCGTTGCTCCGGTTGCCCAGCGCAAACAGCCCCTGAGCGTCCGTGCCGATGTAGTTGCCCACAACAAGATGGCCCTGGCTGTTGGTGTGGATGATCTCGACGCCGTGATGCCCGTTGGCGGAAATGGTGTTCCGGCCCTCCGAGCCGCTTCCCCCGATCTGGTTGTTGTCGCAATTGAAAATGTTTACGCCGTCCCTTCCGTTGCCCAGAGCGGCATTGCCGCCGACCGTCGTCCCGATGTAGTTTCCGAGGACGCTGTTTCCGGAAGCACCTCCTGCCGCGATGCCCACCCCATCGGAACCGTTGCCGGAAATCAGGTTGACCGGCTTGATAGAAGAAGCCTCGCCGACCTCGTTGCGGGCCGACAGGATGTTCACGCCGCTCACGCCGTTCGGGATGGCGTTGGTTCCGTTCACGTCAGTGCCGATGTAGTTGTTGACGAGCTTGTTCTCGACCGAACTGTTGAAGATATTCACGCCATACACCGAATTACCCGAGATGATGTTGCGGTTGGTGCAGGACAGCGGCGTCAGCCCGATCTGATTCTGGGACGAGTGTTCCACGCTGATTCCGTACGATGCAAGAAGCAGTGGCGCGGTGCCGTTGGTGTCGGTGCCGATGTAGTTTCCGTAGATCTGGTTGCTGGCGCTGTTGTAGATCCTGATTTGGATCTGGTTCCAATCGTTGATGACCAAGCCGTGAATATCACAGTCGGCCGTGTTGGAAATGACCAGGCCGTTGACGTTGCCGGCCAGCGTCCCCCGAAGCTCGACGCCCGGCGGACAATCCACCCCGGTCTGCGAGGTCCCGTCGATGTCCACCGCGTTGGTGATGGCGGGGAGCGCATTGGTCGGCTGGATGGTGGCTAGGAGGCCGGCCGGGGGAATATCGAAAACAATGAGGTCTTTCGCCGCCGTGGTGTTCGCCTGCTCGATCGCCCATCGCAGCGTGCCAAGGCCCACATCCGTTCCGTTGGTTACCGTGTACGTGGCACCGTCAGCCGCACCGCACATCCCAACAAGAACGATCGCCGCCAGTGCTCGTCCCAGTCTCATACCCGCCTCCTATCGATACGAAACCCCCAGCTTCTTCTCGGCGGCTGAGAGCATCTTCTCGGCCAACCGGTTCGCGTGTTCCCACAGCCCGCGTTCGTCCGTGTTCTCCAGCTCCACCAGCTTGCCGTGTTTGACCAGGATGCTGCCGCCGACGATCGTGTACTCCGCGCGCGGGCCCGACCCGCAGAAGAGAAGCGCGGAGGCCGGGTCGGCCATGGCGCCGGCGTAGTCGATCTTGTCCAGCCGGAAGATCGCAAGGTCCGCGGCCTTGCCGACTTCGACGGCGCCGATCTCCGGCTGGCCCAGCACCTGTGCCCCGCCGCGCGTGGCCATCTCCAGCACCAGCTGGGGCGGCATCGCGTCCACCGCCGTGCCGACGCGGTGCACCAGGAGTGCCATCTGCATCTCCCGCACGTAGTTCGACGAGTCGTTGCTCGCGCTCCCGTCCACCCCGATCCCCACGCGCACGCCGGCGTCCAGCATCTTCGGGATCGGCGCGATGCCGGACCCGAGCCGGAGGTTCGAGCTCGGACAATGCGAGATGCCCGTGCTGGTTTCCGACAGCCGCTTGATCTCCTCATCGTTGAAGTAGATGCCGTGCGCGTACCACACGTCCGGGCCGACCCAGCCGGTCTTCTCCATGTAGGCCAAGGGGCGCATCCCGCAGGTCTCCAGGCAATACTTCTCCTCGTCGAGCGTCTCGCAGAGGTGCGTGTGCAGCTGGACCTTCTTCGACCGCGCGAGCTTCGCGGTCTCCTCGAGGAGCTCGGTCGTGACCGAGAACGGCGAGCACGGCGCGAGGACGACGCGGCACATCGAGAACGGGTTCGGGTCGTGGTACTTCTCGATCAGCCGCGCGCAGTCCTTGAGGATCTCGTCCGGCGTCTGGACCACGTCGTCCGGGGGCAGGCCGCCCTGCGACCGGCCGCGACTCATGCTGCCGCGCGTGGGATGGAAGCGGATGCCCATCTTGCGCGCGGTGTCGATCTCGATGTCGAGGAACTCGCGCGGCGCCTTCTTCGGAAAAAGGTAGAAATGATCGGAGGTGGTCGTGCAGCCCGTAAGCAGCAGCTCGCCCACGCCGACCCGCGTGCTGACCTCGACCGCCTCGGGAACCAGCTCGCGCCAGACTTCGTAGAGGTTCACCAGCCAGTCGAACAGCTTCGCGTTCTGGACCTTCGGGATGTTCCGCGTCAGCGTCTGGTAGAGGTGGTGGTGGCAGTTGACGAAGCCGGGGTAGACCACGCAGTTCGTGGCGTCGAGGATGGGGGTTTGGCCAGCGGGCTGTAGCCGCGCGCGTTGAGCGCGGCCGCGGTCGGCGCCCGCGGCTACAGGAAGTCCCTTCCCGATCTTCGCGATCCGGTCGCCTTCAATGAGCACATCCACGTTATGGCGGACGCTCTCCGCCTCCCCCATGGTCACCAGCGTGTGGATGTTCCTGATCAGCAGTGCGGACACGCGATCCTCCCCGGCGCTCGGCACGCCGCCTCAGAGCATACCGGCACGGGCGGCAGGGTGTAAAGGGGCTGATGCGCAACGCAACTACAGCAGCCGCCTAGAACTCCACCTTCGGCGCGGCGGCGGAGGCCTTTTCCGCCTCGAAGTAGGCGTCGCGTTTCTTGAAGCTGAACAGGTTGCCCGGGAACCGCCGGACCGCGGTGTTGTACGCGCGCACGGCCTCGTTGTAGCGGCCGCGCTCGACGGAGATCCGGTTCTCGGTCCCGGCCAGCTCGTCCTGCAGGGCGATGAAGTTCTGGCTGGCCTTCAGGTCCGGGTAGCGCTCGACCACGACCATCAGCCGGCCCAGCGCGCCCTCGAGCTGGGTGGCCGCCTGCGCTTTCGCGTCGGTGCCTTTCGCCTCGCTCCACTGGCTGCGCAAGCGCGTGATCTCTTCGAAGAGCTCCTTCTCGTGCTTCGCGTAGCCCTTGACCGTGTTGACAAGGTTCGGGATCAGGTCATAGCGCCGCTGGAGCACGTTCTCCACCTGCGCCCAGGCGCTGTCGATGGCCTCGTCCTTTGTGACGATGCCGTTGTACGTCGCGAAACCCACCAGCCCCGCGATCACCAGGATGACGACCACTATTCCGAGCATGCGCATGTGTTGTTCTCCTTTGCTTTTGTCGCGAAAGCCTTGTCGTTCTCGTGCTCGGCCTCGTTCTCGTTCTCGGATGTTCGTTCGAGGACGAGCACGAGACCGAGAACGATTTCGAACTACCATCCGCGGCTCGCCCCCCCGCCGCCGGAACTGCCCCCGCCGAAACCGCCGCCTCCGCCCCCACCCCCACCCCCACCCGACCAACCCCCGCCGGACGACCCGCCCGTGCCCGGCTTGACCCATCCCCGCTTCACCGCCGTCCGGATGAACCAGATGATGAAACCGAAGAACCCGAAGACGATCAGCAGGCCGATCAGGGGGTTGCCCTCTTCCTCCAGCGCCTCACTCGTGGCGGCCGCCGCCGGCACGGCGCTGGTCAGCGCGACGCCTGCTTCGCCCGCGACCAGTTCAGCCAGGGCCCGTGCGCCCGCCGCCAGGCCGCTCGCATAGTTCCCCTCCTTGAACCGCGGGATAACGTGCTCGTCCAGAATGCGGCCCGCCCTGGCGTCCGGGATCGCGCCCTCGAGCCCGTAGCCCACCTCGATGCGCACCTTGCGGTCCTGGATCGCAGCGAGGAGGAGGATACCGTTGTCCTTGCCCTTCTTGCCGATGCCCCAGCGGGCGAAGAGACGGTTCGCAAAATCGTTGATCTCGCCGCCCTCGAGCGACGGCAGCGTCACGACGGCGATCTCGGCGGAGGTCTTCCGCTCGACCTCGTTCAGGTAGTTGGACAGGGAAGCACAGTCGCCCGCCGAGAACACCGCCGCGTAGTCGGCGACGTAGCCGCGGGGCTCAAGGCGCTGGAGCAACGCATCGGGTCCCTCGGCGGCGAAGACCGAGGCGGCCGCGGCGAGCGTGAAGAACAGGATGAGCCTTCGCATGGCAGTTCCTTGTGCCAGTGCAAGCAGCGCCTGTCAATCTCAGCGGCGGCCGCCGGAAGGCCAACCGCGGATTACCCATGAACCAGAGCCCTTCGGGCTCGGTTCAGGGCAGGCGCGGATTACGCCGACTTGTCCGCCGTAGCCCGGAGGGCGAAGGTGGATGGGGAGAGGGTGTGGGGACCAACGGTCTTCGTACCCTCTCCATCTGTCTTCGTTCCGTTTCCATCCGCGATATCCGCGCAATCCGCGGTCGTCTTCCGTCCAACTTTGTGCGCGCCGCACAAGTTTGTCCGCCGGACTGCGCGCGGGGCCGGTTGCCCCGCGCGCCGGTCGAACGGTTTTCCCGCGCGCTTCCCGGTTTCCATCGAATCCCGGAGGATTGGCATGGCCCCTGCTTACTCTTCTCCTCGCCGTCATTTCCGTTCAACCCTGGGAGAAGAACATGAGCGCAGACTGGGCCGTACGGGCACCCGGAGAGGGGCTTGATTCCGCGCTGTACTACTGCATGCGCCCGGCCTGCGAGGAACAGCGCCCGGCCATCATGGACGATGTGGAGGTGTTCGCGCCGCTGGGCAGGAGATACCTGGTCCTCAGGAACCTGATGATCCCGCTGGGCCGGCAGATCAGCCTGACCCTCGGGTGCGATCCGGCCACCTGCGACGTGATCCTGATGGGCGAGCGCGTGAGCGAACAGCACGCGAGAATCTTCTGGCACCAGGGCTGTTACTTCGTCGAAGACCTCGACAGCGCCAACGGCACGTTCGTCAACGGCCGGAAAATAGACGACGTCGTCGAACTGCAGCCGGGCGACAAGATCGGCTTGTGGCCGCACGTGCTGGTGTTCCGGTAGCCGGCTGGCTCTAGCACCGGACGCTTGTCCTTCGGTCGTTCTCGAAAGAGAAGCCGAGAACGAGAGCGAGAACGAGGACCCGCCTTCGCCTCCGGCTACGGCGCGGCAAGCGAGAACGATTTGGATCAATCATCCCACTCGATCATGAAGCAGTTCCTGGCGTCGGAGTAGAGATCCGAGCTCCAGGTCCCGCTGCAGAAGACTTTCTCGCCGCGCATGCGCTCGCGGACGGCATCGTTGAACGTCACGAAGGTGACCTCCTCGCCCGTCACCCACCGGTGCCCCTCCTCGGCCGTCACGAGGCCGAGCCAGAACCAGCTGCCGCCGGGCAGGAGCGAAGCCACGAAGTTGTTCTCCTCCCGGCTGGTGACGGTAAGCATGTGGCCGCCCAGCCGGCGGCACAGCTCGTCGGCGTCCTTCCAGGTGAGGAACTTCGGGATGAACAGGTAGTGATGGCCGTGGAACTCCGCGGACAAGGCCTTGAGCTTGGCGACATCCAGCGTCCTCAGCGCCAGGATCGCCTCGGCGTACCGGGCGTGGTGCTCGAAACGCGGGTCCTTCCACCAGAACGCGTGCGCCCGGATGATCTCCTTCTCCGGCAGCGTGTCGCACTCGTACAGGAAACTGAACGGCGGGGTCTTCACGAAAGGGTCCAGGCTCGTCAGCTCGTTGCTGCCGCAGGCGAGATAGCCGAGCGCGAGGCCCTCCAGCGGCAGGAGGCTCTGGATCCGGTTGCCGTGACAGCTGAACATGTTCAGCGGCATGCCCCGCAGGGGCTCCAGGCTCTCGATCCGGTTCGCCCCGCAGTGCAGGCTGCTCAGCGGCATGCCTCGCAGGGGCTCCAGGCTCTCGATCCGGTTGCCGGGGCAGATGAGGGTCCCCAGCGGCAGGCCCGCCAGGGGTTCGAGGGTTTCGATCTCGTTGCCGTCGCAGTAGAGCTCGGTCAGGGTGGTCATGTCGCGCAGGGGCTCCAGCGTCTTGATCCCGCTCCGCCAGCAACTCAGCCAGGCCAGGCGCATCCCGGCGAGGGGCTCGAGGCCCTTAGCCAGCCTGCTCCCGCCGCAGTTCAGCATGGTGAGCGGCATGTCCTGCAGGGGCTCCAGGCTCTCGACGGGACAGCCTTCGCAAAGGAGCTTGATGAGCGGCATGCCGCGGAGCGGCTCCAGGTTCTTGATCGGATTCGCGCCGCAGTTCAGTGTCGCCAGCTTCATCCCGCGGAGCGGCTCCAGGTTCCGGATGTCGTTGCCGTTGCAGTAGAGGGTCGTGAGCGGAAGCCCGCGCAGGGGCTTCAGGTCGAGGATGCCGCAGTTGGAGATGTCCACGGTCAGCCCGTCGTTGTCCATCCGGACGCTGAGCGGCGCGCCGCGCCAGATACTCTCGAGCTTCTCCTGCCAGACCGGGATGTGCTTCAGCGTCTGGTCGCGGTGCAACGCCGTTTCGTGGCCCCGCTGGGCCCGATCCAGCCGGATGGGATCGGGAAAGGCGTCCATGACCTCCCGGAAAAGGTCCTTCGCCGTCACGTAGTGGCCCCGCTGGAGGTGGCGCTCGGCGATGTCCAGGATGTCCGCCTTCCAGGGCGTCCCGAGGCTGTAGACCCTGATCGAGCTGTACCGCGTGTCCGCCATCCACCCGTGGACGCCCACCGCGGTCCGGTCCGACCCCGACAACGGGTCGGTGTCGGTTACCCGGAAGATCTCCTGGTCGTTCACGACCATCCGCAGGCGCGGGCCGACGCGTTCCGCCATGACGCGGAACTTCTTGCCGCGGACCAGCGGGGAGGCCGACGCGCTCCACAGCCGCTTGTCCGACCTCGCGAGGACGTTGACCGAGTTGCTGAAGCCGCCGTACTTGAACTCGTAGCCGCTGGACGGGATCTCGCGCCAGTTCCCCGAACGGATCGCGCTGATGAAACAGGCGATGTCGTTGAGGTAGATGCTCTCCTGGTGGCATTCGAACTCGATGCGGACGTCGCCCATCAGGGGCTTGCGGAAAAGCAGGGTCTGCGGCTCGCCGCCGTACAGCCGCATCTCGCCGCCTTCGATGCTGCCGTACCCGCCGCAGACCTGCCAGTCCGCTTCGAAGTGGTGCGGGTCCGAAAAGTCCTCGTCGGCCACCAGGTTCCAGATGAGGCCGTCCTGGTAGGCTTCGATGTCCTGCTGGAGGCTCTTTACCGTCGGGTACCGGTCGTCCGGGTGAACGGCCATGGCCTTCATGGTGATGTCCGAGAGCACCTCCGGGATCCGCCCGTTGGGGCAGTGCGGCAGGTAGCCCAGCCGGAAGTCCTGGACCTTCTTCTCCGCGCTGTCCGGGCCTTCCTTCAGCTCCCACTGGTTGTAGACGGCCGGCGGGATGACCTCGCCGTTGACGATCTTCCGCAGGATCTCCTTCACGTCCCTCCCCTTCACCGAGGGGCGCAGCGTCAGGATGCTGTAGAGGATGGCGCCCAGCGAGTAGAGGTCGGTCCGCTCGTCGAGCTCGGTGCTGCGCGCCCGCGCCTGCTCCGGCGCCATGAACCCGGGCGTGCCCAGCACGCGGCCCCGGATCGTGCCCAGCCCGGGCGTGTCCTTGTCGAGACGGATCGATTCGATCATCTCGTCGAGCTGCTGGTCGAGCTCCGGCGGCTCGGTTTCGGGCGGGGCGGGCGGTTCCGCGCCGGCGGCGGGGCGGGCCGTCAGCACCTTCGCAAGCCCCCAGTCCATGACGAGCACTTCGCCGTAGCCGCCGATCATGATGTTGTCGGGCTTGAGGTCGCGGTGGATGACGTTCTTCGAGTGCGCGAACGCGACGGCGTCGCAGGCCTTCTGGAAAATGGTCAGCAGGCGCCCCAGGGGATACTCCTCGATGGTTTCCTGCCTGCCCTTGCGGATGTCGTGGAGGATGTCCGTGAGCGTCACGCCCCGGACGTACTTCATCGTGTAGTAGATGCCGCCGCCGCTGTCGATGCCGAGCTCGTGGACCGGGACGATGTTGGGGTGCTCGAGCTGGGCCGTGATCCGCGCCTCCTCGACGAAGCGGAGCAGGTCGTCGGTCAGGGCCTGCTGGTCCTGCCGCAGGACCTTCATGGCCACGCTCCGTCGGCAGTTCACGTCCCGCGCCTGGTGGACGTTGCCCATGCCCCCGGAGGCCAGGATCCTGCCTACCTCGTACTTCTCTTCCCCGGCCAGCCGGAGCAGCGAGGCGGCGGGATGCTCGCCCTCCGCCTGCTCGGGCCTTGCCCCTTCCCCCTCCTCGGTTCCGGTGATCTGGACCAGGCGCGTGGTCTGCCAGACCGACACCGCCTCGTCGGGCGAGCTGCGACGGCCGAACCATCGCCGCCCGGTCTTCCTGGCGCGCTTCTTGGGCGTCTTCTTCTTAGTGCTCATCGGCGCCACGCATGAAAACGGTACCGCCGGGTTCCACCGGGAACTCAGTCTAGCAGAGATACTCGCACCGGACAGTCCTGTTAACGGCCCGCGCCGGGCCGAGGCGGGAGCCGGGGGACAAGCGCGTCATCACCGGATCCTCTTCCACAGCTTCGCGGCGCGCTCGGTGGCCTGGGCGCAGAGCTCCTTCTCGTCCAGCGTCGCCAGCTTCCCCTGCTCCATCAGGACACGGCCGCGGCAAACCGTCGTGTCCACCCGCGCGTAGTTCAGACCGTACAGCAGGTGGCCGCACAGCGTATCCGGCGTGAAGGGGGTGAACGGGGTGTAGTCCACCACGATCACGTCGGCCAAGTGGCCGGCGGCCAGCATCCCGCGCTTCTCCTTGAACACCCGCTCGCAGATCGTCCGGTTGTTCTTCAGCAGCATCCCGCAGGCTTCGACGAAGCCGACCCGCGGATCGCCCGTCGCGTGACGCTGGAGCAGGTACGCCGCGCGGGCGGATGCGATCATCCAAGACGACATGCCGTCGGTGCCCAGCCCGACGAGGATGCGCCGGGCCAGCTGTTCCAGCACGCGCGCGGCGCCGACCGCGTTGTTCATGTTGGACTCGGGGTTGTGAACCACCATCGAGTGCGTCGCGTCGAGGATCTCCATCTCCTCTTCGTTCAGGTGGATGCCGTGGACGAAGATGGACTTCGGGCCCGTGATGCCCGCGTCCCGGAAGCGGTTCATCACCCGCTGGCCGAACTCCTTCTGCGTGACCTTCTGGTCGATCTCGTCCTCCGCGGCGTGGACGTGGAAGCCCGCGCCCGTCGCGCGCCCGACCTCGGCGCACCGGGCCAGGGTCTTCTCCCCCAGCGTCATCGACGCGTGCAGGCCGAAGAGCGCCGTGATCTGGTCGTCGCCGGACCCCGCGCACTTCCGGATGAACCGCTCGTTTTCCTCGATGCCGCCCCCCTCCCCGTTGCGGTCCGACACCTCGTAGCAGAGACAGCCGTTCAGGCCGGCCTCGCGAAACGCCTTCTCGACCAGGTCCAGGCTCCCGTCGCAGCAGGACGGCGACGCGTGGTGGTCGATGACCGTTGTGCACCCCGACCTGATGCAGTCGATGAGCGACAGGACGGCGGAGAGGTAGACGTCCTCCGCATCGAGCGCGTGGTCGAGCTTCCACCAGAGGTGTTCGAGGATCTCCTGGAAGTTCTCGGCGGGCTTGCCTGGCGGCGCGAAGCCGCGCGCGAAGGTCGAGTAGAGGTGGTGGTGCGCGTTGATGAGGCCCGGCATGACGACCCGGCCGCCGGCGTCCACCACGCGGTCCGCGGGATACTTCCGCTCCGGGAACGAACCGGCCTCGACGATCTTTGCGCCCTCGACGTAGACGCTGCCGCCCTCGACGATGTCGTTCCGCTCGTTCAGCGTTACCAGCCGGCCGTTCCTGATCAGAAGAGAGCTCATGGTGCCCCGCTTTTTCCAAGGGTTGGAAGATTCGGAGGCGGATTTTCCAAACCTTGGAAAAAGTGTCGCAAATTTTTCCAAACATTGGAAAAAAATAACGCCGGCACCGCCGGCGGCCGTCCGGATGGGTCAGGGCCAGGGACTCCCCACCTCGACAACCTCCCGGCGGCGGCAGGAGCAACACGTTCCGCACACAACGTTCGCAGAGGACAT
Organism: Verrucomicrobiota bacterium; assembly: GCA_043803015.1. Taxonomy (GTDB): domain Bacteria; phylum Verrucomicrobiota; class Kiritimatiellia; order CAIQIC01; family JAGNIJ01; genus JAZDKK01. Next base: position 25,799 of record JAZDKK010000072.1, read on the forward strand.
GATTACGGATCACGAAACAGACAACGCACTCCTAGCCTGCATTTTGCACGAGTGCTCGTGCAAAATGCACCCGAAGGGCCGTCGCCATGCGTGGGCTCAGCACTTCCTGGATCTCCGAGCGGTTGAAGGAGAAGACCGCCTGAAGCGCGAATCCCGCGAAGACGGGCAGGGACCAGCACCTCCGCAGCCGCGCGACCCGATTCATCGAGGACGGCCGGAAACAAGGCGCCGGAGGCCCGAGGCAGCCCAGCGACGGGCCCTGAGGCTCAATTCCCTGACCACCCGGTCCGTCTTGGTCTTCTGCTCGCCCGTGACCCAGGCCCTGAGCAGGCCCCACAGCCTGGAGGGATGGGTCACGAAGGACACGGCGTAGAACTGGGCCATCCCCGAGAGCTTGAGGCGCCTCAAGGTCGCGTCGGTGAGCCGGGGGTTGAAGGACTTGATCCGGACCAGCCTGGTCGTCCCCGTCATCCAATAGCAGTAGTCGTCGTCGACTTCGATGGGATGCGGGCGGTTGACCTCGTCGAACAAGACCGTTCCCGGAAAGGGGACGAACGTCGCCAGCGCGATCTCGTGGCTGCCGAGCCGGGCCATCCGGCGGATGAACCGGAAGGTCATCCGGATATCTTCACGCTCCTCCTGCGGGAACCCCACGATCATGAACAGGCACACCTTCATCCCGGATTTCAGGGCGGCCTTCGCCGAGGCCTCGATCTGGTCGAGATGCACCTTCTTGTCCACGGCCCGGAGGATCCTCTCGCTCCCGGACTCGGGGGCGTAGGTCACGTGGGCGCAGCCCGACGCCATGAGCACCTCCGTCACCTCGCCGTCGATGGCCTCCGCCCGGGTCCCCACCGGGATCTGCCAGGTGAGGGAAAGCTTGCGCCGGATGATCTCCCGGCAGAACTCCATGATCCACTCCTTGCGCACGATGGCGGTCAGGTCCTGGAACTGGAAGTCGTTGGCGCCGAACCGCGCCATCCAGTGCTCCATCTCGTCGACCACCTTCGCCGGCTCGCGCGTGCGGTAGAGGCGCGTCCACATGTTCGGAGAGGCGCAGAAGGTACACCCGTAGGGACAACCGCGGGTCGCGAGCATCGGGATGGAGCGGCTGGCCGAGCCCGAGGGGCCCATGAAGATGTGGTTATCCATGTACGTCGTGATGTCCAGACTCTCCCAGTCGGGATAGGGAAGGGCGTCGAGCTGCATGATCCGCGGCTGTCTCGGCGTCGCCGTGAACCGTCCCTGGCCGTCGAGGAACGCCACGCCGAGCTGGGAGCCCCAGGAACGCACGCCGAGCTTCAGCTTCTCAAGCACCTCGCCGAACGTCATCTCGCCCTCGCCCAGCACGATCAGGTCCAGCCGCCCGTCGCGCAGGACCCGTTCGGGCATGGCCGTGGCGTGCTCGCCGCCCGCGATCAGAAACGCCTTGGGCAGGGCGGCCCGGACCCTGTGCATGAGCTCACGCACCATGGGCCAGGCGTGCGTGAACATGCACGAGAATCCGACCACCTCCGCGTCCTGCGGCAGGCGGGATACGACCTCATCGAGCGGCATCCCCTGGAGCAGAAGGCCGGGCGCTCCCGGCCAGGGGCAGGTCCGCTGGAACGCCGGCCCGACCGCGTCCAGGACCGACACGTCGAAGCCCAGGCTCTTCGCGTAAGCCGCCAGGTACGCGATGCCCAGGGGCGGCTGGGTGAAACTCGAGTAGCTGTCCTGGGACTGCAGGGCGGGCGGCTGGATGAGGATGGTCTTCACGGTCCTCTCACTGTCCGTTGAAGCGCAGTCTCCCCTGGAAGCAACCGCGACAGACATCAAAAAATCCGCGGCCCTTCTCGAGGTGAGCCGTCCGGTAATTCCGGAACGGCTCCGAATTCCAGAGGTCGCGGATGGAATGGGACGCGTCAAGCGGTCCAAGCACAACGGGCCTTGTGCTGTACAAGTACCAGCAACAAGGCACCACGTTCCCGTCCCAGTCGATCGTCATCATGCTCCAGATCCACTCGCAGAGTTGATCGGATTGCTGCGGCACGCTCGTGACTTCAAGGCCCGACACTTCCTGGTTCATCAGACTCCCGCGGCGGACGATCATGTTCAGGCCGAGCTCCTTGCAGAAAGAACGAGCCGCAGCCACCTCCTGGGTGTTGTGGGCAAACAGCAGGTAGTCGATCACGACCACCATGTTGGACC
>JAZDKK010000073.1:0-34123 GCA_043803015.1 Verrucomicrobiota bacterium
TTTACCAGAGTTACTTCACGACCGTCGTGAAGACCTATTCCCTGTGCGCGCTGTTCCTCGTGGCCGGCCTGGCGGCGGTGAGCTTCGCCGGCCGGCGGGGCGGGTGGGTGGGTTGTTTCTTCTCGGGGGTCTTTCTCGCGCTGTCCGCCGGCACGCGCATCTCGGCCGGGGTCGCCATGCCGGTGGTCTTTGTTTACCTGCTCCTCGAGCGGAAGACGCTGGGGGACGGGCGGTGGTTCAGCTTCGGGCTCGGGGGAGGGCTGGCGCTGGTCGCGCTCTCCGTGCCGTTCCTGGTGGCGGCGCCGGACGGATTCGGGTTCGCCATGTTCGGGTATCACTCCGCGCGCTCGGCCGGCGGCCTGATCCCTTTGCTGATCTACAAAGCGGGATTTGTCTCGCGCTTCGTCCAGGCGTACCTCGTGCCGGTGTGCCTCGCGATGGCGGCCGTGCTGTTCCGGTGGTGCGTGCGGCCGGTCGCGTCGGCGGCGCCCGCCGAGCCGGCGTCCCCTGCGCGTTTCAACGCGCTGCTCTGGGCGGTCGGCCTGGCCGTCACGCTGGTCCATCTCTCGGCGCCGTTCCCGTACGAGGACTACCAGGTCATGGTGTTCCCCGTGTTCGCGGCGGCGCTGGCGGTTGCGGCGGCATCTGAAATTTCGAATTCCAGATCTCAAATCCCGGATCGTTGGATGCTGTGGCTCCTGCTGGCCACGTTCGCGGCCTCGCTGGCCTCGTCGTTTTCGTCGCCGGTCAACCAGAACTGGATGATCCTCGGACGCGACCGCATCTGGTGGCGCGTGAAGGAGGAATCCTCCCTCCGGCGCCTGCAGAAAATCGGCGCCTGGGTCCGCGAGCAGATGCGGCCGGGCGACGTGCTGCTGACGCAGGACACGTACCTCGCCGTCGAGGCCGGCGCCCCGGTGCCGGCCGGCCTGGAGATGGGCCCGTTCAGCTACTTTCCCGACCTGCTGCGCGAGCGCGCGGAGAAACTGCACGTCCTGAACCGCGAGATGCTGGCGGAGCTCCTGAACACGACGACGGCGCCGCTGGCGGCGTTCAGCGGGTACGGCCTGGCCATCCGCTCGCCGGACGTCATGCGGATCCCGCCGGAGGAGCAGGACGCGCTGTGGTCGATCGTCCTCCGCCGGTACGAGGAAGTCCGGACGGTCCCGGATTTCGGGCAGGCGCACACCGCCCTTCGCCTCTTCAAGCTCAAGCCGGCGAAAGACAAGCGGGCCAGATGAAGCTCTCCATCATCGTTCCGGCGTACAACGAGGAAGACCGGCTCGGGCCGATGCTGGAAGACTACACCCGCTATTTCGCGGAGAAGTACGGCCGCGACGTCGAGTTCATCGTGGTCGTCAACGGTTCGACCGACCGGACGGCGCAGGTGGCAAACGCTGGGGCCCAGAAGTGCCCGCAGGTGCGCGCGATCATCGAGCCGCGGCGGGTCGGGAAGGGTGGGGCCATCATGATGGGCATGAAGGCCGCCGTCGGGGACTTCGTCGGGTTCGTGGACGCGGACAACGCGACGCCGCCGGACGCGTTCCAGGACCTGGTGGAGCACATCGGCGACGCCGGCGCGATCATCGCTTCCCGCTGGCTCCCGGGAGCCCGGGTCAGCCCCCGCCAGCCGCTCCGGCGGCGCGTGGCCTCGCGCATCTTTAACTTCCTCGTGCGCAGGATGTTCCAACTATCGATCACCGATACGCAGTGCGGCGCCAAGCTCATGAAGGGTGAGGCCGCGCGCGCGGTCCTGCCGCTCCTGGGTCTGACCCGCTGGGCCTTCGACGTGGACCTGCTTTTCCAGCTGCGGCGGCGCGGCTACCCGATCACGGAATGGCCGACCACGTGGCACGATCAGTCGGGCTCCCGCCTGAAGGTGGCGCGGGTCTCGCTCGAGATGTTCGCGGCCATCTGCCGCCTGCGGATACTGTATTCCCCGCTCCGCTGGATCGTGACGATCTACGACCGGACAGTGGGGCCCTTCTTTCACCTGAAGGTATAGCTTATGGACCCTGCAAAGCACGGCGGCCTCCTGCGGCACAGCCTCTTCCTCATGGCGGCGACGCTGGTGGCCCATGTCAGCAACACCATCTTCCAGGCGGTCATGGGCTGGACCCTGACCCCGACGCAGTACGGCGTGCTCTACTCGATGCTGGGGGTCATCCTCGTTGTCCTGACGCCGCTGGACGCCGTACGGACCGTGATGGCTCACTTCGCGGCGCGGCTGAGTTCGGCGGGGCAGGGGAGCGAGATCCGGCAACTGGTCCGGCGCTGGGCGGTGGGGTTGACCTGGTTCTCGGTCCCGCTGGCCCTGCTCGGCATCCTGTTCAGCGGTCCTTTGGCGGTCTTCTTCAAACTCGACAACCGGGCGCCCATCATCATCACCAGCCTCATGCTGGCCGGCGCGCCGTACGTGCCGGTGCTGGTCGGAACCCTCCAGGGGGTGCAGGCCTTCGGATGGATGGCTTTTGCGGCGCACAGCTGGAGCGTGGTGCGGCTCGCGGCGGGCACCGCGCTGGTCCTGTGGGTCGCGGCCATCGCGGAGTGCGGCTTGATCGGGCAGGCGTTGGGGGTGTGCGTGAGCATTCTCCTGGGCGTCGCCGGCGTGCGAGCTGTCCTGGGCCCCGCAGAGCGGGGCGAACACGTGGCCGGGTCCAGGACCTATTTCGCGTGGTCGCTGGTGGTCCTCAGCGGGTTCGCCGTCCTCATGAACGGTGACGGCGTTATCCTGAAACACTTCTTCCCGCCGGAGCAGGCCGGGCTCTTCGCCCGGGCCTGGCTTATCGGGCGGTCCATCGTGTTCCTTCCGATGCCCATCGCGCTGGCCATGTTCCCGAAGGTCGCGTCGTCCGGCGAAACCGCCGAGCACACCTGGGTGACCCTCCTGAAGGCGCTGATGCTGGCCGGCCTGGTGGTGGCCGCTGCGGTCGTGGTCGGATCCCTGTTTCCGCGGCTGGCCTTGCTGGTGCTCTTCCACGACACCGCGCCGGAGCCGTGGATGCTCCGGCTGGTGCGGCTCGTCATCTGGGCCATGAGCCCGCTGAGCATCGCGTACCTGATCATGAACTTCGAGCTGGCCCAGCACCGCTTCAAGACGGCCTTGCTGGTGGTGCCCTGCGCCCTCGCGTACGTCGCCGGCGTGATCCTCTGGCATCGCTCGCCCGTCCAGCTGGCGGCCGTGCTGGGCGCGGCGAGTACGCTGACCCTCCTCTTGCTGGCGCTGGGATTGCCGTGGAGGCGGGGCAGGGCATCCGCTGCGGGGGACTGAAACACCCCGCGCCCGGGTGCGGGGCATCTTGGTAGGGCGCTCGCGCTGCGAGCGCCGCGGCCGGCGCAGCGCGCCGGCCCTACCTCGAGAAAATCGCGGCTTGGTGCCGCGCCGCCCTCGTCGCTGCGGGTGAATGCCGGGATCGCCGGCGTGTGCCGCGGTTACAGGTTCTTCAGCAGGCGCTTCCGGTACCACAGGAACCCGACCAGGTCGAACACGGTCCGCGGCAGGCGCTTGAGGTTGGTGTACTTCGAAGTTCCCGCCACGCGGGGCCGGTGGTCCACGGGGATCTGCTCGATCCGGCGGCCGTGAAGTGTGAAGTAGGCGCCCATGAAGCGGTGAAAGCCGTTCAGCGGCGGGAGGTCGGCGAGGCATTCGCGGCGGAACGCCTTCAGGCTGCACCCGGTGTCGCGCAGGCCGTCGTGCGTGAACCAGTTCCGGACGGTGTTGCCGATGCGCGACCCGACCCGCTTGGACCAGGAATCCCTCCGCTTCGCGCGGTAGCCGCAGACGACGTCGCACGAGCCGAGCTGCTCCACGAGCCGCGGGATGTCCCTGGGGTCGTTCTGGCGGTCTCCGTCCATCGTCACCAGCACGTCGCCGCGCGCGCCGCGCAGGCCCAGGAGCGTCGCCGAGCTCTGGCCGCAGTTGGCCGGCGAGCGGACGCCGCGGAGGTTGGGGAAACGCCTGGAGCACTCCTCGATCCGGGCCCACGTCTGGTCCCGGCTGCCGTCGTCCACGAAGATGATCTCCGCGCCCGGCAGGGAGGCGCACGCCGCGTTGAGCTCCTCCGCGAGGGGCGCGACGTTGCTTTCCTCGTTGAACACGGGTACGACGACCGAAACGCTCATGATCGAGCGGATTCTAAGTGAGACGCACGGCCTGCGCCACACAGAAATAGGCATGGGGGAAAAGGGCGGATCGGCCGCGGAATCAGGTGGGGGGTGCCGCCGGTTCGGGAGAGAAGGACGTTTCCTCGATGAAGTAGGTGCCGACCTGGCCGGCCGGCGCGTTCGGGCGGATGTGCCATCGGAGGGCGCTCTCGCCGGGCGGGGCCTCGATGCCGGCCAGCTTCACATCCCACGTGGCGGCGGAGTAGCGCTCCCAGATCGGACTCGCGGCGGCCGTGTACGTGGCGGCCTGCCCGTCCCGCCAGTAGAACGTGATGGAGTAGGAGCCGCTTGAGGCGAGAGCGCCGCCGCGGAAACGGAGGGTTCCCCGGACGGGCGCGTCCACGAGATTCGTGATGAGGAGTTCGGCCGCGGAGCGCTGTGCAATGCGCACGTAGTGTTCCCGCGCCGTCTGCGCGCAGACCCAGCCCGGGTAGCGGATGAATACCGGCTCGCCTTTCTGGCGGGCGATCTGCACCGCGTCGGCCTCGGTGTTGTACCAGATGTTCCGGTAGTTCTCCGTGCCGCCCTGGGTGGAGAATCCGAACCAGGTGCCCATCCTCAGGAGGCGGGCCAGGGGTTCGTTCCGGAACTCGGCCTTGTGCCGGTAGAACCGGCGCGGCACGTCCCACGGGTTGTCCAGGCTCTCGATGTAGGCCGAGACCGGGAAGAGGTCCATCATCCGCTGCTGGATCGACTGGACCGCGGGCGCGTAGTCGGCGCCGTTCCACGCGACCTGCACCACCGGCTGATGTTGAGGGGTCGGGTAGTACCCGGGCACGTACCGAAGATCCCACCCGCCGCAGTCGAAGGTGTACGGCGCGCCGGGCGGGAGGTCCCGGTTCAGCCAGTCCGCGAGCTGGCCGTACGGGGCCATCTTGGCGCGAAGCTGGTACATCGCGGGCAGGTACACGCAGGCATGGATCAGCAGCGGCACGGCGGCCAGTGCCACCAGGACGCGGCCTTCGAGCGCGCCCCGCCCCGGCAGGACGGACGCCAGCAGCCGGGCGGCCTGCGCCAGGCCAGCCGCGAAGCAGACGAAGAGCATCGGCGCGACGGCGGCGAAGTAGCGGGGCGAGAGGTACTGGGTTCGCTTCGCCGCGTACGCGATGAGCGCGAAGCCGAGGACCGTCGCGAGGACCAGGGCGTGGGCTTCGTTGCGACGAGGGGCCGTCCGCCAGAGGTACACGCATCCCGCGGCCAGCAGGAACCATGCGGCGGCCGCCGCCCACGGCGCGTCTCCGAGGAACATCTTCACCAGGCCGTCGTTCACGATGGTCAGCGGCGACAGCACGCTGGCCTCAGCCATGTGGGGGTTCCCGCCGAAGAGGACGCGGTAGAACACGGGCGCAATGGCCAGGAGCGCGAGGGCACAGACCGCCGCCGTGGCCAGGGCGGAGGAAGGCCGGCAGACGTCCGGCTTGCCCTGCCTCGTCAGGAGCCGGCAGCCGACGCCCAGGGCGAAAAACGTCCCCACGAGGAACGCGCCGGAGAGATGCGTGTAGACGAGCGCCACGGATACGGCGAGCAGCGCCGCCAGCGCGGCGGTTTTCGGCCGGTCGGAGAAGAGCGAGGTCAGCCAGAGCAGCGCGGCATAGCCCGACATGCACAGCAGCATCGGGTAGGCGTGCGCTTCCCGGGAGTAGTAAACGGGGAAGAGGAAGACGCACATCATGAGGCCCGCCAGCCGGCCCAGCTTCTCGCCCGCGCACCGCCGCGCCAGTCCGTAGACGGCGAGGACGCCGAGGGCGCCGAAGAGAGAGCCGGGCAGGCGAACCCAGAACGGATGGAACATGATGCGATCGACGTAAGGCGCGAGGGCGCGCAGGCAGATGTTCTGGACGACCGCGGGCGCCGGCAGCCACGCCATCGCGACGATGGTCCGCTCCCAGTACAGCTTGATCACCGCGCCGGGCCCGCCGGAGATGTCCGAGGTCTGGACAAAAAGGACTTCGTCGCCCCATACCTCGGCGCGGCCGAGGAACAACAGCCTCAGCGTGAGCGCCAGCGCGAAGAGGGCGAGGACGAACCACCACGCAGGTTTCTTCGCCGGGGGCGCGGCCGGCGCGGCGGGCGCCTGCTCGACCGCTTTCCCGGGCGTCGCGGGGGCGGGCGGCTTACCCTTGTTCTTTCGGCTCATTCTTCGCTTCGGCCGTGAAGTTGACTCGGTGGGAGATGATGTAGAAGGGCCGCTTCTTCACCTCATCGTAGATCCGGCCGATGTACTCGCCGATGATGCCGCTGACGATGAGCTGGACGCCGCCGAGGAAGAGGATGGCCGTGAGGGTGGAGGCCCAGCCCGGGATCGCCTCGCCGGACACCCACTTCTTGTACAGGACCCGCAGGATGTAGGCGAAGGCGAGGCCGGATATGACGAACCCGGAGTAGGTCGCGATGCGGAGCGGCGCGTACGAGAACGAGATCATCCCATCCACCGCCAGCCGCACCAGCCCGAGCAGGCCGACGCGCGAGGTGCCGGCGAAGCGGGGATCGCGGTCGACGGCGACGCCTTTCTGCCGGAACCCGGCGTACGCGCGCAGGCCGGGGAAGTACCGGTTTCTCTCCGGCATGCTCCGGATCACGTCCACCGCCCTGCGGTCCAGCAGGCCGAAGATGCCGCTGTCCAGCGGCATCTTGATGCCCGAGATCAGGGCGAGGATCCGGTAGAACGACTTGAAAAGCAGGTTGAGCGGGAAGTGCTCGCGCCGCGTGACGCGGACGGCGTAAACGACCTCGACGCCGCCCTGCCACTCCTTGACGAAGTCCGGGATGCTCTCGGGACGGTCCTGCAGGTCCCCGTCCATCAGCACCACCGCATCCCCGCGGGCGTGGTCGATGCCGGCCGCCAGCGCCGACTGATGCCCGAAGTTGCGGGACAGCTGGATCAGCCGGGCCCGCGGGTCGTTGCGGCAGATCTCCTGCAGCAGCTCCGCGCTGGCATCGATGGATCCGTCGTCCACAAAGATGACCTCGCACGGGAGACCGGTTGACGGCAGGGCCTGGCCGAGGCGCGACCACAGCTCCGGGATGTTGCCGGCCTCGTTGAAAATCGGGATCACGACGGAGATCGACTTCTTCATGGCGGGTCCAGCCTTCTTGTGATGCTCCTCCGCACTTACTTGTTCTTCTTCGACTTCCTCTGCGATCCGTTCGCCGGCCCTTCGCCCGCCGCCGGCGCGGGGGCCGGGATCGGGCCGGGCGCGAAGGCGCTGGCGAGCAACGCGCGGCCGCGCCGCACCAGCTGGCCCAAGACCGCCCCCGTCAGGGCGTACAGCATGAGGAGGAAGGGGATGTAGAACGAAATGCCGTTCATGTGGAGGTGGTGAAAGGCATGGCCCTTGGCGAGGAGCGTCCAGCTGAGGCCCGAGGCGAGGGCCCAGAGGGTGGCCACCGACAGTGCCATCAGTTTCCGCTCGATGTTCTTCGGGTCGAGGGTTCTCTCCGGCAAAAGCGTCGCGAGCGACCCCAGCGCCAGCGCGACGGAGGCCACGATCGACGCGCCGAGCGTCAGATAGGCCCGGTAGACCGTCCGCCCGGCGTCCGACAGGAACGGCAGGCTCAGGACCGGGAGCGTCAGGTACTGGTGGAGGATCAGGAACACCGAGACCCACGGCGGTGCGGAATCGTGGAAATCGTTGTCGCCGGGCGTGGGCGGGCCGAACGAGCGCGCGAGCAGTTTGCCCCAGATCGGCGCGACGCCCTTCGCGAAGGACCCGTAGAACATCGAGGCCTGGAGGATGTTCCATGCGAACGCCGCCAGGAAGCCGAGCGCGGCGGCCACGCCGAAGAGGAAACCCCAGCGAACCACTTTCTGCCATGGCTGGCGGTGCAGGATGCCGTAGTACAGGGGGGCCACCGCGACGCTCAGGAGGACGTTGGTGATGTACTCGTAGCCGTTGAGCGCCCGCAGGCACACCGCGGCCCCTACGACGACCAGGACGGCGCGGAGCGACGGGCGCCCTGTTTCGACCATTCGCCGGACGAGCAGGAAGGAGACCACGATCGGCAGGAACGTCAGGAAGTACATCCAATAGATATTCCGCGCGACGAACGTGAGCCAGTTCGAGCACGCGGTCAGCACCAGGCCGCAGACCGCGGCGGTCAGGCCGAACTCGCGGTACATGAGATGGAAGAACAGGACCAGGGCGAGGGCCATCAGCAGGGCGCACGTGAACTGCCCGGCGACCTTGAACTTCGCGAGGTCCCCGCCGCAGAGCCACGTCCCGACCATGGCGAACTTCATCATCAGGCCGGAATTCGACACGTACACGTCCTTGTTCTGCCAGAGCTGGAACCCGCCCGTGCTCCAGAGCCCGTCGCGCTGGAGCTTCTCCATCGTCTTGACGACGTCGGACTCGCCCTCCGCCTGGTACGTTTCGAAGACTTCCGCCTGCCATTTCTGCGGGTTGTAGGGCTGTCCCAGCCTCAGGAAGTTCGTGGTGTACGACAGGGTCAGGACGAGCACGGCGGCCGCGAAAAAGAGGCGGATCGAAAGGGTCTTGCTCATGGGATTACTGGGGGTCGGGTGGGGTGGTTGCCTGCAGAACGTCCGGACATCTCCTGGCTCCCCGGAGCGGGCTGTTCGAGAGGCTGACGGGTCCAGCTCAAGCCTGCGATCTCGCGGGGGTCGAGACTCATCGGGCGGCCCTTCTCTGCTCGACCGGCGCGTATTTCATGGACGCTCAGGGTGAATCAGACTCCGCTCGTTGTCAATGCCCCGCTTCGGGCGGCAGGCCGTGCCTCGGCAAGGGGAGCGCCGCGTCGATCGGCTTCACCGGCGACGCATACCCAGGATGCTCACGAAGAAGCTCGAAAGGATGGTGTGGAATCCCAGGGCCAGCAGCGTTACGCCGGGCACGACCCAGCGCATGGTGCTCGCGTAGTCCAGGTCCGCGAACCCGGTCAGCCGCCACCGGTTCACCGCCGCCAGCAGCAGCCACGCGCCGACGACGCATCCCGCGAAGCCGATGAGCAGCCCCTTCTCGAGCGAGACGAACGAGAAGAACCGCGCCAGGCGCGGGTCCTCCGGCACCAGGCCCTCCTGCACCGCGAACGTCTTGGCCAGGATCGAGAACAGGATCGCCTGGTAGCCGCAGATCATGAAGACGCTGGCGAAGAGCAGGGTGTGCGCGTCGAAATGGATCCGGGCGATCCGGAGGCCTGGGAGGGCCAGGCCGTAGCCCACGAGCCCCAGCAGGATCAGCAGAAGCCCCGGCACGAAGAACAGCCAGCGCGGGCAGTAGATCAGGAAGAAACGGAGCGTCCGCCATCCGTCGCGCATGGTGTTCAAATGCGGTTCGTGCGACTTGCGGCCGTCGCGATGGAGCGTGATGGGGACCTCGGCCATCTTCGCGCCGTGGAGGCTGGCCTTGATGATCATCTCGGTCGCGAACTCCATGCCCGCGCAGCGCAGGTCCAGCCTGCGGAACAGGTCTTTCGTGAACGCCCGCATGCCGCAGTACACGTCGTGGATGGGCGCGCGGAACCACCATCGCGAGAGCGCCGAGAAAAGCGGGTTGCCGATCCAGCGGTGCGACCAGGGCATGGCGCCCGGCGCGATCCTCCCTCCGCCGGCCGGCAGGCGGCAGCCCTGGGCCAGGTCGCACCCGTCTCGCAGGGGCTTGACGAACTTCGCCAGTTCGCGGAAATCGTAGCTGTCGTCCGCGTCGCCCATCAGCACGTACCGGCCGCGGGCGGCCTCGATCCCGCCCATCAGCGCATAGCCGTACCCCTTGCGTTCCACGGCCACCATCCGGGCCCCGAGCCGTTCCGCGATCGCCTGAGAGCCGTCCGTGCTGCCGTTGTCCGCGACGATGATCTCTCCGCGGATTCCTCCGCCGGAAAGGGCATCCTGCGCCTTGCGAATGCAGGCTTCCAGCGTGTCCGCCTCGTTCAGGCACGGCATCACAACGGAAATCTCAACCGCGTCGGAAACCGGCTCGCCCACGCCTCAGTCCTCCCTCTTCAATTTGTAGACCGCCGCGTCACCAAAGGCAAACACCAACGACGCGTTCCCCGGGCCCGACCCCAACCAGCCCGCGGGTCTCCGGTCGTTCGCTGAGGCGTGTTGCCGGCAGGTTCGCGGAATGGCGCCGCGGGTGTTTTCTGTGGCATTCGTCTGCCGACCGTGAGAGGATCGCCCGGCCCGCGGGAGGGGCCAACGCCTCGAGCTATCCCCGCGGTCCACGCGGAGCCATCGAAGAGGCAGATCAAACAGCGGCGACGCCGGACAGGGGGTGCGGGACCCGGCGGACGGTGGGTCTCCTGCCGGCGCATCGGGTGCTGACATCCGATAACTGGAGGATGCGGACTGTGACTCAGATTCAACGTCGGATCGTTCTCATACTGGTGGCCGCGCAGGTGCTGATGGCGCTGGCGGTAACGTGGAATCGGATCAGCCGGAACGTGGTCATAGACGCCGCCGAGAGCGCCCACGGTCTCATGGCCTACGAAGCGTTCCAGGGCGCGCCCCTGTACAGCAAGCGGATCACCCCGGACATCCAGCAGGTGCACTACGGGCCCCTGCCGTTCATCATCATGGGGCATTTCCTCCGCGTGTTCGGCGTCGGCATCCGGGCGCTTCGCCTGGCGACGTTCCTGTTCGCCGCGGGCGCCGCGCTCATGGCGGGACTGATCGCCTGGACGCTGAGCCGGGACAAGCTCATCGCCTGGGCCGCCGGCGGCCTGATGAGCGCCCTGCCGGCGTCCATCTGGTTCATCGAGGTCGGACCCAACACCTTCCACGCGTTCTTCGCCCTGCTCGGCTTCTACCTGCTGATCAGGGACCGCGACCTCCGCTGGGGCACCGTGTTGGGGGCCATGGCCGCGCTGTTCGCCGGCTTCTGGTGCAAGCAGACCGGGATGGTCTACCTGGCCGCGGGCATTTTCTGCGTGTTCGTTCGCTCGCCGAAGAAGGGGCTCGTCGCCTTGGGCTTTGCCGCGCTGTTGGTGGGCGGGGGGACGTGGTACTACCTGTCCCAGCCGGACTCGGACTTCCTGCACATGTTCTACCTGTTCCAATGGTCGGGGATCGTCGTCATTTGGGATTTGCTCCTGACGCCCGTCCTTTTCCCGGAAAACCTGGGCCGGTTCGGCGTCCTGTTCGCGGTGATCGCGGCCTATCTGTTTACGGCCAGGCGGTCCTGGAAGATCCTTCTTGAGCCGGAGGTCATCCTGCTGGGCGCCTCGGCCTTTGTGGGGATCTATGCCCGGCTCAAGTACGGTTCGGGGCCGACCCAGGCCCTGGTCTTCAATGGCATGCTCCTGGCGGTCGGCCTGTCTTTCCTGAACCGTCTCCTGGCGGAGAAACAGGTCGGCGGCACGCTGGCCACGTGCCTGATCGCCCTGCAATGCCTGGCGCTCGTCCAGGATCCGCGGGCGTATTTCATCACGGCGGACGACGAGACCCGTTCCGCGCGGATCTTGGATATCCTGTCCCAGCCGGGGAAGCGCGTGTACTACGCCAACCAGGGTTTCTGGAACGTGTTGGCCGGCAAGCCGCCGGTCCGCAACGTCGGCGGGCCCCACGGCGAATGGCACAACGGCCAGCTCTACAAGAATCTCTATCCGAAGGAACTGAGCGACTTCTTCGGAAGCGACCCCTTCGACATCGTGATCATCGATATACCCACCGAGATGGGCAGCTGGTTCCTCTACGACCGCCTGAACGCGGCCTACCAGCCCGTCCAGGAGATCCCCGCGGCTCGGCAGTGGCCGATCCTCACGCTGCGGTACCAGAAGTACGTGTTCGTGAAGAAGCAGGCGCAGCTGCCGGCTTACCAACCCATCGCGCCCTGAAGAAGCCCGGAATTCGTTGCGGTCCGTTCCCAGGCAGGCTGGGCGGTGCGGGGTTCCTGCGGGATCCGGCGTCACGCCGCGGTCGGCCGGGCCTCCTTCCCGGTGATCATGCGCGACAGGCCGGCGAACGACAGGTTCAGCTTCCAAAGCCCGACGAGGCCCATGCTGGTCGAGAACAGGTAGTAGAACACGTGGCACAGGAGCGCGATGGCCAGCGCGGACTGCGCGTCGTACTTCCCGCCGAACGGAAGCACCAGCGCCTGCTGGCCGGCGAGCTGGAAAACGCCGATGAAGCCGGGGCTGGAGGGCACGCTGACGGCGAAGGCGAGCACGGCGATGAGAAACGCCGCCTCCACCAGCGTGGCCGCGGGGCAGACGACCCGCATGGTGGCCCAGTTCGTCGCGATGGCGAGGAACCAGGTAGTCAGCGACCAGAACACGGCAACGCCGAACATCCGCCAGTTGGTGAGCGAGGCCAGGCCGACGACGATCTCGCGCCACCACCGGAGGATCTTCTCGGACGGCAGCCACCGGATCCGGGCGATCAGCCCGGGCAGGACGACCTCGCTGAACTTCCGAGAGTGCGCGGCCAGGAGCAGGACGCCCAGCCCGGCGAGGGCCAGGATGCCCATGGCCACGCCCGCCCTGGCCACGTTCACGGGGACGTCCACGAACGGCAGGATCACGACCAGCGCCGTCACGCAGGTGGAGGCGTCGAGCAGGCGCTCGACCACGGCCGAGGAGGCGACCTGAAAGAACGGCAGGTTGCACCGCTGGGACATGGCGAGAACACGGGCCGGCTCGCCCATGCGGAAGGGCAGTATGTTCGTGAAGAGGTAGCCGATGCCCTGCGACCAGAACGAGTCCGCCAGGTGGCCCCGGGCCTTCAGGAGGACGACCCACCGCTGGGAGCGGGACAGGGTCCCCGCGACCTGGAACGCCAGGGCCGGCACCAGCCAGAGGTAGTTCCCGTGCGCGAGGGACCGGCCGAGCTCCGCCAGCGGGACGTGCCGGAACGCGAGGACCAGGCAGGCCAAGCTGATCGCGGTGACAACCCAGAACTGGGGGCGCCTGAGGAATCGCATGGGTTGTGGTTAGCAGAACGGGGTTGGGGGGTCAACGTCCGAAGCGCCGCGGGCCTCCGGCGGCGGCCGCGGGCCGGCTCGCCGCCGTATGACGTGTTGACCGCAGGCGCGGTTTTGATAGTCTCGCCCTGCTGAACGCGAGCGCAAGGTCCTGAGTCCAATGCACTAGCGAAAGGGGAGTTGCGATGAGCCAAGACAAGACGAAGACCCTGGCTGTCGTTGTTCCCTTCCTGAACGAGCAGGAGAATCTGCCGGCGCTTTACCAGCGGCTGGTCTCGGTCATGGAGAAGGGGCCGGAGCGCCTGGAAATCCTCTTCGTGGATGACGGGAGCACGGACGGCTCGCCGCGCTGGGTCACCGAGAAGGCGCGGGAGGACGGCCGCGTGAAGCTGCTGCGCCTCTCGCGGAACTTCGGTCACCAGATCGCCATCACGGCCGGCCTGGACCATGCGCGGGGCGACGCCGTGGTGATCATGGATGCCGACCTGCAGGACCCGCCCGAGGTCATTCCCGACCTGCTGAAGAAGTGGAGGGAGGGCTACCAGGTCGTCTACGCCGTGCGGGAGCGCCGGGAAGGCGAGACGTGGCTCAAGAAGTTTCTCGCGGCCTCGTTCTACCAGGTGTTCCGGCGGCTGGCCAACATCGACGTGCCCGTCAACGCGGGCGACTTCCGGCTGGTGGACCGCCAGGTGGTGGATGCGCTGAAGCAGGTGCGGGAGCTGCACCGGTTCATGCGCGGGCTCACCACGTGGGTCGGGTTCACCCAGTGCGCCGTGCACTACGAGCGGGGGGCCCGGCTCGCGGGCCAGACGAAGTACCCGGTGTGGAAGTCGGCGCGGCTGGCGCTGGATGCGCTTACGTCCTTCTCGGGCATCCCGCTGCGCTGGGTGACCACCGGCGGGTTCGTCATCGCGCTGTGCGGCCTCCTCCTCCTGCTTCAGGTGGTCGTCAACCGGCTCCTGCACCCGTCCGGCTACGTGCAGGGCTGGGCCACGCTGATCGCGGTGACGCTTTTCCTGGGCGGTATCCAGCTGGTGAGCATCGGTATGCTGGGCCAGTACATCAGCAGGATTTACGAGGAAACGAAGAAGCGGCCGCTCTACTTCGTGCGGGAGTCGGTGGGCTTGTAGAACGCCGGCCAGCCCCCGTTCCCTGCAGCGTCCGTCCGCTTGCTCCATGACCGCAAAAGACAAATACAGGTTCCACCGGTTCATCGACAAGTGGTTCGGGAGCGCCCTGCTGTTCCTGCTGGGCGTGATCTTCTTCCGGAAGCGGCCCGTGCCCAAGTCGGTCCGGTCCATCGTGCTCATCAAGAGCGACGGGATCGGCGACCTGGTGATGGTGACCGCGGTCGTGCGCGACCTGCGGGCCGCCCTGCCCGGCGCACAGATCATCCTGCTCTGCGGGCCCTTCAACTACCCGCTCGCCTCGCTCCTGGCCGGCTTCGACCGGATCGTCTGTCTGAAGCTGTCGAACCCCCTGCGGGCCGTGCTGGAGCTCCGCCGGCTGAAACCCGATGTCTGCGTGGACCTCGGCGAGTGGTCCCGCATCGAGGCGCTGATCGCCTTCGCGAGCGGGGCCCGGTGGACGGTCGGCTTCAGGACGCCGAGGCAGTTCCGCCACTTCGCCTTCGACCTGGCACTCCCGCATCGCCGCGACCAGCACGAGATGGAGAACTTCAAGTCGCTGGTCCAGCCGCTGGGGATCCCGACGCCGCACCAGCCGGCGATCGAGCTCACGGCCGAGGCCTCGGCCGCCGCCGAGGGGAAGAAGCCCGCGACGGAGTCGCCGTACGCGGTCCTGCACCTCTGGTCCGGCAGCGCCACGTGGAGCCATCTCAAGGAGTGGCCGTTCGACCGCTGGCGCGAGCTCGCGCGGTGGTTGAACGGGGAAGGCTGCGCGGTCTACCTGACGGGCAGCCGGGCCGACGGCGAGCGTGCGGAGGGCTTCACGTCCCAATGCACCTGGCCGGGCGTCAGGATCCGCAGCATCGCGGGCCTGGATTTCCTGGCTTTGATCCAGCTCCTGAAGCATGCGAGCATCGTGGTTTCGATAGACACGAGCATCACGCACATGGCCGGCGCGCTCGGGACCCCGGTGCTCAGCCTGCACGGGCCGTCCAGCTCCAAGCGGTGGGGGCCGGTCGGGGCCCGGGCGGAAGCCATCGACTCGACCTGCCCCGGCTCCGGCTACATGAACTGGGGCGCCGACAGCAACCCGCGGCTGGCCCGGCTGCCGTGCATGGAGGCCATCACCGTGGGGGACGTGATCGGGAAAGTGGAATCGATGTGGAAGGGGCGCGGACCGCAGGCAAAGCGAGGTGGCGAATGACGGCAGGTGAGGTAAGTTCCAAGAGGCTGCACGTGGGCTGCGGGACCGACATCCGCGAAGGGTACGTGAACGTGGATGTGGTCAAGCTGCCCGGCGTGGACGTGGTGTGCGATCTCAACCGGCTGCCGTGGCCGTTCGAGAGCGACACCTTCGTGGAGGTCGTTGCGCACCATTTCCTGGAGCACACGGAGGATGTCGTGGCGGTGCTGAACGAGATGTGGCGGGTGTGCAGGCAGGGCGCGCTCATCAAGATCCGCGTTCCGTACTTCGCCTCGTTCCTGGCGTTCAAGGACCTGACGCACCGGCATGTGTTCACCTACGACTCGTTCGACAACTGGGACATCGCGAACTTCGAGACGGGCCGCTACGTCACGCACTTCGGGGTGCCCATGCGGTTCCGGATCCGCCAACGCAGGATCCTGATGTTCTCCAAGGCGCCGGGCATGCTGTACTACCTGGCGACCGGGGTGTTCCTTCTGCCGCTCCTCGTGATCAACCTGATGCCCAGGCTGTACGAGCGCTTCTTCTTTTTCTACCTGCCTGCCACCAACATCTGCTACGAGCTGGAGGTCGTGAAACCCCGGGCATGAAGGACGCGCGTCCAGGCCGGCCGAACGGGGCGGCCCCGCCGGCGGGGCGGGGGAAGCGCCGCCTCCTGCTGGGCGCCGCCTACTCGTCCATCGAGCCGCTCGGGCTGCTCTATCTCTCCGGCCTCGCGCGGGACCTGGGCTGGGAGCCGCACATCCGCATGGTCCGCGGCCACGACTTCAGCGTGCTCGACGAGGCGGTCCGGGAACTCAAGCCGGAGATCGTCGGCTACACGCTGTACACGGGCAACCACACCCAGCTCTACGCGTACTTCGACCGCCTGCGGAAGGACCATCCGCGGATCCGGACGGTGATCGGCGGCCCGCACGCGACCTACTTCCCGGACCTGTCGCTGGACCACGCCGACAACGTCGTCGTCAGCGAAGGCTTCGACGCGCTGGGCCGGATCCTGAAAGGGGAGGCCGGCCGCGGCGTGCTCTACCCGGCGCGGCTCATGACCTTCCCGCTGCCCGCGCGCGCCCAGTTCTACAAGGACTACCCGGAGCACTGGCAGAACCCGATCAAGAACGTGATCAGCATGACGGGGTGCCCGTTCGCCTGCACCTACTGCTACAATTCCAGCAGCATCGACGGGACCATGGGCTCGAAACTCTCCCCGGCCGAGATCGGCCGCCTCAAGTGCGTGCTCGGGGCCTCCGGCCGGCTCTTTCCTCTTAATATGCGGACGTGTGAATCGGTGCACCGGGAAATCACGGATGTCCTGGAGCTCGCCCCGGCGACCCGCATGTTCTACTGGCAGGACGATACGCTCGGGGTCGGCGGGCACCTCGCGTTCCTCAAGGAGTTCGCCCGGCGGTACGACCTCGGCATCCGGTTCCACGGGCAGACCCGCTTCGAGATGGTCAACCCGGACAACCGGCGCGGCCTGGAGGTGCTGGAGCAGCTGCGGAAGATCGGCTTCGACGGCATGACCATGGCCATCGAGGCAGCCGATCACCACGTCCGCAAGGAAGTGCTGAACCGCGTGATGTCGGACACCCTGATCTTCCACGCCATGAAGAAGCTCGCCGAGTTCGGCTTCCGGGTGCGGACCGAGCAGATCACGGGCCTGCCCTACGGCGCCACGTCCGTGAAGACGGCCATCAACCTGGAGGCCGACCTGGCGATCCTGAAGCTGAACCTGGACCTGCGGCGCCAGTCGGGCCTGCCCAACGTCTCCTGGGCGACGACGCTGATCCCGTACCTCGGCACCAGGATGAGCGACTACTGCATCCAGTACGGCTTCGCGACGGCCGACGAGGCCAGGAACCCGGAGGCCGGCTACCACGAGCGGTCGGTCCTGCGGCACGTGAAGGAGTGGGTCGGCCCGTCGCTGGCCCGGAAGAAGGACCGCCGCGATGTCTGGCTGGCTGAGGCCGACCAGGAGCGCTACCGCGACCAGAACACGCACCTGCGCTACAACTTCCACATCCTCGCGCACCTCAGCGGATTGCCGGATGCCGAGCGGTTTGTGGAACGCCACCTGCACGAGCGGGCCGAGTTCACCACGGCGACGCTCAACACGGACCTGCTGGCGTACGTGCAGGATCACCGCCACGAGGAAGGTCGGCGGATAGCGAAGAGAATCCGGCAGTTTGAAGAAGGCATTCCCACCGTCACGGAGAGCCCCGTCGACCAGGACCGCCTCCGGAACGTCAGCGCGTACGCCGGCGTGCTGCCGGGCGACCCGCTGGATTTCGCCCGCCGCTACCTGCGGCATTCGGACGGACGCGACGAGGTCGCCCGCCTCAGCAACATTGCCAAGAAGTTTCTTTTCGACACGCAGCTGTATTTGCAGGAAGAATGCCGGTGTGAAGTCTACAACGGGGGCGCGGACTCGCCCGACGCCGCCTGACACAGGTGCCACATGGTTATGTACGACAGGTTCACGGCGGTCATGGAGGGGCAGCCCGCCCTCGTCAAGCGGGCCGAGCTGTGTCGGCAGCGGCGGATCCTCCGGCTGATCCGCGACCGCGCGGCCCCGTCGGGCGAGGTGCGCTTCCTGGAGGTGGGCGTGGGGACGGGGACGTTCGCGCGGCTGGTGTCCGAGCAGGGCTGGACGTACCTCGGCGTGGAGCGGAACGAGAACATGGCGCGGGCGGTGACGGCCGGCCGCGTGCTGGTCGGGGACGTCCCACCCTTCCCAGCCGAGCTGCCAAACGAGTCCTTCGACGTGGGGTATGCCGCGTTCGTGCTGGAGCATGTGGCCGACGGCCTCGAGGCGTACCGGTTCGTGGCCGGGCTCACGGAGAAGGTGAGGAAAGGGGGGCTGATCTGCCTGGTGGTCCCTGATTCCCTGAGCCTGGGCATGGAGTTCTGGAACCTCGACTATACGCACCGGTTTCCAACGACCGAGCGGAACGTCTCCGAGATAGCGCGGGAATGCGGCCTGGCGGTCGAGGACGTCGTCCGGTACCGGGGGCCGATGTGGACCGGCGCGGCGCGACGGGCGCTGAAGTTTCTGGCGATCTTCTACCGCTACAGGCTCTGGGAGCGATGTTTCGGGAAGAAAGCTTTCTTCTACGGCCTCTTTCAGTATGTGAACCAGGAGATGCTCGTCCTGCTCCTGCGCAAGGAGAAGGGGGCTTGATTCCATGACGAGTTCTCGAGGGGGCAGCTGGGGGTACCTTCTCGCCCTCCTTCTCTTGGTCCTGCTCGGCGCCTACCTCCGGCTGGTCCGCCTGGACGAGTACTCGCTGCGCGCGGACACCATCAACTTCTGGACGATCTGCCACTCGCCGCTGACGGCGGGCGACATCATCCGGAAGTGGGGCGAGCTGGGGCTGGACCACCCGCCCTTCACGCTCGTCGCCATCAAGGGAATGATCGACACGTTCCGCCTGCCGGTCACGCACGCCACGCTGGCCGTCCTCCCCGCCGTGTTCGGGATCCTCTGCATTCCGGTCCTGTTCCTGGTCGGGCTCCGGATTGGCGGCCGCGGGTTCGGGCTGGTGCTCGCGGGCCTGCTCGCGCTCCACCCCATGCACATTCAGATCTCGCGCGAGCCTTACCACTACTCGCTCCTCCTGCTCGGCTCCTGCCTGATGCTCCTCGGCATCGTGGAGGCGTTCCTCTCGGTCCGCGACCGGCGCGAGCCCGGCGCGGGGTTCTACATCGCCGCCGGGCTCGGCCTGCTGGGGCTGACCCTGAGCACGTTCACGGGCTGGCCTGTGGCCTTCATCGAAGGCCTGGCGATCCTCGGCCTGCTGTGGTGGCGCTGGAAGAAGCAGGGCGCGCCGGCCAGACCGCTCCTGGTCACGGTCGCCGTGCTGGGGCTCCTTTCCCTGCCCACGCTGCTCACGCCCTGGGGCGTCCCGCATTTCCTCGGGAAGCTCGGCGGCGCGGAGAAGGAAATGGCGAGCCGCGTGATGGCCGGCATCGAGGGGTCCGCATGGACCTTCTTCTCCAACGTGGCCACCACGTTCGGGTGGGGCGGAACACCGCTCCGGCTGGGCTTCACCCTGCTCGTCCTGGCGTGCGCCGTCTTCGTCATCGTGAGGGACCGCGAGCGAAGGACGCTGTACGGGCTCTGCGCGGGGATCGTGGCGGCCGACGTCGTCGTGTTCCTTGCGACGCGCAGCGCGATCAACGCCCAGTTCGTGAGCCGGTACGTCGCCGCGCTTCTGCCGGTGTGGCTGGTTCTCCTTGGCGCGGGCATCTGGGGCTGGGTGAGCCTCCTGCCCGGCAAGGGGGGCGCCGTGTCGGCCGCCCTCGGTGCGGGGGCCGTCCTGCTCTTCGCGGACCCGGCGATCACCTCCACCCGTATGCGGGGTGATCCGTTGCCGTACCGGGACGTGCAGACCTGGTTCGACACGCACCTGCCGCAGCGCACGCTGGTGCTCGTGGACCGCTGGTTCGATCCCTGGAACGAGCTCAAGGTCTACAACTCCACGAACGTGTTCTTCGCGTTCACGATCCCCAACGAACCGGTGGACGTGTACCTCAAGTACAACTGGCGGCAGACAGCCAAGGACTTCTTCGCGCGGTTCCCCGACGCCGCCTACCTCGAGATCGCCAAGGAGTACTGGAAGATCCCGACTGTCGGTCCTTGGGACTGGCCCCCCAAGTTCTTCCGCCAGCACGTGGTCATCACGAATGAGGCCGGCCTCAGGCTCTTCGACATGGGGATGCTCAACCGGGGTGAGGGCCGCGACAAGAACATGGTCGAGATCTTCTACAACACGCGCGATGACGTCCTCGCCGAGGCCCGGGAGGCGGGTCGTCCGTCCGTGGTCCTGTTCGGCCCGGAGTGGGGCTACACGAAGCTGTGGCGGGAGTACAACGACTTCCGGGATTGGCGCGTGCTGAACAGCCAGGCTTCGCTCGACGTCTACAACCTGAGCGACGTGCCGCTGGCCGGCGCGCTCAGGATCCGCGGCGTGGCGGCCGGCGGGTCCAAGCGGATCGTGCTCGGCACCCAGGAGGAGCACGTGTTCCCGAACGGGCAGGTGGCGGAATGGCGGACAGGCCCCTTGACGCTGGCGCCGGGGCTGAACAAGCTGGTCCTCAGCGACCCGCTCGGGGCCCGGGCCGGCGTGCCGCTCCTCGTGGACGCCGTGACCGTGGAGTCCGCCGAACGCGCGGAGGTCAAGACGCCATGAACCTGATCCAGCAGGCAAAGAAGATCGCCGGGGGAAGCGCGCGCTCGGCCAACTTGCTGTTCGCCTTCGGGGTCGTCGCCTTCGCGCTGATGATGTTCCGCGTCGTGTTTCTTTCTCCCAACGTGCTCTTCACGACGGATGATGGCATCGGAGCCATCCAGCTTCTGAAGAGCGCCATGCCGTGGTCGTTCCTGGGCTACTGGGACGACTCCGTGCTCGCGGGTGTGGCCGGGCTCCTGGGCGTGGGGTGGACCACGGTTCTGCAGTGGCTTCTGCCCGTGAAGTTCTTCGTGAACTGGATCCACGGCATCGACCTGGCGCTGGCGTCGGTTTTCTTCGCCCTGTTCCTCCGGTCGCGGAAGATCAGCTGGCCGGCCTGTGCGCTCGGCGCTCTCACGGCGTTCTGGCTCGGGAGCAACTTCACGCTGACCTACGCGGGGCACATCCGGAAGTTCGGGATCCTGGCGCTGGCCGGGTTCTACCTGTGGACGGTCGAGCAGGCGGCCCGATCCCGCCGCTGGGGCTGGGCGGTGCTGGCCGGGGGCGGCATCGGGCTGATGTTCATGGAACAGCCGGACGTCGCGCTGTTCTTCGCCCTGCTGCTGGGGCCTTACGCCCTGTTCGCCGTGATCCGCGAGCGCGGCTTCGATGTGCGCGCGCTGCTGGGGTTCGTCATCCCGGCGGGCGTGGCCGCGGCCCTGCTCTTCTTCAACCAGTTCTGGATGGCTCGGAGCCTGAACCTGGGCGGGATCAAGAGCACGGACAGGGACGCGCAATCGCAATGGGAGTACGCCACGCAGTGGAGCTGGCCGCCCGAGGAGTCGATCGATTTCGTCGCGCCCGGGTTCACGGGGTGGCGTTCCGGCGAGCCGGAGGGGCCGTACTGCGGCCGCATGGGCAGGTCGGCCGGTTGGGAGCAGACCCGGCAGGGCTTCCAGAACTTCAAGCTCGAGAACCAGTACCTCGGCGCCATCCCGGTGATCTGCGCGGTCTTTGCCGTCTTCGCCGCGTGGCGCGGCTGGCGGTCCAGGACGGCCTGGCATCTCGAGGCGGCGTTCTGGGCTGCCGTCACGCTCATCGCCCTCCTCCTGTCGTTCGGCAAGCACTTCTTCCTGTACCGCCTGTTCTATGCCCTGCCCATGGTTTCCTCGATCCGCAATCCGAACAAGTTCCTGCAGGTGTTCCAGGTCACGCTGGCGGTCCTCTCGGCCTACGGGCTCGAGGCCGCGCTCGCGGGGACTGCCGAACGCGGTTCGATGGCGGTTCGCCGTTTCGTGCTGGGTGCGGCCGCCGTTGCCGGCGTATTGGGTCTCTGGACCCTGGGATCGGTGGCGTCCTGGGGGAATCAGGCGTCCAGCCTGTCGGAATGGGGCGTGCTGGCCGATACGATCGTGCGGAACAGGTGCTGGGCCCTGGGGCATGCCGCCGTGATGGCCCTCGCGGGCGCCCTCCTGCTCTGGGCGCTGCTGCTGCGCGCGAGGAATGCATCGGCCCGGCCGGCGACGGTCTCGGCGTGGGCCGCGGTCGCGCTGGTCGCGGCGGACGCGTTGCTGCTCGCGCGGCACTACGTCATGCCGCTGCCCCCGAGCCTGATCCAGGGAAACGAGGCCGTCGAGATGCTCAAAGCCAACCGCGGGCACCAGCGCGTGGCCATGGTCACCCAGCAGGGATTCTACAACACGTGGCTCACGTTCCTGTTTCCGTACTACGGGATCCCGACGCTCAACGCGACCCAGATGCCGCAGATGACCGACGACTACAAGCAGTTCTTCAGCACGCTGGCCAACCAGCCGCTTCGCCTGTGGGAGCTCGCCGCCGCCAAGTTCATCATGGGCCCGGCCCAGCTCTGGGGGCAGGTCCAGAACGACGCCCGGCTCAAGGACGTGTTCGATCTCGTGTATGCCTACAACGTCTTCCAGGATCCAGAGGGTGGGGCGGAGTTCTCGCGGGCCACGCAGGGGAGTCCGGGTCAGCACGTCATCCTGAAAATCAAGGGGGACGTGCCGCGGTACACCCTGGTCAGCGGGTGGACGGTGGTTTCGGACGAGGAGGCGCTTCGGATGCTGGCCTCGCCGGGTTTCGCGCCGTTCTCGCAGGTCCTGCTGGCGCCCGACACGCCCGCGCCGCAGCGGGAGTCGGCCGCCAGCGGTCCTGCCGGCAGTGCGACGGTGAAGAGGTACCGCTCGGGCCACGTTCGCCTTCAAGTTTCCGCGGATCGGCCGGCCATCCTTCGTATTTCCGAGAAGTACCACCCGAACTGGAAGGCCGCGGTGGACGGAAAGCCGGTTCCGGTCCTGCGCTGCGACTACCTGTTCCAGGGCGTCTACGTGGAGCCCGGCCTCCATGAGGTCGTGGTGACCTACGCTCCCAGCCGGGTTCCGTTCCTTGTCCAGGTCTGCGGCCTCGCGCTGTGCCTGGCGGCCATCGCGAACCTCGCCCTGAGACGCCCGAAGGCGGAGGCATGACCGATGGGCGACGCTGACGGCAAACTGAGGCTCTCGATCGTCATCCCCACGCTGGGCCGGCCGATCCTCATCCGCACGCTGGAATCGTTGGCCGTGGCCAGTGGCTTCGACGACTGCGAGGTGCTCGTGGCAGGCGTCGTCCGCGAGGGGCCCGTGCTGGAGCAGTTCCGGAAGCTGGCCGCCTGCTTCCCCCAGATCCGGCACCTCCCCGTGTCGTTTGAGAAGGGCGACTCGAGCGAGAAGAAGAACGCCGGCTTCCGCGCGAGCCGCGCGGACATCGTGGCCTTCCTCGACGACGACGTCGTCGTCGCGGCGGACTGGCCGCTGAGGATCGTCGAGCCGTTTGCCCGCCCCGAGGTGGGGCTCGTCAGCGGGCCGTCGCTGGTTCCGTCCGATATCGGGCCGCTGGCGCACCTCGCCGGCGTGGCGCTGGCGTCGAAGGCCGCGGGCTACGTCTCGGAGCGGTACTTGAAAGGGCACCCCGAGCCTCGCCGGATCGGCTGGTCCCGCATCATCGGCTGCAACATGGCGTACCGCCGTTCCGTCCTCGAGGCCCTCGGGGGATTCGACCCCGCGTTCTGGCCCGGCGAGGAGATGATCGCCGCGTACCGCGCGGAGAAAAAGGGGTGCGTGCTCATGTTCCACGCCGAGGCGTTCGTGTACCACTACCCGCGCGAATCGGTGGGGCGGTTCTGGAAACAGGTCTACGGCTACGGCGCGACGCGCGTGCGCCTGCTCCGGGCCGGCGTGGCCTTCGAGCTCACGCCGCTGGTGCCGGCGGCGTGGGTCCTCTCCCTGCTCGTGCTGGGCGTGGGGTCGCTGTTCTGGAAGGCGTGCCTCGCCCTGCTGGCGCTCGAGATGGCGCTCTACGGGCTGGTCGATCTCTGGATCACCTTCACGAAGTTCCGCGACACGCGGCGGCCGATGGATCTCCTGCTCTTCTTCCTGGTCCCGGTGATGCACCTCAGCTACGGCCTCGGCGAGTGGATCGAGTTCTTGCGCCCCAACAAGGACCTGAGCGAGAAGCCCGCGGCCGGCCCGGGCCCGGAGGCCGGCCGTGCGTGACGCGGGTGGGAGGAGGGTGGGGGACGAACGGGCGGATCGCCCGGAGAACCTGCTCAAGCCTTTCCTGGTCGCCGCGGGGCTGGTTGCGCTGGCGGTCGCGGGCGTGTACGCGGCGCTCCCAGGCTCGCGCCAGGAACTCTGGCGGGAGGATTACCTCGTCGAGAACCTGTCGGCTGTCCTCTATCTCGCAGTGTTCACGCTGGGCCTTCTAGCCCTCTTCGCGTTGCGGCGGCGGGACGTGCGCTCGAGGGCGCTCGCTTGGCTCTCGGTCCTGGGGCTTCTCGGCTTCCTGGAGGAAGCCAGTTACGGCGCGCGGCTGTTGCACTTGCGCGTGCCCGCCATCTGCGGGCACATGATCGACGCGGCCCACGATATCCCGGATTTCGGTCTCCGCGTGCTGGAGTGGCAGATGAAGCGGCACGGCCTGTCGTTCCACGCGTGGCTGGCCGTCCTCGGCGCGTTCCTGCTGGTGCTGGCCGTGATCTGGCGCGGGCGCATCGTGAAGGCCTGGGAGGCCGTCCGCCGGACACCATTCCGGACGCTCGCGGCGCTGGCGGGGGCCCTGGTCGTGCTGCCGTTCCTGCTGGACCTGGTGACGGCGGACTCGCACCTCGCGAAGGCGTGCGAGGAACTGCTGGAATTGCTCTGCTCGCTCGCGCTGGTCTTCTGCGTCCTGCAGGCCTACACGGCGGCGGGCGGGCGAGAAGGTGGATCTCCTGCGCCCCAACAAGGACCTCAGCGAGAAGGGCCCCGCCCGCGTGGCGCGCGGGACACGAGCGCCCCCAGATGAGAGAACCGGAGGCTCCTTCACGACCAGCAGCGGCGCGGATCGCGGGATTTCTCGCGTCCGTGGCCATGGCTCTTTTTGCCGCGGTGTCCTGCGCCGTGTCCCGTCACTTCTTCCGGTTCCTCACCATCGAGGACGGGCTGATCCAGGACCTCACTGCACTGTATCTGCTGGCCGCGGCGATCCTGCTGGCCGCGGCGGGGCTGCGGGCTCTGCGCAGGCCCTGGCTCGCCTTGTTTCTCCTTCTGGCTGGCTTGCTCCTGGCGGTGGGGTGTCTCGAGGAAATCAGCTGGGGGCAGCGGTTCACGGGTATTTCGACCCCCGAGCTTATCCGCCGTCTCAACTCCCAGCACGAGCTGAACCTCCACAACATTGATTTCAGGAAGATCAACAAGGCGATCCCCATTTACTCTCAGAGCTTCGACACGGTGCTGTACGGCGCGTTTTCGCTGCTGGGCGTGGTCGGGGGCGGCATAGGCCTCGTGCTCGCCCGGCGCCTCGGCAGGCGGCTCGAGCCCTGGGCGGTCCTCGTGCCTTCCTGCGAGGTCGTCCTGATCTGCGCCCTCGCCACGCCGTGGGCAAGCCGCGGCAGCTTCTGGACGCCTCCCGTGTATGGCCTGCAGGTTGTGTTGTCCCTCGCCGTGATCGCGGCACTGCTCGTCCTGGATCGGCGGGGGATTACGTCGCTGGGGGAGCGGTTCCGGCGGCATGCGATGGGTGTCTTCTTGCTGATGGGTCTGACCTACGCGGCCATCCAGGGTGCCCCCGGCCGGCACATGAGCAACAGGCCTCTCGAGGTCAGGGAGCTGCTGCTCGCGGTGGGTTGCTTCTCCTACGCCGCGGGCGTGCGATCGCGGCTCGCGGGCGGGAAGCCGGACTCGTAGCCCGCCGAACGTCACGCCCAGGTTCCGTTGTGTCCGGCTTTCCGGGCAGCCTCAAGCATCTGGTTCGATTCCGTTTCGCCTTCTCACATGGATGCCACGATGCTTAAGAACCAGCCTCCGAAACCGCAGATCAGGAAAACACAAAAGCCAACGCCGATCGCGCCGGGGATACCCGTCTTCTTTCTCAGGAGGATTCCCGCAGAAACCCCAAGAATTGCGGAGATGGAGACATTGGTGGCGTGCATCCAAGGTTCCACATACGGCGGATGCGCCGAGGCCATGCTCGTGAGCGCGAACCACATGGCGAGCGTCGCTATCCATTTCCCTTTAATCATGATCTCTGCAAATCGAACGTTAGCGCTGAGGCCCACTTCTTTCCGCATCGGATGAATTGTAGCCTCCGGCGCGTGGTTGGGCTGTTTCTTCTTCTCTTAACCATCTTTGCCCCGAGGGGGCCGCCGCTTCACCCGATTCTTGAATCTGGAGACGTGACTCCTCGGGTTCCATGAAGTCGCGGTTGAGGGCGAGGAAGGCGTCGCGCCAGGGATAGAGGCGCAGGAGGGAGTCGTCGCGGCGGCCCAGGACGCAGATGGCGGCAAAAAGGGCTTCGACGGTGGCAAGGCCGGTGTCGGGGTCGGTGTGGATCTTGGAGCGGCGGGGGTAGGCGGTCCGCCAGCCGAGGGGGATGGAGCGAGCTTCGACGGGTTCGATGGCTTTGCGCATCTTCGCGGCATGGCGCCAGTTGGCGTCGAGCAGGAGGAGCGGTCGGCAGGCATCGGCGGTGGTGAGCGGCGGGGCGCCGGGGGCGAGCAGGAGATAACGCGAAAGGTCGGGCTTCTGGCGCAGGGGATAGAGGAGGAAGTCAAGTCCGGGGGTTCCGCGAAGGGGCTGAATCGTGCATTGGGCACGGTTTTCGCCGCGCCGGACGATGATGAGGTCGGAAAGGGGCATGCGGGGAAGGGTAAGCGGTTCAGTTTCTGTTCCCAAGGGCTCTTCTTGTTTCCCGTCGTTTGCTCCCGAGCCAGTGGACAGTTCTCTCGACGACAAGACCCCAAAAGATGCCGCTGCCGACTGCGATGAAGATGAGAATCAGCAAACTGCGGAATCCGGTCGCCGTTTTCCCGCAGATGAGCATGACCAATTGGGCGATTGGAGTTGATAGCACCCGGAGTACGGGGGCAGCTAGTCTGCCAAAGAGGGCTTCGTGAGGTGATTCGTCCAGTGCGCAGCCGACGTAGAAGAGGGCAAACAGGGTCAGAGCCACCGACGCAGCGGTGATCAGGAATACTCTCCTATTCATATCATCTTCTCCATCGTCGAACGTTACGGGTGAGCGGACGTTTCGCCCGCGGGTTCACGGTACACTCGACCCCGTGGTTCGCCGTCTGTGTTCGGGCTCAACGTTGTCCTCGATCCAATTGGGGTCAAGTGCAAGGCGTGTGAAATGGACGCACTGCGGAGTATCTCTTCTCAAGGACAGCGTGACCATGACCTTGTTGCCAAGTCTCCAGTTCAGTTTGCCATGATGACTCAGCACGCTCTGGAGGTTGGGCCAGAAATCTGATCCGGGTGATGCCATGCGATATCCGCCGGAGGGCGTCGCCACGACCGGGGCAAACGGATACATGGGAGCGACGACGGCCATCGCGAGCAAGATGGCAGCCGCGATGGCAATGAGTGCTCTCCTTCTCCTCATTTGATCTTCTCGGCGAACGCCAGCCCTGAGCGGACCCGCGCAGCGGGGTACGCTCAAGGGCCTGGTTCGGCCTTCTATGAAGCCCACTTGAGTTCGAGTTTCTTGTGCGTGAACGCACACTCTCTGAGGTAGAGATTGATGAGATTCTGATAGGGCATGCCGAGCTGGGCTGCCAGCGCTTTGAAGTAAGCCACAGTGCCCTTGTCCAAGCGAATGGTGATGGGCTGCTTCAGCCGTCCGATATAAGGGTTCTTCTCCCCTTTCATCTTCGCGAAGTCATAGTGGGTTCTCATGGTGTCACCTCCAGTAGTCTTGGAATTCGTGCTTGTCCGCTTTCCTCGCCGATATGATCCGGATATGTGTGTCGTCTTGTCTGTAGCAGTGGCAGACGACCAGGACCCGCAGTCTGATGCTTATGCCGAGCATGATGAATCTGTCCTCATCCCGCGAGTGGTCCGGGTCGTAGAACCTGATGGCGTTCTCATCAAGAAAGACGGTCTGCGCTTCCTCGAATGAAACGCCATGTTTCCTTATGCTCTCTCGGTTCTTCGCCTCGTCCCATTCGAATCGAAGATCATTCATATGTACACTGTACGTATAATATCGCGGGGTGTCAACTGTCTTGGTGGCCGAACGTCAGCGCTGAGGATCGGCGAACTTGCGAGCCGTATCCTCCGGCGCTTCGTTGGGGCTCCGGTTCATTGTCCTCGTGAATTGTACCCATGTCTGCCACTCGATGTGGCCGTCAGCGAACAGCACAACTGCACAGGTCGTCTTCTTGTAACTACCGGGTGGGAGGAAGGCAACCGTCATCTTGACACCTGCACACCGCTTCAACTATCTTCTGCGCTGTGGAATCGCTCCGTCAGGCTGGTCGCGGCGGGCGCGTGCCCGCCCCACCTGAAAACGATTTCCTATCATTCACTGACACAAGGGGGGCAACATGATGGAACAAGTCCAAACGGCAAGACAGGGCGTTTTAGTTTTCAGCAGGCTTGCTCTCGTCTTCGCTGGAGTTCTCTACCTGAACGCCTGCGCGACAACCTCGAGTCCAAAGCAGGCGGGTCCGGTGGGCCCGTGGCAGCAGGATATACGGGGCGTGGCGGCTTACATGAAGGCAGACGAGGCCTTCTGGAAGGAACAGCGGGCTGCCGAGGAACCGGTCGAATGGACCGGCAAGATTTTTGATATCGAGCACCGGACTGTCGGACTCAAACCAGGCAACACGATCATATGGCTTGAAGTTCCCTACACGAAAGAACAGACACAGGCCGGGCTTGCTCCGTTGCCCATTCAAGTCGTTATTGCGCCAGAGTCACCCTTGGCAATCAAGGTTCAGAAAGCGGACTTCAAGACAGGGAAGAGCATCCATGTAAAGGGGATATTCAAAGGGTTTGTCTATACCGGACGTGACTATTCCGGGAAAGACCAGCAAGGGACCACTGTGTTTGGTCAGGCTAATGATACAGCTTCTGCTCTCGCGATGATCTTCAAACAAGCCGATAGCGCGGGCACTGCTGCAGACCCGATGGAGAAGGCTAAGAAGTATGCGAAAGCCAAGGGACTCCCGTTGAAGGCATCCGGAGGGGGCCGCGTCATCCTACCGCTTTTGGAAGTGATGCCTGAAGAGATCGAGTTGACGAAATAGTGCGGCTCCATCGGGGAATGTGATGCCGCCCGGTCGCTCCGACTCGCGGGCGTTGCCAGCCCTGCAGCCTCACCGGCGCCTGCACCGCCCAGGGCGGCGGCAGCGCCGGAAACTCGGAGGATGGCATGATTGACGTCGCGAAGGGCAGGCCGATCTCGGGCTTCAGGAACTTCTGGTCGATCGCACGTTTCTGCCTGATTGCCTTGGCCATCGATGCGGGTTCCAAGGCTGCTTTCTCCCAGGGACAGAATACCGATCCTGCTGTCGACTACCGATTGCAGGTACAAATCGGCCATCAGCACAATATTGACAAGGTGCTCTTCGCCCCGGACGGACGAGTATTGATTTCGCAAGGAGGCGCAACGATCAAGCGCTGGGACCTCCGGACCGGGCGGTTGATAGATTCATCGGGCGGGATGCGCTTCGGCCTCAGTGCCGGCATGGGAGAATTCATATTGTCACCGGATGGTCAGCGCGTTGCCGCCGTGGTAACGAAGAACGATACCATCGCTCTGGCCGTTCTATCCTTTGTCAACCAGAGCGTCGCGTCACAGGAGATGTTGCTGTCGAATGACAAATGGAGCAAGTGGGCCGCCGTATCTTTCCATCCGAAGAACGCGGATGTGGTTATACTCACATCACCTTCCGGACTGGTTCAGTTCGATACCAGGACTGGAAAGATCTCGTCCACCCTCTCACCAACCTATGGCGGAACAGCAGCGGCGACGCCGGATGGCACACGCATCGCATATGGAACCGCCAGAGGCATTTCCATCTGGGACGTCGTGAATGAGAAGCTGGTCACCACCATCAAGCCTCTTCTGATACCCCTCAGACCGGAATCAAAGGAGGCAAAGCCCTGGGGCATGGGCCTTTCGACGATGGCGCTTTCGGATGATGGCAGCATCCTGGCTGTGCATATCCTAAGTGATCAGAATCTTCATCTATGGGCCCTTCCCGAAGGAAGAGAACTGGCTCCCCTCTCTGTTGGAGGCGCTCGCACCACACCCATCGCGATTTCGGCTGACAATTCGACACTTGCCGCATCGGGGGATGGATCCATTAACTTGTATGACCTTAGAACACGGTCCGCGATGCGGACGATAAACGTGGCGGAGAATCGTTTATCCTCGCTTTCTACTCTTCAGTTTTCAAGAGACGGTGCCCAGCTGGCCTATGGGCTCCGTTATGGTGAGAATGATAAGTCCATCGGCATCGCGAATGTTGCAGAGGCTCGAGTTGAAACGCATCTCATCGGCATCCAGGGATCAGCGGGGGAGATAGACGTCGCTGAGAGCGCCCGCAAGATCATATATGGAAACGCTGATTCGAGGCCCATCTGGGATCTCAATGCTCTCGCGCTGGCCAGTTCGCATCTCTCCCTGAAAGCCGGCAGCTACTGCGCCATTTCGAGCGACGGAACCAGGGCCTTCGTTGACGGGTCGGTATGGGAGCTGAATCCACCAAGGATGATCCTGCCTGCCTCGGCCTTGTTTGGCGAGGCTGGGAGTCACGTGATCAATCAGGCGAGATTCATGGATGGCGGCAAGAGCCTGTTTGTCGCATCCAAGTCCACAGGGATGAAGCTTATCGATATCGGCAGCGCACGTGTTAAGTGGGATGTTCCCGGGTATGACGGAACCGAACCCGTTGCCTTTTCGCCCGATGATGCGCTCGTGACCATCGGCGCTGATATCTGGAACGTCGGCGCAAAGGAAAAGAATGCCGACATCAGTCTGCCGGCCCACGGTTCCGATCGCGAGATGTGTCCGGGAATCGTAAACTCGAACAAGGCGATCGTGGTCTTGTCGACGAGGCCCACTGGTTCTGCTATTCGCTTCGAAGTCACCATGTCGGATGGCAGCGGCACCCTCACGGGCGAGGGCAATAGCGATGGGTATTCTCTGCATACATTCTCGGCAACCAATGGCAGCCGTCAGGGATGGGTCAACATCCCGTCCGACACGGAGTATTCTTCCGCTGCTTTCGATCCGAGCGGCAGAATGGCCTGGTTAGGGACGCGAATGGGCACGGTTCGGGAACTGGACGTGGCGACGGGCAAGCTGTTGCACGAGTGGCAGGTCGCCCCCGGCGAGGTGAGGCATCTCAGATTCCTGCCGGACATGCACTGCCTCGTTATGGCCAACGAGGAAGACCCGGTCGTTACGTTACTTGAGGTCTCGACCGGGCACACGCTGAACCTGCTTTCCAGCGGCGATGAGTGGATCGTTTACACCGAGGACGGGTATTTCGATTGCTCGCCCGGAGGCGCGAAATACCTCAATGTTGTTTCCGGCACGTCGGCTTTCGGGATAGACCAGTTCGCAACCCGGCTGAATCGCCCCGACATCATTCTCGAGCGATTTGGGCTGGGATCGAAGCTGCAGATCGACTACTTTCGCAGGCAACATGAGAAGCGGCTGAAGAAGCTGGGTTTGAAGGAGGACGGTGGCAGCTTCGCGCATCATGTCCCTTCAGTCCAGATCACTTCGATCTCCAACACGGGGAGCCGGGCGAGTCTCGTTTTCACCGCATCCGATGACCTTGTGCCGCTCCTCTCCTACCAGATCTTCGTCAACGGCGTCCCTCTGTCGGGCGGCAAGGGGAAAGCGTTAGATGGCCGGAAGGTCATAAGCGAGTCAATCGAGCTGTCCGCCGGGCTGAACCGAGTAGAGGTAAGCTGCATGAACGAGGCGGGCGCGGAATCGATTCGGGAGATGGTTGAACTGACGGGTGAGGCCTCTTCATCGCCGGAACTGTATTTTCTCGGTATCGGGGTTTCGAAATACAAAGATGCGAGCCTGAATCTGGGGTTCGCGGACAAGGACGCCCAGGACCTCGCTGCCCTTTTCAGCCGGATGGGCAGCACCTACGCGAAGATCAACGTGCGGTCCCTGGTCAACGAAACTGCAACTCAGGCGGCTTTCACGGAAGTATCCCATTGGCTGTCGCAGTCGAAAGTGAACGACACCGTGGTCGTATTCATAGCGGGCCACGGCGTTCACGACCGGGACCCTGACGCCACGTACTACTTTCTGACGCACGAGGCTGACCCCGCCCACCTGGCAGGCACCAGCGTGAGCTATGAAGCGATCGAGGCTCTCATGGCGGGCGTGCCTGCGCGGCGCAAACTGCTTCTGATTGACACATGTGAATCGGGAGAACTCGATGAAGGCATGTTTGCAAGTTATGTAGGCACGGCCACGTCTCGGGGCTTGCGCGGGCGAGCGGTCCCTCGCGCTCCGGCGGAGTCCAGGGGCATGGCGGCAGTTGCAGCTCCTGCACAGGCGCTCCGTCCATACTTGCTTGATCGAAATCGGCTGATCATGTCCGATCTGAGCAGGCGCAGCGGAGCGGTGATTTTCTCAGCATGTCTGGGGAATGAGCTCTCCTATGAAAGCGATTCGTATAGGAACGGGTACTTTACCGCCGGAATTCTGCGCACGTTGAGAGGGGAGGAGGGCGCTGCCAATTCAGGTACCATAGACACGTTTCAGTTGCGTCAGGCGGTCAAGGCGTGGGTCGAAAAAGAGACCGGCGACCTTCAGCATCCCACAGTCGACAGGGATAACGTGTACCAGGTGATCGGGTTTGCCGTAGTGAGAAACTGAATCTAGTTGCCTTGCCGCGTGCGTGACCCGCTCGTCTGCGACTGTCCTGGTGGTCCAGGCTCCTCGAGGAAGACGCGACGGCAGCCGCCAGGGACAGTCAGGTCGGCAACCGGTGGCGCAGCATCCTCGTCATTGCCCGCTCCTTCCGGACCCTCGCGGTCCAGTCCGGATCACTAGGTGTGCCTCACTCCACGCCACCGACCCGCTCGTCGACGGCTCACTCATGGACGATTGCACTTCCTTCGCGACCATCCCGCGTGAAACCATCACCGGGCCGGGCCGTGATGTCCTTGCGCGAGCCGCCGAGACGCGGTGGAGCTCGCTCGCTTGGCTGCAGGCCACGACTTGAACGACATCGGTGCCGAATGGCGGTCCGACGACGATCTCGAAACCAGCCTTCGCCGCGCCCGGGACCTCGACCTCGCGTCCGCCTGCGATGAGCGTGTCGAGATTCCAGGCGTTCGGAAACAACTGGACGGACGAGCCGTCAACCTGGTGGCAGAAGACGACGATATGGCAAGTCCGGTCCGCCTTCACCCGGTACGTCACGTGGTCGCCCTCCTCGTATTGCCGTTGCCCATCTATGGTAAGGAGTCCGACCTCGAAATCGTGCGGTACCTCGTACAGCCGATCCTCGAGCGTGGGGTCAAGCGGTGGCTTTTCATCCGCGACGCTCTTGAACCCCACGGCTCCTTCGCTTGCGGGTTCTACAGCCGCGGGAGCCGCAGGCGGCGGCTCCGGCTCGGCAACCGGCGCCGGAGCGGGCGCTGAATCGGGTGCGGGGAGAGGCGGCTCGAGTGATGCATCGGGGGGAGAATGTGACGCCGGCCCGGACGGAGCGGCCCGCCCGGCCGGAGATCGGGCGGCAACCGTCCTGATCCGCCACTGCACGCCAACCGTCAGCGCAAGCAACAGGAGGCACAGGGTCGTGACTGCCAACAACAGACGATCCCGCCCGCGCGCCGGGCGCGCGACGAGCATCGTTGCCAACCGGTCCATGCTGGCCTCGAACAGATCGTGGGAATGAGAGATTCCCTGGAAGCCGGGCAGGTCCGCGAGGTCGGGCGGAAGGGAGCCTGGAGCAGGCCACTGGAACCCTCGCGCCATCACCGGCACGATGTTCTTGTCTTTGCGGATGCCGTGCGATACCTCGCGCCGCAGCCAATCGTCTTCCTGGGCGCACCGCTCGAGGCTTTTGGGAGTGAGGATGACAACGAGGTCACTGCAGGAGTCAATCCGCGCGTAGAGCGCCTCGTTGAAGCAGCCGCTACGCAGGTCCTCGACGTCCATGAAAGCGTGGTATCCGCGGCGATTCAGCCCCTCCCACACGAGCCTCGCCAACTCAGCGCCCCCTTCGCGGCGATAGCTGATGAATACCTGAATGCGATTGCGATCCGTCTTCAC
>JAZDKK010000074.1:0-5923 GCA_043803015.1 Verrucomicrobiota bacterium
CGGGGTGCCGGGCCGCAACCCGAGGAGCAGAAGCCCCGCTTGAAGGTCCAGCGGGTTCACGTCGAGGACGAAGACGCTCTCGTGCGTCTTGCCGCCGGGGCCGCAGGCGAGGAGCTCGATCAGGCCGACCACCTGGTTGACCCAGCCGGTGGCCAGCACGGTCCGGGACGCGGGATCGATGCGGACCCCGCCCAGCCGCGCGATGCCGTTCTCCCAAACCGGCGAGGAAACCGTCGCAGCGGCCTGGCCGGAAACGCCTCCCGTATCCTGGCCGGCGGCGCCAAGCGCGCCGGCCAGGATCAAAGCAAGAGCCCCTTGGAACAGCTTCTGGTGCATATCGGGGAAGTGGGTTTGGGTCACTCAACCAGGGACATCGCCTGGACGGCCTTCCGGCCCTTGTCCACCTGGCGCCGGTACTCCAGGATGCTGCCGCCGCCGGCATTCGCCAGGCGCGCGAGCTTCAGTGCCTCCTCGGCGGCGCGGAGCGCCTTGTCGTACTGCCCTGCCACGTAGTAGCCCTCCGACAGCGTGCTCCACACGTGGTAGTCGTTGGGCGCCAGGAGCAGGGCCTCCTGCGCCATGCGCACGGCCTTGGCGCCGTCGCGGACGGAGTGATCCTTCGCCGTGGCATACAGCCAGGCGATGTTATTCTTGAGGGAATAGTCCTCGGCGAACTCCTCCGCCATCGGCTCCAGCACGGCCAGCGCGTCCCGGTACCGCTCGAGCTGGATGTACGTGGTGCCCAGCCCGAACCGGGCGCGCTTGTCGGAGGGATACAATTCGACGGCACGCTTGTAGGCTTCGATCGCCTCGTTCAACTTGCCGAGGGCGGCCAGTTCGGAGGCATGCCGTATCCACTGCACCATCTCGGCGTCGGCGACGGGCGAGGCCGCGGCCAGAACCGCCCTGTTCGTCGCGGCGGCCCCTCGCCGCGCGCCCTCGTTCGTCCACGTCACGAGCACGCTGCGGTCGTCGAGCTGGGGCTTCCGCGGCTTCGCCGCGGATGGCGGGGTCTCCTGCGCCGACCCGGGTGGCACGCCGGCCGCCGCCGCAACGGCCATCCAAAGCATGATGAGCTTCTTCATGAAGGGCTCCTGCCGGTCAGAGATCCCCCACGGTGACGTTGACGGCGGGAGGCTCCACGCCGGACACCGCCAGGCCGGGAACCGTTTGCACCCGCACCGGGAGGTCGTACGACGCCCCGCTCTCGAGGGCGGAACAATCCACGAACGCCTCCACATCCTCCCGCGACACCGTCTTCAGCAGCTCCGCGCGCCCCTTGAGGAGCACCTTGACCTGCGAGGGCGCGAGATCCACGCGGCGCCGGACCCCCGGTTGGGACAGGACGCTGACGGGCACGTCGGCCATTTCCCGGGTGGCCGACCGCTCCACGATCACCACCTCCACGGCCACGTTGCTGGGCGCGATGCGGGCCGCCCAGGTCTCGCCGGGCGCGATGACCGGCATCTTCAGCTTCTTGAAACTCCGGCTCCGCCCCTCCAGGTCGATCGGCGCCGTGTGGACCGCGTCGATGTCGTCCAGCCGCTGGCGCGGACCGTACACGGTCACGGACGCCGGGGTGCACACCACCTGTTCCATCTCGTAGCCTTCGGGAGGAGCGGCCTGCAGGTCCGCTTTCACCGCCACCTGCTTCTCCCCCTCCTGGTCCAGCCGCAGGGTCACGATGTCAGGCCGGATCAGCACGGGGCGTACCGCGCCGGGCGCGCGGACGTTCTCGCGCCTGATCTTGACCGTGGAGGAGCCCTTGGAGGATCGGCCCCGGATGTCCACGTCCACCCGGATCTGGTCGGGGTCCAGACGCCGGACGTCTTCCTGCGAGCCGCGGAACACGACATCCACCGAATCGGCGGAACGGTCCAGGATCGCCCAGCCATCGTCCGTCTGGATCGTCAGCGGAACATCGGTGACGACCGTTTCGAAACTGATGACGGCCTGGATGGCGTACCAGGTGACGACCGCCAGGAACAGGGAAGCCGCCTTCGCCGCCTTGTTGTTCAGGAACAGCCCGCGCAGGCCTGTGGGTCTAGCCGCCATGCTGATCGAACTCCTCCGCCATGATCGCGTCCGTCTTGGCCACGCCTTC
Source organism: Verrucomicrobiota bacterium (assembly GCA_043803015.1). Taxonomy (GTDB): domain Bacteria; phylum Verrucomicrobiota; class Kiritimatiellia; order CAIQIC01; family JAGNIJ01; genus JAZDKK01. The sequence goes on from JAZDKK010000074.1 coordinate 2,105, forward strand.
CGGCGTCAGGTCCAGCTGGGCCTTCGCCCGGGACCACCGGTTCTTCGCCTTGGGGCTCCTGAGCAGAACCGCCGCGAGGAGGCGCCGCAGGCGTTCCTCGTCGAGCCCCTGCGTGAGACGCCCCTTGTAGGCCACGGAGATCGTTCCCGCTTCCTCGGAGACCACGACCACGATCGCGTCCGACTCCTCGGTGAGGCCGATGGCCGCGCGGTGGCGCGTGCCCAGCAACTTGCTCAGCTCCGGGCGCTCGGAGAGCGGGAACAGGCAGCCGGCGGCCACGATCCGGTCTTGCTGGATGATGACGCCGCCGTCGTGGAGCGGCGTGTGGGGAAAGAAGATGCTCGCCAGCAGCTCGGGGGTGACCAGGCTGTCGATCTTCGTCCCGGTTTCCTGCACGGCGCGGGTTCCGATCTCGCGCTCGACAGCGACGAGCGCGCCGATCTTGCGCTCGGCCAGCAGGACGACGGCCTGCACGATGTTGTCTACGAGCGTCCGTTCCCGTGCGGTGGAGGTGAACATGTGCTGCTTGCCCAGTTCCGCGAGGGCACGGCGGATCTCGGGCTGGAAGATCACGACGATGGCGATGGCCAAGTACACGGAAAAGCGCTTCAGGAGCCAGTTCACGGCGTCGAGATGGAACACCTGCGTCAGCACCAGGAGGGTGACGAGCAGCAGGGTGAACCCCAGCAGCACCTGCGCGCCGCGCGTGCCGTAGAAGAAAAGGATGATGTAGTAGAACACGAACGCCAGCACCAGGATCTCGAGTATCCCGGTCGGCCCCGGCATGGCAATCTGGTCAAACACGGACATCCCGCGGTTCCTCGCGCTTGAAGATATCCACGAGCCGCGCCACATCGCAAGACTCCTTTACGTCGTGGACGCGGATAACGTGGGCGCCCCGGAGCACGGCGTACGCCGCGGCACCCAGGCTGCCGGCCAGCCGATCCCCGACCTCGCGCCCCGTGATCTTGCCGAGAAAGCTCTTCCGCGACACGCCCACCACGACCGGCCGCCCGAGCGCCGCCAGCGCGTCGAGATGCGCCAGCAGGCTCACGTTGTGCTCCGCCGTCTTGCCGAAACCGATGCCCGGGTCAACGGCCATGGCCTCAGGCCGCAGGCCCTGCCGGCCGAGATCGGCGAGGCGCGCCCCGAGGTACGCGGCCACCTCCGAAACGACGTCTCCGTAGCGGGGATCCGCTTGCATCGTCTTGGGCTCGCCGCGCATGTGCATCAGCACGAGCCCCGCGCCGTGCCGCGCGGCCACGGCAGGCATGGCTGGATCGGAAGTGAGGGCCGACACGTCGTTGATGATGTGGGCGCCGAGGGCCAGCGCCTTCTCCGCCACCCCCGCCTTGCGCGTATCCACGGAGACGAGGCATTTCGTCTCGCGGGCGAGCGCCTCGATGACGGGCCCGATGCGCCTCAGCTCCTCTTCGGGCGACACGGATTCCGACCCGGGGCGGGTGGATTCCCCGCCCACGTCGATGAGGTCCGCCCCGTCCTGCGCCATGCGCAGGCCGTGCTCCACGGCCTGCCGGCCATCGAAGAACCGCCCGCCATCGGAAAAGGAATCGGGCGTCACGTTGAGAATGCCCATGACCAGGGTCCGTTCGCCGAGCTCGACGGACCTGTCCCGGCAGTGCCAGCGGAGGATCTTCGCCTGCTTCATGTGATCGCCTCTTCGCAGGAGGGTACCGGAGACAGGCCGCGCCGTCGGGCTAGGCGCCGGCCTGCGGCTGAGCGCCGCCGGCCGCCGGGGCCGGAGCGGCCTTCTTCGCCTGCTCGTCGGCCTCGGCCCGCTCCACCTCGGAGAGAATGCGGCCGTGCTTCACGATCTCCGCCACGTCCCGCCCGTCCAGCGTCTCGCGCTCGAGCAGCAGCTGGGCGACGCTGTCCAGCCGGTCGCGGTACTGCCGGAGCAGGCTCAGTGCCTTCTCATGGCATTCCCGGAGGATCCGGCTGACTTCCTCATCGATCCGCCGCGAGGTTTCCTCGCTGATCTCTTGCGTGCGGGAGATCTCCCGGCCCAGGAAGAGCAGCTCCTCGCGCTCGGTGAAGCTCTGCGGGCCCATCTGCTCGCTCATCCCCCACTCGCAGACCATCATCCGCGCGATGTGCGTGGCCTGCTTCAGATCGCTGTGCGCGCCGGTCGTGATGTCGCCGAACACGAGTTCCTCGGCGGAGCGTCCGCCCATCAGGCCCGTCAGCACACCCATGAGCTTGCGCCGGCTTTCGGTGTAGCGGTCTCGCTCCGGCAGCTGCATCGTGGAGCCGAGGGACGCGCCGCGCGGGATGATGGTGACCTTGTGCAGGGGCTCGCTCTCCTCGACGAGCGAGAGGACCACGGCGTGACCCGCCTCGTGATAGGCGGTCAGCTTCTTCTCTTTTTCGTCGAGCACGCGGCTCCGGCGCTCGCGGCCCCACCGCACCTTGTCGCGCGCCTCCTCGAGGTCCGCCCCCTCGACCCCTTCCGCGCCCCGCCGCGCCGCCAAGAGCGCGGCCTCGTTGATCAGGTTCGCCAGGTCCGCGCCGGAGAAGCCCGGCGTCCCGCGGGCGATCCGCCGCAGTTCGGCCGAGGACCCCAGTTTCACGCGCCGCGCGTGGATCTTGAGGATCGCCTCGCGGCCTTCCAAGCTCGGCAGATCGATCACGATCTGCCGGTCGAACCGGCCCGGCCGGAGCAGGGCGTTATCGAGCACGTCCGGCCGGTTCGTGGCGGCGATGATGATCACGCCTTCCTGGGTATCGAACCCGTCCATCTCGACCAGCAGGGCGTTGAGGGTCTGCTCGCGCTCGTCGTGGCCGCCGCCGATGCCGCTGAAACGGCTGCGTCCCACGGCGTCGATTTCGTCAATGAAGATGATGCAGGGCGCGTTTTTCTTGCCCTGCTCGAACATGTCCCGCACCCGCGACGCGCCCACGCCCACGAACATCTCCACGAAGTCCGACCCGCTGATGCTGAAGAAGGGGACCTGCGCTTCGCCCGCGATGGCCTTCGCCAGGAGGGTCTTGCCCGTGCCCGGCGGCCCGACGAGGATGACGCCTTTCGGGATGCGCCCGCCGAGCTTCTGGAACCTCTTGGGGTCCTTCAGGAACTCGATGATTTCCTGGACTTCTTCCTTCGCCTCGTCGATGCCGGCCACGTCGTCAAACGTGACTTTGTTCTTCTCCCTCGTCATCAGCCGGGCACGGCTCTTCCCGAAGCTCATGGCGCCGCGGCCCGCGATGCGCATCTGGCGGACGAAGAGGAAGTAGAGAAGGCCGAGCACCAGCAGGAACGGCACGGCGCCGGAAACCACCTGCCAGACGTAGGGATTCTGCGTGCGGAACTCGAACTGGACGCCCTTTTCCCTCAGCATTCTCGTCAGGTCGTCCGTGGCCGGCACGTCCACCTTGAACCGGCGCGGGCGCCCGGTCTTGGGGTCCAGGTCCACCATCTCCCCCAGCACGTACTGCCGGCCGGAGATCTCGATCACGACCTCGCACTTGCGGATCTTCCCCTGCTCGATGAGCTGGACGAAGTCCGGGCTGTACGGGACCTTCTGGTACCGCTCCTGCTGCTCGGAGAACATCTGGAACACGACGAGGAACAGCGCGAGCAGGAGGAGCCACAGCGCCATGCCGCGCATCGGCAGCCCCTGCTTGCCCTGGCCCGGTTCTTTGCGACTCGGAGCCGGCGGTTCTATGTTGTCTTTGCCCATGTCGAAGGCCCCGCTCCAAGGGGCCAGTTAACCTAGCCCGCCTGTTGCATGAGCGTCAATGACGCTCATGCAACAAGCGGTTCCGGTTGCGGGAATTGCAACCGCAATTCCCGTACCG
>JAZDKK010000075.1:0-22764 GCA_043803015.1 Verrucomicrobiota bacterium
TCCAGCTCGGCGTCCCGCCGGTAAGAATAGACCTGATCACCTCGATCACCGGCGTCTCCTGGGAACAAGCGGATGCCGGCAAAGTCGCCGGCAAGTACGGCGACGTCGATGTCCACTACCTCGGCCGCGATCAGTACGCCCAGAACAAGCGGGCCACGGGCAGGAAGAAGGACCTTGCCGACCTTGAGGCGTTGGGGGAAGACTGATCTGCCGAACCACCGCTTCCACCGTACGGCCTTGCCTTCTAAGCCTAACTTAACGGTGTGTCCACTCTTTCGGGGGAACTTCACGGCGGCAAAACCGTCAGTGAAGCGCGACGTTCGAATCCCGGCCGGCGCGCCGTGAGCCGCTAAAGCACGCGCAGGATGAGCGCGATAAGCACCCCCAGCATGATCACGACGCCGACCCACTTCAGTTTCATCTGGGTCGGCGTGGGGTGGGGGAATTCGTAGCCGCAGAGGGGACAGCGGTTGTTGTTGGCGGGGACCTCGGTGGCGCAGCCCGGACATTCCCGCGTTCCGAACCCTCTGGCATGATCCACGTTCACGGCTGGGACCGGTTTGTCGGCGCGGCGTCGTCCAGGAACTTGAACACCGTCTCGCCGGGCTTGGCGTAGCCGAGCTCCTCCCGGGCGATCCGCTCGACGAACCGCGGGTCCGACTGCAGGCGTTCCTGCTGCTGCTTGAGGTGCTTGAGCATCTCTTCTTCCAGCCGGATGTCGCTCTGCAGGACGGCCTCCCGATGCCGAAGCTCCTGATACTGCCTGATCTGCGGCAGGAAAACGGACACCAGGGCAACGACGAGAAGGATACCCAGCGCGATCCATCCGATGCGGTATGTCAGGACCCAGAAGTTCATGGACGAATTCGACGGCAGTTTAATCCAGGAGGAAGGGCCGGAGAAGGAAAATGTCATTCCGAGTCACGCGCGGCGCGTGACGAGGAATCTCTCGCTGAACTTGTTACGTAACAGAGAGATCCCTCTGGCGCGCCGCGCGCCATCGGGATGACAACGACGCCGGTCGAGGCGGCGGGGCCGGCCCCAGGTCCTATCGGACCCCGTAAACTGCCGCATCGCCCAGCATCTCTTCGATCCGAAGGAGCTGGTTGTACTTGCAGATCCGGTCGGTGCGGCTCGCAGAACCGGTCTTGATCTGGCCCGCGTTCGTCGCGACCGCGATGTCGGCGATCGTCGAGTCTTCCGTCTCGCCGGAGCGGTGGCTGATCACCGAGGTGTAGCTCGCGCGCCGCGCCATCTCGATCGCGTCCAGGGTCTCGGTGAGCGTGCCGATCTGGTTGACCTTGATGAGGATCGAGTTGGCCACGCCCATGTCGATGCCCTTCTTCAGGAACTTGGTGTTGGTGACGAAGACGTCGTCGCCGACCAGCTGGATCTTCTTGCCCAGCCGGTCGGTCAGGAGCTTCCAGCCCTCCCAGTCGCTCTCCGCCATGCCGTCCTCGATGCTGATGATCGGGTAGTGCGCGACCCAGTCGGCCCAGAAATCGACCATCTGCTCCGAGGTCTTCTCCGACTTGTCGCTCTTCTTGAAGACGTACTTCTTCTTCCCGGCGTCGTAGAACTCGCTCGCCGCCGGGTCGAGGCATATGAAGACATCCTGGCCGGCCTTGTACCCGGCCTTGCCGATCGCTTCCATGATCGCGTCGAGCGCGGCCACGTTGCTGGGGAGGTCGGGGGCGAACCCGCCCTCGTCCCCGACCGCCGTGCTCAGGTTCTTCTTCTTGAGGACGCCCTTCAGCGCGTGGAAGACCTCGGCGCCCATGCGCAGGCCTTCGCGGAAGCTTTTCGCGCCCTTGGGGCAGATCATGAATTCCTGGACGTCCACCGGGGCGTCGGAATGCGCTCCGCCGTTGAGCACGTTCATCATGGGGACCGGCAGGACCTTGGCGTTCGTGCCGCCGATGTACCGGAAAAGGGGCAGGTCCACGTAGTGCGCCGCGGCGTGGGCCGTCGCGAGGGAGACGCCCAGGATGGCATTGGCGCCAAGCTTGCTCTTCGTGTCGGTCCCGTCGAGCTCGATCATGGCCCGGTCCAGGCCGGCCTGGTCCAGCGCGTCAAAGCCCGCGATCTCGGGAAAAATCGTCTCGTTGACGTTCCGCACGGCGTTCAGGACGCCCTTGCCCAGGTAGCGGCTCTTGTCGCCGTCGCGGAGCTCGATGGCCTCGTTCTCGCCGGTGGAAGCGCCCGACGGCACGGCCGCCCGCCCGAGGATCCCGGAGGCGAGCGTGACGTCGACCTCGACGGTGGGATTGCCGCGCGAATCCAGTATCTCCCGGGCCACGACCGTGGTGATTTCAGACATGGTGAGTCTCCTTTTTCGAAGGTGTTTAGGGTGCAGACGTTAGTGCAAAGCCCTTGGGGTTGCAAGCCGCAAGCTGTAGCCCGCATGAAGCGGGCTCTACCAGCGGCGGCCGTAGAGCCCGGTTTATCCGGGCTACGCTGGGAAGTGCCCGCAACGAGAACGCCGTTGCCCGGGCGTCCTGCCTGTGGTATTAGGCACTGGACTGGAGGAGAACGAAGGCTTGAGATCGAAGATCGGCGTGCTCGGAGGAACGTTCAACCCTGTCCATTTCGGTCACCTGACCCTCGCGCAGGATGCCCTGGAGCAGTTCGATCTCGACCGGGTCCTGTTCGTCCCGTGCGCGCGTCCCCCGCACAAGAAGCCGGACCGGCTTGCGCCTGCGCGTCACCGCCTCGCCATGCTGAGGGCCGCCATCAGGGGCAGGAAGCGCTTCGGGGTTTCCTCGGTCGAACTGGACCGCGGCGGCGTCTCGTATTCCGTGGACACCCTCCGCGAACTGCGCCGGCGCTGGCCCAAGGCCGGGTTCTATTTCATCATCGGCGCGGACACGCTGTCCGAGCTGCACCTTTGGCGGCGCATCGGCGAGCTGCTCACGCTCTGCGAGTTTGTGACCATGCGCCGGCCCGGCTTCGCGTTCCCGAAGGGCCGGCTGGGGCTCCGGAATCCGTGGCCGGGGCGCCTTCGCGCGAACGTGTTCAAGGGGCATTTGGTCGATGTGTCGTCCTCGGACATCCGTCGGAGGGTTAGGGAGGGCAGGGGCATCCGCCGTCTTGTGCCTGCCGCCGTGGAACGCTATATTTTGGGGAAAGGCCTGTACGCGAAGTAAAGGAGCTTGGACGATCGAACCGCTAGCGCTAGCCAAGAAGGTCAAGAAGGCCCTGCTCTCCAAGAAGGGCGAAGACGTGGTGATCCTGGACGTGCGGGGCCTCTCGAGCATCACCGACTACTACGTCATCGCCACCGGCAACAACCCGCCGCACATCAAGGCACTGGCCTCCGAGGTCGAACGCGCCCTCGCGGCGGAGGGCGCGCGCCGGTACCGCCAGAACGGCACCGCCGAAAGCCAATGGATCGTCGTGGATTACCTCGACGCCGTCGTCCACGTCTTCTCGCCACAGACCCGCAGCTACTACGCCCTCGACCGGCTGTGGGGGGACGCGAAGAAGGTGGGATGACGCGGAATGGTTGATGGTTGATGGCCAATGACGGAGAGGGCGAGCAGCCGTTCCGTCAATTGCCCTCGTTCTTCCGTCAACCATCAACCATTAACCATCAACCATTGACCATTCTTCCATCACCACTTCAGCGCGTCGCCGTCCGTCAGTTCGTCGAGGCGCCGGCTGATGATCTCCTCCCGGCGCGCCTTGCGGTCTTCCAAAGCTTTCTTGAGGTTGGAGACGTCGGCCTGGATACGCTCAATCTGTGCCGCGCGCTCTTTCTCGCGCAGGTCGAACAGGGCCTCCAGCCGCTGACGCAGGTCCTCGCGAAGCTTCTGGCGCGCCGTTTCGTCCGTGGTCTCCCGGTAGGTGCGTGAAAGCTGACGGGCCTCCGTCTCGAGGCGAAGGATCTCGGGGTTCAGCATCGCCGGCGGGCCGTGGGGCCCGCCCCGGGGGCCCTGCGCCTGGGCCAGCTTCAATAGAACCTTGGCACGCTCGTCTTCCGGCAGGCCCATGAGGAACTCGAACACCTTGGGGTAGTCCCGCAGGGCCTTCAGGACGCGTCCCTCCCGCACACGCTGGTGAAGCGCCCAGCGAAAGCCTTCAGGATTCTTCTCGCGGAGCGCGCGTAGGCGCTCGAACTCCGCGGGATGATCCTGCTTCATGCGCTCCATCCACTGGTCCACCGGCGCGCCCGGCGGCGGCGCCTCGGGACCCGGCTCGGCCGGCCCGCCCATCGGGGGCGGGGCCATCTCTTCCTCGCCGGGGGGCGGCATGAATTCTTCCGGCGGCTCCTGGCTTGCGGCGAACCGGGGCACGGCCAACAGCACCCACAGGGCCAGAAGGCCTAGCGGACCCGAGAGCGAGGACGAGAACGAGGGCGAGGACGATCGGACTTCAGCCAAGGGTGTATGTTCCAACGGGCGGTTCATATCTGCATTCCCTCCAGTTCAAGAAGTTCCCGGGCCATGGCGTCGAGGTCCTCGCTCTCCGCCGACTCCGTGCCCGACGAGTCGTCCGACACGGAGACCAGCGACTGATCAATGGCCGCAATCTCGTCATCCACGCTGTCTTCCCACGCCGTCTCGGGGGTCACCGGCGCGGCCTGCCTGGTCACTTGGACCGGGGCGGGGGTCGGCTGGAGGGCCGGCCGCAGAACGAGCCAGAACCCCGTCAGCAGGACAACGCCGACTGCCGCGTAGAGCAGGGCAGGGCGCCATATGACGTGGAACGGTTCGCGGCTCGGATGCAGGCGAAAGGACTCGCTCTTTGATTGCTCCTTGCGCGCGACGGCATGGATTCGCTCGATCACGGCCTGGCTCACGTCCAATGCCTCCGACGTGCCGCGCACGAGGCCGGCGAGCCGGTCCAGTTCGACCTGGGTGCCGCGGCACCGCGGGCAGACCGCGAGGTGCCGCTCCAGGAGCCGGCGTTTCAGCCAGGACAACTCGCCCGACTGTGCCAGCAGGATATCTCGTTCTGTCGATTCGCATTTCATGGTCGTACCCTCGCTACGTCCGCGTAGTCCGTTTTCAGCTCATTCCTCAGTTTCGCCAGCGCGTACTGCATACGGGCCAGCGCCGTGTTGATCGAGGTTCCCTGGATCCTCGCAATGTCCTTGAAAGGCAAGTCGCCTTCCATGCGCATCAGGAAAACCGCGCGCTGCTCCGGCGGCAGGCGGCTGACGGCGCTCGTGATCCGGCGGCCGAGGTCCCGGCCGTCCGCCGCGGCCGACGGGCCGATGCCCTTGTCGGCAACCCGCGTTTCGATCGGATCGGCCGCGTCTCCGTCTTCGCCCGGCGCGGCGAGGCCCGCCACCGGTTTCGCGCGGCGCGCGCGGTCGATGATCAGGTTATGCGCGATCCGGAACAGCCAGCTCAGGAACCGGTTGTCGCGGTAGGTTTCCAGGCTCCGAATGGCACGGAACCAGGTCTCCTGGAAAATCTCGTCCGCGTCTTCCCGGCCTTCCGTCATTTTGAGAATGAACCCGAAGAGGGGCCGGCGGCAGTGCTCGACGAGCTTGCCCAGGGCCTCGACGTCGCCCTTGCGGTACTCGGCGAGCCACAGGCTTTCGCGCGTGTCCATGGGTCTCGTTTCATCCACCGGCCGCTCCGTGTGCCCATAAAACGTGCCGGCGGCTGCGTTTATTGTAGTCCCGCCCGCGGCCAGAAGAAGCCCGGAGATACGGTTCCTTCATCCCGGTCCTGATCATAACCGCAATCCCGGCTGAGTCGGGGAGAGCGCAGGCCAACGCGCCTCTCGCTCGCCAGCGGGACGGCTGAGCCGGCATCTCGTGGCGGCCGCGAGGCTACTTGGCGGCCGGCTTCTGAACACCCGGGTAGAAGGTGCGCATGGTTAGATCAATGCTGGCATCCTCGCCCGAAAGACCGAGCAGGGCCCCGATGGCGATCGTGCAGGCGCAGAGCACAATGAAGGCCCCGCGCAACACTCGTCGGCTGCCGGCGGCGTGGTCAATGTGCAGCACCGAGAGGATGGTGAGGAGTGCGGCCAGCACGAAACCCGGACTGAACTCCGACGCGTGCCTCATGGTGCCGACGAAGAAGAGGGAGTTCACGAGGAGGGTCAGCAAAGAGAAGCACAGCATCGTGGCTACGAGCCACAGCACATCCCGGTGCTCCGCCGCCCACCGCCGGTACTTGCCGACGGCCAGCACGGAGAGGGCACCCAGAAACACGACCGGGTAGACCTTGAAGATGCCGGCCACGGGCTCGTAGTACCAGTAGCCGAAGGGAAAGGGCTGACGGGCACGCGGCTTCACAACGCCGTACGGTATGAAGACGTAAGGCGCATCCGGCACGATGGCCAGATCGTCGAGCAGGTAGTTGCCGAGGTTCGTGCCCATGTAGCGGAGCGACAGCAAGGTGCCCTGCGCGAGGCGGGCCCGGTTGTCGGAGATCGTCAGGGCATACCGGGTGCCCAGATCGAACGGGTTCCCGAACCGCGAGCTGTTGTAGCGCAGGTAGAGTCCCGCGGCCACGACCAACGGCAACGCCATCGCCGCCGCATATCCCATGACCTTCCGGGAGAGCCACCGCTCGCCGGGCCTGACCTTCTTCAGCAGCGCGTACACCAGGATGGGGATGATCGCGCAGACGAGGGAATTGCGGGCACAGGCGGCGGCAGCGAGAGCCAATCCGATGAGCCATGCCGTTCGCGTGCGCGAACCGCGCCAGGCCAGCGCCAGCGCAACGAAGGCGAAGCACTGCCCGGCTGAAAGGGACGCCTCGTAAACCTCCGGCCTCGCCAGCAGCCAGGTTGCATACGCCCCGAAGCCGAAGGTCAGCACGCACACGTTCAGCAGGAGCGGGCCGAGTTCTGCGAACCGTTTCTTGTAGATGTCCGTGATCAGACCCGCCCCGGCAAGAAACATCAGGCTCGTGAACAAGAAGGTCAGGATGTGGTCTCCCACCACCCATCGGGCGGGCGAAAGGGCCTTGATCGCCGCGGCGACGAGGGCGGGTGTCGGCCCCCACCAGAGGTAGTACCTGCCCTTGTAGAACACGGCGTCCCACAGGAAGTCGACGTGGGCGGAGTCTCTCTCCTCGGGCGAGTAGGGGTTACGGAGCAATAGCAGCTTAGGGTCCACGGGATAGTCGACGTCGGTTCTCCCGCGAAGAAAGGAGCTGGCCAGGCTGTCGAAGTAATCGATCTGCATGCTCTTGCAGATCTGCAGGTCGCACCAGGTTCCCTTGGTGAGGGCGAACCAGTAGTACACCAGAACGGCCGCCACACTCAGGATAAGCCATGTCGGCTTCCTGCGCGGCGTGAGCGTGTTCATGGTCGCGATCATGGCCGAAACGCCGTCGACGGTCAAGGTGGGCGCCGAAGGTCTGGAAAATCCCGGGCTATTTCTTCCAATGTTTGGAAAAATCGGCGGCGGCGGCGCCGGCGCGGACCGCCACGTGCCAGCACGCGGTCCACGCAAAGATGATGTCGTCGCCGAGCCGGGCCACCAGCGTCTCGAGCCTGGGCGACGCCACCATGACGATCCAGAGGGCGATGCCCAGGACGTTCATGAGGTAGATGAAGGAGTAGGAGAACAGCCGGCCGCACGCCCGGATGTCGGGCTGGTGCGTCAGGAGCGTGCTGATCGTGAAGGTCAGGTGGAACCCCCACGTCAGGCCGACCAGGCCGAGGCAGAACGGCTCGTAGGTGTGCAGGTCCACGAAGACGGAGACCAGGTTGTAGCCGATGATGGCGAGGACGGTGTAGAGGGGGAAGAAGTACGGCGCGAGGGTGATCAGGAAATTGTCCTTCGACAGGGATACGCTCCCGCCGCTCTTGCCCACGCGGAGCTTGGAGACCCGTGCGCCCATGACCCAGCCCCAGAGCGCGTGGGTCAGCTCGTGGGCGAGCACGTAGGTGCGCATGGGGCGCGGCAGGCAGAGGTAGAGGACGACCCAGAGGCAGAAGCCGATGAGCAGGCCCCACGCGGAGAGGGGCAGGGAGCTGTAGGAGAGCGGCTGGATCGAGTGGACGAGGAACACAAGCGTCCGCGTGGCCGCGTAGCAGAAGGGCAGGAGGACGAGCCCCCAGACTACCTTCATGAGCCGCACCTGAGCCGCAGTTCGTTGAGCAGGCGCCGCCGCGTCCACTCCCGGATCCGGCGGACGACGCGCGGGCGGGTGACCCACGGGTAATGCCGGGCCATGTCGTGAAGGAAAGCCAGGCGGTCCTCGTCGGACACCCGCGTGCCGAGCGAGCCGTTCAGCTGGACGAGGTTGCGGAGGATCTTGTAACGGGTCAGGTACTTCCCGAACTGGACTCCCTCGAGGTCGATCCAGAAGAACGCGCGGCGGGCCGGGTCAGCGGGCGCGCGCAGGAGGATGTTCGAGGTCTTCGTGTCGCCGTGGTACACGCCCTTGCGGTACAGGTCGAGCAGGCACTGGAGCAGGTCCGAACGCAGGGACTCGCGCACCTCCGGCGCCTGCCGTGCGTACTGGCGCTTGAGCCACTTCGCCGCGTTGCAGGCGTCGGCCACGAACGCGGTGACGAAGTAGCTGCGGACGGGAATGGGTCCCGCGCAGACTTCGAGGAACCCCAGCGGCTCGGGCGTGGGCACCTCGAGCTGGACGAGCGACTGGGCGGCGGCCCAGGCGCGGCGCGCGCGCGAGGCGCGGACGATGTACTTCAGCCTCTCGGCCAGGTTCCGCAGGTCGTAGCGCTTGATGAGCGCATCGCGGCCGAGGAGCGGGGCGCGGATCACGCGGATGAAGTTGCTGTCCTTGATGACGGCCGCCGACGGGTCGTCCTCCGCCTGCGTGATCGCCGCGGCGAGTTCGGCGGCGGACAGGCGCAGGTCGGGCTCCCAGCGACCCCGGAGCCGCCCGCCCGGTTTGGGCACCGTCGATACCTCCGTGCGGAGAACGTTCCTGTACACCCGCCGGGCCCTGTCGGCCAGCCTCTGGAAGGCCAGGGCGCCGACGTGGTTGGCCGTGTGCCGCACGGTCTCGGAATCCAGGGGTTCGAGCTGCATGAACGCTTTCATGAAGAACCGGCCCTCGCGGGGCGTGAGCACGTTGCCCGTCTGCGAGTACCAGTTGGCGAGCATGTCGAGGACCTCGGCCGGCGGCAGGGGGACGGGGAGGGTGCGGACCAGGTTCCGGGCCATGTGGGCATCGGGGGGGCGGCCGCAGGCCTGGATGGCCAGCAGGTCGAGCGGCATGCTCCGGAGGTCGGCGCCCTCGAGCCACAGCCGGTACGACGTTTCAGCCACCTGCCGGAGGAGCTGGCGGCGCAGGGGAAAGGGCAGCGAGGGCCAGCGCGTTTTCAGCTCGCTCCAGAAGAGCAGGTCGAGGGAACCAAGTTGTTCGTTTAAGGTATCGTCCATGTGCGCGATCCGGCGGGGGGCCGGGCCCCGGGGAGCCGGCTCCGCACCGCCGTCCGGGCAAGGCGGATGATGCCGGCAGCAAGTGCAATATCCAGGTTGACTTCGGCCTCGCCGCGGCTAGTATTGCACCACTTTTTTGCGCCGGAATCAACCGCTGATGCTGGGCGGGCGGCCGGACGAGACGAGAACAACGCCAGGGAGTCATTCGCATGCCGATACTGAAGAGCGCGATGAAGAGGATGCGGACGTCGGAGAAGAGCCGCGTCCAGAACGCCAATGTCAGGAGTCATATCAAGACCGTCCGGGGCCGTCTTTTCGGGGCCCTGAAGGGCAAGAAACGGGAGGACAGCGAGAAGCTGTTCCGGGAGTATTGCTCCCTCCTCGACAAGTCCGCCAAGAAGGGCGTCATCAAGCGGAACACGGCGATCCGCCGCAAGAGTCGCGCCGCCGCCTGGCTGAAGGAATTGTAGTACGCCGTTCTTCGAACGGCCGCCGCACCCCGGCTCCAGGTGAGGGCGCTTCACAGAAGCGCCCCTACAACCGAAAGAACGTCTCCCCAAGTGTAGGGGCCCTTGCCTGCCTTGCCGTAGCCTTGGCGGAGGCAGGTGCCAAGCGCCCGTGACAGGCAGGATACGATTCCGTCGAACGGCCGTCCTACTGCCAGGCTTCCACCACGGTTTCCACGAGACCGTGCGCAAGGTCCGCCGCCGCCTTGGGCAGGTTCTGGCGCTTCATCGTGGTCATGTCGCTGGCGACGTCAAACGTGGATTCGCCCTGGACCTTCGCGGCTTCGGCCACGACTTGGCCCGTGGCGCGCGAGGTCAGGACGGCTGCGGCGGTCAGCGTGATCCGATACTCGTTCGCCGTCGTTCGCCTCGCGGTGTCATAGGAAATCGGCGACAGCTCATACCCGGTGAGGGTCACGGTGAGAACGGTGTCGGCGGTCTCGGGGCTGCCGGCCACCTGTAGCGTCCCGTCCTTCTGAAACTCGCGGATCGCGGCGTCGGTGGTGTCGCGCTCGATGAGAGGCTCCTGGGTCTCGTTCACGAAGGTCGGGATGTAGACGGACCGGATCTCCTTGGGAAGCATGGATCCCAGCCGGTAGCCCACGCATCCCGACAGGCCCAGCACCAGGAGAAGCAGAACCCCTGCCGAACGGACGCCGCGTGCCGCGCTTCTATTCATTTTGTGTCTCCACGATCTTGGACAGAGCATCTATACGGATTTGCGCAAGGGCCGTCCAGTCCGAATGCGGAAACCCCCGGACGAAATCCTGGTAGGCGATCAGCGCGGCCTTGGGCCGCCTGGCGATCTTGTCGTAGTAACAGGCCTTGTCGTAGGCGAGCTTGGCCCGCTCGCGGAGGAGGGTCTTGCGGTACTCCATGGCCACCGCGGCGTTCTGCGACGACGGGTAGGTGTTCAGGAAGAGCGTCATGGCCGCCCACGCTCCCTCGAGGATCTGCTGGTTGTTCGGGCTTTCCTGGGCCAGGAGGTAGAAGCAGTAGGCCGCGCCGTAAGAGCCCTTCTCGGCGAACGGGCTCTCCAGGTACCGGCTCTGCGTGGTCATGTAGGCGTCGATGGCCTCTTCGTACTGGAGCGACAGCTCGTAGGCCCGCCCGATCCGGTACTGGCACTCGGCCGCCTTCTCTCCCTGGGGCGCGTTGGTCAGGATGGACTCGAACAGCGGGATCGCGCGCTCGGGGGCGGAGAATCCCCCGAAGAGGAGGAAGCGCCCCTTCTTCCGCTCCATGACGTTGGTGGCGAGCTCGAACTGCCGGTTCAAGACCTCGTCGTACGGGAACAGGCCCGTGTAGCGGTCGAAGAGACGCTGGTACTCGTCGAACGTGGCGAAGGGCTTCCCCCTGCGGTCCGTGAGCTTGGCATACTGGTACTGGGCCTTGCCCGCCTCGGCGGACTCGGGCCAGTAGACGGTCAGCGCGAGGTACTGCCGCATCGCGGCGCGCGTCTTGCGGGCCTGCAGGAGGCTGTCCGCGTAGTTCAGCTGCAGCTGGGGCGTCTTGTAGGCCGGGTGCAGGAAGAGGTGCCAGCCCTTTCGGCCCGTCTTCTCCACGTAGGGCTCTTCTCGGAAGAGGGCCCTGTGGAGCGTCCCGCAGCCGGCCAGCAGGAAAACGGCCGCGGCCAGCCCCGGAAACAGTATGTGGGCGGTTCTTCGCACGGGCGCCAACATTAGGAGGGGGGTGGTGGGGGGTCAAGCGGAAAGGCGGCTTCCGGGAGACGGGCCGCCTCGAACGCGCCACATCGGACTTGAACCGGGAAGGCGTCTTCGGTAGATTCGCCACGCTGTTTCGTCAGCACGGATTCTGCACGAACCTTGGACCTCGTGCGGGGTCCGGAAAAACCAACCGATATGACACGGAGGTACACGATGACGAAGAAGACGGTCCTCATTCCCACCAAGCTCGACAAGATCGCCCGCGAACTCCTGGAGAAGAACGGCCACTACACCGTGGTCCAGGAAGAGAAGACGGAGCTGCTGGCGCTGGCCAAGCAGCACCCCGGGGCCTACGCCATCATTGTCCGCAGCGAGAAGGTGACGGCCGAGATCATCGACGCCCTGCCGCACCTGAAGCTCATCATGCGCGCGGGCTCCGGCTACAACACGATCGACACCAAGTACGCCCGCAAGAAGGGCATCGACGTGATGACCACGCCCGGCGCGAACGCCAACGCCGTGGCGGAGGAGGTCGTCGCGCTCATGCTCGCCGACGCGAGACACCTGGTCGAGGCCGACCCGTCCTGCCGCAAGGGAGAGTGGGAGAAGTCCAAGTTCATGGGCCGCGAAGTCACCGGCAAGACCATCGGCATCGTGGGCCTGGGCTACATCGGCCAGCTCGTGGCCAAGCGCCTGTCGGGCTTCGACTGCAAGCTGCTCGGCCACGACCCGCTGATCTCCGAGGAGGGGGCCCGCCAGATCGGCATCGAGCTGGTGGACCTGCCGACGCTATTCGAGCGCAGCGACTACGTGACGCTGCACATCCCCGAGAACAGCGATACGAAGGGGCTGGTGAGCGCGGCCCTGCTGTCGAAGATGAAACAGGGCGCGACGCTGATCAACTGCGCGCGGGCCGGCGTCATCAAGGAGGACGACCTGCGCAAGGCGAAGGCGGAGAAGGGCATCCGGTTCCTGAACGACGTGTATCCGAAGGACGAGCCGGGGCCGAAGAGCGTGGTCGACGTCGCCGACATCATGGTCCCGCACCTGGGCGCCAGCACGAAGGAGGCGAACTGGAACGCCGCCCGGCGCTCGGCCGAAGAGATCATCGAGTTCGACGAGAAGGGGATCACGAGCTACATCGTCAACCGCGACATCCCGGAGGGGCTGGACCGCGCGTACGGCGAGCTCGCCTACCTTCTGGCGAAGCTTTGCCGGCAGGTGGTCGGCAAGGACCTCAAGCTCAAGCAGATCGAAACGAGCTTCTACGGCTCGCTCGGGAAGTTTGCCGACTGGCTGGCTGTTCCGATCACGGCGGCGCTCAGCGAGGACTTCGACCGCTCGAGCGATCCGAAGGCGGCGCTCAAGTACCTGAAGGACATGGGGGTCGACTACAACAACCGCGAGACGGACGAGAGCAAGGGCTACGGGAACTCGATCACGGTAGACCTCACGGGCACGCTGGACGCCGGCACGCTCCACCACGCGAGCGTGCGCGGCACCGTGGCGGAAGGCGTAATCATGATTTCGCGGATCAACGACTTCCACAAGCTGTACTTCGAGCCCAAGGGCCACACGCTGGTCTTCATGTTCAAGGACCGGCCGGGCGTGCTCGGCCAGATCGGCGCCGCGCTGGCGAAGGCCGGGGTCAACATCGACGACGTGCGGAACCCGCACGACTCGAAGGGCGAAGTCTCCGTCGCGATCCTGAAGGTCAACAAGGCGGTCCCGGACGAGGTCATCAAGGGGATCGCGAAACAAATCGACGCCCACGCGGCGTTCCACGCGGAGCTGTAGGAGGAATGGTCAATGGGAAATGGTTGATGGTTGATGAAGAGCGGGGGCCGTAGGGCGAAGGAGCAGGGCGGGACTTCCATCAACCATTGACCATCATCCATCAACCCTTCTCGTCAGCGCCACTTCTCGAACAGATCGTCGAACAGGTCGTGCTGGGCGCGGATCGGGCGCACGAAGATCGTGTGCCCGCGGCCGCGGCGGTAGGGCGGGGGGCTGACGCTGACTTCCTGGTCCTCGTAGGGCCACATCTTCTCGGTGGTGACCCACGGCGCGTGCTCGTACCCGCGCGCGGCTTCCTGGAGGCGGACCATGCGGTACTCGGCGCCGGCGGCCTGGTAGATGAAGAGGGCAATCAGGATCAGGAAGATGTTCCACGAGAACAACCCGATCACGCCGAAGGCGATGGCCATGCCGCGGCCGATCTTGACCGCGAGGTTCGTGGCCATCAGCCGGCCGACGCGCGGCGTCAGCCAGGCCCGGAAAATGCGGCCGCCGTCCATGGGAAACGACGGGAGCAGGTTGAAGATCACGAGCATCAGGTTGACGCTGCCGAGCAGGTAGAACACCTTGCCGAGGCGCACGAGCCCCAGCCCGCCGAAGAGGCCCCCGGCGAACCACCCGACGAGCGCGAGGAGCATGCTGACGGCCGGGCCGGCGATCGCGACCTGGAACTCGTCCTTCGGATTGGACGGCAGCTGGTCCATCTGCGCCATGCCGCCGATGGGGAGCAGCAGGATCTCGCGCGCGCGGAAGCCTTTCTTGAGGGCCACGAGCGAGTGGCCCAGCTCGTGAAGCGCGACGCTGGCAAAGAGCCCGATCGCCGCCAGCAGGCCCCAGAAAAACGAGTGGGTGCCGAGCGCCTGAGCGAAATCGATCGCGATAAGCGGCAGGATGATCAGCAGCGTGACGTGCACGCGGATCGGTATGCCGTACACGCGGCCTATCTGGTATGAAGCTGCCATTTCAGTTTCTCGAGGTCAGACAGTACCATACCACCGGGGCGTTCAAATGCGAGACCTTGAAGTTGTAGGGGCGCTTCTACGAAGCGCCCTGGGCGCCTGGCACAGGCGCCCCTACAGCAGCCCCTGCAGCATCCCGCCCTCCACGGGGATGGCCGCGCCGGTGATCGCCGAGGCTTGCCGGGAGGCGAGGAAGGCGACCACGGCCCCGAGCTCCTCCGGGCGCTGGAACCGGCGCTGGGGCAGCTTCGCGGCGATCTCTTGCGCGATCGTCTCGCGGTCCTTGCCGCTGGTGCGGGACATTCCGTCCATCAGTTCCTCGTACCTCGCCGTCCGGTACGCGCCGGGCAGGACGGTGTTCACCGTGACGCCGTCCGGTGCGGCCTCGCGCGCCAGCACCTTGAGATAAGCCGTCACGCCCGAACGGAACACGTTGCTGAGGACCAGGTGGTCCACCGGCTCCTTCACCGTGAAGGAGGTGATGGTGATGACGCGGCCCCATTTCCGCTGCCGCATGCCGGGCACGAAGTGCTCGCACATCTTCCGCACGTAGACGAGCAGTGACTGGTACGCCTTCTGCCAGGCCTGGTCGTCCGCGTCGAACGTGCGTCCGGCCGGCGGTCCGCCGGTATTGTTCACGAGCACGTCGACAGGGCCCCAGGCATCGGCCTCCGCCAGGCACTTGCTGACGCCCTGTTCCGTGGACAGGTCCGCCGCGATGGTCAGGACTTGGCCGTTCTCGAATGTCTTGGCCGCTTCACGGAGGCGGTCCTCCGATCGCGAGACGATCGCCACCTCGCACCCTTCTGCGGCGAGGGCCTGGGCGGTCGCCAGCCCCAGGCCGCGGCTGGCCCCGCCAATCAATGCTTTCCTGCCCTCCAAACCGAAGTTCATGCCGGCTTCCTCTTCGCGCCTTGATTTCCTCGACGCCTCGCATAAGCTGTACCGGAACCTTGTGCCACGATCACCGTGGGAATACAAGCAAAGGAGGCCCGACCATGAGCACGCGCAGACTCTGTTTCTCCATCGTCCTGACCCTCGTTATGGTGTTCTCCACCTACCGCGCATCCGCGCTCTGGGGGGCGGCGAAGACGGACACCCAGCAAGGGAACGCCGACATGAAGCTGGGGGAATACAAGGGCCTGAAGCACGCGATCGGCTGCAAGGATTTCGAGAATCAGGCTGGCTGGCACGGCGAGTGGGAACTCGGCCATAACCTTTCCACCATGCTCGAGTCGGCTCTCTACGACACCGGTCGCTTCGTCGTCGTCGAGCGCGAGAAGCTGAAGGATGTCATCGCCGAGCAGGACCTCGTGGCCAGCGGCCGCGCGGCCAAGGCCAAGAAGGTCGCGCAAACCGGTCTCATCCGCGCGGCCAAGTACATTGCCTCGGGCGCTGTCACGGAAGTCACGGACAAGCAGTCGGGGGCCGACACCGGCCTGAGATTCGGCCCGGTCCGGCTCGGTGGCGGGCGGTCCGACGCCCAGGTCGCCCTTATCGTCAAGCTGATCGACACCACGACCAGCGAGATCGTCGCCAAGGAGAGAATCGTCGGCAAGGCCGGGAACGTGAACCTGCGCATGGGCCTGTCGGTGGGACGCTTTGACGGTGACCTCGGCGGGTTCAAGAAGACCCCGCTGGGGCAGGCCGCGCAGGACTGCATCAACAAGGCCTCCGAGTTCATCGCGAAGAAGATGGAGTCCTTCCCGTTCGAGGGCAGCGTTGTCAAAGTCAGCGGTAGCCAGGTGATCATCAACCGCGGGTCGGAGTTCGGCGTGGAAGCGGGTCAGGAACTGGTCATGAGCGAGGAAGGGGAGCAGCTGGTGGATCCCGACACGGGCGAGCTTCTCGGACAGGAAGAGGGCAAGGTCATCGGCAAGATCAAGGTCGCCAAGGTGCAGGACAAGATCTCCTACGCCGACGTCATCTCCGGGGACAAAAACCCCAAGCCGGGCACGGTGGTCCGCGCCCAGTAGGACGCCGGCGGACTACTCCTCCGGCTCAAGTTCCGGCTCGTCCCCGGGCTCGACCTCGGGTTCGGCGGCAGGCGGATTGGTATCCGCGGCGGGGATGATCAGGAGGGGTGTTGACGGTTCCTCCTGCGCGCCGGCAGACGGTCGGGAAGCAGGGGTTTTGGGCTTCTCCTTCTCTTTCAGTTTCTCCTCCTCGGCCTTCTTCTGCTTCAGCTCTTCCGCCTGCTTGCGCAGGGGCTCAAGATCTACGTTGTTCCGCTTCAGTTTCTCCGCCACCTTCTCGTTCTCGGGGTCGAGGACGAACGAACGTTCCCAGTGGGGCAGGGCCTGCTTCTCGTCGCCCAGCTTGTAGAGCACGTCGCCCAGGTGCTCGACGATCGTGGCGTCGTCGGGGATCAGCTCCGCGGCGCGGTTGATCTCCTTCAGCGCGTCCTGGTACTGCCCCTGCATGTAGTAGACCCAGCCGAGGGTATCCACGAACGCGCCGCTGTTGGGGTTGATCTGGAGGGCCTTCTGCACGTAGTCGAGGGCCTTCTCCAGCTTGACACCCTTCTCCGCCCACATGTAGGCCAGGTAGTTGTACGCTTCCGGGTTGTTGGTATCCAGTCCCAGGCACTTGCCGAAGAGCTGCTCGGCGCGATCGAACTGGCCGTCCCGCTCGCACGCGGCGCCATACCAGAAGAAGAACTGGGCGTCGAGCACGGAGCCTTTCTGCGGCGAGTCCTGGACCAGCCCCTCGGCCTTCTCGAAAGCCGATATGGACGCCTTGTACGACTTGAGGTAGCTGTTCAGCAGTCCGAGATAGACACAGACGTTCGGCTCGTCCGGCTGGAGCTGGCCGATCTTCTCCAGGACCGCGACCGCATCCTTCATCCTGGATTCGTCCTTCTGGCGGAAGGCGTACTGCAGGTAGGCGTCCAGGTAGACCGGTTCCTTCGAAAAGGCCTTGTTGAGCAGCCGGGCGGCGTCGTCCAGTTGGCCGGCCATCTGGCAGGCCACGGCGTAGTTGAAATAGAAAGCCGGGTTGACTACCTCGGCGGTCTCCTTCTCGACGGCCGCGCGCGCCTGGTCGAAGTACTCCACGGCCTTCTTGTAGTTCTTCATGCTGAAGTACGTGTAGCCCAGCACCTCGTTCAGGACCGGGTCGTTCGGCAGCTTCTGGAGCCCGTCCATGAGGGCCTTGATGGCCCCCTCGGGATGACGGTCGAT
Source organism: Verrucomicrobiota bacterium (assembly GCA_043803015.1). Classification (GTDB taxonomy): domain Bacteria; phylum Verrucomicrobiota; class Kiritimatiellia; order CAIQIC01; family JAGNIJ01; genus JAZDKK01. The sequence goes on from JAZDKK010000075.1 coordinate 17,440, forward strand.
TTGGAGGAGGGCCATCTTAACGTAGGGCGCGGCATCGCCGGTCCCCGCCTTGGCCGCCAGGGAGAAGTTCAGGAGGGCGCGCTCCTGGTCCCCCTGGTCGTTGTAAAGCTCCCCGAGGTAGTAGTAGATCCGCGGATTGCCCGGCTGGTCCTCGGCCAGCTCCTCGAGCGCATCGACGGCTTTCTTCTTGTCGCCGAGCGCCAGGAAACTCATGGCGAGCTTCTGCTTCACCTGGAGGTTGTTCGGGTTCTTCTCCTCGATCGTGCGGAAGCACTCGATGGCCTTGTTGAGCTGGCGGTCCTGGATGTACAGGTCGCCGAGCTGGAAGAGGACGTTGACGTTGTCGGGCGCCTTCTGGGCCGCCGCCTCGAGCGCCCGCAGCGCGGCCCTCCGGTTCTTCTGCGCCTCATCGTTGGTCGGGCTGGTCAGGGCGCGCTGGAGGTAGAGGCTGCCGAGCGTTCGCAACACGTCGGCCGGGTTGGTGACCCGCCCCTTCGCGCGCTCCAGGAGCGCCAGGGCCTCCTTCTCTTTCCCGCTCCGCACGTAGAGCGAGGCCAGCTCGATGTAGGGCTCGGATCGGGCGGGGTTCAGCTTGTTCAGCTGGCGGTAGATCTCCTCCATCTTCTCGGGCTGGCTGGTCGCCCGGTAGATGAGGCCGAGGGAAAACAGGGCCTTCTCGGAACGCGGGTGGCGGCGGGCCAGCGACTCCAGCAGCTCGACGGCTTCGGCCTGCCGCTTCTGCTGAAGGAAGCCGATCGCAACGCGCAGGTGGAGCTCCTCGTTCTCCGGGTCGAAGGTGAGCGCCTTCTGATAGTTGCTGAGCGACCCGCTGAAGTTGCGCTTCCGCTCGTCGATCAACCCGAGGCCGTAGTAGGTGAGCGCCTCCGCCCGGGCCCTCTCAGCCGGTCCCAGCGCCTCGACCTGGGTCGGCGGTTCCTCCAGGCGGGGTTCTTCCACGGGGGTCTGGCAGGCCGCGAGAAACCACGCCGCTCCCGCGGCCATCAGAAGGGGGGGTATGTGGATCCAGCGCATGACGGCGTCGTCTCGTTCTCGTATGCGGTTCTGTCGAACCGCCGCTACACCGCCGGTCGAGGGTGCAGGGGCCCTTCGCCGGAACGGCGTTCTTCTCGCCCTCGCCGGCGCGGGGACAAACCCCACCGTCCGGGCTGGGCCCGCCTGTTGCACGAATCCCGGCTTGAGGCCGTCGGACTACTTCTTCTTGTGACGATCAGCACGCAGGCGTTTCCGCCTCTTGTGCTTCGCCATCTTCTTGCGGCGTTTTTTCTTTACGGAGCCCATGCTCTCTCCCTCACGGCGCCCCCGGGACGCGGACGCTCGTCCCGCTCCCGAACCTCACCCTTCGACCTCCTAGGGCACCACTTTGTTCAAGCCGATTTCGATTATGCCTTCGGCGCCCGCGGCCTTCAATGGCGGAATGATCTCCCGCACCACGGCTTCGTCCACCACCGACTCGATGGAATACCACCCTTCGGAGCTGAGGCTGTTGACCGTGGGCGCGTGCAGGGCCGGCAGGATGGCGATGACTTTCCGCAGTTTGTCCTCCCGCACGTTCATCTTGATCAGGACCTTGGTCTCCGCGGAGAGCGCCCCCGTCAGCAGCGTGGCAATCTGCCCGATCTTCCAGCGCTTCCACGGGTCCTTCCACGCCCTGCGGTTGGCAATGAACTTGGTGGTCGATTCCAGCACCGTTTCCACGATCCGCAGGTTGTTGGCGCGGAGCGAGGAGCCCGTCTCCGTGATCTCGACGATGGCGTCGACCAGTTCCGGCGCCTTGACCTCCGTGGCGCCCCACGAGAACTCGACCTGCGCCTTCACGCGGTTCTTCTTCAGCCAGCGCCGCGTCAGGCCCACCGCCTCGGTGGCTATGGTCTTGCCCTTGAGGTCCCTGACCGAGCGGATGCGAGAGCCCTCCGGCACGGCCAGCACCCAGCGCACCGGGCGGAGCCCCTGCTTGGCATAGACCAGGTCGGCCACCTCGACGACGTCCGATTCGTTCTCGAGGATCCAGTCGTATCCCGTGATGCCGGCATCCAGCATGCCATGCTCGACGTAGCGGCTGATCTCCTGCGCGCGGATCAGGCGCGCGTCGACGGCGGGATCGTCCACGCTCGGGACATAGGACCGGGACCCGACGTTGACCGAGAAACCCGCCTTCTTCAGCATGGCGAACGTGGCTTCCTGGAGGCTGCCCTTCGGCAGTCCCAGCACGATTTTTTTGGCCGCTCTTTTCATGGGTAAGTTCCTGTGTTCTAGCGGACGACGTATATTAGACCAACGCGCCCTGCGCGTCTACATGCGGTTCGCAGTTTTCGAACCGGGACCGTTTACGGTTCTGTCATCTCTGAAAGCGCGACGGTCAAGACCTCCCGTGGATATCAAAGGGGTTGTTCCCAGTCATCTCTTCGCCCTCGAAGGGGCATGGAAGTATTCGGGAGGTGTTCCGCATTCATTCCTCGAGCTCAGGGGCTCATGACAATCCCGCGTTTACACCTCCCCTGGAACGACTCCTTTCCTGATACGGTTGCTGACGGCTCAAGATGTGGAAAGCGGCCTGGGCCAAGTGACGGGCCACGGCGCCGACGGCCTTCTGGTAGCCGCGGCGGGCGCGCAGCCAACCATAGAGGCAGCTCACGTACCAGTCGGGGTGATGGCGGCTGTTGATGGCAATGCTGTTGGCCGCCTCCAGGAACGCCCACTTCAAGTACTGATTCACGTCCTCCCGCAGGGCTCCATGGCGCGTCTTGCCTCCGCTGCTGTGAACCCGCGGGGTGGTCCCGGCGTAGGCGGTCAGATGCGCATCGCTGGGGAAGCGACGGATGTCACCGATCTCCCAGGTGATCACGGCCGCCAGCAGCCAGCCGATCCCCGGCTCCGTCATCAGCCACTGCATCGGCGCGGTGAGCTTCACCAGGCTCTTGAGGCGTGCTTCGAGCTGGGTGATCTGCTCCTGGAGAACGTCCAGCTGAGTCAGAAGCAGACGCGTCACATAGAGCGTGTGCTCCGGCAACTGATCCACCCGGCGCTCCAACTCGATGCGCGCCCGCCGTCCATACGGGTCGCTGAACCCCTTCAGCGCCAACCCGTACTTGCTGATCGTCGCCTGGATGCGGTTCTTCAACCGCGTCCGCATCTGCACCAGCACCATCCGCGTCCGCGTCAACTCGCGCTGGTCCCGCAACGGACGCGGCGGGATCCACACCACCGGCAGCGTCCGGTTCCGCTGCAGCCGGTTCAGCCCATGCACATCCAGTCGGTCGGTCTTGTTCGTGAGCCCCATCATCAGCTTCGCCTTGCGCGGATGCACCAGCGCGGGCTCGCCCCCCGCCGCCTCGATCTCGTCGGCGATCCAGTACCAGTCCCCAATCGCTTCCACCGCCACCGGGGTTCCTGCCTCGATGTCCGCCAGATACGCCCGGATGGCTCCGGGTTCGTGCTCGATCCGCTGCTGTCGCGCCTGGCCCGTTTCCACGTCTTCGCGTTCCGCAATGGTGTAGTGCTTGTGACTGTCGAACGAGATATACTCTCTCATGCGCGGCTCCTTTCTTGTTGCGCTATCCGTAGAGTAACTCTACGGGAGGAGTCGCGCTTTCATATATTCATTCCGAGTCACGCGCCGCGCGTGACGAGGAATCTCCCTTTGAGCCCTGTGTTCGGCGGAGATCCCTCACTGCGCCCTGAAGTGTGCGCTTCGCTCAACTTCAGGGCTTCGTTCGGGATGACAAGAAACGCCTACGGCAGAAGCGGCAGTGCATGCGGATCGGGCAGATGTCGCACAGCGGCCTGCGGGCCTTGCAGGTGCGGCGGCCGTGCCAGACCAGGTAGATGTGCATGCCATATATAAGCCTGTCGGGAACGTCTTCCTGCAATTCAGGCCCTGCGTCTTCGATCCGGATGCGGTCGCCGATCCAGTCGAGCCGGCGTGTCACGCGGTACACGTGCGTGTCCACCGGCATGACCGGGCGCCCGAGGCTGAACAGGAGCACGCAGGCCGCGGTCTTGATGCCGACGCCCGGCATGCTGGTGAGGTAGCCGATGGCTTCGGCGTTCGTCATCGAGCGGAGCCGCCGCAGAGTGATCGCTCCCTCGCGCTGGCCGATGATCCTCAGCACCTCCCGGATGCGGGGGGCCTTGATGTTCGCAAGGCCGCCCTGCCGGATGGCGTCGGCGATCTGCGAGGGGCGGGCTGCCGCGACCTGGCTCCACCGGGGAAACCTTCGCCGCAGGCTCGCAAACGCCCGCCCGGAGTTCACGTCGGACGTGTTCTGGGAGAGGATCGTCGCCACCAGCTCGTCCAGCGGGTTGCCGCGGCGGGTGTGGGGGAGGGGGCCGTAAGCGCGGGCTAGCTTGCGGTAGACGGTGAGGACGGTCCGACGGTTCATCAGGTCCCTTTGACGAAGACCCGGCGACCGACCACGCTGACGCGGCCCTCGGCAATCCACTGCAGCGCCTGGGGATACGCGATGTGTTCCTGTTCCTGGATCCGCGCGTGGAGCGTTTCCGGCGTGTCCCCGTCCAGCACAGGCACTGCGCGTTGGACGATGATCGGGCCCGAGTCCATGCCGGCATCCACGAAATGGACGGTGCAGCCCGTGACCTTGGCGCCGTAGTCCAGTGCCTGCTTCCACGATTCGAGGCCCGGGAAAGCCGGAAGCAGGGCGGGGTGGATGTTGATCATCCGTCCGGCGAACGCGCTCAGCAGGCCGGCCTTGACCATCCGCATGAAACCCGCCAGTACCACGAAGTTCGCGCCGTGCCCTTGGAGAGCTGCCACGACCTTCTTCTCCGCCTCGCCGTCGAGCTTGGTCTTGAACGGCGCGCAGTCGACGTACTCGGCGGGGATGCCGTGCTGGCGTGCCCGCTCGAGGATGTAGGCGTTCGGCACGTCCGAGAGGACGCAGGCGATCTTCGCGTCGAGCTTCTTCGCCTTGATTGCGTCGATGATGGACTGGGCATTACTGCCCTTGCCGGAGCCGAGGATGCCGATGGAAAGCATAAGTCCTCTCCTTGTCACGGATGGCTTGCCATGCGTTGCTCGGAGCGTCTGTTTCATTCAGCCCTGCTTCGCCCCTCGCTGCGCTTGGGCTTCGCAGGGCACGCTTCGCTCTCCGCTGCGCCATGAAGTATGCGCTTCGCTTAACTTCAGGGCTGCGCTCCGAGCGAAGCATGGTGGACGCTATTCAAGAAGCTCGAAGGTGCTTTGTCAATCGTGTAGGCGGATAGACGGTACACCGCCCGCCCTTTGGCCCGTAGGCAACCCCCTTGCCCTCCGCCCCCGCAAGGCTCGCGGACTCGCCTTGCTTGTAC
>JAZDKK010000076.1:0-16818 GCA_043803015.1 Verrucomicrobiota bacterium
GGATATTGCACGTACTCGTGCAATATCCGGGTTAGCGCGCCCTGGTTCCGCCACGTCTCTTTCTCGTTTGTCTTCTGCCCCGCTTTCCGCAACACTGGATGCATGGGGAAGATGCGACTGGACCAGCGGGTCGTCGAGCTCGGCCTGGCGGAGAGCCGGGAGAAGGCCCAGCGGCTCATCCGCGCGGGCGCCGTGAAGGTGAACGCCCGCGTCGAGACGAAGCCGAGCCATGCGGTGTCCGAGACCGACGTGCTGTTGCTCGTGGAGCAGGAGCGCTTCGTGAGCCGCGGCGGCGAGAAGCTCGAGGCGGCGTTCCGGCATTTCGGACTGGAGGTGGCCGGCGCGGTGTGCCTCGACGTGGGCGCGTCGACCGGCGGTTTCACGGACTGTCTTCTCCAGCACGGCGCGGCCCGGGTGTACGCCGTGGATGTCGGCAAGGGCCAGCTCCATTGGAAGCTCCGCACCGACCCGCGCGTGGTCGTCCTGGACGGCGTCAACGCCCGCTATCTCAAGCCTTCCGATCTCCCGGAGCCGCCGGCCTTCGCGACGGTGGACGTCTCGTTCATCTCCTTGACTAAGATTCTGCCCGCTGTTACACAGGTGCTCGCGAGCGGAGGGCGCATCGTCTCCCTGATCAAGCCGCAGTTCGAGGCGGGCCGCGACGAGGTCGGGAAGGGGGGCGTGGTCAGGGACCCCGCGGTCCGCGAGGAGGTCGTGGAGCGGGTCCGCCGTTTCGGCGCGGAGCAGATGGGCCTCGAGTGGATCGGCGTATGTCCCTCGCCGCTGGAAGGTCCGGCGGGGAACGTGGAATTCCTCGCCCTCTGGAAGAAGAGCGGAACATGAAGAAGATCGGCGTGATGGCGAACTGCCGCAAGGCCGCGGCTCCGGCCGTACTGCAGCGGCTGGCGGAGCGGGCGGCGGAACTGGGCCTGCAGATCTACACCTGCGACGCGTGCGGCAAGATGCTGCCGGGCGCCCGGCGGGTGTCGGCGGCCACCATGGCCGGGCAGATCGACGTTCTGCTCGCGCTGGGCGGTGACGGCACCTTCCTGCGCGCGGTGCGCGCGCTTAACGGGCGCGACAAGCCCGTGCTGGGCGTCAACCTCGGCAGCCTGGGATTTCTGACCAGCGTGACGGAGCAGAACCTTGACCGCGCGTTGGACGCGCTCCGCCGGGGCAAGTTCAGGACGTCGGTCCGGACGATGGCCGAATGCAGGGTCCTGCGCGGGCGGCGCCAGGTGGCGAAGTACCGGGCGCTGAACGACATCGTGGTCGGGTGGGGCATTTCCTCGCGCGTCAACACGCTCGCCCTGGCCGTGGACGGGGAGCCGGTGGCGGCGTACGTGTGCGATGGGTTGATTGTCTCCACGCCGACCGGCAGCACGGGGCACTCGCTCTCCGCCGGCGGGCCGATCCTGCATCCGGCGAGCCCGTCCTTCGTCATCAGCATCATTTGCCCGCACATCCTCACCAACCGTCCGCTGGTGGTCTCCGACCGGAGCCGGATCACGGTGTCGGTCGTCAAGGCGCAGAAGAAGCTCCTGCTCTCCGTGGACGGCCAGGAGGAGTGCGCGGTTCAACAGGGCGACCGGCTGGAGATCCTGCGCTGTGCCCGGCCTGCGCGCTTCGTCCATCTACCGGGCTACAGCTACTTCTCCGTGCTCCGCCACAAGCTGGGCTGGCGCGGTTCAAACGCCTAGGTCCGCGTGCAAGACACCGGCCAGATTCTCAGGGACAACGCGGTCCTGCTGGTCTTCCTCGGCGCCGCCGAGACGGCGCTGGACATTGCCAGCCCTCCTTGGTCCTTTGGCAGCGTCCCGTTCTGGGCGCTCATGGCCCTTCTGATCGCGGCCCGGGTGTTCCTCTACATCCTGTGCCTCGGGTTCTACCGGGCCGCCTACGAGGTCAGGCGGGAGGCTGTTCCGGGGCTGGTCCGGCTCGGGGCGCGGTTCTTCTGGCGGCAGGTGGGAGTCGGGGTGCTTCTGGCGCTGGCCGTGGCCGCCGTGGTGGGCCTGGCCGTTCTCCTCGTGCATCTTGTAGCTCCCGCCGGCCGCGCCCGGGTCATGCTGAACGCCCTCGCCGTCGCGATAAGCGTGGGTCTGCTGCTGAAGCCGCTGGTTCTTTCGCCGGCCATCGTCCTCGTGGTGGATTGCGACGTCATGATGGCCTTTCGTCTCCTGCGGTTCGTCCCGCTGATGAAAGCCGGGCGCGTGTGGGCCCTTCTCGTGACGCAGTTCGTGTGGATCGTCCTCGGCGGCTTCGTGATGCACGATGCGCCCGGGGGATACCCCGGCTCCGTGGCGGGGGCGATCTTCCGCGCCGTGAGCTGGCTGCTCGCGACCCTGGTGACGCTGGAGGCCATGCGGCATGTCGAGGCCTGCGGGATCACGCACGACCGGGTCGAGAAATGGGTGCTGCGGCGGGTGCTCGGACCGTCCGGCGCGCCAAGGACGTAGCCGTCAGTCGCCGTTGGGCCGCTTCCTGCGCCAGGCCTGCGCGGCTTCGACCGAGGCCTCGTATACGCTCCGGACCGGGACGTTCCGTTCGCGGGCGCGGCCGACGCAGTCCTCCATCTCGGGCGACCACGTCACATCCTGCTCCTTCCAGCGTCCGATCTTGATCCGCACCGGCCCGAACGGGGTCTGGACCTCCACCGTCCGGCGGTCCAGGATGGTCCGGCGGGTCATGTACTCGCGCACGCCGAAGGTCGTGGTCTCCTGGAAGATGAGGTCGAGGAGCGCATCCTTGGTCTCCGGCGTGCAGAGCACCGTGAGGAGCGTGCCCGGGCGCTGCTTCTTCATCTGGACGGCCGTGGCGTAGGCGTCCAGCGCACCTGCTTCCATGAGGCGCAGGCTGACGGAGCCGAGCAGCTCGGGCACCGTGTCGTCGATGTTGCACTCGAGGACGACGCAGACGTCCGTGGCCGTGGCGGCGTCGGCCTCGAACAGGGTGGCGCGCAGGACGTTCGGGCGCCGCTCCAGCTTGCGATGGCCGAAGCTGTAGCCGGCCCGGAGGATGCGGCTGCCGTCGGGCAGCGCCTCGCCGGCCGACCACGTGGACAGCAGGGCGGCTCCGGTCGGCGTGACGAGCTCCTGCGGCTCGTCCGTCTGCACGATGGGAAAGCCCTTGAGCAGTTCGACGGTGGCCGGCGCGGGGTTGGGGAACGTGCCGTGCGCGCAGTGGATGAGGCCCCGGCCCGCGGGCAGGGGACCCACCACGACCTCGTCCACGCCCAGCCGCTCCAGCCCGAGGCAGCAGCCCACGATGTCCACGATGGAGTCCAGCGCGCCGACCTCGTGGAAATGGATCGCGTCCGGCGTCGTTCCGTGAACCAGGGCCTCGGCCTCGGCCAGCCGCGTGAAGACCTTCACGCTCATGCTTTTGACCGGCTTCGGGAGCTTGCCCTTGCTGATGATGTCGCGGATATCCTTCAGGCTTCGCCCGCCGTGCGCGTGGGGGTCGGGATGCGCACACGACTCGCCCTGGCCGGGCACGTGCACCGTGACCCGCGTCCCGCGCAGGTTGCTGTCCTGGCACGGCCTCGCCTCGATCCTGCAGTGCTCGATGGGCAGGGTGTCCAGGTCCTGCTGGAGCTGGTTCACGTCGATGCCGAGCTCGATCAGGGCGCCCAGGATCATGTCGCCGCTGGCCCCGCCCACGCTTTCGAACTGAAGGATCTTCATGAGCTCTCCCCGACGCGGTTGATCATGGCCGCCATTACGCCGGCGCCGAACCCGTTGTCGATGTTCACGACCGAGATGCCCGGCACGCAGGAGTTCAGCATGGCGAGGAGCGCGGCGAGGCCCTGGAGGTTCGTCCCGTAGCCGACGCTGGTGGGGACCGCGATGATCGGCCGGTCCACCAGGCCGCCGACGACGGAGGGCAGGGCGCCTTCCATGCCCGCCACGACCACGATCGCGCGCGACGAACGCAGGGTGTCCATGTGGTTCATGAGCCGGTGCAGTCCGGCCACGCCGACGTCGTACACGCGCTCCACCTTGGCGCCCATCCACTCGGCGGTCAGTGCCGCTTCCTCGGCGACGGGGATGTCGGACGTTCCGGCGCTGACGACCGACACCCGACCCGCGGGCTTCGGCCGATCCGTCACGTCCAGCGTGATCATCCGCGCGGCCTCGTGGTACACCGCGCCGGGGTGGGCCCGCGCGACGGCCTCATACATCTCCCGGGGCGCGCGCGTGCACATCACATTCTGGCCGGCCTGCTTGAACGCCTCGATGATCCGGACGACCTGCTCCGGGGTCTTGCCCTCCGAGTAGATCACCTCCGGAACGCCGCGCCGGCGATGGCGCTCGAGGTCGAGCCTCGCGAAGCCGAGGTCCTCCTCCGCCTTCCCGCCGACGAGGCGGAGCGCGTCCTCCGCGCTCATCTCGCCGGACGCCACCTTCTGCAATATCGTCGCCCACTTCATGGCACTAGCATGATTCCATCGAAGCTGAAAATCAAGGAGGACGGAATCCATTGTGTCCGTACGGCGACATCCGTAGAGCCCGGTTTATCCGGGCTAGGGTAGCCCGCATGAAGCGTAGCCCGCATAAAGCGGGCTCTACGCGGCGGGTCGGGGTGAGGGTTCGGTGGCTATCCCTTCTTCGGGGGGACGACCTCCGGGTAAAGGGCGTCGAGGAACTTCTTGAACTCCGGCTGGTCGCGCATCGAGTTGAAGTCGTTGTCGGAAAGGAACTGCTGGCAGGCCATGGGCGAGCAGTGCTGGGCGCCGCGCCGGATCCAGGCCATCGCGTCGTCGAACCTCTTCTCCAGCACGTACGTGATGGCCATGTTGAAATACGAGTTGGGAAGCTGGGGGTTGTTGTCGACCACGGTCTGGAGCTGAGTCCGGGCCTCGTCGTAGCGGCCCGTGCGCAGGAGCGCCACGGCCAGGTTGTTCCGCGGGCCGGGGTCGTTCGGCACGCGCGCGATCGCGCGCTCCAGGCTGTCCGCGGCGGCCTCGTACTGCCCCTTCGCGATGTACACCAGGCCGAGGTTCAGGCAGGCGATGTGATAATCCGGGCTGATCTGCAGGGACGTCTGGAGGAGCTCCTCCGCCTTGTCGAACATCCCCTTCTGCATGTAGGCGGCGGCCAGGTTGTTGTACGTCTCGGCGCTGAACAGGTTGCTCTTGAGCGCGCGCTCCAAGGTCGCGATGGCCTGGTCGAACTGGCCGCGCTGGGTGTAGATAACCCCCAGGAGGCGCAGGGCCTGGTTCATGTTGGGGACCACCTCCAGGGCCTTCCGAGCGTGGGCCTCCGCCGGATCGAATTCGCGGGCGCGGAGGTAGTCGTTGGCCAGGCGGACTTCGGCCATGGCCTGCGCCATCTTCTCGGGGTTGATCCCGGCGGCTTCTCCTTCAGGCGACGGCTCCACCGGCGCCGTGATCGCAGTCCTGGGCGTCTCGAAGCGGATCGACGGCACCGCGCCGGTCTGCCGCGAGAGGGCCGCGATGCTCAGCGTGTCGCGTTCCTGGACCGCCCTCTCGGTTTCCTTCTCCTGGATATAGATGAACCACGTGGAGCCCCCAAGCAGGGCCAGCATGACAAGCGTGAAGCCGATCGTGGAGCGCCGGGTCCGCGCCCGGATCTCGGCGGGCGTCGGCTCGACGGTCACCGGGCCCTCGTTGCGCCGGGGCTGGGATTCCGGCTTCCTGTAGATGTCCCGATGTTCGTCCATGCAAGCCCTCGTTGCAGCGCAGTGCCGCAGGGGAAAAATACGCCTTCCCGCCGGCCCTGACAAGTTCGGCTACAGCGACAGGAAGTTCTTCAGGAGCTGCTTCCCGTTCTGTGTGAGGATGGACTCGGGGTGGAACTGGACGCCGTAGACGGGGTGGCGCCGGTGCTGGAGGCCCATGATCTCCTGCCGGTCGGTCTCCGCCGTGATCTCCAGTTCCGGCGGCAGGGACCCGCGCTCCACGAGGAGCGAGTGGTACCGGATCGCCTCGAAGGGGCTCGGGAGGCCGGCCAGGATGCCCCGCCCTTGGTGGTGGATCATCGAGGTCTTGCCGTGCATCAGGCGGCCGGCCCGCACGACCCGCCCGCCGTACGCCTGCCCGATGCACTGGTGGCCCAGGCAGACGCCCAGGATCGGCGTGGTCGCGCCGAGGCGCGCGATGACCTCGCACGAGATGCCCGCCTCGCTCGGCGTGCACGGGCCCGGGCTGATGACGATCTTCCCGGGCTTTGCCGCCGCGACCTCGTCCACCGAGACCGCGTCGTTCCGGACCACGCGCAGCTCGGCCCCCATCTCGCCCAGGTACTGCACCAGGTTGTACGTGAACGAATCGTAGTTATCGATGACCAGGATCATGGCGATTTCGGATTCTCCCCGCGCGAGGCGGCGAAATGCCCGGCCAGGGCCAGCGCCCTGAACATGCCCCGCGCCTTGTTCTGCGTCTCCTCGTACTCGCGGTCCGGCTCGGAGTCGGCCACGATGCCGGCGCCGGCCTGCACGAAGGCCTTGCCGACGTCCAGGATGATCGTCCGGATCGTGATGCACGAGTCCAGGTTGCCGTCGAAGCTGAAGTAGCCGACGGCGCCGGCGTACGGCCCGCGCCGGGACCGCTCCAGCTCGGCGATGATCTCCATGGCGCGGATCTTCGGGGCGCCGCTGACCGTGCCCGCCGGGAACGTCGCGCGCATGAGCTCGAACGGATCGAGCTCGCGCCGGAGCTCGCCCACCACGTCGGACACGATGTGCATGACGTGGCTGTAACGCTCGATCACCATGAGCTCCGGCACCCGGACCGTGCCGTAGGTGCACACGCGGCCGAGATCGTTGCGGGCGAGGTCCACGAGCATGATGTGCTCGGCGCGCTCCTTGGGGTCCGCCAGCAGGTCCTTGGCGAACTGCTCGTCCTTCGCGGGGTCGTCCGACCGCGGCCGGGTGCCGGCGATCGGGCGGAGCTCCGCGTGCCCGTCCTCGCAGCGGACGTGGACCTCCGGGGAGGAGCCGACCATCGCGCTGTCGCCGAGGTCGAGGCAGAACATGTAGGGGGAGGGATTGATGGAACGGAGCGCCCGGTAGACGTCGAGCGAGTCGCCCCGGTAATCCGTCTCGAACCGCTGCGACAGGACCACCTGGATGATGTCGCCGGCGCGGATGTACTCCTTGGCGCGGCGAACCGCCTGCCCGAACTCCGCGCGCGTGGTGTTGGAGCGCGGCTCGATCTCCTCGAGACGGACGTGGCTGTCGATCATGCAGCTGGGCCGCGGCGTGCGGAGCGCCTCCCGCAGCGACTCGATCGTGGCCACGGCCTGGTCGTAGGCCCGGCCGGCCTCGCCGTCGACGAACGCGTTGGCGACGATTTTGACGGAGTGCTTCACGCGGTCGAAGATGATGAGCGCGTCGGTGATCATGAAGACCATCTCCGGCGCGCGCAGGGCGTTATCGGTGCGCGTCGGCACTTTCTGCTCGAAAAACGACACGCAGTCGTAGCCGAGGAACCCGACGGCGCCCCCCGTGAAGCGGGGCAGGGCGGGGTCCCGGACAGGACGGAAGCGCGCCATGTACCGCTTGAGCGCCTCGAGCGGGTCGGCGTCCGCGTCCAGGACCTGCTCGAGGCCCGACGCGTCCTGGAGGGTCACGCGCCGCCCGTACGCCCGCAGGATGGCCCGCGGCGCGCCGCCGATGAAGGAGTAGCGCCCGACGTTCTCGCCGCCCTCCACGCTCTCCAGGAGGAACGTGTGGGAGGCATGGTCCTTCCGCCGGAGGGCGTCGCGCACCTTCTCGTAGGCAGACACCGGCGAATCCTGGTCCGCCAGCAGCTCGCGCCAGACGGGGACGAGGTTGCCGCGCCTGGCTCTCTCGAGAAAGGCCTTCTTGTCGGGGATGTAAGTCATGACAGGTGACCGTCGATCTGTGGGCCATGTGGAACATGGTTGATGGTCAATGGTTGATGGTTGAGGCTGATCTCTTCCTTCGGGCTTTGCAGCCGCTCTTCCATTAACCATGAACCATTGACCATTAAGCATTCCTCATGGGTCCGTGTTCTCCAGCTCCTCCGACTTCAGGTTCAGCTTCCGGTAGAAGCAGTTCCTCGGCTGTTCCTTCTTGTTTTTCGTGTGGCAGATCCCGCCGCGGCGCGGCCGGACGCGGTAGAGCAGGGCATTCTGCTCGCAGTTCACGCGGACCTCGACCAGCTCGAAGGTCTCGCCGGACGTCTTGCCCTTCTCCCATAGTTCGTTCCGCGAGGTGCTCCACAGTACGAGGGAGCGCGTCTCGAGCGCCTTACTGAACGCGAGCTCGTTCGTGTAGGCCACGAGGATGACCTCCTTCGTGTCGGCGTTCTGCACGGCGACGGGGACGAGGCCCGCATCGGAAGCCGCTGCTTTGGACAGCTTCTGGAAATCCAGCTTTAGTTCAGACGTTTCCTCGATATTCATTTTAGGATCTCACTTCCACCCCTCGCGTTCTCAGATACTGCTTCACCTGCGGGATCGTAAACTCCCCGAAGTGGAAAATCGATGCCGCCAGCACGGCATCCGCCTTGCCCTTCACAATCCCGTCGTACAGGTGTTCCAGCGTGCCCACGCCGCCGGAGGCGATCACCGGCACGGACACGGCCTCCGCGATCGCGCGGGTCAGCTCCAGGTCGTAGCCCTCTTTCGTCCCGTCGCGGTCCATGCTGGTCAACAGGATCTCGCCGGCGCCCCGCTCGACGCCTTCCTTCGCCCATTCGACTGCGTCGCGGGTCGTCGGCTTCCGTCCGCCGTGCGTGTACACGGTCCATCGGAGCCCCGGCGTAGCCTCCGGCGAAGCCGGGTTGCGCCGCGCGTCGATCGCCAGCACGATGCACTGGTTGCCGAACTGCTTCGACGTCTCGTTGATGATCCCCGGCTTCAGCAGGGCCGCCGTGTTCAGCGAAACCTTGTCCGCGCCGGCCTTCAGCAGGTTGCGGATGTCGGCCGCGTTGCGCACGCCGCCACCCACGGTCAGCGGCATGAACACCTGCCGGGCGACGGCCCGCACCACGTCCACGATGGTGTCGCGCGCCTCGTGCGAGGCCGTGATGTCGAGGAACGTGAGTTCGTCCGCGCCCTGCTCCTCGTACGCGCGGGCCACCTCGACCGGGTCGCCCGCGTCGCGGAGCTGGACGAACTTCACGCCCTTGACCACGCGACCCTTGTCGATGTCCAGGCACGGTATGATTCTTTTCGCGGTCATCTCTTCAGTCCTGCCTCCCTCTCCCTGGGGAGAGGGCCGGGGTGAGGGGGCCCGAAAACAAAACGACCCCGGCTGGTAACCGGGGTCCGCAAGGCAGTCGGGCAGCGTCAGTCCCGACTCGGGACCCCTCTCCGCCAGCCGACATGCCACAGGCTCGTCATAACGCGCAGTATCATACGCGGCGCGTGTCTCCGCGCAAGCGATTTCGAGCCCTGGCGATCGCCGGGATCACGATCCCGCTGCCGCAGAGGCAAACCCCGCGCTGGCCTCTTTCACAAAGCGCCGCACGAGCCCGCGGTCCTTGCGGCCGTCCGGGCCTTCGACACCGGTGTGCGCGTCCACGCCGGTCGGGCGTACTTCAAGGATGGCGCGGCGCACGTTCTCCGGGTTCAGCCCGCCGGCGAGTATCACCGGGCGGCGGACGGAAGCCACAAGCTTCCGGCTGATACTCCAGTCGTGCGTCCTGCCGGTCGCGCCGGAGGCGCCGGTTGCCGGATCGTAGGTATCGGTGATGAAGGCGTCCACGTGCGGCGCGAACCGGGCTGCGCGGCGCTGGAGATCGTCGAGCGTCCCGCGTCCGACGACAAGACTCTTGAGGATGAAAAACTCCGGCCGCAGTTCTTTCAATCGCGCGGCCTCAGCCGGCGGCACATCGCCGTGGAGTTGGACGATCGTGGTGCCGAGCCGGTCGCAGAGCGAAACCACCTCCTCGGCCACAGACAGGTAGGTGATGAGCACGCCGCGGGCCGGCGGCTTCAGTCCGCGAATGATCCGCGCGGCATCCTCCTCGGAAAGATCTTCCTGGTGGACGGCAAGGCGGAGCGGGAACCCCAGCCACGCGACGCCTTCCTCGAGAAGCAAGTCCGCCTCGGCCTGGTCCCTGATGCCGGCGATCTGGATGATCGGGTTCGCCACGAACCTCTATTACCATTTGCGGTTGGTGAAATCACGCGGGGCGGATATGCTTCGAGCGCGCGTCATGAACTCGAACCAGGTCACGGTCATTCTGAAGCTGGGGCGCGAGAAGCCGGTGGGGCACGGGCATCCGTGGATCTTCTCGGGCGGGATCGATGCGATCCAGGGCGACCCCGTGACGGGCGCCGTGGCCGAAGTGGTCGGCCGGGACGGGACCTGGCTGGCCCGCGGCCTCCTGCATCCGGCGGCGGCGCTGGCCGTGCGGCTCTACACGCGGCGCCAGGACCAGCCGCTGGACGCGGCGTTCTTCGCCGCGCGCCTGGACACCGCCGTCGCGATGCGCGAGCAGCTCTTCGGCGATGCCGAAACACAGGGCAAGACCAACGCCTACCGCCTGGTCTTCTCGGAGTCGGACGGGCTGTCGGGACTGATCGTGGACCGGTATGCCGATGCGCTGGCGGTGCAGGTCGGGGCCGCCGGTCTTCTGCCGTACCTCCCGGACATGCTCGAGCACCTGCGCAGGCGGACGGGTATCTCGCAGGTTCATGTGAGCGCGGATCCGGACGACTTGATGCGGGAGCAGTTCGACGCCAGCGCGCTTCCGTCCAGTATTCCGCCGGATGCGCCGGTGCGGATCAAGGAGAACGGGTTCCTGTTCGACGTGGACCTGCACGCCGGCCAGAAGACCGGGTTCTTCCTGGACCAGCGGGTCAACCGCCAGCGCGTGGCGGCCTACGCGCGCGGGCGCCGGATGCTCAGCGCATACTGCTACACGGGCGCGTTCGAGGTCCATGCCGCGGCGGCGGGTGCAACGGAGGTCGTCGGGCTGGATCGTTCGGAAGGCGCGCTGGCCATGGCGCGGAAAGGCCATGAATTGAACGGCACGACCGTGCCGACGGACTACGCGCGGGCGGACGTGCCGGAGGCTTTGCGCCGCTTCCGCGACGCCGGTAGAACGTTTGACTTGATCGTGCTCGACCCGCCCCGTTTCGTAGCCAGCCGCGAGCAGGTGACCAAGGGTCTCCGCGCCTACAAGGACATCAACCTGCTCGCGATGAAGCTGCTCACGTCCGGCGGAATCCTGGCGACCTTCTCCTGCTCGGGCCAGATCTCCATGGCGGATTTCAAAACCATGATCGGCTGGGCGTCCAACGACACGGGGAGGAGCGTCAGGATACTCGAAATCCTGAGCCAGCCGCCCGACCACCCGATCCTGGCCGTCGTGCCGGAGAGCGAGTACCTCAAAGGGCTGATCTGCTGGGTCGAGTAGGACGCCGCCTTTCCCCACGATGTGGGGGCCCCACACTGTTTCTGCCACAACCTGTTGTGCTTTGTGAGGGCTCGGCTAGAAAATTGTTGACCGGTCACATACCATTTGCTAGCTTCCGGGCCAAAGTTCAGGTTTGGTCTCGCTTATGAGCGGTGACGTGAAACCTCCTTCCAATGGTGCCGCCGACCAGTGGGTCATGAACACCCGTCTCTTCCGGCAGTGGGAAGACATCAAGCGGGAGATCCAGCTCCACAAGTGGTACGAGAGCGAGAAGGCGGGGCACGACATAGGCTGGGAGCGCGCCTCGGTGGACTGGATGATCCGCTACGGGCGCAAACTGTCGAAGAACATGCCGTCCTGATTGCCGCGTCTGTCTTTCTTCGCCTGTCTGAATAGCATTGTACCTGCCGCTCGCCCAGGAACCCGATTAGTTCTGTCGCCGCGAGGAATGCGACCATCGGGTAGGGCCGACGCGCCGCGTCGGCCGCGGCTGGGCCAGCGGCCCGGCCCTACCAGGAATGCGGCGCAGCTGCCGTGGGGCGGGGAAGGCGGGCCCCGGTGGGACGGCCGGGGCCGGTTGCCGAAACCAACTCGTTCGCTGCACCTAAACAAAAAGCCTCGCCTTGTGTTTTCTTTGCCATTAGCGTGTCATGCGGTCGGCGCGGGGCGGTCAGGAGCAGCCATCGCGGCTTCGCCGTTCTAGACCGTGCGGCCTCGTAATTCACATGCGTTCGTTCTTGCGATCATATCGGGTGACCGCTCGCTGGCTGTCGGCCGGGCTGTGGCTTGTTGCCGTCGCAGGCCTGGCGCAGACGCCGCCGCCCGCTTTCCCGCCGCCGGTGGTGGAGAAGACGGGGTTCGACAACGGGGAGTGGAAGGAAGTTGGGGACCACCAGCTGGACCTCGATGCCATCACGCCACGCGGGCGCGAGATCCTCGCGCTGCCCGGCATCTCGTGGAAGCACGCGGAGACCCCGCACTTCGTAATTCATTACGAACAGGCTATTTTCGCACGCAAAGTGGCGCGGATGGCGGAGTTCTTCTACTCCTATATCGCCCAGGATTTGCAGGGCGCCCAGGACCGCATCAAGGGCCGGTCCCACATCTTCGTCTTCCGCTCCGAGAAGCGGTGGGCGGAATTCCGGCGGGCCGCCATGGACGTGCCCGAATGGACGTTCTCGCGGGTGGAGGGCACGGTGATGTTCCTCCAGCAGGCGGAGAACACGGCCTTGAGCGGCAACGTGCTGGCGCACGAGATGACGCACCTGGTCATCACCCGCTTCTTCACGCGGCGGGTTCCGCTGTGGCTGGACGAAGGGCTGGCGGAGTACTACGGGGAGTTCGCCTACGCGGAATTCAAAGGCATCAAGAAAAGCAAGCGCGCCCTGTTCTCCCGCCTGGCGGACCCTTATCCGCTCGACAGCCTGTTCCACGCCACCACGTACCCGGCCGGATCGAAGGAGGTCCAGTCCTTCTACGAGACGGCGAAGTACATGGTGGGGTTCCTCCTCCTCGATCACCCGTCGTCGCAGCTGCTTCCTTTCATGGACGCGGTCATCGGCGGGCAGGAAATCTCCCGCGCGTTCTCCTCCCACTACGGCCTCTCCACGATCTCCGAGATCCAGAAAGCCTTCGACAAGTTCGCCTCGTAGGGGCGCCGTTGGCCAGAACTTCCGGACGCGCTGGAGCGCGTCCCTCCCAATCCAGAGACATCGGTTTGCAGGCAAACCGGGAGGGTCGCGCTCCCGCGCGACCGCCGGTTGTTCGGCGCCAGCCTCCTCCCCATCCCCCGAGAAAGGCATTGCCTCAGCCGGGCTCAGGCTGTAGACAGGGCTGGTCTTCCCGCGTGACACGGAGGAGGGATGCCCGCAGCAGCAGAGACCGCGATGCCGAGCACGGAACCCGTCTTCATCGGGAGCGGCCGGTCGGCACGGGTGTTCCGGCTGGCCGGTCCCGGCGGCGCCGTGGCGCGCAAGGTGTTTCTCGGCAGCACGGCGGCCAACCTCGTGCACAGCGCCTTCTACGGCGCGCCGCTGGACTACCGGTGGTGCGAAGCCGCGGTCCGCGCGGCGTTCTTCCGGCGCCGCGTGCTCTCCCGGCTGGTGCCGCACTGGTTCGGCGCCCGCCTGGACGTCTCCGATGCGACCGGCTGGGGCCTGGACGAGCAGCGCGCCGCCTACTACCTGGACACCGTTTTCGTTGACGGACACCCCTCCCGGGTCTATTCGCCGTTCTTCAGCGGCGCCAAAACGGAAGTCCTCGATCTGCAGCGGAACATACTCCCGGCCCTTCAACACCGCCTGATCGACGCCGGTTTCGTGGGGACGGTCTGGCAGGCCGGCAAGGGCCACCCGTGCGCGATTCCCAACTTCCTCTGTACCGACCTCGATCCCGTTGCCGGCCGGCACCGGTGGAGCTGGATCGACCTGGAATCGGGAGTCCCCGCCATCGCGAGCTGCGAACCGGTCAGCCTGTTCGGCTACTACATCCCGCAGGCCATCCGGCGGCGACGGATCCTGTTCGACGACCTCGACGAGGGACGCCTGCGGGCGTACCTCCAGGCTCAGGAAGCCGCCCTGAAAGAGAAGCTCGGCGCCGCGGAATTCGACGCGCTGCGGGGCGATGTCGAGAACCTGGTCGCGGCCCATGCGGCGTGGTCCGGCGAGAACCGCGTGTCGCGATCCGTGAAGTACTTTCGATTCCGTGGGCGCATCTCGGAACGGCAGTACGACTACTACCTGAAACATCCGCTGCGGTGGTATCCAAAGCTGTTCCTGCTCCTCGCCCGCCTGTTCGCTCCGCGGCTGTGGCAGGCTTTGCGCGACGGCTGGCCCAAGTTCCTCCGGCTGGTGAACCCGGTGCGCTGGATCCGTTTCCTGTTCAACCTCGTTTTCAGCCGGAGCTTCCGCGTCGAGATCAGCAGAAAATTCGTGCGGTACGGCATCGGGCAGTGGCGCGAGGGAAAGCGATTGACCGCCGAGCAGGTGTCCATTCTCGAGGCGGAGCTGACGGAGAAAGAAGCCAACCAGTACCTGGCCGATTTCGGCGTGCACCTGGCGATGAAGCCCGTGGGCTACCTCGTGCGGCTGACCGTGGTCCCGGTGCTCTGGCAGGTGGGCCTTATCTCTCCGCACGCGGCGGCCGTCCTGTTCGTCTTCTGCGGGATGATCCTCCGCGTGACGTACAGCTTCTGCCGCTGCGTCGAGGACCTGGTGCTGCGGCACCCGCCGGCCTGGCTGGCGATGGCGATCGCCTGCGTTCCCACCCTCGGCACGCTGGGGTACCCGTGCCAGATGATCCACTCGGCCCGGCGCGGCCACCTGATCTCCCAATTCATCATCTACGAATCGTGCTCGACCATCGCCGAGCACATCCCGATCTGGGGCGGGCGGGACACCGGCTGGGACCACCTCTTCAACCGCCTTGCGCACGGCCTGATCCACATGTCCGAGGTCCACGGCTGACCGGCCGGCGGCCCGCTCTTTTTCCTCTCGAAACCCCGGTCGCTCTTGCAGTAGGCTGTCCGGCCGAGCAACGAGTCGGTATCGGGAGGGCCGTCACTGTGGCCATGATGTTTCAAGACAATCCGCTGAAGGGGATCTCCTGGGAGGAGTTCCAGAAGCTGGGGCCCGCGGAGAAGGGGCCGTACTTCCTGAAGGACGACCGGCCCTATCACGCGCTGGTCGCCCAGCAGTTCACCCGTCCCGTGCTGAACCGGCTGTGCGAGCTCGCGACCAAGATCCGGCGGATCGCCAAGACCCGCGGCGGCCTCCTGTTCCTGCAGGAGCTGCTTTCGGAGAAGCGGGCGATGCTCTACTTCGCCCAGCCCTCGACGCGGACCTTCCTCTCGTTCTACGCCGCCTGCCAGATCCTGGGGCTGCACCCGGCGGAGGTGCGCGACACGGCGACGTCCAGCGAGCTCAAGGGGGAATCGGCCGAGGACTCGGTGCGGACGTTCAGCTCCTACTTCGACGTGATCATCATGCGGCACCCGGTGGGCGGGTTCGCCGAACGCATCGCGTGGCTGCTGTCGAACACGGAGCGCCCGGTGCCGGTGGTGAACGCCGGGTCCGGCAAGGACCAGCACCCGACGCAGGCCCTGCTGGACATCTACACGCTCGCGCGGAGCTTCGAGCGGCGGGGCGGGATCGACGGCAAGAAGATCGCCTTCGTCGGCGACCTTGCGCGCGGCCGCACGGTCCGCTCGCTGGCGTGGCTGCTGACGCTCTACCCGGGCGTGAAGCAGTACTTCGTCGCCCCGGAGCAGCTCCAGATCGGCGCCGACATCCTGGACCTCCTGCGCAAGGCCGGCATGCCGTACGAGGTGACCGGCGACTTCGAGAAGGTCATCCCGGAGGTCGACGCGATCTACATGACGCGCATCCAGGACGAGTGGGACAAGGCGCACGAGAGCCAGGCCATCGACATCAGCCGGTTCTGCTTCACGGCGGAGTACCTCAAGGTCCTGAAGCCGGACGCCGTCGTCATGCACCCGCTGCCGCGGCGGAAGGAGATTGACCCGGCCGTGGATTCCGACCCGCGCGCGGTGTACTGGCGGCAGGTGCGGAACGGCATGTGGATCCGGGCGGCCCTCCTGCTGACGGTTTTTGATCGCGAGGGCGAGGTCGATCGCTATTATCAGGACCTTACGAGCTAACGAGGATACGATCATGCTACACCTGGTGTCCCTGAAAGATTGGTCGGCGGACCTGATCCGCGAAGTGCTGGACCTGGCGCAGGAGGTCAAGCGGAACCCCGCCGCGTTCGAGAAGGTCATGCACCGGCGGACCCTGCTCATGATCTTCGAGAAGCCGAGCCTGCGGACGCGGGTCTCGTTCGAGACCGGCATGAGCCAGATGGGCGGGCACGCGATCTTCTACGACACGTGCACTTCGCCCCTGGGCGCCGGCAAGGAGAGCCTCTACGACACGGTCAAGACGGTCAGCCGGTACGTGGACCTGATCACGGCGCGGCTCTTCGAGCACTCGAAGCTCGAGGAGATGGCCCGGGAGGCCACCGTCCCGGTCATCAATGCGCTGACCGATTACTCGCATCCCTGCCAGGTCCTGGGCGACCTGTTCACCATCCAGGAGAAGAAAGGGAAGCTCGAGGGACTCACCCTCGCGTACCTGGGCGACAGCCGCAACAACGTGACCCATTCCCTGCTGTCGGCCTGCCCGAAGGTGGGCATGAGCATCCGGATCGGCTGTCCGCCGGGCGACGAGTACGCCCCGGCGGAGGAAATCCTGCGCGAGGCCGCCAAGGTGGCGAAGCAGACCAAGACGGTGGTCCAGGTGACGCACGATCCGCAGGAGGCCGTCAAGGGCGCAGACATCGTGTACACCGACTCCTGGATGAGCTACCACATCCCGCCGCACAAGCTGGACGAGCGGGTGCGGATTTTCTCGCCGTACCAGGTGAACGTGAAGCTGATGAAGCGGGCCGCGCGGGACGCGATCTTC
>JAZDKK010000077.1:0-55717 GCA_043803015.1 Verrucomicrobiota bacterium
CCCCCGGCGCCGCGCCTTTTCGTCGTTCCTGGTTTCCCCCGCGGTCCTGGGGGGGGTGTGACCCCCCGCGGGTTGGCCCGCGCGCGCCCCGGGGGGGCCCCCGCTACCGGCCCTGATGGACCGGCCCCGGGAGTACGTCAAGCTGATCGGGGTTGTGGCGGACGACCCCACGGTCAGGGCGGGGCGCCGCGAGGGCGAGGTGTTCCGGGCTTTCCCGTTGCGCGTGGAGGGGGTGCGGCGGACCGAGACGTGGCAGCGGGCTCGCGGCACCGTGATGGTGCGTTGGAAGTCCGCTGTTGGAGACCGCGGGGCGGAGTACGGGGAGCGGTGGCTCTTCTCCGGCTTGCTGGCCCCGCTCGAGGGCGCCAGGCGCCCGCGCGGCATCCCGGGCTGCGCGTTCACCACGGACACCCCGGCTTCGCAATTCCTGTCCGCCGGCCACGGCTCGCCGCTGATGGCCTGGTGCCTTCGCGGCCGCCGCGCCTGCTCGGCCATCCTGGGGCGGGGCATCGAGAACTACACGGAGGAGGTCGGCCTGCTGCGCGCCCTGATGCTGGGCTACCGGCAGGAGATGTCCGACAGGCTGTACCGGGCGTTCTCCACGACGGGCACCCTCCACGTGGTCGCCATCTCCGGCATGCACGTGGCCGTCATGGGCCTGCTGTTCATCGCGATGCTGAAGGCCCTCGGCTTCTCGCGCCAGCACTGGTTCCTGTACCTCGTGCCGCTCCTGGTCGCGTACACGCTGGGCACAGGCATGAACGCCAGCGCCTTGCGCGCCGCGGTGATGGCCGCCGTGTTCTGGGCCGCGCCGCTGTTCCGGCGGAAGCCGGACAACCCGTCGGCGCTCGCGATGGCCGCCCTGCTGATCCTGGCGTTCGCGCCCGCCCAGCTTTTCGATCTCGGCTTCCTCTTCTCCTTCGCGGCGGTCGCCGGGCTGATGGTTTTCTACCCTTTGTGGATGCGCCCGGTGCAGGCGGGGCTGGTCGCGGACCCCTGGCGCGTGCAGCCGGAGCCGGCGCCCCGGCGGTGGGCGCGCGCGACCGTCCTGTACACGGCATCCATCCTCGTGGCATCGGCCGCCGCGTCGCTCACCACCGTCCCGCTGACCGCGTACTACTTCAACATGGTTTCGCCGGTGGCCCTGCTCGGGAACCTCGTGGTGATCCCGCTGTCCTCGCTCGTCCTGCTGACGGGCGTGCTTTCCCTGCCCACGGGGTGGTGGGCCGGGTTCCTGGCGGAGGTCTTCAACCACGCGAACCGCGTGTTCATCGGCGCCATGCTGAAGTGGGTCGACTGGATGGCCAGCGTCCCCGGCGGCTGCTCGTTCGTCCAGTCGCCCTCCCTGCCGTGGATCCTGTTCTGGTACGCGGCAGTTATCGGCCTGCTGATCACGCGCGGGATCCTGCGCCGGTTCGTCCTGGCGGCGGCCGTGGCGGCGTTCGTACTCGCCGCCGTGGGCGGGGCCCGGGACCGGCAGGTGACCGTGGACATCCTGGACGTGGGGCAGGGCGGCGCGGCGTTCGTCAACGTGCCGGGTGGTGGCGACGTCCTGCTCGACGCTGGCCCCGGCTGGTGCGCGCGGGAGGTGGCGCGGCACCTGAGAAAGGAGGGTGTGGACGGGCTGAAGGCGCTCGTGCTCAGCCACGGCGATGCGGACCACGCGGGCGGCGCGCGCGAAATCCTCGCCGCGGTTCCCGTGAAGGAGCTCTGGTGTGCGCCGTTCATCAGCCAGTCCCGCGTGTGCCGGGATGCCTTGGCCGAAGCCCGGCGCCGGGGCGTGGCGATCCGTCGGCTCCGGCGGGGCGATCACGGCTACCTGGGCGGCGGCGCGGAGTGGGAGGTGCTCCATCCGTCCGGCGCGACGTCGTTTCGGAAAGGCGACGAGGCCTCGCTGGTCCTGCGCGTGGCCTCCGGCGCGGGGTCCGTGCTGTTCATGAACGGCGGGGACGGGACCGTCGAATCGGCGATCCTGAACCAGCCGATCGATCCCGCGGCCGCGGTCCTCGTGGTCGGCAACCATGGGTGCCGCGGCACCTGCTCGGAGGCGTGGCTCGCGGCGGTCGCCCCCGACGTCGCGGTCATCAGCGTGGGCGCGGACAACGCCGAGGGGCATCCGGATAAGACCGCCCTTGCGGTGTTGGCGAGGTCCGGCGTGACCTGCTACCGGACGGACCAGGCGGGGGACGTGCGCGTGGTTTTCGGGACGGGGGAGGGGGCTGGGCCGGCCTGCACGGTCACGGCTAGTCCGAGGCGCCCAGCTCGTCCCGAAGCTGTCGGAACCCCGGATCGTTTCTGAGCAGGTCGAACTCGGGCTGGGACATCCAGGCGAGCGCCTTGCGGGGATCCACGAGCGTCGCGCCGCGTTTCAGGGCGTCGAGCGCGGCCGCGCGCTTGTCGGTGTGCGAGAGCGCCTCGGCGAGGCGGAACTGGATCGGCGCGACGTCGGGTGCCGCGCGCCCGATCTGATCGAGCAGCGTCACGGCGCGGTCCCACTGCTTCAGCTGGAGGAGGACCATCGCATAGGTCTGGGCGGCGTCCACGTCGTCAGGCC
This sequence comes from Verrucomicrobiota bacterium, assembly GCA_043803015.1. Lineage (GTDB taxonomy): Bacteria > Verrucomicrobiota > Kiritimatiellia > CAIQIC01 > JAGNIJ01 > JAZDKK01. The sequence continues at coordinate 2,555 of JAZDKK010000077.1, forward strand.
GGAGCATGAGGTACTTGCCGAAGTACGTGCTCGCCCGGGCCAGGTCGCCCGTCCGCACGTAGAGGGTCGCGAGGTTGAAGTAGGCCAGCGGGTACTGGGGGTTGAGCTTGCTCGCGAGCAGGAAGTTGGCCTCCGCCTTGTTGTAGGTCTCCAGGGCCAGGTAGGAGACGCCGAGGTTGTTGGCCACGCCGAAGGTGGGTTCTTCCTGGGTCAGGACCTTCTCAAACGATTCCGCGGCGGCCTTGTAGTCCTTCATCCGCAGCTGGATCAGGCCCATCTGTCGCTGAACGCCCTTGAGCGCGGGGAAGATCAACAGGGCCTCGCGGTAGGCGGTGAGCGCGTCCGCGAATTGTTCCTCCCGGCTGGCCTTGTCGGCCTGCAGGAGGTGGTAGGCGGCCTGCTTGACCCACGTGGAGTTGAGCGGCATGTCGCCTTTCTCGGGTATGGCCATTGCCTGCTGCTCGGTGAGCTCATCCATGAGGAACTGGGTCTGCGCGTCCAGTTCGAGGGTGGTGGGCGACACGAGCTTCCTGGGCGTCGGCTGCGGCACGTCCCTGGCCGGCGAGCGGCGGTTCAGCAGCAGGTACTGCTGGATGGCGACGGTTCCGACGAGGACGATGATCAGCGCGGAGACCAGCGTCAGGATGAGCGTGGAGCGCCGCTGCCGCTGAACCGCGTCCGCCCACGGCCGATTGAGCAGTTCCGCCCGTTCCATGTCGGACGCCGGTTCGAACTCCGGCTTCCGACGGTCGGTTCCGTAGATGTCCTGCGATACGTTCTTCATAGGGTCCTGACGGCTCTGTTCCAGTACAACTGCACAAAGTCCGACGACGTTGGCACAATTCCCTCTCCCCTTCCGCCTTCGCCAAGGCTTCGGCGGACACGTGGGGGAGAGGGCCAGGGTGAGGGGTAGGCTGGCCCACCGCCTCCTGACACCCTCACCCCCCGCCCGCTACGCTGCGCGTAGCGCTGCGGGCAGGCACCCCTCTCCCCTGAAGGGAGAGGGAGCAAACTGTCAAAGCACCTCCTGCGTTTGCATTAAAGCGGCGCCTGCGACAGCATGGGCTCCACGGTCATCTGCGGCGTGATGTCCGCTGCGCTCCGGGCCGGCTGCCGGCGGGCATCCTCGGCCAGCTGTTTCTCGAAGTACTTCCCGGGCTCCGAGAACCGGATCTCGCGGAACGCGGGCTGCTGGTACACGAGATAAACGGCCGCAGGTGACGTCAGCGCCTGCGCTTTCTTCAAGTGCATTATGGCATCGGCCGGTTCTCCCATCAAGGCGGCCGTGGCCGCGGCGTCGAAGAGCAGGAGCGGATTCCCGGGCGCCGTCTTGAGGGCCGTGCGGAGGATCTCCATGGCGCCGGCATAGTCCCCTCCGGCCGCCCGGAGGTACGCCTTCTCCTTCAATCCCATCGGGTCGCCCGGCCTCAGCTCGAGGAACCTCTCCACGGCCGCGGCCGCGCGCTCCCGATCGGACTTCGCCAGGTAGCACAGCGCCATGTTGAAGTGGCTCGCCGCAAGATCCGGGTCCATCTGCACGGCCGCTTCAAAGCACTTGAGGGCGCGGTCGATGTTCTTCTGCTGGAAGTGGGCCGCGCCCAGGTCGTTGGCCAGCTCAGGCGAGGAGGGGTTGTCCTCGTAGGCTCTCTGCAGGACGGACTGCGCTTTCGGGTAGTTCCTCGTGCGAAGGCAGAGCCGGCCGAGGTTGACCTTCGCCTCGGCCAGGAACGGCCAGACGCCCAGGGCCTGTTCGTAGAGCTCGACGGCGCGCCGGTTCTGTCCCGAGCCCGCCAGGGCGTCCGCCTGCCGGGCGAGGAGCGTGGCCTGCCGGATGGCCTCGTCGTCCGAGGAGAACGCCGCGAGAAGGCCGTTGGTGCTGCCGGCCCCCCTGCGCCCGCCCACCTCGCTTCGGGCGTGGCCGGCCGCGGCCGGCCCCGACGATGATATCCCTCGAACGGCCCGCTGCTCTTTCATCTGCCAGCTCTTGACGGAGGCATAGACGGCGAGCAGGAGGAAGATGACCATGCCGATCACCGCGGTCGTCACGATGCGGACATTGGTCCAGATGTTCTGGTCGGGAGGGTGGCGAAGCCATGACTCCGGCCTGGCCGGGGGGCGCACGCCGTGCGGCGCGGGCCGGGGCGGCGGCTTCTGCATGTGGAACAGGTACCCCGGTTCCGTTTCCGCCGCGCCCTTGTCTTCGCCTCGCTCGTCCGGAGAAGGGACGTTCATCCCTTCATAATATCCCAGCCTCTCCGCTCGCGCAATCCGCCTTTGAGCCGGCGGCGGGCGCCGGGCTTTCACAGAAGTTGCAATAGGGGTAAGATTGAAGTATACGTTTTTCACGATGTGATCGTGCCTTGCTTCGGTTGACCCCGATTCGCCGGGAGATGTCATGATGTCAGTCAGATCCTTAGGACGCGGCTTCGGTTGGCTCGTGGTCGCCGCCCTGCTTGCCGGGAACCTGGTCGTGGGCGCCCGCCTCTACTCGCAGGCGCCGGGCAGCAACGACACCGACACGGCCTACGAGAAGATGGCCCTGTTCACCAAGGTCCTTGAGCAGGTCCGCGAGCACTACGTGGACCAGGACAAGACCTCCTACAAAGACCTGATCTACGGCGCCATGCGGGGCATGCTCCAGTCGCTGGATCCCCACAGCCAGTTCCTCGACCCCGAGATGTACAACGACATGAAGGACGACACGGCCGGCGAGTTCGGCGGCCTCGGCATCGTGATCAGCATCAAGGACGGCGTGCTGACCATCGTGGCGCCCATGGAAGACACGCCGGGGTACCGCGCCGGCCTGCTCGCGGGGGACAAGATCATCGAGATCGACGGCCAGTCCACCGACGGCCTGTCGCTGCCGGAGGCGGTGAAGAAGCTTCGCGGGCTGCCCGGCACGAAGGTCGCGATCAAGATCCTGCGGCCGAAGACGCATGACATCAAGGACATCGAGCTGATCCGCGCGCGCATCAACGTGCCCAGCGTGAAGGACGCCAAGATGCTCGAGGAGGGCATCGGCTACCTCCGCATCATCCAGTTCAACGAGCCCACGGCGAAGGCGCTCCAGGAGTCCCTGGACAAGCTCGCGCAGGAAAACCTGCGCGGCCTGATCGTCGACCTCCGCAACAACCCGGGCGGACTGCTCACGTCGGCGATCGAGGTGAGCGAGAAGTTCCTGAAGCGCGGCGACCTCGTCGTGTACACGCAGGGCCGGAACGAGAAGCCGCAGCAGACGTTTCGCGCCAAGGGGCGGCACCACTACCTGGATTTCCCGATGGTCATCCTGGTCAACGGCGGCAGCGCCAGCGCGTCCGAAATCGTGGCGGGCGCGCTCCAGGACCATCAGCGCGCTATCCTCGTGGGGGAGAAGACCTTCGGCAAGGGCTCGGTGCAGAGCGTCCTGCCGCTGGACGACGGGTCCGCCATCCGCCTCACGACCGCCAAGTACTACACGCCCAGCAAGCGGGTCATCAACGAGCACGGCATCGCGCCGGATATCGTGGTGCCCATGTCCCCGGACGACTGGCGAAAGCTGCTGATCAAGCGGTCGCGCGTCGAGAACGCAGAGCTCGAGGCGGGCGAGGAAGACGTCTCGAGTGTCGTGGACATCCAGCTGCAACGCGCCGTGGACGTGCTGAAGGGCCTCATGATTTTCGAAGCCCAGAGCACGCCGAGCATGATGGCCAGCTCAGCGACGGCCGCCGGCGCGGCCCCCGCCACGGACCGCAAGCTGCCTTGATCGCCCGGCCCCTTCATGAACGTGTTGGGCATCGAAACCTCCTGTGACGAGACCTCGGCGGCCGTCGTCGCGGACGGCACGCGCGTGCTGTCCAATGTCGTCTTCACCCAGATCGCCCAGCACCGGCCGTACGGCGGCGTGGTCCCGGAGATCGCTTCCCGAAGCCACGTGGAGGAGCTGGCCGGGATCGTAGGTGAGGCCGTGAGCCGCGCCGGCCTCGGGTGGGACGGCGTGGACGCGGTCGCCGTAACGGCGGGGCCGGGCCTGGCGAGCTCCCTCCTGGTCGGGCTCTCGGCTGCGAAGGCGCTGGCCTTTCGCCTGCGCAAGCCCCTGTTCGGGGTGAACCACATTGAAGCGCACGTATACTCCCTGTTTCTTCCCGCCTGCCCCCCGACCGGGTCGGGCGGGGCGGGCCGGGGGCCGCAGGCGCCGAAGCCTGAGACGGTGTGCCCGCTGGTGGTGTTGATGGTCTCCGGAGGGCATACGTGCCTGATCCGCGTGGAGGACGTGGGCCGGTATCGCCTGCTGGGGCAGACGCTGGACGACGCCGCGGGAGAGGCCCTGGACAAGGGGGCCAACCTCCTCAAGCTGGGCTATCCCGGCGGGCCGGCCATCGAGGCCGCCGCCCAGGGCGGAGACCCGGCGCGCGTGCGGTTCCCGCGGGGACGCCTGCGGAACCCCCGCGAGGAGCGGATCGGGGATCTCGATCCCGATCTCTGCTTCAGCTTCAGCGGGGTCAAGACCGCGCTCCTGTACTACCTGAAGCAGAACCCCCAGGCGCTGGCGGACGGCGGCTTGAACGACGTCGCGGCGAGCTACCAGGAAGCCGTCTTCGACACCCTGGTTTCCCGGCTCGAGCACGCGCTCCGTCACGAAAAAGCCGCGGCGTTCGGATGCGTCGGCGGCGTGGCCCGCAACCGGCGGCTCCGCGAGAAGCTGGAGCAGGTCTCACGGACGTCCGGCTCCCGGCTGGTGCTGGCCGCGCCGGAGTACTGCACCGACAACGCCGCCATGGTCGCCGCCCTGGCCGGCACGGGGAAGGGCCTCGTGAAAACCGGCGCCGACGAATTGGATGCCAGGCCGGACTGGGCGATAGGTTCGGTTTGACGGCAGGCCCCGGAAATGATTGTGTTTGGAATATGGACAAGGGAATCGACCCCGCCGCGGAGTCTTCAGGAGTCCCCCCGAAGCCGGGCGCGCTGGAGCTGGAGCGCGACGCGCACCAGCGCCTGGCGGAGAAGATGGAGGCCGTCGGCATGCTCGCGGGCGGCGTGGCGCACGAGCTCAACAACATCCTGAGCGGCATTCTCGGTTTCACGTCCTACCTCATGGCCAAGTCGGACCCCGGCACGGACCTGTACCGCGACCTCACCCTGATCGACCAGTCCGGCACGCGGGCGGCGGACCTGACCCGCCAGCTGCTTTCCTTCGCGCGCCGTCGGCATTTCCCGCGGGAGCCGATATCCTTGAACCCGATCGTCGAGCAGGTGCTGGGGACGCTGGGTTCGGGCCTGCCCTCGAACATCCGGGTTCAGGAAGATCTGGCCCGCGATCTGCCGCCCATCCTGGGCAACCGCGAGCAGCTGGCCGATGTGATCCGGAACCTGTGCCTCAACGCGCAGGATGCCATGGCTGAGAAGGGCGGTGCCATGACGCTGGTGACGGAGCGGCGGCAGCTGACGCCGCGCGAGCGCGCCGTGCTGCTGGACGCGCGCGACGGCGACTATGTGTGCCTGAGCGTGCGCGACACAGGCTGCGGCATGGACCCCGAAGCCCTCAAGCACGTGTTCGATCCGTTCTACACGACGAAATTCCCCAAGGGGGGTGTCGGTCTGGGCATGGCCATGGTGTACGGCGTCGTGTCCAACCACCACGGGGATATCCTGGTCGAAAGTGCGGAGGGGGAGGGGGCGACGTTCCGGCTCTACTTTCCCGCGCACGGGGAGGAGGCGCCCCGGAAGGAGGCCGCGGCGGTGCGGCAGCTGGAAGGCACCGAAGCCATTCTCCTGATCGATGACGAACCCATCGTCCGCCAGGTGACCACCGAGATCCTCAAGGCCCATGGCTACCAGGTCGTCGCCGCCGCGAGCGGGGAAGAAGGCGTCGGGTTGTTCCGCGAGCTGGCGGGGCGCGTCCATCTCGTCATCCTGGACCTGATCATGCCCGGCATGGGCGGCGAGGCGACCTTCAAGGAATTGCGGAAGATCCGGGCGGACATGCCTGTCCTCCTCAGCAGCGGGTATGCGCAGGAGGAAGTCACCCAGCGCCTCTCGGGGCTCGGCGTGCGGGGCATGGTCTACAAGCCGTTCAAGGCGGACCAGCTCCTCACGGCCATCCGCAGCGCCCTGAACCAGGAGCCCGCTTGACCCTCCTTCGCCCCTCGCGGAACTCGGGGCTACGGAGGGCGAGCCGGGGTTGGGTCGAGGCGGCGTGTTGACCGTAAGCCTGTGGGCGTAGTAGCATCCCGTCAGCTCCGACACACCCGTGTTCCGGCGGGCTTGCCCGCCGTAGCACGAAGTGCGAAGGCGGGTGTAGCTTAGTGGTAAAGCTCCAGCCTTCCAAGCTGGCTACACGGGTTCGATTCCCGTCACCCGCTCCAGTTCGCTGGAGGCGAACGGCCGGGAGAAAGCCGGGCTGTTTGACGGGGGATGGGGTCGCTTGGATCAAGGAGGGTCAGATGTCCACCACCGCTTGGATCGTGGATGACGATGATTCCGTGCGCGGCGTAGTCGGGGCCATGATCAAGGAACTCGGCTACGAAGTCCGCGGTTTCGCCAAGGCCGAGGACGCCCTGGAAGCGTGCCGTGCCGAATCACCGGACGTGGTGATCACCGACGTGCGCATGCCGGGCATGAGCGGCATGGACCTCACCCGCGCGATCCTGGAGATCGATCCGAACATCATCGTAATGATCCTGACCGGGTTCCCGTCGATCCCGGACGCCGTGGAAGCCGTGCGCGCCGGCGCCACGGACTTCCTCTCCAAGCCGTGCCGCATCGAGGAAATCCGCATCCGGATCAGCCGCGCCGTCGAGAACCGGGACCTGCGCCGCCGCCTGCGGAAGAACCGCGCGCTGACCTGGGCGCTGATCTGGTCCCTGCCCGTCTGGTTCATCCTCGGCATCCTGCTGGCCTATATCCTCTCGCGCTAACCCGCTTATTGCATGAGCGCCAGACGCGCGTGCCGTTAGCGCCTTGGGCGCTTGGCCCGCCTTCGCCGTTGGCTCCGGCGAGGCAGGCACAAGCGCCCCTACAACCCGAAGCATCTCCTAAACCTCTCCACACTCTGGATGTAGGGGCGCTTCTGCCTGCCCGCAGCGGCTTCGCCGCAGGCGATGCAGGCGGGTTGAAGCGCCCGCGGTCGGGGGCTCGCTCAACGCTTCAGGGCCGGGTGCGCTTCGAAGAACTGCAGCCAGCTCTTCACGCGCGCCGCCGGATCGGCGGCGTGGGTGATGTCGGAGATCACCGCCATGCCCTCCGCGCCGGCGGCCCAGACCTCCGGCGCGCGCTCCAGCGAGATGCCCCCGATGGCGACCACCGGCACATTGATCAGCTGGCGCATCTGGCGGAAGTGCTCCGAGCGGATCGGGTCGTAATCGACGGTCTTGGAGGGTGTCGGAAAGACCGCGCCGAGCGAGATGTACGAAGGGCGGACGGCCAGGGCGCGCGCGATCTCCGAGTAGGACCGGGCGCTGATGCCGAGCCGCATCTTGGCGGCGGCGAGGGCGGGCAGGTCGGCGAACGCGAGGTCCTCCTGCCCCAGGTGCACGCCGTAGGCCTTGTGCTTGAGCGCGAGGCGCCACTCGTCGTTGATGAACAAGCGCACGTTCAGGCGCTCGGCGTAGCGGATCGCCGCCCGGATCTCCTGCTCGAGGGCCGGGCCGGCCAGGTCCTTGACCCTCAACTGGATGGCCTTGACGCCGAGCGGCAGAAGCTGCTTGAGCCAGGCCAGCCGGTCCACCAGCGGGTAGAGGCCGATCGGGTCAGGCCCGCAGTCGGAGAAGGTCAGGCAGCGGCGGCCCTCCTCGGACGTGCGGGTCATCCACGGCATGTCCCGCGGGTCGGACGGCCAGTACCCGTGAGCCAGCGGGCCGCGGCCCCTGCCTATCCCGCCGCCGCGGCGCAGGCCCTGGTTCACATACGCCTTGCCGATCACGATGGCATCGAGCAGGGAGTAGCCCATCGCGTGGCACGCCGCGATGGCCGCCGACAGCGTGCAGCCGGCTCCGTGCGTGTGCGTCTCCTTCTTCCGCGGGCTCGTGAACCACCATTCCTCGCGCCCGTCGGTCCAGTAGTCCTGGCTGAACGCGCCTCCGGCATGGCCGCCTTTGAGCAGGACGGATTTTGCCCCGGACTTCAGCAGTTCGCGGGCCGCCGTCACCATATCGTTCTGGTCGGCGATGGTTTTCTTCACCATCGCCTCGGCCTCCGGGATGTTCGGCGTCAGCAGGTGGACCAGGGGCAGCATCTCCGCCACGAACGTGTCGCGCGCGTCGCGCTCCAGCAGGGAACTCCCGCTGGTGGACACCATGACCGGATCGCACGTCACGAAGGCCTTGAGCTTCCGCAGGACGGCCGCCACCCGGCGCACGATCTCGGCCGTGCCCAGCATGCCGAGCTTGACGGCGACCGGCGGCAGATCCTCTTCCAGCGCGGACAGCTGGGCCGAGACCATGTCCTCGGAAAGGACCTCGATCCTGGAAATGCCGGTCGTGTTCTGGGCGGTGACGGCGGTGATGACGGAGCAGCCGTGAACGCCGATGGCGTTCATCGTCTTCAGATCGCCCTGGATCCCGGCGCCGCCGCCGGAGTCCGAGCCGGCTATCGTCCAGGTGATGGGTCGCTTCATGCGGATCCGCTCCCGGCCTCGGATTCCTCCGCGGCCTCGGCCTCCGCCGGCCGGGGCCCGAACAGCACCATCAACACCAGGTAGAGCACGCCCGCGCCGATGAGGGCCGGCAGGGATGCGCCGATGGGCCAGCCCCGCCGCGTGCTGACCTGGTAGAGCACGAAGCCCGCGGCCCACGCCGCCACCGCCCACGGGTTCACGCCGCCCTTGAACCAGTAGATCCCTCTTCGGAACAGGTCGTCGGCGCGGTAGCTCATCTTCCGCAGGATGAAGTAGTCGGCCAGCACCACGCCGAACAACGGGCAGAAGGCCGACCCGATGAACAGCAGGAAATTCTGGTATTGGTCCGCCGGAAAGCGGACCGCCAGCAGGGTCCCCAGCGCCCCGCCCGCCGCGATCACCACTTTCTCGTTGAGCCGCGGCAGGATGCTCGGCACCGACACGGCGTTTGAGTAGATGTCGAGGAAGGCGGTCGTGAAGGTGGACAGCAGTACCACCAGCAGGGCAGGGACCACGAAGCCGAGCGACGACATAAGATCCACCACCATGCCATCGGGCGTGTTGGATTTCGTCGCCAGCGCCGTCGCGAGTCCCACCGCGTACATCAGGCAGCCGCCCGCGAAGTAGCCCCACCACGTTCCCCAGAAGCACCCCCTCGTGCCGCGGGCGTAGCGCGAGTAGTCCGAAACCAGGGGGAGCCAGGAGATCGGCATGGCGATGACGAGATCCACGCCGAGCATGAACGAGAACCCGGGCTGGCGGTGGGATTGCAGGAGCGTGCCCAGGCCATACCGGCACACGACGATCCAGGTCATGAACAGCGAGAGCATCAGCAGGAGAACCACCGCCACCCTTTCGATCCACTTCCAGAACCGGCGACCGATCAGGGCCCACGCGGTGGTAACGACTCCGATGATGGCCATCCACGACTTGTCGTCAAGCCACCCCACGTGGGGCGTGAGCGGAGCCGCGGCCTTACCCGCGACATACACCATGACGGCGGTCCACCCGATGAGCTGGATGACGTTCAGGACCGCCGGGAGGATCGAGCCCCGGTTCCCGAGTGCGCCGCGGGTACTCACCATGGCCGGCACGCCGTGCCGGCTGCCCATGATCCCGGCCATGGCCATCGGCGTGTTGCCGACGACGTGGCCCAGCAGGATCGCCAGCAGGCCGGCCACGAAGCCGAGCGGGACCAGCAGGCCGCCCGCCCAGATTTCGCCCAGGGAAATGGCCGCCCCGGCCCAGAGCAGGAAGAAGTCCCATCCGCCCAGGTTCCGTTCTTCAGGCGCTACCGGTTTCAGAAGTGCCATCGCAGGCTCCGCAACATGTTCGTGTCCGGTCGGCGGGGGGTTGCTGGACGCCAAGAACAACATTGCCGCAATTCCGATGACGAATTGCGGCCTTGGCATGCACAAGGACCGCTTCCCTCCGTTGGGATTACCCAAACAGGTACCAAGGGTTTTTTCCCGCAACCGGGAATCTCAGCCCGCCTCAGCGGACTCCCCCGCGACCTCAAAGAGCAAGCCTACTCGGGCGCCAAGGAGTGTCAAGCCCGGGGGACGGGTCGATGGTGTAGGGGCGCCTGCCTGCCTTGGCGCAGCTTCTGCGGAGCCAGGTGCCAGGCGCCCAGGGCGCTTCGCAGAAGCGCCCCTACAACGCCGCCAGCGGTCCGAAACGGCTTTACGTGGCCGGAACGACTGCTAGAATCTGGCCGGAGCCGGTATGCGCCCATGCGCTGGCGCCACGGCCAAAAGAAGGAGGACGTTCATGAGGAGGTTGCTGATCGTGCTCGCTGTTCTGGCTCTGGCTACGACGACGTTCGCGGCGGGGAAAGCGGCCCCGAAGGAGATGGGTATGGGTGCGGGGGCTTTCCTTTCCTACTGGGATGCCAAGGATCCTGACGATCCCGGCGCGGGATTGGGTGTGCTGGGCAAGATGGAAGTGATGGAGAACGTCTGCCTGCAGGCGCGGCTGTCCTTGTACGCGTTTACCCAGGAGGAGGACGTGCCGGATGCGGAGCTTGATGCAAGCGTCATCCCGTTCGAGGTGGCTGCGACCTACAGATATGCGCTCGCCGACGAGCTCGCGGTGTACGGCGGCGGAGGCGTAGGCTACTACCTGGTAGACACCGAGGTCGATGTGAACGAGCCCGGGGTCGATATCGACTACGAGGTGGACAACGGGTTTGGCCTCTTCCTCCTCGGCGGCGGCGTGTTCAGCCTCATGGAGAACGTGGGGATCTTCGGGGAAATCAAGTACACCCTGCTCAAGTTGGATACGGAGACAACCGTCACGGCGTTGGGCGTGCCGGTGTTCAGTGACGACGACGAGATCGACCTGAGCGGCCTTGCCGTGAACATCGGGGCTGCCCTCAAGTTCTAGGCCGGTTCCCGGAACCGGATTCTGCGGAAGAGCGTTGCGCGAAGCCGCGCAACGCTCTTCCCTTCTCCAGCGGCGCTGGCTAACATGCCGGCATGAAATACCCGGCGGTCACCTCAAGAAACGTCCTGGTCACCGGCTGCTCCTCCGGCATCGGGCTGGCCACGGCGCGCCTGCTTCGGGACCGGGGCTGGCTGGTCCTGCCGACGGCGCGGAAGCCGGAGGACCTCGAGCGGCTTCGCACGGAGGATTTCGAACCCATCCGCCTCGACATCGCCGACAGCCATTCCGTCCAGGAGGCGGCTGCGGAGGCACTCCGCATCTGCGGCGGGCGGCTGGGGGCGCTCGTGAACAACGCGGGCCTCGGCCAGCCCGGCGCCATGGAGGATCTCACCCGCGACGCGATGCGATACCAGTTCGACGTCAACGTGTTCGGCCTGCAGGAGCTGACCAACAAGTTCATCCCCCTTTTCAGGAAGCAGGGCTTCGGGCGCATCGTCAACATCAGCTCGTGCCTGGGCCGCGTAAGCATCCCGTTCATGGGCATTTATGCGGCGTCGAAGTTTGCCGTGGAGGCCATGTCCGACGCGCTGCGCGTCGAGCTCTTCGGGTCGGGCATCGCGGTGTCCATCGTTGAGCCGGGCCCGATCGAGACGGCCTTCCGGCAGAACTCCCTGGAGCGCGCCCGGACCCAGATGGACCGGGTGGATTCGCATTTTGCCGATCGGTACCAGCGGCGGATCGAGGGCACCGATCCCGAGCGGAAGTTGTCGCGCCTCTTCACGCAGCCGCCGGAGGCCGTGGCCCGCAGGATCCTGCACGCCCTGCAATCGCCGCGGCCGAAGATCCGCTACGCCGTCACGTTCCCCGCCCACCTGCTGAACTTCCTCCGCCGCTTCGCGCCGGACGCGCTGGTGGACTGGATGGTGTCGTGGCGCCTGTCGGAGTAGAACTAACCGCGGATTACGCGGATTTCGCGGATGGTAACGGAACGGAAACAGCCGGAGAGGGTGCAAAGACCGTAGGTCCGCACACCCTCACCCCATCAGCGCAATCCGCGTAATCCGCGGTGGCCTTTCCGGGTTCAGGGCTTCGGCGCCTGCTCCAGCCGTTTCCGCGCTTCGGGGCTTTTCAGCTCCTCGAGCAGGCGGGTGCGGGCGCGGGCGCGGATGTCCTCGATCGGCGGCAAGCCTTCCCGTTCGCGCACGGACTTCTCCATCCGCGGGGCCATGTACTGCTGCCAGTAGACGCGTCCGAGCTGGTGGTAACCTTTGGCGCGGCCCTCGTCGCCGAGCGCGTGCCAGAACAGGCTCTGGTACTCCGTGCCTTCCACCATCGCCAGCGCGTCGCGCGCGGTCAGGTTCTTCACGGCCGAGCCGAAGGCCTTCGTGATCGCGGCGTCGAACCCGACCGCCGTCTCCGCCGAGGGGTAGCGCCTGGCCAGCACGTCGAATAAAGCCTTGGCCTCGTCGATCCGGTGGTACGTGTAGAGGATGATGATCGCCTCCTCCAGGAAGTGCTGGTGCGCCGCCTTGATCGAGTCCTGGTCGGGGAACTCCGCCAGGGCCTGGTTGAACGCCTTGAGGACGCGCGGCAGGATGTCGAGGTTGGGGGAGGGGATGAACGCGTTCTCGGCCGAGTCGAGGAAGAGCCGCCCCTCGCGGAACGCCTGCGCCAGCGACTGGAAGATCATGCGGTCGGCCGCGATGGCCTCGAAGCCGGAGGCGTACCGCTTCGCCTGCAGGGCCCAGTAGATCGCGTGGGCCTGCGGAAGGCGCCAGTCGAGGGGGCCGTACTCGTCGTCCTCCTGCTTCATGAGGCGCGGGTCGAGCTGGTAGACGTCGATCAACTTCCGCGCCGTCGCGTACTCCGGGCTGTTGGTGGGCGCCGCCATCAGGGCGTCGTAGTCCGGCCGCGGCCCGTCGAAGAGGGCCATCATCTCCCGGGCCCACTGCTCCTTGTAGTACCGGTGGGCCTGGTCGTAGTAGCCGCCGATCTTGTGCTGGAAGAGCCAGCCGAGCTCGCGGCACAGCTGGGCGTCGCCGGCGTTGTACTTCAGCCCTTCGTCGCGCAGGAGGCTGATCCCGTGCCGCACCCACCGCCACCGGTCCTCGGGGTCGTTGAACAGCACGCTGATGTTGTACGCCATGTTCCACGCATGGAACGCCCAGACCTGCGTGAAGCGCGGCTCGAGCTTGGTAATCCAGTCGGCGAGCTGGACGAGCTCGAAGTACTTGCCCTGCTCCTGGAGCTTGGAGGCGCGGATCCAGAGGAGGTCGGCCAGGACGCCCCGGAACCCGCCGAGCGCGACGGTCGTGAACGCGACGAGCGGCGGCGAGTTCTGCAGCGGGTCGGCCTGGTCGAGGCGGTACTTCCGGCGCAGCTCGACCAGGGGGCTGTTGAGCCGGCCCGCCAGCCACAGGCCGGCCGCGGCCGCCAGGAGAAGGATGACTGACACGAAGCGTTTCATGGCTCTAGTTGGATCACTGCACGCGACCCACCCCGGCCTTCGGCCACCCCTCCAGGGGAGGGGAGCGGAAGCGGGGTCCCCTCCTCGGAGGGGACGGGAGGGGTGGGTGGCGTTTTTTCCAAGGGTTGGAAAACCCTCTGGGGTTTCTTCCAATCATTGGAAAAAACGTTCACAAAGTTCCTCTCCCTCACTGCGACGGGAGCGCGATCTCCCGCCGGCTCAGAATCCACCAGCCCAGCAACGCCAGGCACCCGCCGTAGAGCGCGGCCCTGACCAGGACGGCGTGCGCGAGCATCGCTCCCGTGATGAACTCGCCGGCCGCCAGCAGGTCCAGCGGGTTCGGCCCGTGCAGGGGGCCGACGACAACGCTCAGGGCCTTGAAGAAGGTCTGGAAGAAGGCGTCCCAGAACGTGGGCTCGGTCGCGATCACCGCGTGCGAGGTGAAGATGATCTCCTGCGTGGCCATGGCCGAGATGTAGCCGCTCGCCTGGACGATCAGGAGCATGCAGAACGCGACGAACGAGGCGACCGGCATCGAGAACAGGCTGCCCGCCGTGACGCCGAGGGCGGCGATGAAGGCGAGCTGGGCGAGGATCACCAGCAGGGCGCGCGCGAAGTTGGCCTCGAAGTTCGTCTCGTAGACAAAGAGCTCGAGCCCATCAGCCGGCGAGAAGAGCACGGTGACGGGAGACTCGCTCACGTTGCTGTACTCCACCACGAGGGGGCCGCTGCCCTCCACGGCGGAGGCCGGCACGCTGAAGGAACGCGGCGTCTCGGGCGGCATCTCGGCCTTGTACTCGAAGCGCGTGGGAGAGTCCCTGCGCCCCACGCGCCACAGCCCCGTCACGTTCTCGAAGCCGAGCTGGGACGAGGAGAAACGGAACCGGAAGAGCAGGGGACGGCCGCGCCCCGCGCCGGGCGGCAGGTCGAAGATCCATTCCCGCTTCCCGCCGGGCGGGACGGAGAACGCCCGCGTGAGGAGCGACTGCCGGATGGCCTGCCAGGCCTGGGACTCGGGAACCTCCGGCGGAATCAGCTTCTGGTCCCGGGCCCTCTCGAACTCGCGGCGCGCGGTCCCGTCCACGTTGACCGGCTGGGCAGGGACGTTGCGCCGGGCGGTGAGGATCTCGCTCCGGAGCGCCTGGCGGTCGGCCGGCGAGAGAAGCTCCGCGCGCGTGCTCCAGCGGAGCATCGCGTACACGCCCGCGCCGCAGACGCCGAGCAGTACGGCGTTGACGAACAGGAGGCCCAGCCATTTGCCCAGCCAGACCTGGATGCGCCGGACCGGCTTGGTGAGGACCAGGTGGAGCTGGCGATTCTGGATCTCGACGGACACGGCCGCGCAGCCGGCCCAGACCGTGGCGAGCGAGAGGATCAGGGCCGCGAGGCCGAGCGCGTAGCCGATCAGGAGCTGCACGTGGCCGGACAGGGTGCCGTCGTCCTTCACGGTCAGCGGCAGGCCGACGATGACCATCAGGAGGATCGCCATCATCAGGATGACGATCCGCGAACGCACGGCGCTGCGGACGGCGATGGCGGCGATGGCGAGGACCCTGCGCATGGTCACGTTCCGTCGGCGTCCGGCTTGCCGGGGGCGGGCGTGACCAGGTACCGGGCGACGCCCTCCGAGGGGCCCACCCCGGACTGCTCGGTCGCGCTCTCCCGGGCCTTCGCGACAACCTCCAGGAAGAACTGCTCCAGGTCGCGGCGCGGGTGCTCGACCTCGGGCTCCTTGCCGACGATCTCGCGCACGGCCGCCAGCACCTTCTGCATCGCGTCGGGTGGCAGCTCGGGGATCGTGAGCCGGTAGCGCGACCGCACTTCGAGCAGGTCGCGGATGGGGCCCATGGCCTGGATGCGGCCGTTGTACAGGATGGCGATGCGATCGCACACGTCCTCCACGTCGGCCAGCAGGTGCGAGGAAAGGAGGACCGTCTTGCCGCGGCGGGCCAGGGTCAGGATCAGGTCCTTGACCTGGCGGCAGCCGAGCGGGTCCAGGCCGGACGTGGGTTCGTCGAGGATCACCAGGTCCGGGTCGTTGATCAGCGCCTGGGCGAGCCCGATGCGGCGCGCCATGCCCTTCGAGAACTCACCGACCACGCGGTGGCGCGCGTGCGGCAGGCCGATCATGTCGAGCAGCTGCGCGATGCGCGCCCGGCGCTCGGCGGTGTTGAGGTCGAACAGCTTGCCGTAGAAATCGAGGGTCTCCTCCGACGTCAGGTACGGGTAGAGGTAGGATTCCTCGGGCAGGTAGCCGACGCGCGACTTGGTCTTCACGTCGCGCGGCGAACGGCCGAGCACGCGGAGGTGCCCGTGGGTGGGGTGGAGCAGGCCGAGGATCATCTTCAGCGTCGTACTCTTGCCCGAGCCGTTCGGGCCGAGCAGTCCGAAGACCTGGCCGCTTTGCACCTCGAAGGTGAGATCACTGACCGCGCGCACCTTGGGCCGGTGCCAGAAATCGCGGAAGACCTTGGTCAGGTGCTCCGCGGCGATGATCGGTTCTGGCTGCGTGATCATGGGTGCCGGCCCCATATTAGACGATGAAGGCGCGATCCGGAAACGCGAAATGTTGCCCGCTTGATGCAGGCGAATCCGCTGCGAAACAGCCTACACGCGCACGCGGTCACAGTTTGCAAACTGTGACCGCCCGGTTTCAACGCCTCGCCGAGGTAGAGCCCGCTTCATGCGGGCTATCCGTTGGCATAGCCCGGGTAAACCGGGCTCTACCCGTGTGAGGGGGGGCCGGCCCGCGCCGCTACTGCTGTCTGAGCAATCCCCCCGCCACAGCCGCAAAGAAGCTGAAGTAGGCGAGCAGGACAACGACGGTGAGCACGATCACGATGATCGTGGCCACGCCGCCCATCTGCATGAACGTCTTCAGCTTGAGGAAGAAAAGGTCGAGCGCCGGGTCCACCTGGCCCACCCGCTCCAGCGCGCCCTTCGCGGTCAGCAGGGCCGCGCCCGAGATGATCATGAACACACCGACGATGATGCCGACGCAGCCCAGGCAGTTGAATACGCCCCCGACGATGTTCATCACGCCGACGAACGTCATCCAGCCCAGCAGGCCCGCCGGCAGGGGGCTTCCCTGCGTCGGGCGCGCCGCGGCGGCCGCCGGCGCGGCCGAAAGAAGCTGAGGAAGAGTGCTGACGGGGACCCAGCTGCCCATGCCGTCCGTCCAGACGAGGTCCGCGGCGCTCAGCTGTTCCGCGGAAATCAGGGAGCGCAGTTCGTATTCCGGTATCGGCCCCTTGCGATCCGTGCTTCCGCCTTTCGCGTAGAACCAGAGCTTGTCCATGACCGACCTTCCTTTCGGGGGCAGCCGCGGGCCGCCGCGAGTCCTGCACGGCGACTATAAACGCCGGCGGTCTGCGTGCAAGCGCTTTCCGAACCGGCGGCGCGGCGCACCGCCGCGGCCCGCGCAAGCGCGAGCCCTACGATTCGATTGCTTTGGCGTCATTCCGAGTCCCGATGCCGCATCGGGACGAGGCTTGCCCGCCGAGGAGGGAATCTCTCTCGGAACCCAGCCCGTAATAGAGAGATCCCTCTGGCGCGGCGCGCGCCATCGGGATGACGGGCTCCGGCTGTTGCTCCCGGCGGCGGTCGTAGAACCCGGTTTACCCGGGCTCCCCAGCCCGCGTGAAGCGGGCTCTACCTCTGGATCCAAGCGCTTTCCGCGGATGTGACCCCGGTGTATGCTCTCTGGTAACCTGTAGCATGAAGCGCCGAATCATCATCGCGGCCATCGTTCTCTTCTGGCTGGTCATGACAGGATGGCTGGTTTTCTTTGAGGCGTTCCCGGGCGCTTTTGCGCGCGCCCTGCCCGGCTACCGCGGCATCTTCCCGAGCGGGCCGGTGATCCTGGACTCCTGGATGCGCATCCTGTTCCAGGACAAGGCCATCGGCTACAGCCACACGCGCGTGGACACCGACGAGAAGAACCCCAACGCGCAGTACGCGCTCATCAACCGGACGGTGCTCAACCTCAACATCCTCGGCGAGTCGCAGAACATCGTGGTGGATGCCGAGGCCGCCCTGGACGCGCTGTACAACCTGCAGAAGTTCTCTTTCGCGATGAACTCCCGCCGGTACACCGCGCGCGTCGAGGGCCGCCGGATCGGCAAGAAGAGGTTCCTGGTCCGCATCGTCACGGATGCGGGTCCGCGCAGCGTGCGCGTGGACATCCCCGACGACGTCATCTTGTACTCGCCCCTCGTGGAGATGTCCCTGGGCCGGCTGAAGCCCGGCCAGCAGCTTCGCGTGCGGACGCTGGAACCTCTCTCGCTGACAACCGCCGACGTTGTCGTGCGGGCGGTCGGCCGCGAGCGGCGCGTCTTCCAGGGCCAGGAAAAGGAGGCCACGGTCCTCGTGATGGATTTCCAGGGGATGGAAGCGCGCGCGTGGATGGACGCCGACGGCAAGATCCTGCGGCAGGAGACCCCGTTCGGCTGGACGATGGAGGCGTGCACGCCCAACCAGGCCATGGCGCTCGAGACGGTGCCGGGCGGAACGGCCGGGGACGTGCTTCGCGCGATGATGGTTCCCTGCAAGGGCACCATCGCCGACCCGCGCCTGTGCAAAGAGCTGTCGCTGAGGCTGAGGGGCCTGGCCCTGCCGCCCGCCCAGCTGGAGAGCGCCCGGCAGACGGTGCGCCTGGTCAAGGACTCGGAAGTCGACGTCGTACTGAGCGCGGGGCGCGTGCCGCCGCGCGGCGCGGCGCCCTCGCCGTTGTCGAAGGAGATACGGGCGTACCTGGCGCCCAGCCCGTTCATCCAGTCGGACGACCCCGACATGATCAAGCAGGCGCGGGCGATCGGCGACTGGGTGTACCGCCGCGTGAACAAGAGGCCGACGGTCAGCCTGCCTTCCGCGCGGGATGTCCTGCGCGTGATGGAGGGCGACTGCAACGAGCACACGTACCTGTTCGTGGCGCTGGCGCGCGCCATCGGCATCCCGGCCCAGATCAGGATCGGCCTGCTGTACGGCGAGAACGGCTTCTACTACCACGCGTGGCCCGCCGTGTACGTCGGGGAGTGGTGGGAACTGGATCCCACGCTCGGGCAGGAAGCGGTGGACGCCACCCACGTGGCGCTCCTGGAGGGTGAGTTGGCCAACCAGCTCAAGCTCCTGGGGCTCATCGGGAAACTGGGCGCAGAAGTGACTTCGCAGGCGTACTAGATGAGGACTCTCGGCCAGGCGGGGCGATGCGCTGAAGGGCGCTTCACCCGGCTTCGCTCTTCGAGCTTCGCCGAGGCAAGCAGAAGCGCCCCTACAACGGCAGGGTGTGAGCGCGCTGCCCGGGAGGTGGATCGCGTTGCCCCCAACGCGATCAGGACGGAGCAAGTTCGGCGCGTCTTGGGGACAAGCCGCGCCACCGGCTTTGCTGCAGGGCCGTTCGTATGACCGGAAGCGAGGTGAATGATGATCGAGCTGGAACATGTTTCAAAGAACTTCGGCGACGTCCAGGCCGTGCGTGACCTGAGCCTCCGCGTTCCGCGGGGCCAGCTGTTCTGTTTCCTCGGCCCGAACGGCGCCGGCAAGACCACGACGATCAAGATGCTCACGGGGCTCCTGCGGCCGGCGGCCGGCGCCGTCCGGATCGGCGGCATCGACCTCCGCGACGACCCCGTCTCCGCCCGCAAGATCACCGGCTACATCCCCGATTTCCCGTTCATGTACGACGGGCTCACGGCGACGGAGTTCTTCGAGTTCATCGGCGACCTGTATGGCGTTCCGCGCCGCCGGGTCGAGGAGGAGCTGGAAGACTCCTTCGAGCGCTTCGGCCTGCTGGAATACCGCCATACGCTGATCAAGGACCTCTCCCACGGCTTCCGCCAGCGCCTGATCTACACGGTCACCCTCCTGCACCGTCCCGAGGTCCTGTTCGTGGACGAGCCCTTCGTCGGCCTCGACCCGTTCAGCATCCGGCTGATCAAGGACCTCCTGCGCGCCAAGGCCCGGGAAGGCATGACCATATTCCTGACGACGCATATCCTCGCCCTGATCGAGGACATGGCGGACCGCATCGGCATCATCGTCAACGGAGGCCTGGTGGCGCTGGGGACGCTCCGGGAGCTGGCGGAACGGCACGAGATCAAGGGCGGCCGGCTGGAGGACGTGTTCTTCAGCCTGGCGAAACGCGAGTGAGGCGAGGCGGACCGACGATGAACAAGATCCTGCCCCTGCTGAAGAAGGACCTGCGCTCGTTCGCGAACCTGCTGAGGCTCGTGCGCGAGGAGTCCCTCTTCAAGATCGGGTTCATCCTGATGTTCGCGGCGGCACTGCTCCTCGGGCTGTGGGCGCTCTTCCTGGAGGGGTTCCAGTTCCTCGATTCGCTCGGCGGCATCGGCCTGATGCTGGTGTACCGCCTGTTTGCGCTCTTCTTCTTCGGCGTCGGCGTGATGCTGGTCCTGTCCAGCGTGATCACGTCCTACACGACGTTCTTCCGGTCGGAGGAGACGGCCTTCCTCCTGTTGAAGCCCATGACCCGGAGCGAGGTCACGGTGTACAAGTCGCTCCACGCCGCGGTCCTGGCTTCCTGGGCATTCTTCTTCACCATCATCCCGTTCGTGGGCGCGTACGCCTGGCACGAGCACCTGCCGATCTTCTTCTCGGTCTGGACGCTGCTCTTCTCCATCCCGCTGGTCCTGCTCTGCAGCGGAATCGGCAGCATCGTGTGCCTCCTGGTCGCGCGCTGGCTGCCGCGCGTCCGCTGGCTCGTGTGGCCCGCCCTGGCGGCCCTGCTGATCGCGGGCTGGCGCACGTGGCGCCGCGTGGTGGTTTCGGTGGGCGTGGAGGACGAGACGGCGCTCATGCTCAACCAGTTGATCCCGGGCCTGCGGGTGGCCTCGTACCCGCTCTGGCCGAGCTGGTGGGTCTCCGAAGGGATCATGGCGCTCACGCGCGGGCAGTGGGGCAGGGGGCTGATGTTCCTGGGCGTGCTGGTGTCCAACATGCTCATGGTGGGCCTGGTCGTGCACGCCATGGGCCGACGCCTCTTCTACGACGGGTGGCAGCGCGCCCAGTATTCCCGCGGCGCAACGAAGCGGACCGGGGTCCTCCTGCGCCCGCTGGAGCAGGCGCTGGGGTTCCTTGCCGCGGACGTGCGGGCGATGGTCCTGAAGGACATCCGCGTCTTCTTCCGCGACGTGGCGCAGTGGTCGCAGGGCCTGGTCTTCTTCGGCCTGCTGGCCCTGTACTTCCTGAACCTCCGCAACCTGCACTACCACGTGCTGCCGGCCGAATGGCGCAACCTCATCGCGTTCCTGAACGTCTTCAGCGTGTCGGCGGTGCTGTGTTCGTTCGGCTCGCGCTTCGTCTATCCGCAGTTGAGCCTCGAGGGACACGGCTTCTGGGTCATCGGGCTCTCGCCCACGACGATGGGGCGGGTGCTCGCGGCCAAGTTCGGGCTGGCGCTGACGGGCATGACGCTGATCAGCGCGGGGCTGATGGCCCTGTCCACCCGGATGCTGCTGGTGCCGCCGGCGATCCAGGCCGCGGCCGTCTGCATCGCGCTCGCGATGTCGCTGGGCATCTCAGGCCTCTCGACGGGCCTCGGCGCCGTGTTCCTCGATCTCAAGCAGACGAACCCCGTCGCGATCGTCTCCGGTTTCGGCGGCACGCTGAACCTCGCGCTGAGCCTCCTGCTCATGGGCCTGATCATCGTGCCGTTCGGCGTGATCTTCCACCTCCACTACCTCGGGCACCTCCCCGGTGCCGAACTGCCCCGCGGCCTCGCGGTCGCCGCGCTGTGGACCGCCGCCGTGACCGCCGTCGCGACCCTCGTGCCCCTGACCCTCGCCCGCCGGAGCCTTCAGCGCAGGGAGTACTGAGTTCCCCTGATCGTCGTCGTTCTCGCTTGCCCTGCCGACTTGTCCGCCATAGCTCGACCTGCCTCGGCGACTTGTCCACCGTAGCCTTGGCGAAGGTGGAAGCTCGAAGAGCGAAGCCGGGAGAGCGACGGCGGAAGCCCTTGGGCGAAGCAGGGTCCTCGTCTTCGCGACCCCACCCAACGTCGCCCACAGAACACGCAGACAGACACAGATACACGCCCGGCGCCCTGCGGGAACCTTGTCGCTTGACCGGGTTGCGTGGCGGGTTCAGGGTACTTACGGGGGATATCCGAACAGGGAGGAAGATCCCGAAAACCCCCGCAATATGAAATATCAGAGAAATTCTTCCTGATGATCAATGGTTCGGGCAACACACAAGACAAGGAGAAGGCAATATGAGGACTATGGCTACAGCATGTGCGATGGTATGTCTGATTGCAGCGGCCGGATGCTCTGCGTTGAGAGGAACCACTCAAGTCATAACGATCAAGACCTCCGTTTCGGACGCAGACATCTATGTCAACGGGAACCAAGTGGGCAAATCCCCCGTTTCGACCGAAGTCGCACGCAATCGCGACACATCCATCATCGCCCGCAAGCAAGGTTATGAACCGGCGGCGCGCACAATCGGAAATCACTTTAATGAAACGGGAGCTCTTGACGCAGTGGGCTTTATATTGTGCCTGTTTCCGGGAATAGGTCTCCTTACGCCAGGCGCATGGTCCGTCGACGATACGGACATCATGATTCAGATGTTCCCGATTGTGGACCCGTACAAGCAGGGCGGGAATGCGGATATCCCGGCGAAAGTCCAGGAGAGTCCGAACACGAATGCGCCAAGCCTACAGCAGTAGACAGCTTCAAGAAAGCCCGAACCAGCAAATGCACGGTACGGCGTACCGCCGCCCGTGATTTGCGACGTTGGCCTTCTGGAACAATGAAGGTACCCAAAGCCAGAACTGACGACACAGCGGTGCCGTCGTGGGGAGAAGGTGACTAACCACGGAAAGAAGGAGTCACGGCATGGGAGACAAAGGCAAGAAGGATAAGGACAAAGGGCAGAAACAAAAGTTAGCGAAGCAGGAGCAAGAGGCAAAAACGAAACTGGAGAAGCAACCGAAAAGAACCCCGTGACAGAAAGCATGGTGAGGTGTCCGGCTCAGTGGGCTTCTCGGCAAGACAGTGCTTCGAACCCTTGAACACCACAACTCGCGACGAAGTTCGGCGCGCGGCAGCAGGCCATCAGTAAGCAATCGCGATGTCGGCCGGGAGCACGCTGAACCTCACCTGGTCGCCGGTGAAGTTGTCCGACACCTTGCCGTTGAGCGTGACCTGCTTGATCGGGGCCGCCAGCGGAGAGACGAGCACGTAGCCCTTGGGCGGCGGTTCGCCGGTTCCCTCGACTCGAGCCAGGACGCGCGCACCCTCGCGGGTGATCGTGTAGCTGATGTTCCCGTAGTGCGTCGGAGCATCGGAGATGGCGACCTTCTGCCCGCCCGCTAGCCAGTCCTCCCGGATGCCCGGGCCCAGCTTCAGGCTGCCCTGGTCCTCGTACAGGAAGACCGTGCGGAAGGCGTGGATGAAGTCCGAACCGCCCCACGAGTGCGGCATGTCGCCGATGTAGTCGGGCCGCCGGTAGTCCACGTAGATCACCTCGCCCCAGTGGTTCCAGCCGCGCGGCCGCGTGCCCTTCAGGAAGTAGTCCATCAGTTCCCAGGCCCTCTGCTTCTGCCCGAGGATCAGGTGCGCCGTGATGTTCCTCATCTCGTAGGGGAGAGCCAGGGCTTCGGGTTTCGGGTTCGGCCCCAGCCGGGGAAGGAAGGTGTCGCGGTAGAAGGTTTCGAGCGTCTCCTGCAGCTGCTCGCGCGGGAGATAGAGGTACGCATCCGTGGGCCACACGGCGATATCGGCACAGCCGTTGTCGCCCAGCTCGGCGCAGCCCGGGATGTAGGACACGCCCTTGTCCTTCTGCGTCTTGGCGATCGAGGCGAGCAGGTTGGCGCGCAGCTCGGTTTCCTCCTTCGCCATCCAGGGTATCAGGTCGTCGCGCCCGAGCAGACGAGCCATCGCTTGCCCCTCGCGCCAGCCCCGGACCGCCCAGAAGTCGTCCCAGTAGCTGTGCTTGCCGGGCTGGGTGTAGCCCTCGTGGCTCACCGAGATCGGGAGGATGCCGTAGAACCGCGCCTTCTCGCCCGTTGCCGTGCGGTACTCGTCCGTCAGCCGCTTCTTCCGGAGGTAGTCCAGGAATCCGAGAGCACGCGTCACGTTCGTGAACACGCCGCTGAGCAGTTCGCGGTCTTTCGTGTACGCATAGTACTCGGCTACCATCGTGACAAAGGCGCCCTGGCCGTCGTACTCCGGGAGCGTCTTGCCCCAGTCCCACTGGCTGCCGTCGGCGTTGATCATGCAGGGCACGTCCCCGCTGAAGAGCTGGTGGTCGGCCGCCCACTGCACGTAGGCCTTGGCGTCCTCGGGGTGGCCGGTGCGGAGCAGGGCGATCGCCATCAGGGAGCCGTCGCGGATCCAGGATCGCTCGTAGTTGCGGGCGCCCGGCTGGACGACGGGCCCGTCCTTGTTGATGAGGAGGTAGGCCAGGTTCGCGCGAAGCACGTTGAAGGGGTAGGGGTCGGCCGTCTCGATCTTGACCCGGTTCAGCGTGTCCACCCAGAACGACCGGGCCTTCTCCAGTTCGCGGTGAACGGCCTCGGCGGCCAGTTGCCGGGGCGCTGCGGCGCCCTTCAAGGGGGCGGCGAAGATGTATTCCGCCCGCCCGCCGGGACGCAGGGCAAAGTCGTAGCGCAGGGCCGCCGATGCCCCGCCCCAGGGATCGAAGACGGTGGCGTGGGGAGGCACCTTGCCTTGCGGGATGTAGTCGAAGATGTCACCTTCCTGGAAGCTGATGCCGCCGACGGCGTCCGGCGCCGTCACGCAATACAGGAGCTGGGTCTCGTTCACGAGGACGGCGTGCCCGTCCGGATCCTGCTTCAAGCGCAGGCTGAAAACGTCTGCCATGCCGCCCGAGCCCTGCCAGAACGGCGACACCTGGAACGGCCGGACCGTGACGAACAGGGTCCCGCGCTGGTCCCCGGTCCCCTTGTTCTCAAGCGTGTACAGCAGGTAGCTCGTGTCCAGACCGCCCTCGCCCCACGTGAACAGCTTCTGGCTGAAGACCAAGCCGCCGACCTTCCAATCCACGGACGGTATGGGCAGGTAGTCCTGCTCGAGGCTCTGCGTCAACTCCACGTCGCGCGACGTGACGAAGCGGCCGCCGACGAGCAGGTAGGGCATGAGGCTCCAGGCGCGAGGATGGAGCTCCACGCTGCCGTGTTCCGAGATCAGGCTCTCGGCCGTTCCTTCCGCCGTGCCGGTGACGGTCCAGTATTCCTGCTGGTTGCTGAGCCAGAAGGGGTAGTAGCCCTTGGGCGCGACGCCCGCCGTCGCCTGGCTATGCGCCCGCGGCCGCAGTTCGGTGCGGTTGAAACGGAATCCCGCCGCGGCGGGGAAGTGGTTCAGGGCCGTCGGCGCGGCGGAAGAGGGGAAGACGTCGAACGCAAACAGCGAGTAGCCCCAGTCCGTCTTCCGCTTGATCCCGTACATCCGGACATAGCGGGCCGACACCGGATCGAAAGAAATCTGCCGACGACCCGGCTCACCGGCCGTCTCCGTGAACACGACGTACCACGTCGTCCCGTCTGCGGAGACCTGGACCTGGTAGACCTCTCCGCAAGCCGCTTCCCAGACCAGGACCGCCTCGCCGATCGTCCGCTCCTGCCCGAGGTCGATGGTCAGCCACTCGTGGTCCGTGTTCTTGCTGCTCCACCGCGTCTGCGGGTCGCCGTCGCCGGCCTTTTCCGCGGCCGAATTGGGGTCCGATGCGGACGAAGCCTGCGCGGCCGCGGGGATGAGCCGCGCCGCCGCCTCCGGATCAGCGGACCACGCATCGCCCGGCCCCTGCAGCGCGAAAGCGAAAAGCAACAACGTCGGCAGACTGCGTCTCATGGATACCCCCTTCTAGTTCACCAGCACATTACCCCGTATCGGCCAGGAAAGTGAAGCTCGCCGAGGGAGAAGGCTTGTCCTCCCGATGGCGCGCGGCGCGCCAGAGGGATCTCTCTGTTGCGTGGCGGGTTCGGAGAGAGATTCCTCGTCACGCGCGGCGCGTGACTCGGAATGACAACCGGCAGGGGTAGAGCCCGCTTCAGGCGGGCTGGGGTAGCCCGGATGAACCGGGCTCTACGCCGGGGCCGGCGCACGTTCCCGAAAGGGCTTGAGATTGACGGGCGGACTCCCGATAGTACCCGGCCGGTCGAATGAAAGTACTTTTTCTAGCGCCGCAGCCCTTCTTCCGGGTCCGGGGCACGCCGATCAACGTGCGGAACATCGTGACCGCGCTCGGCGAGGCCGGCCACCGGGTCGATCTGCTCTGCTACCCGTGGGGGGAGGACCTCGCCATGGCCGGGGTGCGGCTCTTCCGCGTGCTTCGGGTGCCCGGCCTCCGCGAGGTCCGGCCCGGGCCCTCCATGACCAAGATCCCGCTCGATTTCTTCATGTTCTGGCAGGCCCTGTGGATGTGCCTGCGCAACCGCTACGACGTGATCCACGCGGTGGAGGAATCGGCGTTCTTTGCCGTGTGGCTCAAGAAAATCTTCCGCTGCCGCCTGATCTACGACATGGATTCCAGTATCTCGGAGCAGCTCCGTTACACCGGCTTCACGGCCTTCCGGCCCCTGCTCCGGCTCGCCGAACTGCTGGAGCGATCCGCCATGCGGCACGCGGATTTCGTCCTGACCGTCTGCGAATCGCTCTCGGACGACGTGCGGCGGCGGTCGCCCAGCGCGCGCGTGGTGCAGATCGAAGACGCCCCGCTCCAGCCGGCGTTCCAGGAGGACGGCGAGGGCGCTGCCCGCCTGCGCGGGGAGCTCGGGCTGGGGAACGCTCCCGCGGTCGTGTACACGGGCAACTTCGAGAGTTACCAGGGGGTGGACCTGCTCCTGCGGGCGATCAGCATCCTGCGGCGCCAGCGGGTGGACGTGCGCTGCGTGCTGGTGGGGGGGGAGCCGGACCAGGTGGCGCGCATGAAGGACGCCGCGCGCAGCCTGGACCTGGCCGAGCCCTGTATCTTCGTGGGCAAGCGTCCGATGGAGGAGATGCCCGCCTTCATGACCCTCTCTTCCCTGCTGGTCTCGCCGCGGACACAGGGCACGAACACCGCGCTGAAGATCTACACGTACATGCAGAGCGGAAAGCCCATCGTGGCCACCCGGCTCGCCACGCACACCCAGGTGCTCGACGACGCGTGCGCCGTTCTGGTGGTGCCGCAGGCGGACGACCTGGCCGCGGGGATGCTCCGCGTGCTCAAGGACCCGGCCCTGGGCGCGGCGCTGGGCAAGGAGGCCCAGGCCCGCGTCGCCGCCCGCTACAGCCTCGCCAGCTTCAAGCACAAGGTGCGGACCGCCTACCAGGAGCTGGCGGACGGACAACCCGCGCCGCCAAGGCTCTCGTAACCCGCCACACAGCAGGATGTTACATCGTTCGGGTCCGAGCCTTCCGGCGCGAGCACGAGTCCGAGGACGCCGCACGGTTTGATCCCCGCCTGTCCCGCCCCAGGCGCACCGGGAAGCGCGAAGGGCTGTTAACAGGAACCATCGATCTTCGTACAATACCTGCAGGACGGCGGACCACTCGGAGAAAAGGGAGTCGTCGATGCCGGACGTCAATTTCGATTGTTCCTTCTGCAAGCAGAACCTGGATGCCCCCGAGGACATGGCGGGGATGAACATCGAATGCCCCGCCTGCGGCCGCATCATCAGCGTGCCTCCGCTCGTGCCTGGGGAACCCCCCGCCGCCCCCCCGAAGCAGAATCCGCCGGCGGCCAAGGGCCGGGGGAGCAAAGCGGAGACGGGTCCCATCCCGGGCAACCTGGAGGACAAGGGCAGCACCACTCGCATCGAGGTGCCGCCGGAGTTCGCGAAACCGCGGCCCAAGCACCGGGTGATCTTCATCAAGCGCGTCGGCTGACCGGCCGCGCGCAGCACGCTTCCTTCCTTTTCCCTTCCCGCGCTCGTCTCGCGTTCCCGAGGGCCCAGCGCCCGCCGGAGCCGAAATTCTCCTTGGCGGTCCCGGAGGGCTGTGATAGCTTGCGCACACTGCTTTGGAACAAGGAGAGGCTCTGGCCATGCGTCACGCGAGATGGGCGGTATTCCCTTTGGTTCTGGGTTTCCTGGCTTCCGTTCCCCCAGTCTTTGCGCAGCAGCCCGCCCCCGCGCAAGCGAAGACGATCGCCGGCGGGGGGGAGAAAGCGGTCGACGTCCAGGCCGACGAGCTGGAATACGAGGCCGACAACAAGCTGATGATTGGCCGCGGGCACGTCGTGGTCCAGCGCGGGGAGGACGTCCTGACGGCCGACTACGTGACCTTCCGCACGGACACCCAGGACGCTCACGCCGAGGGCAACGTCGTTCTCAAACATGCCGGCACGATCTGGCGCGGCGAGAAGATGAGCTACAACTTCAACACCCAGCAGGGGGACTTCGGACGGTTCAACGGGTACGTGGATCCTTTCTACGTGCGCGCCGAGGAATCCAAGCGCGTGTCGCCGACCGAGTTTCTGCTCAAGCGGGCGACCATCACGACCTGCGAGGGCGACCATCCCCAGTTCTACATCCGCGCGCGGCAGGCGCGCATTCTCGACGAGATGACGATCAAGGCCCGCGGCGTCCTGTTCTTCCTTGGCCCGATCCCGATCTTCTACGTGCCCGCGTGGACCAAGAGCCTCCGAGGCGACAAGACGGACATCGACATCGTGCCGGGCTACAGCTCCCGCATGGGCGCCTACCTGCTGACGGCGTACAACTACCGGCTGAACGAGGCCATGAGCGCGTCCACGCACCTCGACTACCGCAGCAAGCGCGGGTGGGGCGTGGGGCAGGACTTCGGCTGGGGCGATCCGCGCCTCACGTACCAGGGCCAACTCAAGACCTACTACCTGAGCGACGACTCCCCGTTCCAGAACCGGAGCGAACAGGAGATGCAGACGTTCACGAACATGGTCGACAGCGACCGGTACCGGATCCGGCTCTCCGACCGCCACGGCCTTTCCGACCGCGACTACCTGATCACGGAGGTGAATTACCTCAGCGATCCGCTGATTCTGGAGGATTTCTTCGACGACGAGTACCGGCACGGTGTCCAGCCGGAGAACCGCCTGTCCCTGATTCACCGGGGCGACAAGTTCACGGCGGGTCTCGAGCTGAACAAGCGGCTGAACGATTTCTATGAGAACGTGGACCGCGTGCCCGAGGCCTCGCTGAGCATCAGCCGTCAGCGCGTGGGCGAGAGCCCCGTCTACTACGAGTCGCAGAACAGCGCGTCGCAGCTGAAGAAGGTGTTTCCGGAGGACGCGAGCGGAGACGCCGACCAGGAATCGTACGAGGCCACCCGCTTGGACACGAGGCATACGCTGTTCTATCCCACGCGGCACTTCGGGTTCCTCAATGTGATCCCCCGCGCGGGCTACCGCGCCACGTACTACTCGAAGACGATCGAGCAGAGCACCGAGACCAACGTCCTTTCCTCCGTGGACAGCAACGGCGTCGTCAGCGTGACCAACGAGGTGAGCCGCCTGTTGGAAGAGCAAGGCGCGGACCTGCGGAACGTGTACGAGCTGGGCGTGGAGCTGTCGTTCAAGGCCTTCAAGGTGCTGCACAACGAGCCGAGGGGGCGCGACGACGTGGGGCTCCGGCACGTGGTCGAGCCGTACGCGCTGCATACCTACATCCCCGAGCCCAACCTGGTGCCGGAGCAGTTGTACCAGTTCGACTCCGTGGACCAGGTGGACCAACAGCACGACGTCCTGTTCGGCGTCCGGAACAAGTTGGAGACCAAGCGGCGGGGACAGGTCCACCCCCTGGTCGACGCCAACGTGTGGACCACGTACCGCATCGAGCGTGACGAGGGACAGGAGGATTTCAGCGACCTCAACTTCAAGACCGAGCTGCGCCTGGTGGACTGGTGGATGATGGACTTCGACGGCGGCTACGACATGTACGACAACTCCATCTCGACGTTTAACAGCGAGATCGCGTTCGTCAGCACCGACGAGAGCCGGCTGGGGCTGGAGTACAGGTACAAGCGGGACCGGAGGGACCAGGTCGCCGCCGAGCTCAGCCTGTGGCCGAACAACGCGTGGTCGTTCAACACCTACGGCCGGTACTCCTTTGAGAGCGGCGAGATGGAAGAGAACTCGCTCTTCATCGAGCACAAGACGCGTTGCCTGGGGGTCGGCTTGGGCTACAAACAGGTCTACAAGGCTGAGGGCCAGGACGACGTCCAGTTCTGGCTCCAGGTGTGGCTCCTGGCCTTCCCCAAGTCCAGCGTCGAGCTGGGCCTGTAGCGCGCACCGGCATGTTCCCATGAAAGCGGAGTACCTCGTAACCGGCGGCGGCGGCTTCATCGGCTCCAACCTCGTTCGCGCCCTGGTCCGCGCCGGCCGCGCCGTCCGCATCCTCGATGACTTCTCCACCGGCCGCCGGGAAAACCTGCGCGGCCTGGAAAGGGACATCGAGCTGATCGAGGGCGACATCCGGGACGAGGGCGCGCTGAAGAAGGCCATGAGGGGCATCCGGTATGTTCTTCATACGGCGGCCCTTCCTTCGGTGGCGCGGTCCGTCCAGGATCCCCTGGCCACAAACAGCGTGAATATCTGCGGCACCTTGAAGGTGCTGCTGGCGGCGCGCGACGCGGGGGTCGACCGCGTCGTGTTCTCGTCCTCCTCGTCGGTCTACGGCGACACCCCCACGCTGCCGAAGCGCGAAAGCATGACGCCGCAGCCGCGGTCGCCGTACGCGATCTCGAAACTGGCTGGGGAGCACTACGGCCGCGCGTTCCACGAGCTGTACGGCCTCAAGACGTTCTCGCTGAGGTATTTCAACGTGTTCGGGCCGCGCCAGAACCCTCGGTCGCAGTACGCGGCGGTGATCCCGCTGTTCATCGCCGCGCTGGGGAGGGGGAAGCGGCCGGTCATTTACGGGGACGGCGGGCAGACGCGCGACTTCACCTACGTGGAGGACGTCGTCGCCGCCAACCTCCGCTGCTGCCGGGCCCCGGTTCGCGCCGCCGGCGGCGTGTACAACGTGGGCGGAGGGCACCGCGTGTCGATCAACGCCCTGGCGCGCACGCTGGCCGGGATCATCGGGAGCGACATCACGCCCGTCTACGGCAAGGCGCGACCGGGCGACGTGCGCGATTCGCAGGCCGACGTCTCCCGCGCCAGGAAGTTCCTCGGCTGGACGCCCAAGGTCACCTTCGAAGCCGGCCTCCGCCGCACGGTGGAGTGGTTTCTTCCATGACCGGGTCTGTTGACTATGACGGCCTCCTGGACTGCGCCGTCAGGGCGGCGCGCGTGGCCGGCGACCATGCGCGGAACAACGCCGACCGCCGCCACATGGTGGCCCAGCGGTTCGAGCACGACGTCAAGCTGCACCTCGACCTCGAATGCCAGAAGCAGGCGGAGCAGGTTATCCGCGCCGCGTTTCCCTCGCACAAGATCCTCGGAGAAGAGGGAGGAGAGTTCGACGCGGGGCCGGAGCCCTTCTGGATCATCGACCCGATCGACGGCACGGTGAACTTCCAGCACGGCCTGCCGCTCTGGTGCTCGGCCGTGGCCGTCCGCGTGGGGAAGGAGGTCGTGGCGGGCGCGGTGTACGCGCCGATGCTGGACGAGTGCTACACGGCCAGCGCGGGGGACGCCGCGAAGTGCAACGGCGAGCCGATTCGCGTGTCGACGACGGCGCGGCTTGAGGACGCCCTTGTGCTCACGGGCTTGTCGAAGCACGTGGGCCAGAACCTGTACACTCTGGATGTCCTCAGAGAAGTTTCCCTGAAGGCGCAGAAGACGCGGATCATGGGCTCCGCGGCGGTGGACATCTGCCACGTGGCCTGCGGGCGGGCCGACGGGTACTACGAGGCCGGCATCTATCTCTGGGACATCGCCGCGGCCGGCCTGATCGCCCAGCGGGCGGGCGCCCGCGCGGAAGTGCTCGAGGAACTCAGCAACGTGCGGTTCCGGTACATCTGCACGAACGGGAAGATCCACGACGCGCTGAAGGACGTGATTGTCCGGGCGCTGAAGGCGGGTGGGGCGTAGCAGCGCCTGCTCACCACGCTCAACCTTGGGGTTCCCGGACGCATGACCACACATCGCAAAGTGTGGTCATGCGATTCCAACGCCTTACCCGAGTAGAGCCCGCTTTGCGCGGGCTAAGGTCAGTAGCCGGAGTTTGTCATCCCGATGGCGCGCGGCGCGCCAGAGGGATCTCCCTGTTACGGTGCGGGTTCAGAGAGAGATTCCTCGTCCCAATGCCGCATCGGGACTCGGAATGACAACCCGAAGGTAGAGCCCGCTTCACGCGGGCTAGGGCTCAACAGCCAGTTCCTCCCGAGTCGCGACCGCCGTTCGCAGGGACGGGCGATCCTTCGGGTAGAGCGTCCAAACGCGCCAGAGCCCCGGCTCGGTCTCCGAATCGTCGGGGACGATCTCGGAGTCCGCGGCCCACGCGCTGTCGACCTGCACCTCCAGGCCCGTCGTGACCAGCCCCAGGTACGTTTCGGCCGAGACCTGGCGCGCCAGGAACCCGCCTTCCCGCAGGCGGTCGGCCGTTTGCTCGGCGCGGAGCAGGGTGATGATCGCGGAGCAGGCGACGGACACGAGGATCGAGGCCATCAGCAGGGCGACCAGGACTTCGATGAAGGTGAAGCCGTTACGGGCGCCCGTAGAGGTTGTGGATTCGTTTTGTGCCATGTTCAGCCCTGCTGGTCCTCAGCCCCCTCACCTCTGTCCTCTCCCAGGGGGAGAGGATGTGGGTGCAACGTGGCCTCATCTCCTCCCTCTCCCCTGGGGAGAGGGTTGGGGTGAGGGGATCCGAAACTACTGGAGATCGGACGTGGAGATATCGGCCGCTTCGCCGTCGCCGCCCGGTTCGCCGTCGTTGCCGTACGTAATAACCTCGAAGGCTTCCCCCTGGCGGCCGGGGACCAGGTACACGTACTCGTGCTTCCACGGGTCCTGCGGCAGTTTCCGGCTCTCAAGATAGCCTTCCTCGGGATAGCGCTGGGGGATGGGCTCCGAAGTCGGCTTGCCGACCAGCGACTCGAGGCCCTGTTGCTGGGTGGGCAGACGCCCCTGCTCGGTCCGGTACATGTTGACCGCCGTCTGGAGCTGCTTGAGCTGCATCTTCGCCGCGGAGACCCTCGCCTCGCCCGGCTTCCTCAGCACGTTCACGCTCACGATGCTGGCCAGGATAGTGATGATCATGATGACCACGAGGATCTCGATGAGGGTGAAACCCCCGCGGTCGCCCGGCCGTTCAAGCTTCTTCATCGTTTTCCTTGTCGGTGGCGAGATCCAGTTCGCCCTGCAGGTCGCCCAGCGCCATAGAATCGAATTTCCGGCAAAGCGCGTCAAGCTTGGCGAGGTAGTAGGACACGTTTTCGTCCCGCTTCGCGGGATCCCAGTCTGATACCAGCTTCGCGCTCGAGTGCACGGCCACGCTCTTCTTCTCGCCCGTGACGTAGTACGAGATCTGGTCGCCCGCCCGGTACTCGCGGCCGGACGCCAGCGCCAGCTCGTACGCCGCGTTCCGGCCGCGGCCGCCCTTGCGGATCTTCTCGACGTAGGTCGCGGGCGCATCCTGGAGCGTCTCCGTCTTGGCGAGCATCCGGATGGGCCAACGGCGCTGCTCGATGGCCTCGCGGTATTTCTTGACGAGCGCCGGGATTTCGCCGTCCCGCTCCTCGAGCTTGAGGTGCAGCCACTCCTGCAGGAACGCGCGCTGGAACGGCTCCAGCCCGCGCGACTTCAGCGCGGCGCCCTTGATGGTGATTTCGCCGCGCTCGTCGAGCAGGGCGTAGTTCTTCATCTTGTAGCTGAACATCGCGGGGTACTCGCCATCGAACTCGATCTCGATGCCCTCCGGCAGGGAGCGCTGGAACGCCGTCCGAAAAGCCTCCTGGTCGGCGGACTTCTTGAACGGCGGCGGGACGAAGTAGATTCCGTCCGTGTCGATCTCGATCGGCTTGCCGCCTTTCTTCTCAATCCACCCGATCATCTGCTTGAGCAGGGCCCGCCCCTCCGCGGTGATCTGCTCCGCCAGGTCGAAATCGCTGAACCGCGCCTGGCCGAATCCGAGGTAGCCGTAGAACGAGTTGATCAGGATCTTCAGCGTGCTCTGCAAGGCCTCGAGGTGATGACGTTCTCCGCCCGCGCCGCTGGCCTGCATCCGCTCCTTGGCGTTGAGGCGGAGCGTTCGCAGGTAGCCGAGCAGCTTGAGGAAGATGCCGAGATCGTCCGACCTTGGGCCCGCCTTGCGCTGGAGAAGGAGGGAGGGGTACAGGGAACGGATGTCGCAGTGGTGCACATTCTTCGCGACGCCGGCAAAGAAGATGTCGGTGTACCCGCCCGCGAATTCGCGCGGCGGGTCGGGCAGGGGGATCGCGCGGCCCCGCCGCAGGTACTCGCGCAGCAGGAGCGCGTCGATCTTAGCCCCGCTGCCGCGGACGCAGATGTTCTGATAGGAGAACGGCAGCATCTGGGCCTGGACGAAGTAGCTGGGCGACAGGATGTTGCTGACGGACCTCGTCTCGAGGATGTCGTCCCGCGCGTACTTCATGACCGTGGCGGGATCGCGCTCGAAGACGCGGGCTATCTCGTCGCCCTCGAGGTACGTGCGGGCAGGGGCCGACACGCCGAAGTGCGCCGCGATCTCCTTGAGCCCGAAGCCTTCGAGGGAGCGGTGGCTGACGTCGTAACTCTGCGCGAGGAAGTAGGTGTCCACCACGTGGCGGCCGAAGATCTCGGCGCGCGGATAGGACACCGTCCGGTCCGCCGTGATGAACCGGCTCGGGCGCACGTCCGGCTCGCTGCCGTCCCTGCCGATCGCGAGCTTGACCCCGTGCCGGCGGGCGCGCGCGACGAGGTAGGGCAGGTCGAACTTGAAGAGGGTGTGGCCCTCCAGCACGTCGGGGTCCCGTTCGCGGACCCGCGCCACGAACGCGTCGAGCATGCGCTTCTCGTCGAGCTCGGTGCCGGAGATGACCTCGGACCAGCCGGACTGGTCGGCCATGGCGATGGCGATGATCCGGTCGCCCTCGCGGTCCGAATTGGAGAACTCGAAGGCCGGCTCGGTGTAGGTTTCGATGTCCACCTGCATGCGCTTCAGGTCCTCGAACATCATGCCTTTGAAAAACGTGCGCCCGGTCGCGAGCAGGTGCTG
Source organism: Verrucomicrobiota bacterium (assembly GCA_043803015.1). Taxonomy (GTDB): domain Bacteria; phylum Verrucomicrobiota; class Kiritimatiellia; order CAIQIC01; family JAGNIJ01; genus JAZDKK01. The sequence goes on from JAZDKK010000077.1 coordinate 37,097, forward strand.
CTGGACGGGATCGTTCAGCAGGAAGAAGGGGGCGGTCGGATCGGACGGGTTCTGCCCCGTCTTCTTCTTCAGCCATGCCACGCCGTGCTGGAGATCTTTCCACGACGGGAAGACTGCAAGGGCCTTGAGCCTGCCACGGCCCTCCTGCTCGTATACGTCGACCTTGCCGCCGTAACCGGACAGCAAGTCTTCGTCCTCTACCCATACGAACGGCCCGAAAGGCTCCCGTGCGGAAACGGTTTCCGACCCCCGCCGGATGAAGAGGATCATCTCCTCGCGGCCCTTGCCGGCGACCGACTCGGCCGCCACCAGCCCCGGCTCGTCGTTCGTTCCCAAAACCAGCTCGCGCAGTGCGGCGTCGCTGACCATGGCGCCAGTATACGCGCCGTGGTCCGGCCCGCCAAGGGGCGACCTCGGCGCGGTTGTCATCCCGATGGCGCGCGGCGCGCCAGAGGGATCTCTCTATTACGGGTTGGGTTCGGAGAGAGATTCCCTCCTCGGCGGGCAAGCCTCGTCCCGATCGCGAAGCGCATCCGGGCTCGGGATGACAGCAGGGCGGGCGGAATGCGCTTGGCAGATCCCCCGGCGGAAGTGATGATGAGGCCGGAGGTACACCGTATGAAGACTCGAAGATGCGGAAACCTGTTGGTGGGCGGGTTGCTGGTCCTGGCCGCAGGATGTATTCCTGAGTTCACGAATCCGCTTCCGCCGCCGGAGAAGCTGGAGGTGGACCGGGAGCTCTTGGGCGGGTGGACGCAGACCGAGAAGAGCGGGACGGAGAACCAGGTCCTTTTCTATTCGCGCCCGACGGGTTGGATGGATGTGCTCTACCTGATGGACGTGAACAGCGGTTCCAAAGACAGCGGGCTGGACTGGGCCACCTACGAGGGCTACTCGTCCGCGCTCAAGGGCGAGAAATTCCTAAGCCTGCGCGCCCGCGAGAAGGACTACGCCGACCGCCGTGACCGCCCGGAGGCATTCACCTACATGCTCGCGCTCTACCGGGTCGTCAGCAACGAGTGCCTGGAGATCACGCTCTTCTCCGAACAGAAGGTCAAGGAACTGGTCGAAGCCGGCGTGCTCGCCGGAACGGTCGGAACCAACCGGAACGCCGACGCCGTAAAGGTCACAGCTTCGTCGGACACACTCAAGAAAGCAGTCGAGGAGCGTCCGCTGAGCGATTTCCTTGACCCGACGGATGCCATGAAGTTCGAGAGGCTGAGGCCGGCTACGCGGTAGGCGGGGCGGCGGCCACCGCAGGTTCCGGCGACGTCTGCACCTCCGCGGACGTCTTCTCGTGGTACGAGAACTTCACCGACACGATCTTCGACACGCCGCTCTGCTCCATGGTCACGCCGTAGAGGACCTCGGCCGCCCCGATCGTCTGGCGGTTGTGCGTGATCACGACGAACTGCGACCGGTCCAGGAAGCCCTCGAGCATCTTGACGAACCGGCCGATGTTTGCCTCGTCCAGCGCCGCGTCCAGCTCGTCCAGCAGGCAGAAGGGGCTGGGCTTGACCATGTAGAGCGAGAACAGAAGGGCCACGGCGGTCATCGTTCGCTCGCCGCCGGAGAGCAGGGACACCGTCTGCAGTTTCTTGCCCGGCGGTCGGGCGATGATCTCGATGCCGGACTCGAGGATGTCCTCCTCGTCGACGAGGACCAGCTTGGCGGAGCCACCGCCGAAGAGCTTCTTGAACATATCCTGGAAGTTGCTGTTCACCTGCTCGAAGGTCTGGGCGAACATCTCGGTCGTCGTCTTGTTGATCCGCCGGATCATCTCCATGAGCTGGTTCTTCGCCTTGACCAGGTCCTCCTGCTGCTGGCTGAGGAAGGCAAAGCGCTCCTCGAGCTCGCGGTGCTCCTCGATGGCGACCAGGTTCACCGGGCCCATGGACTCCAGGCGGGCGCGGATCTCGGCGATCAGGGTCTCGAGGGCTTCGCGGTCCGGGCGCTGGCCGCTCTCCCAGGCCGGCTCGGGCTCGGCGATCATCTGCTCCGGCGTGATGTGGTAGTCGCTGCCGATCCGCTCGATCAGGTTCTGGCGCCGCACGCGCTGCTCGGCCACCTCGACGTCGACCTGCGATCGGCGCGTCCGGACCTCGTCCATGACCGCGCGCTTCTCGCGCAGTCCGCCGTCGGACGCCGCCAGGGCGGCGACGATCTCTTCGCGCCGGCGCCGGGCCTTCTCGAGCTGGTCGTCGTGGTGCCCGACTTGTTCCTGCAGAGGTTGGAGCCGGCCCTCCGCCGTGTGGATGGTCTTCTGAAGCTCCTCGATGCGGCTCTGGTACGAGTTGATGCCCTCCGCGCGGCTGTGGATCAGGCTCTCCAGCTCCTTAATGCGGGCCTCGAGCGGCTCTTTCCGGGTGGCCACGTGGTCGGCCTCCTGCCGCCGCTCGGCAAAGCGGACGCGATACTCGGTGACCTCGGCCGCGCGGGCCGTCAGCTCGTGCTCCAGGGCCTGCACCTGCTCCGTCTTCGTGGCGACGGAGGCGCGGAGATCGGCCTGCCGGGCGCGGATCCGCTCCATCTCGTCGCGGATCTGCGTGCGCTGGCCGCCGCCCGAGTCCTGCTGCTCTTTCAGAACGCCCAGTTCCCACGCGACGGTCTCGACCCGCTCGCGGGCCTGCGCCGCTTCCTGCGAGATGATGTGGTCCTCGCCCTCGCGCTGGGCGAGCTTGTACTGGCTTTCCTCGAGCCGGATCCGGGCCTGCGCCAGGGCCTCGTCCAGGGCCTTGGCTTCGGCCTGCAGCGCGAGGGAGGTTCGCTCGCCGTCGTCGCTGCGACGCTGGAACTCGGCCAGCTCGCGGCTCCACTCGGCCAGCAGGTGCTGGCGGGCGAGGGGATTCACCTCGTGCGCTTCGGGCCTCCAGCACTCGAACGATCCGCTGCCGCGGACCACCGACCCGTTACGGGTCACGAAAACCGCCTCGGGCGGCACCGGTTGGGGAACCTGCGCAAGATCGTCCACGACGCGCACGTTGTGGAGCAGGCGGCTGACGAGCGGGCGCACCTGGTCGGCGCACGAAACGTGATCCGCGAGCCTCGCGCCCGGACCTTCAACGAAGGCCGCAGCCGGCCCCGCCTGGTCAAGCGTCACCACGCGAGCCGAGCCCTCGGAGCGCTGCTCGAGCTCCCTCAACAGGTCGAGGGCCGCCGCCGTGTCGGATACGATCACGGCATCCAGCCACGCCCGCAGGACGGCCTCGACGGCGGCACGGTAGGCAGGCTCGAACTTGATGTGTTCCGCCAGCGAGCCGACCACGGCGGCGCGCGCGGAGTCCAGCAGCCACTTGGCGCCGCCGGGGAAACCTTCGGCCTCCGCCTCGCTGCTGCTCAGCAGCTCCGTCTGCGCCTGCCGCGCGGCGATGCGGGCCTTCAGATCGGACATCGTCTTCTGGAGTTCAGCCAGGGCTTGGGTCTTCCCTTCGCGCTGGCCGGCCAGGCCGGCGACCTCGCCCGCCTGCGCGGCCACCTCGTCCCGGAGGGACTGCAGCCGCCGGACCATTTCCGACTGCCGGGATTCGAAGGTCTCGACAGCATGCTGGAGGCCGGATTGCTCGGCGGCCAGCCGTTCCCTGCGTATGACGCTGGTCCGCTCCTGGGCCTCGAGCCCGTAGATTTCGTTCTGGAGCTTGGCGGCGCGGCTCTCGAGGTCAACGGACTCGGCGCCGAAATCGTGGAGGAGTTGCCTGGCCTTGGCGACGTCCTGCTCCTGTTTCACGAGATGGGCCGTGCGGTCCGCCAAGTCTCTCTCAGCCGCATCGCGCGCGGCGACGGCCTTCTCGACCTGCGCCTGCAATTCATCCAGGGAGGTGCGGTGCTGGGCGAGGCGGGTCTTGGCCTCGTCGGAGTCGTGCGTGTCGCGCGCGGAGACATCCCTGAGTTCCTGGATCCGGTCCTGATTGATGCGGATCAGCTCGCGGGCCCGGTCGAGCTCGGTCTTGGTCTGGACCGAGGCCTCCATCGCGTCGGCGATCTCCTTCTCCGTGGCGGCCAGCTCCACGCGGGTCCGGGCGGCCTGCTGCTCCGTCTGCTCGACGTCCGCGCGGAGCGCTTCTTCCTGCTCGGACACGGAGGCGAGGCGCGCCTCGAGGGTGTTGATTTCCTGGTTCAGGGCGTTCAGGCGCTCCCGCGTGGCGAAGACGTCGAGGCCGCGGAGCTGTTCCTGCAGCGACTTGTAGCGGCGCGCCTTGCCGGCCTGCCGCTGGAGCGAGAGAATCTGGCGGCGGACTTCGCGGATGATGTCGGCGAGGCGGAGAAGGTTGGCCTCGGTGTGCTCGAGCTTGCGGATGGCTTCCTTCTTGTCGGCCTTGAACTTGGTGATGCCGCTGGCCTCTTCGAAGACCTCGCGCCGGTCCTCCGGGCGGGAGCTCAGGATGAGGTCGATGCGGCCCTGCTCCATGAGCGAGTACGAATTCGTGCCGACGCCGGTATCCATGAAGAGCCTCTGGATGTCCTTCAGCCGGCAGGGCGTCTTGTTGATGAAGTACTCGCCTTCGTTGTTGCGGTACACGCGGCGGGTGACGGTGACCTCGTGATACTCCGTGCCGAGGGCCGCTTCGCAGTCGGCCAGGGTCATCGAGACTTCGGCCATCGAGAGGGGTTTGTAGGACTCCGTGCCGTTGAAAATGCAGTCCTCCATGTTGGAACCACGGAGGGCCTTGGCGCTCTGCTCCCCGAGCACCCACCGCACGGCGTCGGCGATGTTGCTCTTGCCGCAGCCGTTGGGCCCGACGATGGCGGTCATGCCGGGCTGGAATTCGAGCTTGGTCCGTTCAGCGAAACTCTTGAAACCGATCAGCTCAAGGTTCTTGAGATACAAAGCTAAACAACCTCCTTCTTCACTTCCGGCACGGGCCACACCGTTCTCAGAAGTGCGACACAGGAACTTATCAACAAGTTGTTAACAATACGTGATCTATACCATGTAGGCCATGGCCATGCAAACACTATATATAGCGATTTGAAAACGGTTGCGGGTGACTCACTCCTGGGCTATGTTGTCCTGCGCCCGAGTTTCGAAGGAGGAGGAAGACATGGACACGCTGACCGCGATCGGCAACCGCCGGAGTGCGCGGAGGTTCAAGAAACAACCGGTGGCCCGGGCCATCCTGGAGAAACTGGTGGATGCGGCCAGGCTCGCGCCGACCGCCCGCAATGACCAGCCCTGGGAGTTTGTCGTGCTCACCGACCGGAAAACGATCGAGGAGGTCGCCAACCTGACGGACCACGGGAAGTTCCTGGCCGAGGCCCCCGCCTGCATCGCGGTGTTCTGCCAGGACACGAAGTACTATCTCGAGGACGGTTGCGCCGCCACGGAGAACATCCTGCTGGCCGCCACGACGCTGAACGTCCAGTCCTGCTGGATCGCCGGCGACAAGAAACCCTACGCCGAAGCGGTGGCCGCGCGCCTGGGCGCGCCGCCGAAACACCGGCTGGTGTCGCTTCTCGCCCTCGGCTACGCCGACGGCGAGGTCAAGAAACTCCCGAAGCGGTCCCTCGACAGGGTGATCCACTGGGAGAAGTTTTAGAAGGGTAGGGCCGGCCCGCCTTGGCTCGGCGAAGCGCAGCGAAGACGGCTGGGCCGGCCGCCCAGGCTTCGCCGGAGGCTTCCGCCGTCGCTCTCCGAGCTATGGCGGACAAGACGCCGAGGCGAGCGGCCGAGGCAGCGCCTCGGCCCTACCCAGATGCCCCGCGGCTCTTATCCCGGCGAAGCCATGCGAAGCCGGATGCCGCGGGGAACTTCACTCCAGCGCTTTCCGGACGGCCTCGGCCTCCGCCCCGTCGATCACGCCGTCGCCATTCGTGTCGAATTCGCGCTCCAGGCTCGTGGTCACTATGGCCCTGCCGTCGGTGCTGATGACGGCGAGCCGGGCCCTGAGCAGTTCCTTCGCTTCGGGCCATTCCAGGTAGCCGTCCCCGTTGTCGTCGTACTTCTTCTCGATCTCGGTGTTGACGGCCGTGTTCCACCTGTTCCAGTAGAACTTGCGCTCGACCTCCGAGATCTCTCCGTTGTGGTTGGCATCCATCGTCTGCAGCCGGTACGCGTGGTACTCACCCGGCTCCACGTGGCCGTCTCCATCCTTATCGGCGCGTCGCTCCCATGGCTTGTTGACGTCGGACAGCTTCTCGTGCTCCCACGCGCGTTCCTTGTGCGCTTCGCGGTGCGTCACGACGCCGTCCTTGTTCTGGTCGGCGTGCGCGGCCCTCCGCGAGCGCCACCAGGCGTTGGCAGGAGTGGTACACATGACGGCGGACAGCGCTACAAGTGCGGTTACGACAACGGTTAGCGACCTCATGGTGTATCCTCCTTATGTTGCAGTGCCTTGTCTCCGAACAGCGAGAAAACCTCCGGCCCGGTGTGGCTGGCCGCAGGTGGTTCCCGCCAGCCACCCGCTTGAGAAAGCCCACTGCAGGTTGAAGCCGCCGGTGGGGCCGTCGAGGTCGAGGACTTCGCCCGCGAAGTGGAGTCCGCGCACCAGCCGGCTCTGCAGGGTGTTCGGGTCCACCTCGCGCAGGTTCACCCCGCCGCGGGTGATCATCGCCTCCTTGAAGCCGCCCGTGTCCACCACGGTCAGCGGCAGGCCGGTGAGCAGGTTCGCCAGCGCCTGCCGCTGCGCGCGGTTCAGCAGCGCGGCCGTGAGGTCGTCCGGGATCCCGGCCAAGGAAGCCAGCGATCTCGACAGCGACGCCGGAAGGTGATCGTCCAGCAGGTTGACGACCTTCCTGCGCCCGTGGCGTCTCTGCCACGTGTCGAACCGTTCCAGCCACTGCCCGGCGGTGGTGCCCAGGCTGAGGTCCATGCGAATCGCCGCGTGTCCGCGCTGTTTCAGGATCGGCGCCACGTCGCGCGACAGGTCTAGGATCGCGGGCCCGGAGAGCCCGCTGTGCGTAAACAGCACGTCGCCGACGCAGCCCAGGCGGCTGTGCTCGCTCTCGATCCATACGTGGGCGCCGCGGAGGCTGGCACCTGCGCACTCGCGCGGCCAGGTCTCGCGCGTGATCAGAGGGACCAGAACGGGGAGGGGTCCGACGATGGTATGACCGGACTGCCGGGCCAGCTGGTAACCGCTGCCGGTCGCGCCGAGCTCGGGATAACTCCTGCCCCCGGTCGCGAGGACGACCCTGGGCGCGGCGATTGCAGACGAGTCGGTTCGCACGCCCCGGATCCTCCCTTCGTCCACCACTAGGGCGGTCGCGCGGGTGTCGAGGAGCCGGGTAACTTTCAGCGCGGTACACCGTTGCCAGATCGCCCGCTGTACTTGCGCGGAGGAATTGGACGCGGGATAGACGCGGAAGCCGTCGGGAGACGCCGTGGCGACTCCCAGCTTCCGGAGGAACTGCCGAAGGGCGGACGAATCCATCAAGGTCAGGGCGGGCTGCATGAAACGGCCCTGCCGGCCGAACCGGGCCATGAAGTCGTCGGTCTTCAGGGTGTTGGTCAGGTTGCAGCGCCCGCCGCCGCTCGCCAGGAGCTTGACCCCGGGGCGCTCAAGCTGCTCGCAGACGGCCACGCGCGCGCCGTCCTGCGCGGCGGCGATCGCGGCCATCATGCCGGCCGGGCCCGCGCCGACGATCGCGAGGTCGAAGCTTAGGTCGGGAGGCGATGCCGTCATGCTGATCGCATGCTAGCCCGCATGTTGCATGAGCACAAGATCGCTCATGCAACATGCGCCCTCGGCCGCGCGGCTCGCGCGGCCGAGGGCTTCGGCGCGGCCCTCCGCGCCTTGCTCAGGACGGGCACAGGTCCGGCGTCGGCGCGCGCCCATTTCATTGCCAGACGCCGAGCCGGTAGATGCGGGGCCCGGCGCCGGGAGCGTCCGTGTACGTGTTCAGGGGCGGCGTGGCCGTGACGTTCGTGAGCAGGTTCGAGAACTGAAGGGAGCCCAGCAGGTTGGTGGTCCGGCCCAGGCTGTAGCACCGGTTGGACGCGCTGCGCCAATAGACCAGCATGCGGCCGCCGGCGACGGTTGACGCGGGATCGAATCCGAAGACCGAGACGCCGCTGGTGGGGCAGGTCCCGGCGATCAGCTCGTGTCCGTCGCTCATCCCGTCGCTGTCCCGGTCGGCGTTCAGCACGGCGGCGGCTACGGCATAGAAACCCTGGGCGACCAGTGGCCTTCCGAGTTCGTTGAGGTGCCCGCCGTCGTCGGTATAGCCGGTGAACAGCTGCTGGCAGTTCGTGCCGTCGTACGTGAACGCGCACAACGCGCCGTTCGTATCGTGCGACTCGATATCGGCCACGTCGAACAGGACGCGATCGTTCGTGGTCACCCATCCCCGCAGGCGCGTGTTGAACACGTTGCGGAGGTAGTTGTTGTAGTCGGAGGAGGTGTCCAGGGGCATGGTCATGTACACGAACAGGGTCTCCGGGTACGCGGCCTCGAGGGCGCTCATGGAGTTGATGTACGTGTCCACGTTGGCGTCCTGGTCGATCCAGCAGAACTTGTTGGCGGCGAAGTTCACCTTGGGGTAGCGCCAGCCGCTCCGGACGTAGTTGGTGAAGGTGGTCACCTTGGCCGACCAGCCCGGGTTCCCGCGCGCGTAGTCGTAGATCCGGCCCACGCTGGTGCCGGCCGGCGGCGTCGCGTCTTCGGAAACGCGCTGGAACTGGTACCGGCCGGAATCGGCGGTGTTCAGATCGGTGATGCCGTCCATCATGTTGTCGCCCACCGACGCGTGCGCGAAGTACCACTTGAATTGCCCGATCTGGTCCATCAGGGCCTGGGAGTAGTTAGTGGTGGCGATGGCGCTGGTGTAGCCGACGATGATGCCGCCGGCCCCCGCAGGCAGGCACGCTGCGAGGAGAAGTATGATGATCCATGGCGTTCGTGCTAACATGGTTCAGCCCAGTGTGACGAGGCTTCGGGTCTAACGTAACCGGCACAACAGGAGTTGTTCAGCGATGAACGCCAGCATGCGGCTCATGATCGTTCTTGTCCCCGTTCTTGTGCTTACAGGCTGTGCCACCCTGGGCCGGCCGGATGATCCGTGGCTGGGCCGGGACAAGGCGTACCATTTTGCGATCGGCGCGGCGGTCGGTGCCGCGGTGACGGCGGCCGCCGGCCACCACGGCGCGGACGACGCGGAGGCCTGCGCGGTGGCCGTGGCCGTGACCATGTCCATCGGCGCGGGCAAGGAATGGGTCGACCGCGACGTGCGCAAAAAGTTCTGGAGCTGGAAGGACCTGGCGTGGGACCTGGCCGGCGCGCTGGCTGGTAGCCTGATCGCCGCCGGCGCGGACTAGCGAACGGAGAGCAGGGTTCCTGCGCCGGCCCTCACCGCATGCCGATTCGGACGGTGGCCAGGTCGCCGAACCGCCGCTGGTACGGGCCGTCCGAGACGTCCACCCCGGCGGAAATCGTGACGAGGCCGAGGAGATCCTGCGTATCCACGTCCAGGGCCACGGTGCCGTCCGGTCCGGTGGTGGCAGTCCGGGGTTTGAAGGGCCAGGCGCGGTGCTCATGCACGGCCCATCGGACAAGCTGTCCGGCCGCGGGCGAGCCGTCCGCGCGGCGGACGGTGACGGTGGCCGCGAGCGGTTCGCCGGGCCAGAGGGAATCCCGCGACGGCGTCAGCTTCACGTCCAGGGCGAAGGGATCGGGTCTGCGGTTCGCGACGACGACCCACGCCTCGCGCGAAACCGTGCCGCCGCCGGATTCCACTTGGACCTCGACGCGCTGAAGGGCATCCTCGAGCCGCGTGGTGTCGAGGGTTCCCGCCCACCACGGCCCCGCCTCGTTCTGCAGCTTCTGCCACGGACCTCCGCCGACGCGGAAGCGCGCGGCGGCGGCTTGCTCCGAATGCACGAGGACCCGCTGCCGGCCTCGCACCGCGGAGAACGGGGCCGGCTCCAGCAGGATGGCGCGGTGAAATTCCTGGAGCGCGAAATACACGGGCCGCCAGCGGCCCTCCATGGCGGGCCCGCCGCGGAGATCGAGGGCCAGCATGCCGAACCACTCCTCGGGGTCGTCGTCCTCGCGCGTGGCGTTGGAGCCGGACTTCCAGATCTGGTCGGCGAAATGCGTGTAGCAGGCCCCGGCCGATCCGGCGGCGAGAATGTCGCGGAGCATGCTCAGGGATTCCCGGGCCTGCGCCGCCTCGGTCCAGCCGCCGTAGCCGTGTCCGTCGCGGTTCACGGGGCACACCGAGGCGCCGTACTCGAGGATCACGAGCGGCCGGTCGGAGGCGTGGGTCCTCTTGAGGTACTCGAGGAACGGGCGGTACCCCATCCCGTGCTCGGTGGTCGTGATCGGCCCCCAGGTGTACACGTTGAAGGCCACGAAGTCCCACATCGAATGGTCCCACGAGACGAGCGGCGGCCAGTTGTCGAACGAGACGTACGCGCCCGGGTCTTCCTCGCGGATCATGTTGCGCACCTCGATGAGGTGGCTGAGCACATCGCGGAACTCGCGTTCCGTGGTGGCCCCGCACAGGTTCGGCTCGTTCGTGACCAGGTAGCCGAGCACGTTGTCGTGTCCCCGGGTCCCGCGAACGATCTCCCGCAGGCGGTCCAGGTTCTTGAGCCGGAAAGCGGCGTCGGAGTAGTCCGCGTTGCCGTCCATCCAGAGCTGCTGGAAGACGAACACGCCCTCCTGGCGGCAGATCTCGATCTCCGGGCCGGTCGGCTCGAACCATCGAATCGTGTTGAACCCCGCCGCCTTGAGCCCGCGCAGGTGGTTCCGGAGCACGTCGGGCGGCGGGCGGACGTCCCAGGGATTCCTGCCGACGGGGTGATAGGCGTAGAACGAGGCCTTGATGAGGAACCGCACGCCGTCCACGCAGAACTGGTCGCCCGCGATCTGCACGCGCCTCGCTCCCGGGCTGACGCGCAGGGGGAGGGGGCTCGCGTCGGGGCCGGCGGCTTGCCCGAGGTGCAGCGTGGCGGCCGGACGGCACGAGGACAGGAGGAGGGCGGCGCACGCAGCGCCGCACCGGCGGGCGATCCTGGAGAAGGCGTCTTGCACCGGGCCGAAGCCTATCAGCCCGTCTTCTGGCCGCCCATGACTTTCTGCAGGACGGCGATCAGCGGCTCCCGCGTGTAGGGTTTCTGGATGAACCCCGACACGCCCTTGCCCGCGAAGCGATGCGCGATGTCCTGTTCGTTGTAGCCGCTGGACACGATTACGCGGACGTTGTCCTTGATCCGCCGCAGTTCAGCGAAGGTCTCCTCGCCGTCCATGTGAGGCATGGTGAGATCGAGGATCACGCAGTCGATCTCGTTCAGGTGTTCGCGGAACATCTCCAGCGCCTGCCGCCCGTCGTCCGCCGTCATGACCTTGAACCCGCACCATTCCACCATCTTCTTGGCCAGGGTCCGCACGGTCGGGTCGTCGTCCACGACGAGCATCGTGCCTGTGCCCCGCCACTCGAGCTGTTTCGCTTCCTGCTCCTTCAGTACGGCGACCTTGTTCGACGCGGGGAACATGACCTTGAAGGTGGAGCCGCGCCCCTGTTCGCTGTAGACCCGGACGGCGCCCTTGTGTCCCCGCACGATCCCCAGGACGGCGGCCAGGCCCAGGCCCCGGCCCGTGAACTTAGTGGTGAAGAAGGGGTCGAAGATCCTCGCCTTGGTCTCCTCGGTCATGCCGCAGCCCGTGTCCGCCACCTCGAGGAAGACGTACACGCCCGCCGGCAGTTTCTCGCCCAGGTAGCTTCCCCGCAGGAAGGTTTCGTCGCATTCCACGCAGCCGGTTGTCACCGCGATCACGCCGCTCCGGTCGCCGATCGCCTCGGAGGCGTTGATGATGAGGTTCATGACGACCTGGCGCACCTGCGTGGCATCGGCCTCCACGGCGGGCAGGTTCTGCGCGAAGTTGTAGCGCAGGATCGCCTTCTTGGACACGGAGACCTCGAGCATGTAGGCCATCTCCCGCACCACGCGCGTGAGGTCCAGGGGCTCGATCACGAACCGGCCCCTGCCGGAGTAGGCGAGCATCTGCTGGCAGAGGTCCGCCGCGCGGCGCGAGCCCTTCTCGATCTCGCGGATCGCGTCGCGCACGGGCGACTCGGGCGGAAGCTTCGCAAGCGCGAGGTCGGCGTTGCCGAGGATGGCCATGAGCAGGTTGTTGAAATCATGCGCGATGCCGCCCGCCAGCACGCCGAGGCTCTCCAGTTTCTGGGTCTGCTGGATCTGGGTCTCGAGCTTGCGCCGCTCCTCTTCCATCCGCGAGCGCTCGGTGATATCGAGCGCCAGCGAGATGGCGCCGACGATCATGCCCGAGCTGTCCCGCTGGACGGCGTTGTTCCACTCGCACAGGATCGTCCGCCCGCTCTTGGTCAGGTTGCGGTTGATGGAGTGGCTGGGGAGTTCTCCCCGGAGGACCTTGCCCACGACCTCCTCCACCTTCGAGCGGTCCGACGACGGGATCAGGAACTCGAACATGTTGCGGCCCAGCACCTCGTCCCGCGACCAACCGAAGATGGCTTCGGCCAGCTTGTTCCAGTCGGTGACCCGGTGGTCCCTGTCCCAGAGGACGAAAGCCAGGGGGGCCGTTTCGTACACGCTCCGGTAGCGCTCCTCGCTCTGCCGCCGCTCCTCCTCGGCCCGCTTGCGCTGGGCGATGTCGAGGTCGAGGACGGCCAGCATCCGGTTGAACGCGTTGCCGAGGTCGGTCAGCTCGTCGTTCCCCGAAAGCGAAATGCGGGCCGACAGGTCGCCCTGCGATCTCACGGCGTTGACGAAGTCATGCAGGCGGCTCGTCCGGGCCAGGACCAGGCGGTCCATGAGCACTAGGGTGACGGCCACCGCGGTCACGCAGACCGCGAAGAGGATAAGGCCGAAGAACACGAAGAAGCGCACCGCCGCCGCGTACATGGCCCTCGGTATCAACACCCGCAAGGCCAGGGGGTTGCCGAGGACGTCGCGAATCAGGCCGTATCCCGTCATGGCATCCCGTTGCTCGGCGCAGACGGACACGGGCGGGGCGTCGAGGGTCCGCGTCGCCGTCTGCCTCAAGTCGGCCGGCAGCCTCGGGTCCGACGCGGGAAGGAGAGGGTAGGGTGGGAGGTTCACCTCGGCCACGCGCTCCAGGCTCTCGGCGGCCAGCCGCCTTCCGATAAGGAACGCGCCGCGGATGGGACCTTCGTACTTGCTGGTCAGGATCGGTCGCGAGGCGACAACGAACGCGCCCTCCGGAAGGTTCAGGACGCCGCGGACAGCGCTCTCGCTCTCCGTGTGCCGGAAGAGAATGCTGTCGGGGGTCAGGAGATCCAGGAGGCCCTGGGGAACCGGGGCCGTCTGGCGCCGGGCGACGTCGTAGGCCCTGCTGAACAGGATGTGCCCGAGCTTGTCCGCCAGCACGATGAACGCGAAGCGGTTGTTGGCCGACATCTCGTCCGTCATGTTGACCTGAATGTACTTCTCGTTCCGGTCCGCCATGAAGTCGTACGTGTCGTCCCAGCCGGCGTAGTCGTTGGCCACCTCGTCGAGAGCCATGATCTCGCCGTCGAGCGCCAGGAGGGCGCGGCGGGTCCTGGCGACGGCTTGCTCGTGCTCGCTCTTGTGGAGGCGGACGAAGCCCAGGGCGCCGGCGATGACGAGGATGCACGCGGTCAGAGCGACCAGCACCGACGTGATCACCAGGAACGTCTTGCGGCGAATGGTCATGAACCCCGATCCCCGGCCCGAAGGCCCCTCTTCTTGGCGCAGGCGCGAGCTATATCATACTGTTTTTTCGCGGCCCTGTTAATGCGTCGCCGGGCGCGGTCCCGCCACATGAGCGGGCACGCCGCGTCTCAACCTTCGGTTCTTCGGCAGTCTACGGCCTTTGGACGTGCAGCCGTATGAACTCCACTGGCCCGGACACCAGACTGTTTGTCCATCGCTGAGTCGCCCCGTTGCCAGGGGTTTCATAGACCTGGCTGAAGGTTGACAGGTTACCCCCCTCCATCACCCGGTAAGTTCGTCCGGTCTTGCTCGACCACAGGACAACGCGCCGGTTCAACTCCAGATCCGTTCCCGGCTCAGCCCTGAAGAAGTCCGCGCCGTCGTTGGCATCCGTCCCCGCCACGGCCTCGGCGCCATCGCTCAGCGTGTCGTCATCGCTGTCGGCGTCCAGCGGATCCGTGGCCGACTCGGGCAGGGCCGCGATCCTGGTGAACAGGAAGCCGGGCTCGGTGCCGGCGTTGTCGTGGGGCCCGATACGGAAGCGGAGTTGCCAGTACGCCGCGCCGGCGATGCCGTTCTGGGCGGCGAGTTGCGCGACGTTGGTGGCAGCTCGAACCGACAGCCATCCCTCGGCAATCCACGCGGGCTCGCCGATGTAGGTGCCCGAAGAATCGAAGAACTGCACGGTCGCTCCCCAGGTTCCATTGCGAGCGGACGCCACGGGATCGACGACAGCGACGGGTGTCCCGGTCACGGAGAAGCGCGAGCCCCCGGTCCCGCCTCTCTGCCAGTCCACAATGGCCTCCGAGTAGGCCGGCGTGCTGTTCGTCCTGAGGAAGGCCGCCTCGCCGCCGCCATTCTTCTCGAACCGGCTGTTCATGAGCGCGATGAGGTTTGTCGTGCCGTCGAGCGGATCTACGAACGCCGCAGCGCCGTCAACCTCCTGTCCGTCCTTCAGCCAGTCGCCGTCGCTGTCATCACCGACCGGATCCGTGGCCATGCCGGACTCCTGCCCGTTGACCAGGCCGTCGCCGTCGAAGTCGGCGCTGGCCGCGACATCCTCGATGGCTGTCACGGCGTCGTTGCTGTCGGCGTTGATGATTTGCCGCTCCCACGCGTCGGGCATGCCGTCGTTGTCCCGGTCGAAATCGAACAGGTACTTGGTGGAAATTGTTTTGCTGTACCTCTCATGCACGCTTCTCAAAGCCAGCTCGGCCTCGTGGAACTCGTTCGTGTCGAGGTACTCGCGCCACAGCGCGGCCCGGTCCGCCCCGGCGTCGAGCCGGCCGGAGATGGCCTGCACGACGGCGGACGTGGGCGCCATGTGGTCGCGATGGAGCGTCCCACCGAGGAGCATCTCCGCGAAAACGCTGTTCGGGCATCGGTTGCTGAAGCGTTGGCTGCGGAGCAAGTCGTCCAGCACGGTGCGTCGAGAGGTACCGCTGTTCAGTTGGGCGAGGGCATTCGTGTAGTCGGGGTCGCTGGTCGAGGTGCAGTTGAAAAGGGCGTCGAACAGGGAGACGAGATAGTCGCCGTGGGAGAGGAGGTTGGTGAACTCGGCTGATTCCAGGATCTGGTTCATCAGCGCTGAGGAAGAGAACGTGCGGAAGTTCGGCGCGAAGTTCGCGAAGGCCGGCCCATCGGGATTACGCCGGAGCCAAAAGCGGTACATGTTCTTGAACACGTTGGCCCGTCCGAGGAAGTCGCGGTGGAGGTAATAGGAGGGCTGATTGCTGTTGCCGTCATTGATGAGCCAGAATCCCCGGTAGTGCCCCGCCGAGTTGGTCTCGTTGTCGTACATCTGCCAGTACAGCACGAACGGACAGCCCCAGCCGGCGGCTGCCTTGATCAGGTCCTCGGAGCGGTCGGCCTGTTCCTGCGGCGTGCGCACGCCGTCGTCGAGCGGATACCCGTACTCGCCCACGAAGACGTTCTTGTAGAAATCGCCCGCTGTATGGGCCTTCGACTCAATGTAGGCAAGGGCGTTGGTGAAATCGGGGGTCACCGCGGTGGCTGTCCAGTCGTAACAGGAGTAAGAGATCAGGTCGTTGGTGAGGACGGGTAGGATGTTGTTTACCATGGTCACGCCGCCGGTCATGGCTTTCTTGAGCAGGTTGACTTCGACGTAGTGACACACGAAGACGTTGGTGTGGGGTTCGTCGTTCCGTGCATCGGTGACCGCCTTCTGCCGGATGCGCAGCCAGTCGGTCATGCCTTGTATCGCGATGTTCGAGGGGTTGTTGTTCGGGTTGTAGCTGCCGAGAAGGGCCCAGTCGCCCTCCCAGTGTCCGAGCAGAAACGTCTTCCCGCTGTTATCATAGGTTCTCAGGAGGTACCGGCTGAGGTTGTACATCTCGTTGTATTCGTTCGTGGCGTGCGCGCCGTCCACGCCCCATCGCCAGTAGGAGTTCTGTGCCCGGGTGCTGAACGGATAGGTCCAGAAGAGGTAATACGCGAACGGCATGTCGAGCACGTGTCGGTAGGACGGCTCGTCCCGCACGAGGGCCGTCAGGCTGTCGATCCCGTCCAGCGACGGCAGTCCGTAGGCGGACGCGACGTTCGAGGCCAGGTTCATCTTCACGATGTCACTGCCCATGCCGTAGATCGCCTCGGCGGTCTCGACGAGCTTGGTGTCCGCCGTGAACTGGTACCGCGGCCCGAAGGTCTGGGACCCCACGCCGACAGCGAACAGGGGGAAGTCCTCCGCCAGAGCGGTGAAGCCGGCCGACAGCGCCATCGCTGCCGCCACCAGGGCTCTGGGTCCATGGAGTCTCGACGTCATGTCAGTACACTACACTAATGTCCATGATAAAGTTTAGCAACCGGCTCATCGGAACGGCACCCGACGGCTCAACTTGCGGTTCTGTCGAACCGCCGCTACACCGCTTGCGCCCGTCTGCGCCGGGCCTTCCTGCTGGGGCCGATGATCGCTTGTCGCGGGCGCCGCCCGCGCATAGGATGGTGGGACGCGGGCAGGACAGAGGGGTTCAGGCAGCAGACCTCTGCCTGCGCGGAAGGAGAAGGGATCCTCACCTCGTTCCGCTCGACACCGCGCCGGGTGAGGAGGACGAAAGGGGTGCTCCATGAACCGCGCCGTCCTGATTCTTACCTGCACGGCTGCGCTCTTCCAGCTCTCGGCCTCGGCAGCAACCTACTATGTTT
This sequence comes from Verrucomicrobiota bacterium, assembly GCA_043803015.1. GTDB lineage: Bacteria > Verrucomicrobiota > Kiritimatiellia > CAIQIC01 > JAGNIJ01 > JAZDKK01. The sequence goes on from JAZDKK010000077.1 coordinate 53,871, forward strand.
CGCTCTCCGGCTCCAACACGCCGCCGTACGACACCTGGGAGAACGCCGCCACGAGCATCCAGACCGCGGTCGACGCCGCCGGCGACGGAGACAACGTGCTCGTGGGCGACGGAACCTACGCGGTGCTGTCGGAGGTCGTGATCAACAAGGGCGTTACCGTGGGGGGTCTCAGCGGGCGGACGAACACGATCGTGGACGGCGGCAATTCGAGCCGCTGTTTCTACCTCGCGCACAGCAATGCCTTGATCGACGGATTCACCATCCAGCACGGCAGAAGCACGGGGGGAGGCGGCGTGCTTTGTGAAGCGGGTACAGTTCAGAATTGCGTGATTCGCGACAGTTGGGCTGAATACTATGGCGGTGGCGTGTTCTTCATAGGCGGCGGATTGTTGCAGAATAGCCACGTATACAGTAACTCGAGCTGGCTCGGCGGCGGCATTTACGGCACGAACATGCTGGTGCGGAGCTGTGTGATCGACGGAAACCTTGCGTCCTGGTGCGGGGGAGGAGCCGTGCTGGATGGCTATTGCACGATGGTCAACTGCAGCATCATCGGCAATGCAGCAACCAACTACGGCGGCGGCGTGTTCTGCATGCAAGAGAACGAGTTGATCCAGAACAGCATCGTCTGCTTGAACTCGGCGCAAGAGGGATCTAACTACTACAACCTCGCGTTGAACGTCTCCTATGAGTACTCCTGCACGTATCCCCCGACGAACGCTCCGGGCAACATTGCAGAGGACCCGGGATTCGTGGATGCCGGCGGGGGAGACTACCGTCTGGTAGCGAGCTCACCATGCATCGACACGGGTACGAACAGCGAGGGGGTAGCTGAGTCCACGGACGTGAACGGCCGGCGGCGGCTCTTCGGCCGGCGCGTGGACATGGGAGCGTACGAGGCGGCGGTCGAGTGCATGGAGATCTCGAATACCGGCAAGGTGGGAACAGCGTGGAGCGCTCCGGTGCAGGCGCAGTGCCAGCTCCAGTACTGCTCGGATCTGGGCATCGGAGACTGGGTCGACGTGGGCGGGGTGATCACCGCCACCGAGTCACGGGTTTCCGTTGCCGACACGAACGCCCCCGGCGCGCAGGGAGGATATCGGCTGATCTGGCTGCGGTCCGAGGGAGGAGCGGGAGGAGGGGCGGTTGCCCCAGCGCCGAAGGCGGCCAAACAAGCCCTGACGCCGACCGGCCGCACGCGACCGCGCCGCAGCGGCGCGCCCCGGAACGGCGGCAAGTAGGATTCCGGCCCGCCGATCACGCGGGTTCGCGCGCGTGAACGGAGGCCCCGAGGTCTCGGTATCCTCCTTTGCCCCAGCCTACAGACGTGTTTCCAGCAGGGTTGCAGGCTAGGCCCGTTTTGACAAAGCAGTCAAACGGGTATAGACTGACCCCCTGAGGCAGGGGTGAGAAAGGAGAGGGCGTCATGAAGAAAACGGAGCACAGAAGCTTCGCCAAGCCGGATGAGGTCAGGACCTTCGAGAAGGGAAAAGCGGAGATCCTGAACGTGGCGGAGGGCGTGGTGGGACGCCTGGTCCTGCAGCCCGGCTGGAAATGGTCCAAGCACGTCAAGCCGATCGCCAAGACCGAGCTGTGCGAGGCACCTCACTTCCAGTATCACGTATCCGGCCGCATCCGCATTCGCATGGCGGATGGCACGGAGTTCGAGGCGGGTCCAGGTGACGTAACCTGCCTCCCGGCCGGACACGACGCGTGGGTCGTGGGGAACGAACCCGTCGTGGTCGTAGACTGGTTCGGGGCGACGCACTACGCGAAGAAGTAGGCCGGCGAACCGCGGGGCATCTGTGGTAGGGCCGGGCCGCTGGCCCGGCCGCGGGGGCCCCCCC
>JAZDKK010000078.1:0-26676 GCA_043803015.1 Verrucomicrobiota bacterium
ATGCCCGCTCTCTGAGCGGGGCATTTCGCAAGTGGCTAGCCCCTTGGGTGCCCGTACAACGGGCACCCGACGGCCCTTCGGGTGCATTTTGCACGAGCACTCGTGCAAAATGCAGGCTAGCGCCACTCGTGCTTCGGGTACTTGCGCTGCAGCTCCTGCTTGATGCGCGGGTAGTGCTCCTTCCAGAACCGGGCCAGGTCCTGCGTGACCTGCACAGGCCGCTGGTTGGGGCCGAGGATGTTGACCACCACCGGCACCCGGCCCATGGCGATCCGCGGCGTGTCCTTCACGTCGTACAGATCCTGGATGCGCATCGAGATCGAGGGCGGGCTCTCCAGGGAGTACGTCAGCTTGGCCTTGCGCCCGTTCGCCAGCTCGATCCGTTCGGGTGCGTGTTTCTCCACAAGGGCCTGCTGGGCACCGCTCAGCCGTGACTTGACCGCCGGCCAGACCGGCTTCTCCTTGATCTCCTTGTAGGACGCCGAACCGAGGCAGACCTTCCGGATCATCGCCTCCTTGTCTTCCCCCGTGATCGCAGGCAGATTCAGTTCCGGGCACCACCGCGCAAGGCAGTTCACCCGCACCATCCACTGGTCCACCGCGTGGTCCCAGCTCTTCAGGACCAGGTTCCCCTTGATCACTTCCATCGCCAGGATCGCCGCGGCCTCTTCAGGCGGCGGGTCGGCCCGCTTGCTTTCCAGCGGAAGATCCCGGAAGAGGACCTGCCGCTGGGCCGCGACGCGCTTGGCCTCGGCGTCATACCGCACGTCCGTCTGCTCGCTGAAATCGCCCGGGAACAGCTCCTTCAGCCACTCCTGCTTCACCGCGGTCGCGAGGCTGAGCAGGACGTTCAGCTCGCGGTCCTTGCCCTCGATCTCGCGCACGTCGGCCGCGACGAACAGGGGGCTGTTCTGGACCGCGCTTTCGCGCGCGAGCTGGCCCTTGCGCCCGTGCACCAGCTGGCACCGGAGCGTCCCGGCATCGAGGCGCCGCGCGAGCTGGTCCGAGAAACCGGTCAGGACGCATTTCTGGATGACGTCGTTCTCGGCCGGCTGCTCTTCGATCTTCAGCCCTTCATCCCTGGCAATACCCAGGAAGTAGTCGAAGAGCGGCCGCACCTGCCGGGCGCTCAGCGCGTGGATGCCGAGGCGGCGGCAACGGTTGAGGTCGTAGCCGTGCTTGTCGGCGTAGCGCCACGCGCGCATGAGGATGAAGAAATCGGAATCCGCCTCCTCGCCGAGCAGGTCCTCGCGGTCGCCCCGCACGTCACTCCCCTGCCGCCGCTGGAGCAGGTTCCGGCCCTGCGTGAGCGCCGCAATGAGCGCCACGGTGCGCACGCAGCCTAAGTCGTTGGCCGCGAGCAACATGCGCGAGTACCGCGGGTGAACAGGGAACGACAGCATGCGCCGGCCCAGGTCGGTGATGCTTCCCGTACTCGCGTCCAGTGCGCCCAGGTCGCGCAGGAGCATCTCGGCGCGGTCCAGCGAGCGCGCCTCCGGCGGCTCGAGCCACCGAAAGGCCTTCACGTCAGTCACCCCGCCGGCCTTCAGCGTCAGGACGACCTCCGCCAGGTCGAGCCGCTTGACCTCGGGCAGTTCCTGCGCCGGCCGCTCGCGGTGCTCCCGCTCGGACCACAGCCGGATGCACCGGCCCGGCGCCGTGCGCCCGGCCCGGCCGGCGCGCTGGTCGGCCGACGCCCGGCTGATTCTCTCGATGAGCAGGGTGTTGATCCCGCGGTACGGATCGAACCGCGGGATCCGGGCCAGCCCGCTGTCGATGACGACCCGCACGCCGTCGATCGTCAGCGAGCTTTCCGCGACGTTGGTGGACACGACCACCTTGCGCTGATCGTATCGGGCCACTGCGGCGTCCTGATCCGCCACGGACAGCTCGCCGTGCAGGGGCAGGACCACGAACCCGCGCGCCAGCGGCGATCCGCGGATGGCCCGGACCGTGCGGTCGATCTCGTACGCACCCGGCATGAAGATCAGCACGTCGCCCTCGGCTCCCGCGCTCAGGACCCGTTCGAATTGGGCGCAGGCCAGATCCCAGACCCGCTCGTCGTCCTGGAGGGTCGCGCTCCGTCACGACCCCGGCCCGGACGGCCTGCCCGCCGAAGCCTTGGCGAAGGCGGGAGCCGGGCCCTCCAAGTACTCGATCGAGACGGGGAAGGTGCGGCCGGCCGACGTCAGCACGGCACAGGGGGAGAGGTATTTTTCCAGGGGGCCGACGTCGAGCGTGGCGGACATGACCAGGATCCGGAGGTCCGGCCGCGCGGATTCCTGGACCTGGAGCGCCCGGGCCAGCGTGATGTCGCCGTAGAGGTGCCGCTCGTGGAACTCGTCGAAGATCACGGCGGAGACCCCGTCGAGCGTCGGGTTCGAAAGCATCTGCCGCAGAAGGATGCCCTCGGTTTCGTACTTGATGCGCGTCCTGGGCCCCGAGCGATCCTCGAACCGGATCTGGTACCCGACCTCGTCGCCGAGCCGGACGCCCCGCTCGCGGGCAACGAACGACGCGAGCATCCGGGTCGGAAGCCGCCGCGGCTGGAGGATGACCACCTGCCCGCCCGCATCGCTACGCGAAGCGTTGCGGGCGGGGCCCTTTCCCAGCAGGCCATGGTCCAACAGCATCTGGGGGATCTGCGTGGACTTGCCCGACCCGGTCGGCGCCTGCACGATCACGCGGCCATGCTTCGCCACGTTGGCCAGCAGGACCTTCTCGATTTCGAATATGGGCAGCTCGCGACGGTCCATGCGCTACCTTCTACAGGAAGACGCGGGAGCCCGCAAAGAAGTTCGAGAGCGGCGCCCGGCGTTTGGGCTGGCCAGGGCACGGCCGCGGCCATAGAATCCGGCCAAACGCGAGACGACTATGCACTGCCCGGCCTGCGACAAGCCGATGATCATCCTCGAGTTCAAGAACGTGGAGATGGACTTCTGTCCGTCCTGCGAAGGGTGCTGGCTGGACCGGGGCGAGCTGGGCCTGATCCTCACGGGAACGATGGACGTGCCCGAGGAGTGGAAGCTCACCGGCGAAAAGAAAAGCAAGAGAAAGTGCCCCCGCTGCACGGGCAAAATGCGCGCCGGCGTCCTGCCCGGCACCGACGTCGAGGTGGACGTCTGCGCCAGGAACCACGGCCTGTGGCTGGACAAGGGCGAGCTGCAGGCGGTATGCAGGGAGCGCGGCAGCGAGGGCACCGCGTCCGCGCTGGCAGGATTCGTGGCGGGCGTGTTTGGAGCAAACGCGAAGGGCTGAACGCAAGTGAACAGGAGTCGGAAAAGGAGGCAGAGATGACAGCGTTGCTGATCGTATTGGGCGTGGTGGTGTTTCTGGTGTTCGTGTTCATCGCCATGTACAACTCGCTGGTGCAGGGGCGGATCCAGGTCCAGAACGCCTGGTCGCAGATCGATGTCCAGCTGAAGCGGCGGCATGACCTGATCCCCAACCTGGTGGAAACCGCGAAGGGGTACGTGAAGCACGAGCGCGGGACGCTCGAGGCGATCACCCAGGCCCGCAGCGCGGCCATGCAGGCGACGGGCCCGGCCGCGGCGGCGAAGGCCGAGGGGGCCCTCTCCGACGCGCTGAGCAAGTTCTTCCTCGTCGTCGAGAACTACCCGGACCTGAAGGCCAACCAGAACTTCCTGGCGGTGCAGGAGGAACTGTCCTCGACGGAGAACAAGGTGAGCTTCGCCCGGCAGTTCTACAACGACCAGGTGCTGGCCTACAACACCAAGGTCCAGAGCGTGCCCACGAACATCGTCGCCGGCATGTTCAACTTCAAGCTCTCGGAGTTCTTCCAGATCGAAGCAGCCGCTGAGCGGGAAGCGCCGAAAGTGCAGTTCTGAAGAGATGGGGAATGGCAAAGGGGGAATGGTTCATGAAGCCGCATCTCCCATTCCCCATTCCCCATCCCCCATCCCCCATCCTCCATTCCCCATAAACCATCAACCATTCCGCCATGTGGGACCTCATCAGAGCCAACAAGCGCAAGTCGGTGGGCCTGATCGTCGTGCTGGGCCTTTTTTTCGTCGTGCTGGGCTACGTGATCGGGCTCTCGCTGGACTCGCGGGCCGGGCCGTCGGGGGTCGCCATCGCGCTGGCGGTGTGGGTCGTCATGATGTTCGCCTCGGTCGCCGGCGGGGAGAAGATCCTGCTGGCCACGGCGGGCGCGCGCGAGGTGACCCATGAGCAGGCGCCCCAGCTCTTCAACATCGTCGAGGAGATGAAGATCGCCTCGGGCCTGCCCGTCCTGCCGCGCGTCTACGTCATCGATTCCGGGGTGCCCAACGCGTTCGCGGTGGGCCTCACCCCGAAGCGCGCGGCCGTGGCCGTGACCACGGGCCTGATGGGGCGGCTGAGCCGCGACGAGCTGCAGGGCGTCATCGCCCACGAGATCGGGCACATCGCCAACCGCGACACGCTGTTCATGACCCTGGCCGGGGTCACGGTGGGCGCCATCATCATCCTGGCGGACCTCTACCTTCGCGGGATGCGGTTCAGCTCCGGCCGCAGCCGGCGGTCGTCCTCCAGGGGCGGCGGCCAGGGCGCGGCCATCATCATGCTCATCGCCCTGCTCCTGGCGGTCCTGGCGCCCCTGCTGGCCCAGCTCCTCTACTTCGCCTGCTCCCGCCGGCGCGAGTACCTCGCGGACGCCAGCAGCGCGCAGTTCACCCGTTACCCCGCAGGGCTGGCCTCCGCGCTGGAGAAGATCTCGAGCTACGAGGGCGAGAAGCTCGAGGTCAGCCGCGCGGTCGCGCCCATGTTCACCGTCAACCCGATGTCCGCCGCCAGCACCACCTCGAACATTCTCAGCACGCACCCGCCGACGGCCGACCGCATCCGCGTTCTGCTCAGCATGGCCGGCGGCTCGTCGTTCGCGGCGTACGAGGAGGCCTACCGCCGGTTGCACGGCGGCAAGGCCGTCGTCGGGGCCCGGAACCTCGCGGCCTCGGCCGAGGGCGGGGTTCGCGCGCCGTCCGCGGCCGAGCCCGCCGACCCCGCGAAACAGTGGCGTTCCGCTGTGGACGTCTTGCACAAGGCGAACCAGTATGCCACGGTGGGCTGTGCCTGCGGGCTGAACATGAAACTGCCGCCGGGGTTCGACCAGAAGACCGTCAAGTGCCCGCGCTGCGGGCGGGTGCACGAAGTCCCGATGGCTGCCGTGATGGCGGCCATGGTCGCGGTGGACCAGGGGCTCAACAAGCCCATGCCGCCCGTCTACAAGAAATGAAGCGCCCGATTTACATCCGCGGTGCGCGGATCGTGGACCCGGCCAGCGGCCGGGACGAGACCGCCGACCTCTATGTCCGGGACGGCCGGATCGCCGAGACCCCACCCACCCCGGCCGCCGATGCCATCCTGATCGATGCCGTGGACCTGACCGTCGTCCCCGGCCTCATCGACCTCCACGTCCACCTGCGCGAGCCCGGCGGCGAGGAGGCGGAAACCATCGAGACCGGATCCCGCGCGGCGGCGCGCGGCGGGTTCACCGCCGTGGTCGCCATGCCCAACACGAACCCGCCTACCGACAGCGCGGAGCGCGTCGCCCGGATCCGCCTGCGGGGCGACGAGGTGGGCGCGGTCCGCGTCATTCCCGCCGGCTGCATCTCGGCGGGCCGCGAGGGCCGCCGGCTGGCCGACCTGGCCCCGATGGCGCAGGCGGGGGCCCTGGCGTTCACGGACGACGGCGCGGCCGTGTCGTCGGACGAGCTGATGCTGGCGGCCATGAAACAGGCCCAGCAGCTGAACCTGGTCATCATGGACCACGCCCAGGACCGCGAGCTGGAAAAGCGCGGCTTCATGCACGAAGGCAAGTTCTCCAAACATTGGAACATCCCGGGCATCCCGTCGGAGGCCGAGTTCAGGATGGTGCGCCGGGACATCGAGCTGGCGCAGCGCACGGGCTGCGCCCTGCACTTCCAGCACGTGTCCGCCCGGGAGAGCGTGGACCTGATCCGAGACGCGCGGAAGCGCGGCCTCCGCGTCTCCGGCGAACTGACGCCGCACCACCTGGCCCTGACCGATGCCGACGTGAACCCCGACAACGCCAACTTCAGGATGAACCCGCCCCTGCGTTCGGACGCGGACCGGGATGCGTTGATCCAGGCCGTGGTGGACGGCACCCTCCAGGCCTTCGCCACGGACCACGCGCCTCACACCGCGGCCGCCAAGGCGCGCGGATTCACGGACGCCCCGCCCGGCATCGTCGGGCTGGAGACCGCCGTCGGCGTCACCTACACGGAGCTGGTGCGGCGCGGGCTCATGGACCTTGCCACGTGGCTGCGCCGGTGGACCCGCGGGCCGGCGGGCATCCTGGGCATTCCGGAGCCGAGCCTCCGCCCGGGCGCCCCCGCCGACCTGACGGTGCTGGATCTCAAGAACGAGTGGACGGTGCGCTCCGATTCCTTCTGCTCGCGCTCGCGGAATACCCCGTTTGAAGGACGAAACCTTGTCGGCCGCGCCATCCTGACGGTATACGGCGGCGCGCTGTCCTGGATCGAGCAATGAGGCCCGTGGGGAACGTTCCCTGCGGCCGGCCCCAGCACCTGCCGCGTTGACAGGCGCCGGGGGCCGTGACAATATCACACGCTGACCAACCGAAGGAATGATCTCATGGCTGCTCTGATCGGCATGTCGGGCGATGTGAAGGGGAAGACCTATCCCATCGACCGCGACGTGATTAATATCGGGCGCAGCAAGGACAACGCGATCGTCATCGACAACCCGACGGTCTCCGGCCACCACTGTTCCATCACCCGCGACGGCGAGCGGCACGTGCTGCGCGACCTGGAGTCGACGAACGGCACCCGCCTGAATTCCCGCGACGTCACCGAAGCCCGGCTGCGGCCGAAGGACCTGGTGCAGGTCGGCTCCGTGGAGTTCATCTTCGATTCCGAGAAGCTGGACGCGGTCGAGACGCACAGCTACGCGGAGACGCACGTCGAGGTCGCGCCCGGCCCGGCCGCGGCGCCCGAGTCGTTCGACAGCATCTCCCCGTTCGGCACGCGCCGCAAGGAGAGCAAGGGGTTCTGGTTCCTGCTGATCGCCGTCGTCGGCCTCCTGGCGCTGGTCGTGGTGGTGCTGTACTTCATCAAGCTGGTGACGACGCAGTAGCCGGACCATGCCACCTCACGCGGGCAGATTTCGCCCCCCCGCCGGCCGCTCCGGCATGACACTGATCGAACTGCTCCTGGCCATCGTCATCGCGGTCCTCGTTGCCGCGCTCGTCTTCTCGGTGTACCACGTGGTCTCCGTCACCCTGCAGGGCCAGCAGGCCCGCCGGCGCGGACCGGATGCCGCGGCGCGGGCGCTGGAGCAGCTCGCCCGCGACCTGGAATGCACGTACGCCGTGCCCGGGGACGACACGACCAAGCTCAGCGTGTCGGCAGGCGGCGGGGAGAGCGGCGCGGAATCCGACCTTTCGTTCTGCACGGCGATCCTGCCGGAGGGCGAGACCGACCTGCGCTGGTTTGAGATCCAGCGCGTGCGGTACCGCGTGACCGCGGAAGCCGCCGGGCATGTGCTCCTGCGCGAGAGCCAGGCGCTCGCAGGCCCCGGCGCCGCCGCGCCCCCGGTCACCAACACGCTGGCGGAGGGTATCGAGCGCTTTCGCGTCGCGGTGTACGACGGGTCCGGGTGGAAGGGGAGCTGGCCTGAGCCTGGCCCCGATTCGCCCACCTGCCCGCGCGCCGCGCGCCTCGAGATCGAGGCGAGTTCGGGGTCGGGAACAAGAGGATTTCAGACCGAGGTCTTCATCCCGGCCGGAAACGTCATCACCTCCGCCGTGGTACGAGCCGCTCGCCTCGGCGTAGCGGCCGGCCAGCCCTGAGAGGCGGGGGCCGCGTGCGGTCTACCTCCGCGCGGCCACGTCGCCGAGCAGGTGCTCCAGCTGGTCCACGCCGCGGTCCCAGGAGAAGCGCTCCGCCACCATCTCCCGCGCGTGCCGGGCCACGCTGGTCTGAAGGGTGGGATCGCTCAACAGCAGGTCGATGTACTGGGCCATGATGCTCGGCTGGTCCGCCAGGAAGCCGTTCTCCCCCATCTGCAGAGGGATCCCTTCCGCGCCCAGCATCGTGGACACCACGGGCACGCCGCACGCCATGGCTTGAAGGATCTTGCCGCGCATGCCGGAGCCGAGCCGGTTCGGGCACACAAACACCCGAGCCTTCGCCAGATAGGGCCGGATGTCGTCGACTTCGCCCGTGATGATGATGCGGGGGTCCCGCCGCGCGAGTTCCAGCATGGCAGGCGTGGGCTCGGGCCCCACGACGTAGAAGGTGAGGTCCGGGTACTTGCTCTTGAGCCGGGGCCAGACGGTGTGGCAGAACCAGATCACCGCGTCGCGGTTCGGCTCGTCGCTGTAGTATCCCGTGAAGACCAGCGCGAGTTCCTTCGTCGGGCGGTCGGCCGGATGGAAGTACACCGTGTCCACGCCGCTGGGGATCACCATGACCTGCAGATCCGGAGCGAAGCTCAGGAGGCCGTAGCGGACCTCCGACGAGAGGACGAGGATGCGGTCGGCGCTCCGGTACATCTCGAACTCGTACTTCTGCAGGCGCTGCAGGCCGAACCACTCGCGCAGGGCCAGCATGGAGTAGCCGGGCAGGTCGAGCGCCTTCTGGCTCGCCAGGGTGTAGCACTGGTGAACGGAGATGATCTTGCGCACGGCCGGAAGGTAGGGATTCTGGTTCAGGTACTGGCCCATCACCCCGAACTCGGCCACCACCGCGTCGTAGCGGGACCGCTCCACCATGTCGCCCACGCGCCGGAACATGTCGGCGGAGCGGAACGCGGCAAAGCGCGACGGCACCGGCCGGAACAGGTTGTCCAGCAGCCGGCGGCCCACAGGCTGCCGCTGCGGGCTCGGCACCACGTCCAGCTCACAGACCATGGGACGCACGTCGGCCAGGTGCGCCGCGTCGTCCTCCCGCGCGAAAACCGCCAGCCCCACCTGGTGGCCCCGTTCGACCAGCCGCCGGACCCGCTGGTAGACGATGAGATGGCCGCTGACGACCTTGGCATGCGGCAGGCGGGTCGAGATGAAAAGGATCTTCATGCTTGGGCGCTCAGTCCTCGACGTCGGCAACCAGGTCCGTGAACTCGTCGCGGGTCAGCTCTTCCAGGCGGCGGCCCTGCCGGTCAAGCTTCTCGTTGATCTTCATGCACGTCTCCTGCAGGTGCTCGTGCGTCCGCTCCGAGCCGAGGTAGATGTCGAAGTTCTTGCCGCGCGTGATGCGGATGTGGCGGTCCTGGTTGTCGAGACCGAGCCCCAGGATGCGTGCCGCGCGTGGCGTTTTCTTGTTGTGCATGCAGGGACTCCTCCCGCGCCCGGGCCTGCGGACACCCTCTTGGCAGCAAGAATAGCACACCGCCATCCCACAGGCAACCAGCCGCCGCGCCGCGCGGCCCGGCGGGCCGGGCAGAAGATGAGCTTGTCCAGGGGACCGGACCGTGGCATAAAGATCAGCCCATGCCCATCGCCGCTACAGTTCGAAGCCGAGAATGCCGTTCCCTCTCTACCGCGGCGCTGGTCGCCTGCGTCCTGCTCCCCCCGTGCCTGGCCGTCGCGCAGGCACCGGCGGCGGCCGACCCCTCTCAGAACGCCGCCCTGTTCTACTGGAAGGCCATTGCCCTGGAACAGGTGCCCGAAACGGCTGAACAGGTGGAACTGGTGCGGTTCGTGGACCGGGAGCTGGAGCCCCTGCCGCCGCGGGTGTTCGCCGCGGAGCCCGAAGCGCTGCGGTGGCTGATCAACGAGCGTCCGATGCTGACCGCGCTCAACCAGGGCGCGCGCCGCACGGCCTGTGCTTTCCCCATCCGCACGCCGCGGGACGTGGCCCTGGATCTCAGCCACATCCCCCGCTTGCGCCTCCTGTCGGTCCGGGCCCTGGCGGCCGCCAAGGCGTACGAGTACGCCGACAACACGCAGGGCGCTGCGACGATCTACGTCGACCTCCTGCGGATGACGAAGCAGCTGGACCAGGACAACAACCTGACCTCGGGGCTCTTCGGCGCCGAACTGCTCCAGAAACTGCTGTGGGAACTGGAGGGGTTCCTGTCCCGTGTTCAGCCCGGCGATTCCGTCGCCCTGCTGTCCCGCGAGTTCAAGGACAACCGGCCTGCGCTCTTCCGGGTGGGCAACTACCTCCGGGAGGAAGCGCAGCGCTACGGAGAATGGCTTCTCGCCGACGCGGACCGCGCGGCGGAGCGGCTCAACCGGCTGTACGGCAACGCGGCCAACCGCCCCGCCGTCGAGCAGCTGGTCACGCTCGAGGCGAAGAAGAAGGAGGAGCGGCTCCGCACCTGGGTGGACGATTACCGGAAACGGATGAAATCGCTGGCCGATGCCATGGAACTGCCGTACGCGTCAGCCCTCCCCCGCGTCCGGGGGCTCGACGCCCAGAAGCTGGCCGCCCAGAGGGACGCCGGCGGCGGCAACAACCCGCTGATCCCGCTCCTGGTCCCGGATGCCGCGGAGCTGTACGAGCGCCTGATGCTGGCCGAGGGACACTACGGCATGATCGATATTCTCGCCCAGGCGGCCCTCTTCCGGGCCGACCTCGGCGCCTGGCCGGCCAGCCTCGCCGAGCTCGCCCAGTTCGCGCGCCGGTCCCTTCCGAAAGATCCGTTCAGCGGCGAGGATTTCTACTACAAGCTGGATGGCGACCGGCCGGAGCTCGCCCTGCGCATCCCGAGGAAGATGGCCTCGGCCAAGGGTTTCCTGTACACCATCAACCTCGACCGGCGTCGCGCGGGTGACGAGCAGCGACTCAGCGAGGCCATGAAGACGATCGCGCAGGAGCGAAGGGAGAACCCTAACGCGCCGGTCCCGATGCGGTAGACCCGCCGCCGGCCGGCCCCTGCCCGTGATCCCGTTGACGCGTCGCCGACCGCGCGGTATGATGCCCGCGAATGGGGAGCAGGGGCTGGGCGAAGGAGAACGTCGCTGCCTGCTCCTGCGCATCTGAATGGAGGGCGTCCTATGAGAAACTCTCGTCGTTCCTTCTGGCTTGCCGCTGTTGCGTCGCTCGCTCTTCTGGCCGGCTGCGCGACGTCCCCCTACGAAGGCATGCAAGCCGCGCCGGGCGCCGGCAGCGACCAGCAGCTGGTGGTCGAGGTCCGCAATCGCCTCGACAACGACGGCATCACGCGCCAGCGCGATTTCGGCGTGCAGGTGAACGGCGGCGTCGTCACCGTGTACGGCATTGTCCCCAGCGAGACGGTCCGCGGCCGCGTGGTCGCCGTGATCCGGGACACGCCGGGTGTCCAGGATGTGGTGGACCGGCTGCAACTGCAGCGCTAGCGCCTCCGCGGCCGGCATGGGCTCGCCCCGTTCAAGGCCTTTGGCGGCCGTCCCTCGGCCCGTCGCGTGGCTCCTCGCCTGTTTCCTGCTCAGCGGGTGCGCCACCTCGCGTCCCCCGGACGCGTTCCTCAAGGCCCTGAAGGAGCATCCTGAAGAAACCGCCCTGGTCCGCGGCGTGCCCCCGTATTCGTCGGCGAAGCCGCGCGCCGAATTCGGCCCCCTCTCCAGCGTGCTGCGTTTCTGGAAGCGGACCGCATCCCCGTCGAGCCTCGAACGGTGGTACGCGGAACACGCGGCGGGCACGGACCCGCTGCACCGGCCAGCCCTCTGCGCCCTGGACCACGGCCTCTGGGCCTTGGCCTCTTCGGGGTCTCCCGCCAAACTCAAGGCCCGGCTGAGGTGCGGAATCCCGGTCATCGCGCTGCTGCAGACCAACGCGCTCGATCCTTCCACGCGCCGGTACCCCGTCGTCATCGGTTACGACGATCGGGGCGGGCAGATCCTGTGTCACACCGGCGCGGCGCGGCCCGTGCTGGTTCCCTGGGCGGACTTTCTCAGGGCGTGGCGGGTGTATGACCACTGGATGCTGGTCATCTGCCCGCCGGAGGCGCCCTGCTGGCATCTCGACGGCAACGAGCGCGTGAGCCGCGGGCGGTTCTACGAAGCGACGCGGCAGCCGGCGGAAGCCCTCGGCGACTACGAGGCGGCGCTGAAGCTCGAATCCTCGGACGCCGGCCTCCGGGTCAGGCTCGGCAACGTGTACCGGGCGCTCGGCCGCGACGGGGACGCGGAGCGGGCGTACCGCCTCGCCATCGCCGAGGATCCGCACAACGCCAAGGCCTACAACAACCTGGCCTATCTCCTCGCGGAACAGGCCCGGGCGCTGGACGAGGCGGTGGCCCTGGCCCGCCAGGCGCTGATCCTCGAGCCGACGAGCCCGCTGGCAACCGACACGCTCGGCTTCGCGCTGTACCAGCAGGGAAAGTACGGCGAGGCCGCCGACGTACTCGAGCGGGCCCGTGCGCGGGCCCGCGACCTTCCCGCCGACACCCAGATCGACATCGGCCTGCACCTCGTCCGGGCCCAGGTCAGGAGCGGCCAGGAACATCTCGCGCGGCAGGTCCTCTCCGATCTCGCCCGCCGGCATCGGCGGCTCGTCGTGCCGGCCGATCTGCGCCCTCTCCTGAAGCCGCGGCCGTGACGCAGGCGGGGTACGGCCTTCTTGACCCTGCCGGGGTTTTGGGCTTATACCATCCGACGGATGGAACCGAATCACGATATCTACCGCAAGGAAGACCTCCCCTTCCTGCTGCGCCGGAGAAAGAACCGCCGCGATTCCCGCGGCGCAGGATCCCAGAACACGAACGGCTCGCCCGGCCAGACCCCGGGAGCGCCGGGGCAGCCCGGCGGAACCCCGCCTCCTGTCGGCTCCCGCCATGACTCTTCCGCGCGTCGTCACCGCCGGCACCGGCATCACGCGTACGGGCAGGACAACTCGGGTGGCAAGCTGCTGTGGATTGCGCTCGCGGCCGTGCTGGCCTTGTACGCGCTCGTGCTGGTGGCCTCGGTCCTGCGCAGTTCGAAGAGGGTGCGCGAGGAGCCCGTCCAGGGGGAACCCGGCGGCCCCGTACTCACCAACACCGCCTCGGCGCAGGCCGTGGCGGACATGGCCAGGAAGGTCCAGGAGCGCATCGCCGCCTGGAACAGGCTGCCGGATGCCATCGTAGAGGCGCAGACGCTGCAGGACCAGGGCTTCCTCGACCAGGCGGAGCAGCGCCTGATGATCGCCCTCGAGGCGACGCCCCACGCGGCCACCCTGCAGTTCCGGCTGGCCCGGGTCCACATGCAGCAGAAGAAGTTCGGCCAAGCCCGGGATGTCCTCCTGCAGTTGCTGGAGTCCAATCCCGACGACGTGTCCGCGAGGCTGATGCTGGCCTCCGCGTTCGAGAACCAGACGAACTACCCCGCCGCGCTCGCCGTGGCCAAGTGGGTCCTGGAAACCGACCCCAATCGCCTCGAAGCGCACGAGATCGCCGCCAATGCCTACTTGAACACCGACCGCAGGGGCCTGGCCATCACCCATCTCCGCAAGATGGTGGCGCTGGACCGCGAGAACGCCGCCACGCAGAACAAGCTGGCGCTGGCCTACACGCAGATCGGCGAATACGTCAAGGCCATCCAGCTTTTCAATGAGGTGCTGACGAGGAACGCCACGGACTCGGTCACGTACTACAATCTCGCGGTGTGCTACGCCAGGCAGTCGATGACCGAGCAGGTCGTGGAGACGCTGAGCCGGGCCATTGGGGTCTTCGGACAGGACTTCGTGTCCACCTGGACGGAAGGCAAGGATTTCGACTCGGTGCGGACGGATCCGCTGTTCGTGGCCTTTCTCGGAGAAGCGGGTAAGAAAGCGAGGCCAGCCACCGCGGCGCCGAGGCCTGCGGAACAGCCCCCACCGACCGGCCCGGCCACGAACCCGATGCCCGCGTCCGGCCCGCCGTCGTAGGGCGTGCGCCTAGCCCTGGTCCGGGCCCTTCTTCTGCTCCGCGTCGCTCTTGGAGGAGTCGGCTTCCGCGCCGTCCTTCTGGCCTTTCTTGAACTCGCTGATGCTTCGGCCGAGCGACCGCGCGAGCTCGGGAATCCGCTTGGCCCCGAACAGCAGGACAACGAAAACAAGAATCAGAAGGATCTCGCCTGGACCCAGACGTTCTAGCCATGCCATGTTCACAGTTTCTCTCCCGCGCTCGGGGCCGGGGCGCTCCGTTTCCTGACCATCTTGACCGTGTCGCCGATTTGCGGTGCGCCTTCGATGATGTCGGCCGCCATGAACAGGGAATGTCCCGGTCCCGTGATGCTCAGCCGGCCGACCCTCTGCTCCCCGCGGTACACTCTTGCCTCTTCGCCCGGTGAAGGCAAGCTTTCACATCGCAGGATGACGTAGCCGTCCCGTTCGTTCACGTGCATGACCCGGCCCGCCGGTATCTCTACCTCCACCATCACCGTGGCGGCCGGAGCCGCCGCCGGCGGCCGCGGCACCGACCGGCAGCCGGCCGCGAGCAGGGCCGCCGCGCCGGCCAGGAGCCAGCCTCTGGCCGTCACCACCCGGCACCTCCTCACAGCCATCGCTGAAGCGGGCACTCCGAACATAGCGGTTTCGTCCTGCACAGGTTCTTGCCGAGCGCCACGATCAGGGCGTGGTACTCGTCGTAAAGCGACACGTCGCGGGGCAGGCCGCGGGTGAAGACGCGCGCGATGCCGTCGTAGCTCGCGCCCGCCCCGATCCACCGGTGGCGCATCATAAACCGCCGCGTGTACGCATCAACCACAAAGACGGGGCGCCCCGCAGCGTAGAGCAGGATGCTGTCCGCCGTTTCCGGCCCGATGCCGTTGACGCCGAGCAGGACCCGTCTCAGCGCCGCCGTGTCCAGCGCGAGGAGCCGCGGGAGCGACCCGCCGAACCGCGCGTAGACCATCCGGGTGAAGGCCCGGAGGCGGCGGGCCTTGACCCTGAAATAGCCGGCCGGCCGGATCCATTCGCCCAGCGTGGCCAGGCGGACCGTGTGCAGCGTCCGCAGGTCGAGCGCGCGGCGGCTCCGCAGCCGGCGGATGGCCTTCTCGACGTTAGTCCAAGCCGTGTTCTGCGTCAGGATGGCCCCGACGATCACTTCCAGCCGAGTCCTGCCCGGCCACCAGTGCTGCGACCCCCAGGTCTTGAACAGCGCGCGGTAAATCGCCTTCAGCGGGGGCCTGCTCGTACTCATGCCCGTCATCGTAATCCTAATCCCCCCCTTTACCCAAGCTGTTGCTAACGCGTACAATTACGATTAGGATGACGAACAGAAACTGATGAAGATCCATTTTCTGGGGGGTGTCGACACCGTTACGGGTTCTCGACACCTGGTGGAGGCCGACGGCACGCTGGTCCTGTGCGACTGCGGGCTGTTCCAGGGCCACCGGAAACAAGCGCGCGAGATCAACAGCCGGTTCAACTTCGACCCCGCCCGCCTCAACGCCGCGGTGGTTTCTCACGCCCACGTCGATCACTGCGGGAACGTCCCCACGCTGGTCCAGCAGGGGTACCGCAACCCGATCTATTCCACCACCGCCACGGCGGCCCTCTGCGAGATCATGCTGCGCGACGCCGCGCACATCCAGGAGCAGGACGCGGCCTACCTCAACCAGAAGAAGAACCGCAAGGGGATGGAGCCCGTCGTGCCGCTGTACACCGTCAAGGACACGGACAACGCGCTGGCCCTCTTCCGCGGCTACTCGTACGGAGAGCGGGTCCAAGTGGCGCCGCGCGTCTCCGTCGATTTCAGCGACGCCGGCCACATCCTCGGCGCCGCCCTGACCACGTTCACGGTCAAGGAGGACGGCCGCATCCGCCGCATGGCGTTTGCGGTGGACCTCGGCCGCGATAACCTTCCGCTGATCCGCAACCCCGAGGTGCTCCGCGACATCGACGCGCTGGTGATGGAGAGCACGTACGGCGACCGGCTGCACGACCCGGCCCTCCGTGCCGACGACGAGCTCTGCGACATCGTGACCCGCACCTACGGCCGCGGCGGCAAGGTGCTCATCCCCTCGTTCGCGCTGGAACGCGCGCAGGAAGTGATCTTCCACCTCGAAGCCCTCGTCAGCGCCGGGCGCCTGCCGGTGATCCCGGTCTACGTGGACAGCCCGATGGCCGCCGCCGTGGCCGCCGTCTTCGAGAAGAACCGCGAGTACCTCGACAAGGAGTTCCAGGCGCCGAGCGACCGTATCCGTCGCGTCATGCGGCCGAAATGGCTCAGGTATGTCAGCACGGTCGAAGAGTCGAAGTCCGTCACCGCTTCCGACAAGCCCTGCATCGTGATTGCCGGCTCGGGCATGTGCGAGCACGGCCGCATCCTCCACCATCTGAAGCATGGCATCGAGAACCCGAAGAACACCATTGCCTTCGTGGGGTTCCAGGCCGTGAACACCCTGGGCCGGCGGCTGGTCGAGGGCGAGACCAAGATCTGCATCTTCGGCGACTGGTTCGAGCGCAAGGCCGAGGTCGTGACCCTGAACGCGTTCAGCGCGCATGCGGATCGCGACGAGCTGATCGACTACGTCCGGCGCGTCAGGCCGCGGCGGGTCTACCTGGTCCACGGCGAGCCGGAGGAACGCAAGGCGTTGGCGGAGGCGCTCCGCCAGCAGGGGCTGGCGGAAGTTCACACTCCGTCCAAGGGCGAAGTGGTGGAGCTTTGAAACGCGAGACGGGAAACCCGGCCCCCGACGATCCCTCTTCCCGCTCCGGCATGATCGCCGTGGTGGGCCGCGCCAGCGTCGGGAAGTCCACCCTGGTCAACCGCATCCTCGGCGAGAAGGTCAGCATCGTCAGCCCCGTGCCGCAGACCACCCGAACGCTGATCCGCGGCATCCTGACGGAGCCGCGCGGCCAGTTGGTTTTCCTGGACACGCCCGGCGTGCACAGGGCCACGTATGACCTCGGCCGCCTCATGAACCGCGTGGCCCGGTCGTCGATCGAGGGCGTGGACGTGGTCCTGCTGGTCCTCGACGCGTCGACGCCGCCGCGCCAGGAGGACGAAGGGTGGATGCGGCGCCTGCTCCACGAGGCGGCGCCCTGCGTCGCCGTGCTGAACAAGGCCGACCAGGGCGGCGGCCGCGCCGAGGACTACAGGAAGCTTTGGAACCGCGTGGCGCAGGAAAAATCGGCGGCCAAGACGGCGACGTGGCTGGCCGTCTCCGGGCTGACAGGCCAGGGCGTGGAGGCCCTGGTCGAGCTGCTGTTCCGGACGGTGCCCCAGGGCCCCCTGCTCTTCCCCGAGGACGTGCTCACGGATTATCCCCGCAAGCTGAACATCGCGGACGTCGTGCGCGAGAAGTACTTCGTTGTCCTGCGCGACGAGCTGCCGCACGCGACCGCCGTCGAGATCGAGACGGTCGAGGAGGGCGAGGGCGGCTGGGCGGCGACGGGCTTCGTGTACGTCCAGAAAAACTCGCAGAAAGGGATCGTGCTTGGTAATAAGGGGCGCCTGCTGAAGCGGGTCAAGGAGGAAGCCGAAAGGGATCTCGCGGAGATGTACGGCCGCCCCGTCTCCCTCCACCTCTGGGTCAAGGTGAGCAAGGACTGGAGCAAGAACTACTGGATGCTGAAACGGCTGGGCTACGCGCCCTAGGTCGTAGCTTGGAGCGTTCCTCTCCCCGTCTTCCCTGGCTCGCCGACTTGTCCGCCGAAGCCTTGGCAAAGGCGGAAGCGTCTTCGCGAAGGCGGCCGTCCTCAGTCCGTCAGATGCAGCGGCATCCATCCCCGCAACGAGTTGACGAGGAAGAGGCGCTCGGCCCGGCGCAGGTCCTCCTTGCGGATGACGCGTTCGAGGATCTCCCCCCGTTCGAGCAACTCCTCCCGGAACACGCCCTGAAGCAGGCCGGAAGACACGGGAGGCGTGTACTTCTTCCCGTCCAAGACGGCCACCACGTTCGCGATGCACGATTCCGTCACTTCGCCACGCTCGTTCCAGAGGATCACGTCGAAGCCGTCGGGCCGGGCCGCCCGCAGGCGATCGTACGTCGCCCGGTTTGTGGTCTTGTGGAACAGGAACCGGTCTCCCGAATTCACCGGTTCCGAGGCGAGCGCAACGCGCCCGCCCGACGGCAGGTCCGCCGGCAGCGGTTCGGCCGACACGCTCGGGACGCCCTCCCGGGAGAGCGTGAGCCGGACCCGCCACAGGCCGCGCGGGTGCCCGGCCCGGCATTCCTCGAGCGCCCGCCCCGTCCGGCGCTCGTCCCAGCGGAAGCCGAAGTACCCCGCCGATGCCCGGATCCTTCGCAGGTGCCGCTCCAGCAGGCGACAGCTTCCGTCCTCCAGCCTCAGGGTCTCGAGCAGGTCGAACGCGGGCTGTGTTTCACCGGCGAACGAGGCCTTCAACAGGCACTCCTCGTATTCGTCTTCCGCCGTGGAATCCCAGGTGACTCCGCCCCCCACGCTCAGCGTCGCGCGGCGGGTGTCCGAATCCAGCACGATCGTCCGGATCGCCACGTTGAACACGGCGCTGCCGCCGGGGCGCAGGAGGCCGATGGCCCCGGTGTAGATGCCCCGCGGGAACGGCTCCAGCTCGCGGATGATTTCCACCGCACGGATCTTCGGCGCGCCGGTCACGGAACCGCTCGGGAACAGGGCGGCCAGAAGGTCCACCAGCCCCGTCCCCGGACGCGCTCGCGCTTCGATTGTGGACGTCATCTGGAACACCGTGGGATAGCGCTCGACGTCGAAGAGCCGGGGCACACGCACCGTGCCGTACGCGGCGATCCTTCCCAGATCGCTCCGCAGCAGGTCCACAATCATCACGTTCTCCGCGCGGTTCTTCGCGCTGGCGGCCAGCGTGTCCGCCAGCCGGAGGTCTTCGTCGCACCAGCGGCCGCGGCTCATGGTGCCCTTCATCGGCCGCAGGGTGATTTGGCCGTCGGCCTGTTCGAACAGGAGTTCCGGCGACAGACTCAGTACGCGGTACCTTCCCATGTCCAGGTCGGCGCAGAAGCCTGCCCGCTGGGCCCGGCAGAGGGCGCTGAACCACCCGGCCGGGTCACCCTCGAAGTCCGCGCTCAGGGGGAACGTGTAGTTGACCTGGTAGGTGTCCCCTGCGGCGATGTAGTCCTTGATCCGATGGATCGCCTGGGTGTACGCGCCCCTCGGGACCTGAGGACGCCACTCCGAAACCTGCCACGACCCGCCGCCGTCCCGCCGTGACGGCGAGGCCTCGCCGAACACCGCCACCCACACGAGCGGCAACTCCGCCGGATGAACACGCAGTGCCGGATCGAAAGCGGGTGCCGCTTCGTACGCTACGGCCACCGCCACCCAGCGCCCGCGAGCCGCCTCGGCCTCGGCGAGCCGGAGCACGGGCACCACGTCCCCCATCCGCCTCGCCACGTGGATGGCGAGGGCGTTCTCGAGGCAGGCGTCCCACCCTTTCCCGTTTTCATCCTGCGAACAGAATACCGCCCTGCTCATGGTTCTCGGCCAACCCCGCCGCGCCGCGGGGAAGTGCCTATGGTGCCGCGCGGGCCCGCCCGCGGCAAGAGCATTGACCGCCGCCGGTGAAGAACGTATTGTCCACCCGAAATCGGTCGCGGGGGAGCTTGCGTGGCAGGCTGAGACTTCCTCCAGGGAGGAAGGACCCTTGGAACCTGTGCGGGTAATTCCGGCGAAGGGAAGCGGCGTGACGTCGGCCTCTGTGGGGAGCGCTGCCGGTCGCCGCACGCGGCACCGTCCCTTCCGCCCTGCCCACCCGTGACCCGACAGGAGGAGCGAAGCATGGCAACCATCGGAAAGATCACGGAGGACTTTTTCCAGAAAGTGATCCGGCCCCGGCTGGGCGCGCGGCGCGCCGAAGTGGCGGTGGGGCCCGAGCAGGGCGTCGATGTCGGCATCCTCGAGATCGGCGACTACGCCCTGGCGCTGACCGCCGACCCGGTCTTCATCGTCCCCGAATACGGGTTCCAGCGCTCCGCCTGGTTCGCCATCCACATCCTGGCCAGCGACGCCGTCACGTCGGGCCTGCCGCCGGCTTTCCTCTCCATCGATCTCAACCTGCCGCCGGAGCTGTCCGACGAGGACCTCGCCCTGATGTGGGAGGTGATCCACCGGGAATGCGAAAAGATGGGTGCCGCCATCGTCTGCGGCCACACCGGGCGCTACGAGAACTGCGACTACCCCATGGTCGGCGGCGCCACCTTCATCGCCATGGGCCCGCGCCAGGCCTACTGCTCGCCGAGGTTCTGCAAGCCGGGCGACCAGATCCTTATCACCAAGGGGCCCGCCGTCGAAGCCACGGGCATCTTCGCCACGATGTTCCCAGACCGCATTGAGAAGAAGTTCGGCGCCGCGTTCCGCAAGCAGGCCGAGGACGTGTTCTACCAGATGTCCGTGGTCGAGGATGCGCGGATCGCGGCGTCGGTCGGCACGCGTGACCAGGGCGTGGCGGCGATGCACGACGCCACCGAGTACGGCATCTGGGGCGGCCTTCACGAGTTCGCGCAGGCCGCGAAGCTCGGCCTCGTGGTCCACCGGGACGAGATCGTGACGACCCCGGCGGTGAAGGAGATCTGCGAGCTGTTCGGGATCGAGCCCTTCAGCAGCATCAGCGAAGGCACGCTGATCGCCGCGGTGCGGCCCCGGGCGGCGACGGAAGTCCTGCGACGCCTGCAGGACCACGGCATCCGCGCCTCCATCTGCGGCGAGATGACCGAGGCGTCCGAGGGCATCCGCGTGGTCGAGGCGGGGAAGAAACGCGATCTGCAGCACCCCGGCGTGGATCCGTTCTGGGGCGCCTTTTTCAGAGCGCTGAAATCCTAGTGCGACCGGGATTCATAGTCATCCTGCTGATCCTCGTCGCCGTGCCCTACGTCACGGCCCTGCAACACGCCTTCGTCTACGACGACCACGGCTCGATCGTGGAGAACCCGTTCCTGCGCGACCCGGCCAACCTCCGCGCCGCGGTCACGCTGGCCACCGTCGCCGATCCGTCCGTCCCCGACGGCCGCCGGCCGATGGTCATCCTGAGCTACTTTCTCGACCGTGTCGTGTGGGGTCTCGCACCGTTTGGCTACCATCTCACGAACGTCTTTCTGCATCTGTTCGCCGTCGTTCTCGTCTTCATCCTCGTCCGCCGCCTGGCGCCGGACGAGCCGTTCTTCCAGGCGGCCTCGGCACTGCTCTTCGGCCTTCACCCGGTCTTGACCGAGGTCGTGCAGGTGCCGGCATTCCGTGAGGACCTGCTCGTCACCGTTTTTGTCCTGCTGTACCTGCTGGCTTGCACCGCGTCCGCACGGCCGGCCTGGTGGCGCATGGCCGTGGGCATGCTGGCGCTGGTTGCCGCGCTGGTCTCCAAGGAATCGGCCGCGGTGGCCCCCCTCCTTCTGCTCTGGCTGTGGATCTGTTTCCCTGCCGTCCGGCCCGCGCGCCGTACGGCCACGCTGCTTCTTGGAGCGCAAGTGGCTGTGGTGGCATGGTTTGCGTCGGCGTGGATCCTCGGCGGGTCGCTCCAGGCTGCCTCGACGGAGGCGCCGGCGTTCGGCTTGCGGTTCCCCGTCAATCTCCTGACCGCGCCTCTGCTCTGGCTGAAGACGCTGCGCATGCTGGTATGGCCCCACCCGCTCCTGACCGACTACGTGATCGATCCTGTGACCAGCCCGCTGGACCCGCCCTTCCTCGCCGGAGTCGGCGCCCTCCTCGGGTGCGCGGCCCTGGCCCTGGCGTACGTCCGGCGCCAGCCGTGGCTCTCCCTCGGCCTGGGATGGATGATGGCCGCGTTCCTCCCCGTCTCGAACCTCGTCCCGCTCTACAATCCCTTTGCGGAGCGATACCTGTATTTCATGGCCATCGGATTCGCCCTCCTCCTGGCCCGGGCGCTGACGACCCGGCCGCGCCGCCCGGCGCGGCCGGTCCTCCTGGCCGCCGTGGCCACCGTGTACGGTGCGCTCGCGATCGCGCGTCTCGCGGACTGGGCGGATGACTACACGCTCTGGTCGCGGACCCTCGAGCAGGAGCCGCGGAGTTCGCGCGCGCACACCTGGGTGGGGCTTGAACTGAAGCACCGCGGGGCCGTGATGGAAGCACTCCGGCACCTCATGACGGCCGACCAGCTCAACCCGCAGGACGTTACGGCGCTCATCAACATCGCCGTGATCTACGGCGAGCACGGGAGACTGGCGGAAGCTGAATCGGCCCTTCGCGAGGCGATCCGCCGTCGTCCCGACAAGGCCGACGCGCACTGGAACCTCGCCGTGGCGCTCCAGCAGCAGGGGAAGGAGGAAGAGGCCACGACCGAGCTAGCCCGGACGCTTGAGCTCGACCCCCGCCACGAGCCGGCCAGCAGCCTCCCGCCGTGGAGCGGACCGCCGCCCGTCACGCCCGACTGAGAAAGCAAAGAGGGAATCCCGTCGGGATTCCCTCGAGATCAGCCTGCCCGCACCCTCCGCGCCCCGCGGCAACGAACGGCCCGAGAAGAACGAGATCAGACCCAGGCCAAGATAGATGTGATGATAATCGTCGTCAGCCCCATCATGATCAAGATGATGCCGACGCATATTCCCACCAGCCAGAGGATCCCGCCCTTGTGCGCAAGGTTCAGCGTCCAGCCGGTGTACTTGACGGCCTTGGGTACCCAGACACGGTCGTCCTTCTTGCTGAAGTAGACCGACAGGAACTTGGGTCCGCCCCAGTTATCCGGGCTCTTCCACTGTTCTTCGTTGAGTTGATCCTGCGTCTTGACCTGTTCCTGAGAAGGCTCTGCCATGTGTCACCCCGCAACGTTGCGATCCCGCCTGTCGTCCATGCACCTACAGGGGAATAATTACCCCACTTCGGGCCTCCTGAATAGCAAAACTTTCCCGGCGGTTTCCGGTCCCAGCGCGCCCTATTAGTACTTGCGGCCGCCCACGCCCTTCGTGCCGGCCGCAATCTCCCTGGCCGCTGTTTTCGGCCGGAGGGCGCGGACGGCGGCGCCGGCGCGCCACATCTCGGAGTGGCCGATGCGGCCCAGCTCCTTGGCGAGCTGTTTCTGGTAGTCGCGCTTGCCGCAGGTCTTGATCACGCGCTCGGCCTCCTTGCCGGAGGACACGCGCTGGTACAGCTTGCGGAACACGGGCAGGACCGCGGCCTTGAACTTCGGCTTCCAGTCCAGCGCGCCGCGCTGGGCCGTGGCGGAGCAGTTTGAGAACATCCAGTCCATGCCGCGCTCGTCCACGAGCCGGATCAGGCTCTGCGTCAACTCCTCGACCGTCTCGTTGAACGCCTCGCTCGGCGAGTGACCGTGCTGGCGGAGGATGTCGTACTGGGCCTCCATGACGCCGGCCAGGCAGCCCATCAGCACGCCGCGCTCGCCGGTCAGGTCGCTGTTCGTCTCGTGCGGGAACGTCGTCGGGAACAGGTAGCCCGAGCCGATCCCGAGGCCGATCGCGAGGCAGCGCTGCTTCGCGCGGCCGGTGTAGTCCTGGTGGATCGCGAAGCTCGAGTTGATGCCCGCGCCCGAAAGGAAGTTCCGGCGCACCGAGGTGCCGGACCCCTTGGGCGCGACCATGATCACGTCCACCCACTTCGGCGGAACCACGCCGCTCTTGTCCATGTAGGTGATGGAGAAGCCGTGCGAAAAGTAGAGGGCGTCGCCCTTCTTCAGGTTCTTCTTGACGACGGGCCAGATCGTGCGCTGCGCCGCGTCGGACACCAGCATCTGGATGACGGTCCCCTTCCTCACGGCCGTCGGGATGTCGAACAGCGTCTTGCCCGGCACCCAGCCGTCGGCCACCGCGCGGTCCCAGTCGCGCTTGAATTCCGGCGCCTGGCCGATAATGACCTTGAAGCCGTTGTCCTTGAGGTTGAGCGACTGCGCGGGTCCCTGGACCCCGTAGCCGATGATCGCGATGGTTTCCTTCTTCAGCACCTTCCGCGCCTTCGCGAGCGGGAACTCCTTCCGCGTGACCACGGTTTCCTTCACTCCGCCGAAATCGATCCTAGCCATGGCAACCTCTCTTTCGTCGTGGACAAAACGGGATACACCTAGCTTCGCCCCGCCGATAAATCAAGACCTATCCGCAGGCCGGCGGGAGCCGATACGCTGGCGGTGGCCAAATGTGTTTTCAAGACCGACGGTTTCCGCTAGCTTGTGAAGTGCTGCCGGCCGGAGATGCTTGGTCCGGGTTTGTGCGCGGGCGCCCGGTGAAGGTAGGCAAACCATGACTGAAGCTGAGCTGCGGGAGCTTATGCTCAAAGAGGAGGGTGTGGGCGTTGAGTTCAAACCCACCGCTCTCACTCGGAAGGAGCTGGCCGAGTATGCTGTCGGAATCGGCAATGCCGGCGGTGGTCTACTCGTCATGGGCGTCACAGACCGACTGCCCCGACAGATCGTGCCGATCCGCACTCCAACCGCAGAGGACCTGAAGGTCATGCGCGACAGCGTCGTGGACTCGGCGGAACTACATCTACGCTTAGAAGTAGTGCAAACCTCGACGGGCTCTGTGCTGGTCGCCCACATCCCCGCGCGGCCTCGCGGCATGCCCCTCCACACGCGCGACGGCAAGTACCTGATCCGCTTGGGAGACGAGTTGCGCGGGATGACGCTACAGGAGATCGACGCAATCAGAACGGAAGCTGGTGTCGAGTTTACTGCCGCCCGAGTCGCGGGTGATCCCCAAGAACTCATCAGCGCCGCGGCGATGGAGGAGTTGCGGGCACTAATGACTGAAGCTGACGCTGCAGGTGAACTTGCACGCCTTTCCGATGCTGATCTGCTCCGCGGACTCGGCCTTGTCACAACGGACGGGGTCGCGTTGATGGCGTGCGTCTTGCTCGTTGGCCGCGCAGACGCGATCCGTGCGAATGCGTCCAACGCCCAGTGGCAGTTCTTCCGAATGCGTTCAGACACGGATTACGACCAGACCGAGGGCGGTCATGACTGTGTTACCGTCGCACTGCGGCGCTTGAGGGATTTGGTGAACGCGAACAACCCGATAACGACAGTGCCCGGATGGCTTGTGCATCCAGAATTTCCGAGGTATCCGGCTTTGGCACTACGGGAACTGCTCGTGAACGCTTTTGTCCACCGGGACTACCGAACTGCGGGCAGCGTATGCCTCAAGCTGTATCCCAACCGCCTTGAGATCTCGAGCGCCGGTGGTTTCATCGGAGGCATCACGCCGGACAACATACTTCACCACCAGTCGGCAGCACGGAACGCCGCCCTCTTTCAAGTGATGGCCCGCATTCGCTTGGCCAACGCGGCCAACCTAGGTGTTCCGCGCGTTTTCCGCGAGCTTCTGTGCGAAGGCAAAGAGCCGCCGTACTACTCGTCCTCGCCAGCGTCCGTTCGTGTCACGGTGAAAGGGCAGGAGACGAAGCGCGTGTTCCTAGAGCTACTGCAGAAGAACCAGGGCCTGGACGTGGACGAGTTGCTGGTGCTTCACTATTTGACTCGCCACCGTGAGATCACAAGCCGGCGCGCATCTGAAATCTGCCAGCGCCCGCTGGAGGCTGGCCGCGAGTTGCTTTCTGAACTGGTGAATCAGCGCGGCCTTTTGGAGGCGGGCGGCGCGGGTCGCGGCCAGTACTACAGGCTCGCGCGCCCGGTTTACCAACAACTTCTCGGCGCCCTCGATTACTACGTTGACGGGCGATTGGCCTTGGAGAACGCGAAAGCTCGAGTGCTTGCCGCACTCGCCCATCGTCCGTTGTCAAATGCGGACGTGCGCGAGATCACACAGCTGAGCCGCAGCCAGTCCTTGGGGCTGATGAAGAAGTTGGGGAAGGAAGGCCGGGTTGAGCTCCGTGGGGCAAAGAAGGGCGCCCGCTGGCATCTCAGGGATGATAAGTAACTTATGCACGTCGCGCATATATATGCACGGGGGGCACAAGAGGGTCTTCGCCAAGACGATACGCTCCCACGCTCGGCAGAATCCGCAAGCAGGTTCATTGAACGAATCTGGTCGCCACCTACCTGATCACGGGGAACCTGCTGCTTACGCTATCGGCCAAGACGGGATGAGGGCGTCGATCTCCCCCATCAGCCGGATGGTTTCATTGAGGGCGACGACAATCTTCTGGTAATGCTGGATGTCGTCGCACGTGAGCTTGCGGTCCTGAGGAATGCGCGACGGTCCTCTACTCGCTCTCCATGACCAGCGGGGCCATGGTGATGCTGACCTCGATGACGTCGCGGATCTGCTGGACCTGGCCCTCGAAGAAGTACATCTGGCGCTCGTCCAGGAGGCCGCGGGCGCGCATCAGGACGCGGTCGCGCCAGACGTTCACCGCGCGGATGATCTGCAGGCCGCGGTCGCCCCCGATCGCCGCCGGGCGGCCTTCGTTTTCGTACAGCTCGCTCAGCTCGGGGACCGCGGCCCGCTCCTCGTGCATCAGGCGGATGAGCTTGTCCTCCTGGTTGTAGCCGAGCGGGCTCCCGGCGTTGTCGGCAACGACCTTGAAATCGTGGAGCATCATCCGCTCCGGCAGGCTTCGCTCGTAGCCCTCGTACTCCTCAAACGCGTCGCCGCCGAGGAACTCGCGGACGCGGCCGTCGATCTCCCGGAGCGCCTGGTCGCGGGTCTCCTGGGCGGCCGCCCGCTGCGCCGCATCGTCGCCCGCGGCCAGCACGCGGGTGGTCCCGTCGTCCGCGCGCGAGCGTTTCTCGAGGAGGAGGCTCCTGAAGTACCGCATCTCCTCCGGCGTCATCTCGTAGAACCGCAGCAGCGGACCGTACCGCTGGTCCAGCTCCAGCGTCCACACCGCCTCCATGAATTCCTTCCGCTTCGGATTGTTCAGCATCCGGAGAAACTCCTCGCGCGGCCGCGACTTCACGCGGATCGTCTTGAGCGCTTCCGGCGCCGCAGGGGCG
>JAZDKK010000079.1:0-20740 GCA_043803015.1 Verrucomicrobiota bacterium
GACGAACTCGACCGGAGCGTCAAGATTTTTACGACGGTGCTGGAGCCCATCATGATCATGGTCATGGCGGTCCTCGTGGGCTTTGTGGCCATCAGCATGCTGCTGGCGGTGTTTGATCTGACCAGTGGATTGAAGGTGCAGTGAGATTGTCGATTTGCGATTTCCGATTTTCGATTGCCCGGCGTACAATAGAGCTGGATGGTAGATCGGCAATCGGAAATCGAAAATCGGCAATGGAGAACGCTATGAAGCACACGCGCAAGATGGCATCCCGGATCAGCCGGTCTGGCTTCACCCTGATCGAAATCCTCCTCGTCGTCGTCATCATCGGCATCCTGGTCGGCATTGCGATCCCGCGGCTCGGCGGGCGCGTCCGGCAGGCGCAGATCGCGGCGGCCGAGGCGGATGTCAGCAACATCGGGATGGCCCTCCGGCTGTACGAGGTGGACAACGGCACGTACCCGCCGTCGCTGCAGGGTCTGCTCACGGCGCCCGGCGGGGCGCAGAACTGGCGCGGGCCGTACCTGGAGAAGGGGATGCCGAAAGATCCCTGGGGCAACGACTACATCTACGCCTGCCCGGGCTCGCGCAATCCGCACAGCTACGACCTGCACTCGATGGGGCCCGATGCGGCCGACGGCGGCACGGACGATATCGGCAACTGGGCGAAGACGAGCCAGCCGTGACGGGCGCCGTTCCTTCGGGGAAGCAGGTTTCATGACGGGCGGAAGCGCACACGAACGCGGATTCACTTTGATCGAGCTCCTGCTGGTCATCGTCATCACCCTGCTCGCATCGGCCCTCGCCGTGCCCTCCTTCATCCGCTCGTACCGCGGCGCGAAACTCCGGACCTCGGCGCGCGCGGTCGTGATGAGCCACCGGTACGCCCGCGGCATGGCCGTGCTCAAGCAGGTACCCGTGGCGATCCTCTTCGACGTGGAGAAGCAGGAGCTGGAAATCGTCTCGGTCGCGGCGGCGACGCCCGACGACCGGCAGATGTTCCTCGATCAGCGCGCCGAGCGGACGGGCGTGGAGTCCGTGGACAAGGCGGCGGGGGAGGAGCAGGCCAAGGCGGCGCCGTCCGCCGTGTCTTCGGAGCTCATCCGCCCGCTGGCCGAGGGCGTGAAGATCGCCGACTTCGAAAGCGGGAAGGCGGAACAGGAGATCAAGGGGATCTACTGGGTGAACTACCAGCCGAACGGCATGTGCGACCCGTACACCGTCACCCTGCGCGACGAGTACAACAAGCAGGCCACCGTCACCGTCGATCCCTTGTCGGGGAAGGCGAAGGTTGAGTATGACTGACCGGGGCGTCAGGGGTCAGGGGTCCGGGGTCAGAACAGGCCTCACGCTGGTGGAAGTGATGCTGGCCCTGGCGATACTCGGAGTCGGGCTTTCGGTCCTGATTGCCACCGCATCCAAGTGCCTCTCCGTCATCCGGCAGTCCCGGAACTACGAAACCGCGCGGCATCTCATCGGGCGCGTGGAGCTCGAGCACCCGCTTCAACTCGAGGAGAAGATCGAGGAGGGCACGGAAGAGGGCTCCTTCACGGGCAACTACCCCGGCTACCGCTGGAGCCGCGCCATCACCCTCATCGGCAAGGAAGAAGACGGCCTCTACTCGGTGCTGACCCGCGTGCTCTGGTCTGAGCGCGGCCTCTCGGTCGGCGAGCAGGTCGAAACCTATCTCTACAAACCGGAGGAGAAGGAAGGGGGGACGGTTGTCAGCCGCTGACAGATTTCGGATTTCGGATTTCGGACTGCGGATTGGACGAACCGGGAATCCGCATTCCGCAATCCGCATTCCGCAATCCGCGGGCTTCACCCTCCTCGAGCTCCTGGTCGCCCTCACCATCCTCGTCACGGCGTTCGCGATCATCTGGGGCACGTTCTCCGCGACCATCACGGCGTGGCGGCGGGGCGGCGAACTGCAGGACGAGCTGAAACACGGCGACTTCGTGATGGAGCAGCTCGTGTCGGCCCTGCGGTCGGCGGCGTTCTTCCACACCGCCCCCAGCAAGTACGGCTTTCGCCTGAAGAGCTCCAGCGGCGGCTACCCGGAGGACCGACTGAGCTGGGTCACCGCGAGCACCGCGTTCATGCCGCCGGACGACCCGCTGGCGAACAGCCTCCACCGGCTGGTGGTCGATATCGAGGAGAACGAGGACGGCGACTCCGCCGTGGCCATCCGCGCCCTGCCGCACCTGGCGGACATGGAAGAGGACGACGTGGACCCGTGGTTCGTCTCCACCGAGGTGAAGGGCATCAGTTGCCGCGTGTACGACCTGGAAACGGAATCCTGGGAGGGCGAGTGGGAGGACACCAACTCGGTGCCAAGCCTCCTCGAGATCACGCTGTACATGGATCCGCTCGAGCAGTACGGCGAGCCGGTCAAGATCGAGCGCCTGGTCGAGATCCCGATCGCTCCCGCCCTGACCAACGCCGTGACAGACGAAGGGTCGAGCACGAACAAAGTCCGATGAGTTTTTCCAAACATTGGAAGATCTTGGAGGTTCTTTTCCAAACATTGGAAAATTCCCGCCGCGCTTTTCCAGGGTTTGGAAGATCCGCAATCTCAGGTCTGAAATCTGGCATCTCAAATCCCCGGAGGGCAAAGGCGGGCTCCGCGCTGATCGTCGCCCTCTGGGTGCTGATCATCCTCTCCCTGCTGATCGGCGCCTTCGCTTTCGACATGCAGGTCGAGGCGGGCATCACCTCCTTCTTCCGGAAGCGCCTGAAGGCGCAGTACCTGGCCCGCGCCGGCATCGAGTACGCGAAGTACCTGCTGGCCAAGAGCTTCACGGCGAAGAAGGAGATGCCGGAGGAGGGCCTGGACGAGGAGACGTACATCCGCGCGCTCAACCTCCAGAAGGGCATGGGCCTCTCCGGGCTGTCGCGCGAGGTCGGCCTGGGCCGGTTCACCCTCGACATCCTGCCCGAGCAGGGGCGCCGGAACGTCAACACGCTCAGCGACGAGGACTGGGAGGAGGTGCTGGACGAGGGCAACGTGCCGCAGGAGATGTGGCCCGGGCTGATCGACTGCTTCCACGACTGGACCGACGCCGACGACCTGCACGCGCTGAACGGGGCGGAGTCGGACGATGGGTTCTACGAGGATCGCGGCTACGAATGCAAGAACGCGGCGCTCGACACGGTGGACGAACTCCTCCTGATCAAGGGCTTCACGCACGCCCTCGTGTACGGCGGTCCGTCGGAGGAGAAGGACGGGGAGTCGTACCCCGGCATCGCCCAGTGGCTCACCACGTGGGGCGACGGCAAGGTCAACGTCAACACCGCCTCCCGCGAGGTGCTGCTGACCATACCCGGCCTGGAGGAGTACGACGTGGACGACGTCCTCAAGGGCCGCCTGGGGATCGACGGCGAGGAGGGGACCAAGGACGACGGGTTCGAGAGCGTGGACGAGGTGATGAACCTGCTGGGCTTGAACGACCAGGGAGCGCGGGACCGAATGACCACCACGGAGCGCCGGTTCATGCGCGTGGTTTCGAAGGGGGAGATGCAGGGCGTCCGGAGCGGCATCTGGTGCGTTCTGCAGGTGGACGAGGGCGGCGTGACCCCGCTGTTCTGGCGGGAGGAAGATATGCCGTAGGCTGGGCAACAGATCGCGGTGCACCCTCACCCCGCCCCTCTCCCGCACGCGGGAGAGGGTGGAAGCCAGGTGCTGCAAGAGTCTCCCTCTCCCTCCGGGAGAGGGATGGGGTGAGGGCACTCCGTCATTTGGTCATTGATTCGTCAGTAGTCATTGGTCATTAGTGATTGCGGAATGGCCCAGAATCCCATAACGGCCGTGGTCCTGCGGGACGGGGCGCTGGAGTGGACGGGCATCCGGCCGGCCAAGAACCGCTACGAGGTGGCGGATCATCGCAGCGTGAAGGCCGCCGGCGCCGACCTCGCCGCGCAGGAACTGGCGGGCGCCCTGAAGTCCGCCTGCGACCACGCGAAGGGCGATCTGTGCGCCGCCATCCCGGCCGGCAAGGTGCTCCTCCGCGTGGTGGACCTGCCGACGATCGACCCGGCCGAGATGAAGAGCATGGCCGAACTGCAGGTCGACAAGTTCTCCCCCTTTCCGATCGAGCACATGGCGGTCTCGTACGAGCCCCTGGCGCAGAAGGGGAGTTCGTCCCGGGTGCTCATCGCTGCCGTCCAGCGCGACATCGTGACCGCCCTGGGCGCGGCGTTCGGCAAGGCGGGACGCCTGCCGCGGTGGATCGACGTGGAGGTGATGGGGTGGTGGCACCTGCTGACGCAGAGCGGCGAGGTGCCCGGGCAGGGGAGGAGGGTGTTCCTGCTGCTCGACGCGACGGGCACGGAACTCATCATCAGCCAGGACGGCATCCCGGTGGTGTTCCGTTCGCTCGGCCTGGCGCAGGGCGTTTCGCAGGAGGAGTTCTTCACCGAGCTCGCGGACGAGATCACCTACACCCTGACCACGCTGGAGGCGGAGCGCGGCGCCGTGGAGAGCTCCGTCCTGGCGCTCTGGTTCTGGTCCAAGGCTGTGCCCCCGAAGGTCGCGGAGGGCGAATCGGCAACGCCGGCCGCCGAAGCTCCGGCGGGCGGCGAGCCGCCGCCGGACCTCGTGGCGAAGCTGCGGGAAGCCTGCGGCGTGGACATCGAGGCGCGGCCCTTCGAGAACCTTCCGCCGCTGAGCGAGGGTCTGGCCCGCCGCTCCGCCGGGCGCGGCCAGCAGGCGGTCCTGGACCTGGCACCGCCGGAGTGGCGGACCGAGAACCAGGCCAGGCGCACGCACAAGGCGTTGCTGGCGGCGACCGCCGTTTTCCTGGGGCTGTGGCTGGTGGGCGTGTTCGGCTTCGTCGGCGGGCTGAAGCTGGAACAGAAGCGGCTCACGAGCGTGAGGGCCCAGGTGACGTCGCTCGAGGGGCCCGCCGAGGAGGTCCGGCAGCTGAAGGAGAAGATCGCGGAGTTCGAGCTGTACGCCGACCGCAGCCACTCCGGCCTGGAATGCTTGCGCGAAGTCAGCACGATGCTGCCGCAGGGCGTGGAGCTCAGCTCCTTCAGCTACAAGAAGGGCGAGTCGGTCAGCGTTCGCGGGCAGTCGGCCACGCCGGAGCCCATCTACGATTTCTTCCAGGCGCTGGAGCGGGATTCGTTCTTCACCGGGACCAAGCCCGAGGGCGTGCGAAGCAAGACCGAAGGCAACGTGCAGTTGTCGGAATTCTCCGTCACCGCCTCCCTGCCCGGGGGTGAGGAGAAGAAACCATGAGGTTCTCGAACCGCGAACTGACGCTGGCGTGGCTGACCACGGTCACCGTGGTGCTGGGCGGAACCTACTGGTTCGGCCAGCCCATGACGAAGGAGTGGAAGGACTCCATCCGCGCGCGGGAGAACCTGGCCTATCGCAGGAAAGAAGCCGGCCGCCTGCTGGACGAGAAGGAGGCCGTCAACCAGCGGCTCCAGGCCTTGCGCCAGCAGCTCCCGCAGTACCCCGCGGGGCAGGACGTCACCGCGGAGCT
This sequence comes from Verrucomicrobiota bacterium, assembly GCA_043803015.1. Classification (GTDB taxonomy): domain Bacteria; phylum Verrucomicrobiota; class Kiritimatiellia; order CAIQIC01; family JAGNIJ01; genus JAZDKK01. Next base: position 5,493 of record JAZDKK010000079.1, read on the forward strand.
CCTCAAGACCCTGGAGCGGACCGCCCAGGAAGAGGGCGTGGTGCTGCTGCGGCGCGAGCCCGAGAAGGAGAAGAGCGTCGGGGACCTGTACGAGGTCGCGATCAACTGCACGTGGGAGGGGGAGCTGGAGGGGATCGTCCAATTTCTCTATGCTTTGCAGGTGCAGGGTGCTATTCTGGACATCCGGCAGTTGACGATGAGCCCGCTGCAGGGCGGGGTCAAACGCCTGAAGGGCAACTTCACGGTGGACTGCGCCTACACGCGCGCGACATCGGGGGTGGAGTCGGTGCAGACCCAGCCGGTGCCGCCGAGGTGAGCGAGATTGAGCGGGGTGAATGGTCGCCATGCTTAGGCCTTTTCGCAAAACGTGGACCCGCGCTGTCGCGCTCTGGATGGTCCTATCCTTCATCGGCAGTTCGGTTCCCGCGCCGGGCCAGGGCGCTCCCCCGTTCATGAACCCCGCGCCGCCCGCGCCGGAGGCCGCCCCGGCCCCGCCGCCCGCCGCGGCCGGCAGCGAGAAGATGATCTCGCTGAACTTCCGCGACGCGCCGCTGGACCAGGTGCTCACCTTCTACGCCGAGCTGACCGGCCGCACCCTCATCAAGTCGCCCGGCATCAACGCCACCATCACCATCCGGGGACAGACGCCGCTGACGCAGACGGAGGCGATGCAGGCGATCGAGAGCGTGCTGGCCATGAACAACGTCACGCTCGTCCCGATGGGCACGAAGTTTCTCAAGGTGGTCCAGCCCACGGCCGCCCGGCAGGAAGGCATGCAGATCTCCGGCCAGCTTCCCGAGAAGCCCTTTCCAGAGACGGACCACCTGATCAGCCAGATCATCACGCTCAAGTACCTCGAGATCGCCGACGCGCAGACCGTCATCCAGGGTTTCCTGCACGGCTACGGCAAGATCCAGCCGCTCGAGCGCATGAACAGCCTACTGATCACCGACACCGGGGCCAACCTCCAGCGCATCATGGAGATCCTCGAGTACATCGACCAGCCGACCGAGGCCAAGGTGGAGACCCGCATCTACGAGCTCAAATACGCCGAGGCCTCGAAGATCGCCGGCCGGCTGAACGAGCTGATCCAGGACGCGCAAGCGAAGGACGAGAAGCCGCGCATCGCGGCGGCCGTGGCGCAGCCCCCGAGCCCGCCCGGCGTCATTCGCGCGCGCGCGCTGCAGGTCGAGGCCCACCCGGAGGCCGCCGCGGAAGCAGCGCTCGCCGAGCGGGGCATCGTCCAGGGCAAGGTCAAGATCGTCGCCGACGAGCGCACCAACATCCTCATCGTGATTTCCCGGCCGTCTAACTTCACGTTCTTCGACAAGATCGTGGCGATCCTCGACCGGCCGGTGGAGCCGGAGATCCTCGTGCGCGTGGTGGCCCTGGAGTACGCGAAGGCGGAGGAAATCGCCTCGATCCTGAACGAGTTCGTCGGCGCCGCCAAGGCCGAGAGCAAGGTGGTTGCCCCGCAGCAGGGCGCGGCCGAGGGGACCGCGCCGGCGACCCAGGCGGAGGCCGCCCGCGGCCAGGCACTCCAGGACTACATCACGCGCCGCGCGGAGGAGCGCCTGCGCGCCGCCGTCGGCGAGGAGAAGGCCCGGATCGGCCAGCTCTCGCCCAACACGAAGATCCTGGCGGACAAGCGGACCAACTCGCTGTTGCTGATGGGGACCAAGTCCGACGTGGCCGCGCTGGAGGACGTGATCGACAAGCTCGACACGATGCTCGCCCAGGTGCTGATCGAGGCGGTCATCCTGGAGGTGGGCCTGACGAAGAACCTGGAGTACGGCCTGGACTGGCTGCAGCGGTCCATGGTCGCCTACAACGAGAACCTGCAGGGGCCGAACGGCGGCGTCCTGGTGCGCGAGCCCCTGTTCTCCTACGGCGGCGGCTCGCGCATGGGCGACGGAACCTCGTTCCGGGACGGCGCCTCGATCCAGCGCAACGACCCGGTGATCGGCGCGGGCGGCCTGACCTACTTCACGACCCTCTACGACCTCAACATCGATGCCGTCATCCGCATGGCGGCCGGCTCCTCGGACGCGCGGATTCTCTCGACCCCGGTGATCCTTACGACGGACAACACCGAGGCCAAGATCATCGTGGGTGAAGAGCGCCCCGTGGTGACCACCACGAGCACGTCGGACGCCGGCCAGCAGACCTCCAGCTACGAATACCGGAACATCGGCATCAACCTGACGGTCACGCCGCGGATCAACCCCCAGCGGTACGTGGTCATGGAGATCAGCCAGACCGCGGACAACGTCGGCGGGTTCGAGGTGATCGACGGCAACAACGTCCCGATCATCACGAAGCGGGAAATGCAGGCGCAGATCGCGGTGCCGAGCCGCTCGACCATCGCGCTCGGCGGCCTCGTGTCCACCGATCGCCGCAAGTCGCGCGCGAAGGTCCCGATCCTCGGCGACATCCCGGTGCTGGGGACGCTCTTCCGCGCGGACACGGACAAGAATAACCGCACCGAGCTGCTGGTCCTGCTGACCCCCTACGTCCTGACGTCGCCGGAGGAAGCCCGCCGCGAGACCGAGCGCCTGCACGCGGCCACCCGGGCGTCGCAGAGCAAGTGGTACCGCGGCTGGTCCGACAGCCCGCTGACCCGTCCGACCGAAGCGCAGCAGCGGGAAGAGAAGAAAGCGGAGCGCGCCGCCCGGAAGCAGCGGGCGCTGTTCGAGCCGCAGAGGGAGGGCTCGGCCCCGGCGGAAGTGCAGATGGCGCCGCGGGTGACGGTGGTGGTGCCTTCGGAGATGGAAGGGGGCGTGGATCAGGGCATCGCGGACCAGGTCGAGCCGGAGCCGGCCCCGGTGGTTTTGCCTCCGCCGGCTGAACAGCCGGAACCCGCGCCTGCGGTGGTTCCGAACCAGCCCACGGTGCTCGAGCCCACCGGCGTTGCTCCCGAGGCCGTGCCCGACTTGGAGACGCCGGCCGGAGACGTGGACGACCCCGGCGAGCCGGTCCCGCTGAACTAGGGAAGGGCTTGCCGCACCCTGTTTTCTGTGTAGATTACGGGGAGAATCGATCGGAGCCGGAGAGAGGATCATGGCACCCCATCCCCAGGCCGTGGCAAAACCTGCCTCGAACGACATCATTTTCGAGTGCCCGTTCTGCGACAAGAGCCTGGCCATCGACGCCCGCGGGTCCGGGATGGTCATCACGTGCCCCGACTGCGGCAAGCAGATCCAGGTGCCGGGCCTTCTGCTGGAGGAGCGCGTGGCGGCGGCCGCTCCGCCCCTGGTGGTCGATGGCGACCCGCAGGAGCGGATCAAGATCCTATGCGATGAGCTGGCCCTCTCGCAGTCGAAGGTCGAACGGCTGGTCGCGAACCTGGAGGAAGTCCGCGACCGCCGAACCTACCTCGAGAAACTCCGGTCCGACAACATGGGCCGCTTCGAACAGATCGCCAAGGAGATGGGCGTGATCCAGAACTCGGTCGACCGTGTCCTGACCCTGCTGCAGGACGCCGCGGCCGAGCACGTCGCGCCCTCCGACGAGACGCCGCCGGTCGGCGGCAAGCCGAGCCGCTCCTGAGGCGGCCCGGTCAGCGCTTCTTCAACTTCCCGATGAACCGGCCCAGGCGGACCATCGCTTCCTTGAGGTTGTCCATCGAGGTCGCGTACGCGCACCGGACGAACCCCTCGCCGCAGGCGCCGAATGCGCTTCCGGGCACCACAGCCACCTTCTCCTCCTCGAGGAACTTCAGCGCGAAGTCCTTGGACGAGAGCCCGTACTCCCCGACATACGGGAACGCGTAAAACGCGCCCACCGGCTTGCTGCAGGGTAAGCCCATGTCGCAGAACGACTGGTAGATAAAGTTCCGGCGCTTCCGGTACTCGGCGGTCATCTCCGACACGTCCACCTCGGGACGCGTCAGCGCCTCGACGGCAGCCTTCTGGCTCATGGTGGGGGCGCAGAGCATGGTGTACTGGTGCACCTTCATCATGGCCTCGGTCAGCTCCGGCGGCGCGCAGGCATAGCCCAGCCGGAAGCCGGTCATGGCCCAGGCCTTGGAGAAGCCGTGCAGGAAAACGGTCCGCTCCTTCATGCCGGGCAGGGAAGCGATGCTGACGTGCTCGCTGTCGTACGTCAGCTCGGCATAGATCTCGTCCGTGATCACGAGAAGGTCGTGCTTCCTGGCGAACTCCGCCAGGGCTTCCACGTCCTTCCGCGGCAGGGTCGCGCCCGTCGGGTTGTTCGGGAAATTCAGGAGCAGGATCTTCGTCCGCGGCGTGACTTTCTCCTCCAGCAGGTCGCGCGTGAGCCGGAAATCCTGCTCGCGCCGGGTCTCGACCGTGACCGGCAGGCCGTGGGCGAAGATCACGTCCGAGCGGTACGAGACGTAGCACGGCTCGTGGTACAGCACCTCGTCGCCCGGGTTGATCAGCGCACGCAGGGCCAGGTCGAGCGCCTCGCTGACGCCGACCGTGACCAGGATTTCCGTCTCCGGGTCGTAGCTCGCCTTGAAGGCTTTCTTCACGTACCCCGCGATGGCCTTCCGGAGCTCCAGGATCCCCATGTTGGAGGTGTAGTGGGTCGCCCCCTTCTCGAGCGCAAACACCGTCGACTCCCGCACGTGCCAGGGCGTGTCGAAATCGGGTTCCCCGATGCCCAGGCTGATGATGTCCTTCATCGTGCTGACGATGTCGAAGAAGTCGCGGATGCCGGAGCGGGGGATGTCGCGGACGTGCCGCGCGATCCACTCACGGGGAGACTTTGAGTCTCTCGTCTGCATGTTCCGTCTCCATCAGCACGCCGTGGTGCTTGTAGGTCTTCAGCATGAAGTGGGTGGACGTGGACGTGACGCCCGCGAGCGTGGCGAGCTTCTCGCTCACGAAGGAGGCGACTTCCCGGAGGTCCTTGCCGGCCACGAAAAGGAGCAGGTCGTACGAGCCGGACATGAGATAGACCGACTGCACTTCGGCGAAGCGGCTGATGCGGGTGGACACCCGGTCGAACCCGCCTTCGCGCTCCGGCGTCACCTTGACTTCGATGACGGCCGTTACCCGGTCCAGGTCGAGCTGGTCCTCGTTGACGATGGCCTGGTAGCCGCGGATCACGCCCTTCTTCTCATAGTCCGCGATCTTCTTCTTCACCTGCTCCACCGTCAGGTTCAGCATCTTCGCCATGTTTTCCGGCGTTTCCAGCGCGTTGCTCTTCAGGATTCTAAGAAGCTCGTCCATGATCGCCTCCAGAAAGTTATCGGGGAGTACCTATATCGGGGCACGCCGGCTTCGTCGAGACAAATACCCTCGCCGTCTTCTTCTTACTCCTACTCGCGGGCTGGGGCTCGAGTACGAGCAAGAATGTGAGTACGAGTACGAATAAGAATAGGAGAGGGGCTAGGATCTTTGCGCCACGCACTGCCTCTGCTTCCAGGTCAGGCCCTTGCCGGTGAAATGGCGGAAGGCGGCGTAGGTGGCGGCGAGGACGTACAGGGCGGAGGCGAGGGGCAGGAGCCACGCGTACTGCGAGGGCACCTTCACCACGGTGAAGACCGGCTGGACGGCCCGGCGCGCCAGCACGCACAAGCCCGCGCCCACGGCAGCGTAGGCGAGGCCGGCCGCGGCGCCGCGCGCCAGGAGCCAAAGGCCGCCGGCCAGCCAGAGCCACGGTACGAGCGGCCCGACCAGCGCCGCAAGGTGGGCCACGAGCAGCAGGGCGAGCGAGTAATTCAGCATGGGGAAACTCAGCCGGCCGAGCCCTGTCCACAGGTCGTGGAAGCTGTCGTACATGCGCGTGGTCGTCAGGTCGTGGGTGTAGGTCAGCCAGATCCTCCGGCCCTGCTTCTTCAGCACCCGGGCCAGCGCCATGTCCTCCAGGATCTTGTCGCGGACGGCCTCGTGTCCGCCGGCCGCCTGGTAGACGTCCCGCTTGATCAGCAGGAACGCTCCGCCCAGGCGGGCGGCGCGCTTCTCGGGCTGGCTCGCGCTGTCCAGCGGCTCGACCAGGACCGACAGCGAGGCGAAGAGCGGCATGACCGACTTCTCCCAGAACGACCGGCAATCAATGCTCGGCAGGATGCTCAGGGCGTTCACGCCGAGCCGGACGGCCTCGGCTATGGCCTGCTTGAAGGTGGCCGGGTGGTGGACGATGTCGGAATCGATGAACAACAGCCAGTCCGCCTTGGCCTGCGCCACGCCCTGGACCAGCGCCCAGGTCTTCCCGATCCAGTGCTGTCCGTCCGGGCGCGGAGCCCCATCGATGATCTTGCAGAACGAGCAGCCCTGCAGGGCATCCCGGGCGATGCGGCTCGTGGCGTCGGTGGATTGATCGTCCACGAAGATGAGCTCGAAGCGCGGGTAGTCCTGCTGCACGAGCGAAGCGAGGCACTTGCCCACCTCCTTCTCCTCGTTGCGGGCGGGGACGATGACGGAGATGAACGGCCAGCCGCCGGGCGGTTCCGATAGGGGCCTGGTCGAGTCCAGCGAGGGGATGGTCTTCTTGAGGAAACGCAGGCGGAGCCCTATCGTCAGCCAGAGCAGGGCGGAGGCGATCGGCAGGATCCAGAGCCAAAGCAGCATAGTTTACCTTTGAGGTTCCCGACTCCCCGGACAATAAGAGGCGCCATCATAATGGCGTGACGGGGGCGCGTAAAGCACTCGTATTGTGGCCACACCGTCAACAGACGTGTTGAGTCTGCCGGACAGAATGACTAACGTTTCCGTGTCATGTCGCTGAAGAACATCCGCGTGGTACTGGTCAGCCCGATCTACAGCGGGAACGTGGGATCGGTCTGCCGCGCGATGAAGAACATGGGCTTGTCCGACCTCGCGGTCGCCGCGCCGCGCGGAAGCTGGAATCTCGACGAAGCCAGGATGATGGCCCTCCACGCGGCGGACGTGTTCGAGAACCGGAAGGAGTTTTCGACCTTGGAGAAGGCCGTCGCCGACTGCGGGCTCGTGGCCGGCACGACGGCGCGGCAGGGCCTGTACCGCGGCCACGCGCAGACGCCGCGCGATTGGGCGCCACGGCTGGTCGAAACCGCGAAGGACACCCGCGTGGCCCTGGTCTTCGGGCGCGAGACGGACGGCCTGACGAACGAGGAGTTGGCGGTCTGCACGCAGATCATCCGCATCCCGTCCTCTTCGGACTACTCCTCGCTGAACCTGGCGCAGGCCGTGATGCTGTGCTGCTACGAGATCTTCCTGGCCTCGGGCGCGGCGGAGCCGCCCGTGGAGCTCTCGCCCGAGGCGCCGTCCGCCATGAGGGAGAAGATGTTCGAGATGTGGCGGGACGCGCTCCTCGGCATCGGCTTCATGAAAGGCGACAAGGCGGACCACATGATGATGGGCCTGCGCCGCATCTTCTCGCGGGGCAAGCTGACGGTGAAGGACATACGGATCCTGGTGGGCATCGCCCGCCAGGCCCAATGGGCGGGGAAGCAACTGGGCAAGAAATGACGGGGCGAGGCGGTCACAGATTGTGACCACCTCCGAAAAGAAAGGGTCAAACCATGGCCGCCAAGGAATCGCTGGTGCCGACGGAGCGGATTGCGAGCATGATCCTGCTGGTCCGCGGCGAACGGGTCATGATGGACTCGGACCTGGCCGAGCTCTACGGGGTGCCGACCAAGGCGCTGAACCAGGCCGTCAAGCGCAATGCCGACCGCTTCCCCGCGGATTTCATGTTCCAGCTGACCCGCGAAGAAAAGGTGGAGGTGGTCGCACATTGCGACCACCTCAAGGGGCTGCGCTTCTCGCCGTCGTTGCCCTACGGGTTCACAGAGCACGGCGCCCTGATGCTGGCCAGCGTGCTGAACTCGCGACGGGCGGTCGACGTGAGCGTGTTCGTCGTTCGGGCCTTCGTGCGGATGAGGGAAATGCTGGCCAGCCACCGCGAGCTGGCCCGCCGGCTGGCCGACGCGGAGCGCCGGGTGAAGGGCCACGACGAGAAAATCGGGTCGCTGGTGAACGCCATCCGCCAGCTCCGCGAACCGGCCGAGGTGAAGCCGAAGAAGATCGGGTTCTCTAGGGACTGATCGTTGGCAGCCGCCTGGTTGACTCGACGAACCAGGGGTCGCCACTACGGGTTCGCGAACGGCGCCACGACTTCCACTTCCGGGAACGCCTGCGTCACGGCGTCGGTGTCCTTCTCCTCGAACAGCAGTTTCAGGTTCGGGCCGGCGTCCATGGTGAAGTAGAGCTCGAGCTCCTTGTCGCGGAGGGCGCGGATGCGCTGCATGGCGTGGACCGAGTCCGGGAGCCAGTACAGCACCGGCGGCCAGGCAGCGATCATCGTGGCGTGCATGGCGAGTGCGTTCGACTCGGCCGTTCTTCCCAGCATCGGAAAATCGCGGCGGCGGATGGCGTCCTTCAGGGCGGCCAGGTCCTTCTCCACCTTGGCCGGCCACGCGGTGTAGAGGGGAGAGGTCTCGACGGTGTGCTTCATGGCGGGGCGGGAACCGATGGACTTCTCCTCGTCGGAGACCACCAGCAGTCCCATCCGCAAGTCCGGCCAGGTCGCATCCAACCGTTCAGCGCAGCTGTCCATCCCGTCGGCGGCCTGCCCGGCGTGCCATTCCACGAAGCCCTCGTGGACCGAGCGGCAGGCGCTGCCGCTGCCGAGGCGCGCCAGGATGGAGAGGCTTTTCCGGTCGAGCCCCCAGCCGAAGAGGCGGTCCAGCGCGAGCACCAGGGCGGCGAAACCGGAGGCCGACGAGGCGAACCCGGCGGCTGTCGGAATCGTGTTCTCGGCGCTCAGGCGGAAACGCGCCGACGGATCGGGCCGGAACAGGTCGAGAAAGGCCGTTGCGCGTTTCGTAAACGGCGTGTCGGCACCGAGCACGGTCCCGTTCAGCTCGACGACGTCCGCGCCCTCCGCGAGCGTGAGGCTGACGCGCGACCCAAGGGAGCCCAGGGAGACGGAGAGGCTGGAGGTAACAGGGAGGTTCAGTTCTTCGTCGCGCTTTCCCCAGTACTTGCAGAGCGCGATGTTGGCGGGGGCGAAGGCGGTGCCCTCGGGGCTCGCGCGGACGGGCCGGCCCTGCAGCACCCGCCTGACCACATCCCGCTTCTTCAGCATGAAAGACCTCTCAGCTGACGGTGACTCCGTTCGGAGATATTTCCACCGGCACGACCGCGTACGGCCATTCCTTGCGTTGGGCCTGGCCGAGGCCGATGACGCAGTCGCCCAATCCGGAGCCGGAGATCTTGGCGCCCAGGATTCCGGGATCGGCCCGGAGCGCGTAGACGATTTCGGACAGCACGGCGTTGCTCACGCCGATGGCCTCCATCAGGCCGTGGTTGATGTTGAAGAGCCCGCCCAGGGTCCGCCAATCCTCCCGCCAGACCGCGGCGGCGGCGTTCTGCACGCACCGGTCCATCACCCTGAAAATGGCCTCGAAGATCACCGGGTGAATGGTCCGGGCACCCTCCACGAGCTTAACCACTTCCGCCGTGGGCTTCTTGCTGCCGGAGTAGATCACGGTCAGCGGGTGGGTGTTCGTGAGCTTCTGGATGTCCAGCGGCTCGGCGCAGTAATTGATCACGCCGCCGAACGTGCTGGCGGCGATGTCGGCGCCGGAGCCCAGGCCCTGGGTCTCCCGCACCACGAGCACGGCGTTGTTGAACAGCCTCTGCCGGTCCAGCCGCTCGCCGAGCCAGGCCGACAGCGCGGCGGAGGTGGCCACGGTGACGGCGGCCGACGAACCGAGGCCGACCTGGTGCGAAAAATCGGACTCGATCTTGAGATCGAAACCGCTCTTCAGGTGTTCCTTTCGCTGCGCGATCGCCGAGATCACGAAAAGAAAGGGGTCCTTCATCTCGATCCGGTCGAGGTCCAGGGAGAGGTGCCCGAGCGACGAGTCGATGTGGACCTGGCGGTCCTTGCGGGGGGTGAGTGCGACGCGGATGCTGCGGTTGACGGCGCAGACGAGCGCCCGCTTGCCATGGAGCACGGCGTGCTCGCCGAGGAGCATCAAGCTGCCCGGCGCGGAGGCTCTATACGATACGCGCGCCAAGGGGTTCTCCCCGCACGGACATGATCGAGTAGCCGTACTGGTCGCAGAGTTCCCTGGGGGCCCGCTCGGAGGCCACCAGCACCACGCCGCCCTTGTCGCCGCCCACTGCCCCGGCACCGCAGATCTTGGCCGCCGCGCCCTTCTTTTCGACGTCGGCGACGAAGCTTTGGACTATGTCCGGCACCACGCCGATCTGGCTGAGCAGGAGGTGGTTTTCGCGGATCACGGCCTGGATTTCCTCCAGGTTGTTCCTGGCGAGCGCCTGCTCCATGGCGCGCGTCACGCCTTCAAAGTCGTCCCAGATCCGGCTCTCCCCGAACTTCTCGCGGACGCGCGCGACGCACTCGCCCGTGGTCGTTTCCGGAACGCCGGTGTGGACCAGGTGCATCGGCAGGCGCGGCAGCGGAAGCTGGTGAGCCTCGCCCTTCTGGAACCGGGCGCACCCGCCGTTCAGGGAGATGTAGGTGTCCACGCCGCTGGCGTGGCCGTGCTGGAGGTTCTCGGTCTCGAGGCTGTACGCGAGGTACCACTCCGGCCGGAACTCCACACGGAAGTAATGCCCGATGCCGCGCAGGACGCTGAGGACCGTGGCGGCGGACGAGCCCATGCCGCACCCGATCGGGATGTTCGAATGGAGCTGGATCCTCAGTCCGTTGGCGACCTTCAGGTGCAGTCCGTCGAGGATCGTGATGAACGCGAACTGGAACAGCTCGACCGGCTTGTGGAGCACCTCGCGGATTCCCAGCTTGCCCTCGAGGAACAGGCGGTAGTTCCTCATCACGCGGTTCTTCAGTTCGCGCAGGGCGCGGACGGTGAACGACTCCTCCAGCTTGAGATCCTGCAGGTTGAAGGCGATCTCCTCCGCGTCGCCCGCGGGCGTGATGACCGACTGCGCGCTGCGGTCCACGGCCATGGCGATAGCCGGCCGGTCGTAGACGACCGCATGCTCGCCGCTCAGTATAAGTTTCCCTGGCGCAATGGCTTTCATCACAAGGTCTCGTAATACCGCTTGTGCTGGTTGATCCCGCCCAGCCGGAACAGCCCCGTTCGGTACTGCGCAAACGTGTGCTCGCCCCCGTCGGTGGGAATGCCAAGTTGAAAGATATCCTCATACTGCTGGTAAGTCAACGCGGTACGGCCGTCCAGGAGATTCCTGTGCCGCTCCGTGAAGAGGTGCTGGCGGTAGCCCGGCTGGAGCGTGCCGCTGTAGAACTCGCCCATGCACCCGGACCCGTAGCTGAACAGGCCGATGCGCCGCCCGCCCAGGTCCTCCGCGCTGTAGTCGAGCAGGGAGGTCAGGCCCTCGTACAGCGACGCCGTGTACGTGTTGCCGGTGATCCGGTTGTACCGCAGGGAATCGCCGATGAGCCCCTGGACGCCCTCGGCCGTCGTGTCGGTCAGGCCGGCCTCCTTCGCGAGCCGCACGTGCGCCTTCTCGGCCATGCGCGTGAAGGGCAGGTGATAGCAGAAGCGGCACAGGTCCTTGTAGCCCCGCCCGGAAAGCCGGGTGTACTGCCGCCACGACTCCAGCAGGGCCGTGATGTAGACCAGCATCGAGTACTTCCCGTCCACCAGCGCTTCCTCGCGGTAGTTCGGCCGCCAGAAATCCATGACGTCCTCGGCGTACAGGCCGACCTCCGGGTCGATCGCCAGGATCCGGGGATTCGCGCTCACGAGCATGGCGACCGCGCCGGCGCCCTGCGTGGGCTCGCCGGGGCTCCTGAGGTCGTACCGGGCGATGTCGGCGCACAGCACCAGCGCCTTCCTGCCGGGGTGCGCGGCGATCCACGAGACCGCCAGCTGGAGGTCCGCCGTGCCGCTGTAGCAGGCCTGCTTGGTCTCCATCGCGCGGCAGCGCCGCGGCAGCTTGAGCAGGCTGTGCGCGAACATCGCCGCCGCCTTGGACTGATCCACGGCGCTCTCCGTGGCGAACAGGAGCAGCTCCACGTCGTCCCGGTTGACCTGGTCCAGGATGGGCAGGGCGGCGCTGGCCGCCATGGTGACGATGTCCTCGTCCGGCGGCGGCACCGCCATCTTCTCCTGGCCGATGCCGAGGTAGAACTTGTCCTTGTCCACGCCGCGCGCTTCCGCGAAGACCTTCAGGTCCAGGAAGTACTGCGGCGTGTAGAAACTGATCAGATCAATCCCGACGTTCATTCCGCCCCTGTCCGTCCCTCACCCCAACCCTCTCCCCAAGGGAGAGGGAGGATAGCGCGCAAAGCTGCACGGCCCTCTCCCTTGGGGAGAGGGGCAGGGTGAGGGGACTATTTCAACAGCAATCCTTCGTTCCCGATCAGCTGTTCCGCCTTCGCCATGCCCAGGAGGAACATGGCCGTCGTAAACTCCCGTTTCAGCGCGGCGACGAGGGCCGTCACGGCTTCAGCCGACTCGGTCGCCGGCTTCAAGAAGGGCGACGCGATGCCACACAGCGAAGCGCCAAGCACCATCGCCTTCGCCATATCGATCCCCGAACGGATCCCGCCGGATGCGATCAGCGTCAGGCGATCGCGGTAGGGCTTCAACCTGCGCAGCGCCTCGGGCGTTGGGATGCCCCAGTCTTGGAACGCGAGGCCCAGGTTGTTCCCCTCGGACTCCACCAGTCCGCGGTGCTCGATCCGGCTCCACGAGGTTCCGCCCGCGCCCGCCACGTCGATGTACTTGATCTTGCATCGGACAGCCAGCTGCGCATCCTCCTCGGACACGCCCGCTCCCACTTCCTTTAGGACAACCGGCTTGTCGAGGTGTTGAACGATTTCCGCGACTTTCGCGCCGAGCCCCGCGAAATGCGTGTCGCCTTCCGGCTGGACGGCCTCCTGCAGGGGATTCAGGTGCAGGACCAGCGCGTCGGCGCCGACCACTTGCACGGCCTCGCGGCACATCTCGAGCGTGAACCCGTAGTTGAGCTGGACGGCGCCGAGGTTCGCGAAGAGCAGGGCCGTCGGCGCGAACGTGCGGATATCGAAGCTCCCGCGCGACATCGGGTGCGAGAACATGACGCGCTGGGACCCGACCCCCATGGCCACGCCCGAGGCCTCGGCGGCCAGCGCCAGGTTCCGGTTGATCTTCCGCAGGAGGTCGTGGTCGCCGCCGGTCATGGAGGAGATGAGCAGGGGAAACGACAGCTTCTTGCCCATGAACGTGACGGACGGGTCCACCTGCTTCAGGTCCAGCTCCGGCAGGGCGCGGTGCGTCAGGCGGAGGTCGTCGAAGTAGTACTTGCGCCGGTCCGCCTCGAGGTCCGACTCGATCGTCCGGATATGCCTGATTTTCCGTTCGTTGGTTTGATCTGTCATTTGCTGATACCACGGGCTTGTCCCGTGGAGGTTCATGTTGGCCGACCGTGTCTGGCGCACCACAGTCGGTGCACCCTAATGATCCCCGGCGCAAGGCCGGGGGATTCAGTTTCCTTCTCTCTTCACTCGCTCCATCTTCAGGTGGGCGCGCATGAGTTCGCCGGGATTGGTCTGGGCCGCGAGGAGGGAGAGCTCGCCGCACAGGACGGTTGCCGCGCAGATGACCGCCAGCCGGCGGGCGTTCCGGCCCGGCTCGCGCTCGGCCAGGCAGCCCAGCATCTCGAGGTTCTTCCGCACGAATTCCAGGTCTTTTCCGCTGCCGACCGTGCCGACGATGATGTTCGGCACCGTGGCAGAGAAGTAGAGCCCGCCTGCCCCGCTTCCAGCGGGGTCCTTCCGGACTTCGGCGTGAACGAAGCCCTGCGAGCCCTCGACGATGTTCGCGGCGTCCTGCCCCGTGGCCACGTAGAAAGCCAGCAGCATGTTGGCGAAGTGCGCGTTGGCACTGCGGAGACCGCCGGCCAGCATGGTGCCGATCAGGTTCTTCTTGATGTTGATCTCGACGATTTTCTCCGGGGTCGTCTTCAGGATCTTGGCGCACAGGTCGCGCGGGATGTCGATCTCGGTGATCACGTTCTTGCCGCGGCCGAGGATGCCGTTCACCGCCGAAGCCTTCTTGTCCGTGCAGTAATTGCCCGAGATCGAGACGTACTTCAGCAAGGGGTACTCCTTCGTCAGCCACTCGATCAGAACGTCGGCTGCCTGGGTGACCATATTATGGCCCGAGGCGTCGCCGGTCTGGAATTCGAAGCGCAGGTAGAGCAGGTTGGCCACCACCTGGGTGTGGAGGTCCAGGAACTTCGCAAAGCGGCTGGATCCCTCGACAGTCCTGGCGATGTCCGCCTTCCGCGCCTGCAGGCTGGAGATCACGCGGACCGCCTCCGCGGCGTCGGGCGCTTCCAGGAGGACCGAGCGCGTCATGCGGTCGTCTGCGACCACGGCCTTGATGCCCCCGCACAGCATCGAGACCTTGGCGCCGCGGCTCACGGAAGGCCAGAGCGGCGACTCGTAGGTCGCCAACGGGACCATGACCTCGTCGGTGACCTCGGGTCCGACGATCTTGATCGGCCCGACGAACTGCATCGGAACCGTCGCAAATGCCGTGCCTGCTTGCGGTTTCATAGCCTGTAAGTGCATACACCCTTTGTCCCTTCAAAAAAAGCAAAATGACGGGGCGGAGGGGGAGGGGGTGGCGTGCCATCCGTAGCTCGAAGCGCATCAAGGCGCCAGCGAGATTCTCTGGCGCCCTCCTTCGCCAAGGCTTCGGAGGGCATCCTTCGCTCTCGCTGCGCTTCGAGCGAAGGATGGTGGGCCCTGCAGGAGTCGAACCTGCGACCAAGAGATTATGAGTCTCCTGCTCTGACCAACTGAGCTAAGGGCCCATGGCAGATAGCTGACGTTAACCTACCGGATTGAGTCCGCGATGGCAATCCTGCGGGCCGGGGCTTGACGCCTGCAACAGGCTGAGGGTAGTAGGCTTAGGTGCGCGGGTGAAACCATGCGTCAGCCACTAGCGGTCATCGCAGCCATCGGGTTGCTGGGTTCTTCCAGCGCGTTCGCCCAGATCATCAACGACCACTTTCGCGGCACGCACCTGGACGACAAGTGGGCCTGGGCCACGGAGGACGAATGCGCGGGATGGGTCAACGAGGGATTGGTGCTGAATCCCAAGACCTGGTACCGGCAGGCCGCCATCGGGTCGGCCGGGAGCCGGTACTCTTGGGTCGCCGCCGGCGCGTCCCGCACCTACCAGTTCACCATCGGCAGCTGGCAGATCGCCACGAATGACCAGGTGAGCGCGCGGATCTTCCTCGTCGGCAGCGAGGCGGGCGTTCAGCCGGCGGCGTTCTCGGACTACGACAAGCCCAACGTGCTGATGGCGGACCTGGATCTGAGGCGCGGCGAGTTCTCCTGGAGCC
>JAZDKK010000080.1:0-16350 GCA_043803015.1 Verrucomicrobiota bacterium
GTTGTTGTTTTCACGCCTCCTCACCGGAGGGGCTGCAGAGAGATCCCTCTGGCGCGCCGCGCGCCATCGGGATGACAATCGCCGGCCGCAGGCATCAGCCCGCGCGCTACGCACACACGTTCGTCAGGAAGTGGTCCTTCAGGTACTGCATCGCGGCCTCGAGCGTCGGCAGGATCTTGGTGGAGTAGCGGACCATCCACGGGCTGCAGTCCTTGAAGGAGTACGGGGAGAAGGCCACGACGAATTTGCCGAGGTCGTGGGACGCGAAGAAGACCTCCATGGCCGTGCCGATCGACGGCTTGTTGTAGTTCACCAGCAGGATGTCGGCGTCCCGCACGTCCTGCAGGTCGAATTCGACGATCTCGTTGGCGCTGTCCACCTCGCGGTCCTTGAAGTTCCTCCGCATCGGGTCGAGCAGGAGGAAGTCCTTGCCCAGCACCTTCTTAGCCTCTTCGCGCCAGGACCGCGCCGCGCCCTCGTGTTCGTCCATGATCGGCCCGCTCAGGTAGACTTTCTTTCTCGTTTCTTTCATGGGTCCCTCCGGGGGCGGTGTTCAGTGTTCGGTGTTCAGTGTTCAGCTCGCCACGGCGTAGCTCGAAGAGCGAAGCCGGGTTGCCGGTGGACGAAGGTATATATCTTCAACCGGCGGCAGGCAAGGAAATCGCCCGCGTTCTTGGTTGTCATCAAGCTCGCAGATAGGCTAAAGGATGCTGCCAGACTGAATACCGAATACCGAATACCGAATACTGAACACAGGCCGTATGGCGCGCAGGTACAACGTCGAGGGAACGAAGGCGTTCATGATCTGGGGCATCGTTCTCCTCCTGCTGGGGATATGGTGCGTGATGGACGGCTGGTTTCCGTCCGAATCGACGCTCGCGGCTCACCCGCTGGACAAGGCGTCCAGCTTCTACGCTTTCAACAAGAGCCTGGCCATCCTCAGCCTCATCGGCGCGGCGATCTGCGGCTACATCCACCTCGTGGTGAAGTAGCCAACGGCTCGCAGAATGTTTCCGGTTTGCCCTTGACCATTATGCGGGGAGTCTTAATATCGCAGTAGTAAGCATTTGCCGTTGCTGGTTCTTGGCCTGCCCGGCAGCGAGGTATCGGCAGGTCCGAGGCGGTGAGGAGAGGAGCGGAGACCATGACAAAGCGAGACTTGGTGGTGCGGATTGCGGACGAAACGGGCCTCATCCAGCAGGACGTTTACGCTGTGATTCAGAAGACCTTGGATTACATCGTCGAGACCCTGGCCAAGGGGGAGAACGTCGAATTCCGCAACTTCGGCGTGTTCGAAGTGCGGCAGAGGAAGCAGCGCATCGGCCGCAACCCTAACCGGCCCACGCAGGTCGTGACCATCCCGGCGCGCAAGGTCGTCAAGTTCAAGCCGGGCAAGATCATGCGGAAGGTGATTACCGGCGGTTGAGCCGCCGGCGACCCCGGCCTCATGACCTCCACCCCTCAGCCCGTCCAGGGCATGTCCGACCTTGGACCGCCCGACATCAGTCTCTGGCAGAGCATCGAGAACACCGCCCGACACACGCTTGACCTCTACGGCTTCGCCGAGGTCAGGACCCCCGTCCTCGAGTACACGAACGTCTTCACGCGCTCCCTGGGCGACACGACCGACGTGGTGCAGAAGGAGATGTACACCTTCGAGGACCGCGGAGGGCGAAGCCTGACCCTCCGGCCGGAAGGCACGGCGGGCGTCATCCGCTACCTCGCCGGGCTCGGACCCGAGGCCCTCGAATCGCGCCTGTACTACCTGGGCCCCATGTTCCGGGCCGAGCGGCCGCAGGCCGGGCGCCGCCGCCAGTTCCACCAGGTCGGCGTCGAAGCACTCGGGCCCGCTAACCCCGCCGCGGATGTGGAGGTCATCGCCCTCCAGCAGCACCTCTTTGCCGCGTGGGGGATCCACGACTGCCAGTTCGAGATCAACACGCGGGGCGAGTCGGAGGACCTGAAGGCCGTGGCGGACGGGCTCAAGAAGGCGGTCCAGCCGCACCTCGCGGGGCTGTGCGAAGACTGCCGGCGCCGGTTCGACACCAACGTCCTGCGTATCCTCGACTGCAAGAAGGAGGCGTGCGGCAAGATCGCGGCGGGCCTGCCGCCCGTCACGGATTTCATGAGCGAGCCGTCGCGGAAGTACCTGGAAGACGTGCTCCGCCTGTTGAAGCTCCTGGACATCAAGGTCCGCGTCAACCCGCGGCTGGTCCGAGGATTGGACTACTACGTTCACACGGTCTGGGAGATCAAGCACTCGGCGCTCGGCGCGCAGGACGCGCTGTCCGGCGGCGGACGGTACCGCGTGGACATGGGCGGGAAGATCCTCGAGGGGGTCGGGTTCGCCATCGGGCTCGAGCGCGTCATCGCGGTGCTGGAGCAGCTGAAGACGGCGCCGCCGCGGGCGGAGCCGCGGCCGCTCGTGTGGATCGTCTCGCTGGGCGACAAGGCCTTCGAGGAGAACCTCAAGCTGGCGCAGACCCTGCGCATGAGCGGCGTGCGGTGCGGGCTCGACTTGGGGAAGGGCAGCATCAAGTCGCAGATGCGCGCGGCCAACCGGGCCGGCGCCGCGCAGGCGGTCATCCGGGGCGACACCGAGATGGCCAAGGGCGTGCTCCTGCTGAAAAGCATGAAAGACGGCGCCCAGGAAGAGCTCGAACTGCCCGACCTGGTCCAGCGCCTGATCTCCGCCGCGCGCGCCGGCTGATGCCTGCGGCCGGCGATTGTCATCCCGATGGCGCGCGGCGCGCCAGAGGGATCTCCCTGTTACGGAATGGGTTCGGAGAGAGATTCCTCGTCACGCGTGGCGCGTGACTCGGAATGACACGCGGCTTCGGTAGAGCCCGCTTCACGCGGGCTATCGTAGCCCGGATAAACCGGGCTCTACGGCAGCCCGGATAAACCGGGCTCTACGGCAGCCCGGATAAACCGGGCTCTACGCTCGCAGGCGAAGCGCTCCTGGCGCGGCCGTTTGATGTTGAACCGGAGGGGGTTGCACCCTAGAATCCTGCCACATTTTCCCGCCATGGGCGGGCACGTCCAAGCCTTGGAAAACCCGGACTGGATTTTTCCAGACGTTGGAAGGAAGGGGCCATGCTGCGCACGCACACCTGCGGTGAGTTGAGGAAGACAGACCTGGGCGCCCGGGTCCGCCTGGGCGGGTGGGTCGAGACCGTGCGCGACCACGGCGGCGTCATGTTCATCGACCTGCGCGACCGCTACGGGCTCACGCAGGCCATCTTCGACCCGCGCGATTCGAAGGAAGCCTGGGAGAAGGCGCAGGCCGTGCGGAACGAGTACGTCATCGGCATCGAGGGCGTGGTCGAGGCGCGTCCGCCGGACATGGCCAACCCGAAGCTGGCGACCGGCGAGATCGAGGTCCGGTCCACGGTGCTCACGGTCTACAACAAGAGCAAGACGCCGCCGTTCCCGCTGGACGACGAGGCGGCCGCGCGGGTCTCCGAAGATCTCAAGCTGACGTACCGCTACCTGGACCTGCGCCGGAAGCAGATGCGGGACAACCTGCGGCGCCGCCACGACATGGTGCAGGCCATTCGCGTGTACCTCGACCGGCTGGGGTTCAACGAGGTCGAGACGCCGATGCTGACCAAGAGCACGCCGGAGGGCGCGCGGGACTACCTCGTGCCCAGCCGCATCGTGCCCGGCGCGTTCTACGCCCTGCCGCAGTCGCCCCAACAGTACAAGCAGCTGCTGATGATGGCGGGCTTCGACCGCTACTACCAGGTCGCGCGCTGTTTCCGCGACGAGGACCTGCGGGCGGACCGCCAGCCGGAGTTCACGCAGATCGATCTCGAGATGTCGTTCGTCACGCCGGAGGACGTCTACCAGGTCATCGACGGCATGCTGGCCGCGCTGATGAAGGCCGCCGGCCACGGCACCGTCAAGCTGCCGATCCCGCGGATGAGCTACGACGACGCCGTGAACAAGTACGGCACGGACAAGCCCGACCTCCGGTTCGGGTTCGAGATGGTGGAGGTGTCGGAGGTGTTCGCGGGCACCCAGTTCAAGGTGTTCGCCAACGTGCTCGCGAAGCGCGGCGTGGTGAAGGCCCTCAACGCGAAGGGCCAGGGCGGGACCTCGCTGAGCGTCATGGACGACTGGACGGCCAAGGCCAAGGAGGCCGGGCTGGCCGGGCTGGCCTACATCCGCGTGGCCGAGGACGGCACGTGGAAATCGCCGATCGTGAAGTTCTTCTCGGACGCCGAGAAGCAGGGGCTGTCGAAGAAGCTGGGCATCCAGCCGGGCGACTTGGTCCTCTTCGGGGCCGACACGCCGGCCGTGGTCAACCAGGCGCTGGGCCGCCTGCGGCTGGTCGCCGGCGCGGCGGCAGGCGTGATCAAGAAAGACGATTTCGTGTTCACCTGGGTGACGGATTTCCCGCTCTTCGAGAAGAACGAGGAGGGGCAGGTCCAGGCGATGCACCATCCGTTCACGTCCCCGCACGCGGAGGACATGAACCTGCTCGAGTCCGATCCGCTCCGCGTGCGCGCGTGGGCGTACGACATCGTCCTGAATGGCGTCGAGCTCGGCAGCGGGAGCATCCGGATCCACGACCCTGACCTGCAGGCCCGGATTTTCAAGGCCCTGGGGATTCCGCCGGCCGAGATCGAAGAGCGGTTCGGGCACCTGATCCGCGCGTTCAGCTACGGCGCGCCGCCGCACGGCGGCATCGCCCTCGGACTGGATCGCCTGATCATGCTGATGGTGGGCGCCGAGACGATCCGGGATGTCATCGCGTTCCCCAAGACCCAGAAGGCCATGGATCTCATGATGGGCGCGCCCTCGAAGGTGGATGCGCGGCAGCTGCGCGACGTGCACCTGGAGCTGTCGGCGCCCGAGACGGATGAACAGAAGCGGACCCTGTAGGGTATGTTGAAGGGCGGGTATGAAGAGCATCCGCACCATCACGGCGACCTGGCTGGTCCTGTCGGCGGCCGCATGGGCCGGTCCGAACCTTCTGAAGAACCCCGGCTTCGAATCGAGCGTGACGCCCCAGGACTGGTGCATCACGTGGGGGAGTTTCGCCGCCGAGCCGTTCGACGGGGCTCCGGACGGCAACTCCGCCGGGTTCATCAAGGGCTCGTGGGCCGGTTCGGGCGACAACGGCGGGTGTGTCCAGCGAGTGCAGGCCGCCCCGGGAATAGACTACGAGGTCTCGGGGATGTTCTACGTGAAGGACGGTTGGACTGCGGCACAGCGGGCGCTCAAGATTGAGTTCTTCGACGCGAGCCACAACCTGCTGTCCGCCAGGATGAGCGACCTGAACAGCCTCTCGGAGGGGAAGTGGTACGTCCACACTGTTTCGGCCGAGTCACCCGCCGGGACCGACCACATTCAAGTCGTCGTGGAGGCCTCGGGCGTGGGGGGGACCGGGGTGCTGGGGTTCGACGACCTGACGCTGAAGGTCAAGACAAGCACTCGCCCGGTGCCGACCGCGTTTCCGCCCTCGGCCCGGGAACCCAGTCACCGCTCGCTGTTTCCTGCCCGGAAAGACAAGTAGGCTCGCGCGCTACTTGCCGAGCTTCTCCAGGATCTTGTCGAGCTTCTGGGACATGTGACGCAGCCGCACCTGCGCCCCAAGGTCTACGGCCAGTATGCAGGCCACAGCCACGCCGATGAACCCGGTAATGATGTCCGCCAACACGTCGTCCATACCCACCTCCTCGTGTGCCGACTACTACTACACCCGGTGCTGCAACACGTTAAGCCTTAACGACCTGCCGCGAGGCCCGCTCGCGATCACGCGGGTTCGGCTTCGGAGCCGAATACGCCCATGGCGCGAAACTTCTTGTAGCGCTTCTCCAGGAGACTGTCCGGCGGCACCCGGGAGAGCTCCTCAAGGTTCCGCAGGAGGCACTGCTTGATCGCCGCCGCCGTGGTCTTCGGGTCGGCGTGCGCACCGCCCAGGGGCTCGGGCACGATCTCATCCGCCAGGCCCGCGGCCAGCAGGTCCTTGGACGTCAGCTTGAGGGCCTCGGCCGCCTTGTCGGCGTAGGCGCGGTTCTTCCACAGGATGGCGGCGCATCCCTCCGGCGAGATCACGGAATAGTAGGCGTACTCCAGCACGATGACGCGGTCGCCCAGCCCGATGCCCAGCGCGCCGCCGCTGCCGCCTTCCCCCGTGATCGTGACGAGGATGGGCACGGGCAGCATGGACATCTCGCGCAGGTTCACGGCGATCGCCTCGGCGATGTGCCGCTCCTCCGACTCGATGCCGGGATACGCCCCCGGCGTGTCGATCAGGGTCACGACGGGGATCCCGTACTTGGCGGCGAGCCGCATCAGGCGCAGGGCCTTGCGGTAGCCCTCGGGGTAGGCGCACCCGAAGTTGCACTCCAGGTTGCTCTTCGTGTCGCGGCCCTTCTGGGTGAAGATGAACATGACGCGCCGCTCGTCGATCTTCCCGAAGCCGCCGATCATGGCGCGGTCGTCGGCGTAGAGCCGGTCGCCGTGGAGCTCGACGAAATCGGTCGCCATCTCCTTAATGTAGTCGATCGCGTAGGGCCGCTGCGGGTGGCGGGCCACCAGCACCTGCTGCCAGGGGGTCAGGTTCTGGTAGACCTGCCGGCGCGTCTCCTGGATCTTCTTCTGCATGCGGTCGACTTCCAGGGACACATCGATGTTCTGGGTCTTGCTGAAGGCCTGCAGCTCCTTGAGCTTCTTTTCCAGCTCCAGGATCGGCTTCTCAAAGGGCAGCGTATAGGGCGGCACGATGCTGTCTCCGTTCGGGAACTACTCGGTGATCGTCACCGGGGTGCCCTCGGGCACCAGCGTGAACAGCTCCTCGACGTCGGCGTTCAGCAGGCGGATGCATCCCGCGCTGGCCTGCTTGCCGATGGTGTCGGGCTCCCAGGTCCCGTGGATCCCGTAGCCGGCCAGCGGCGAATGGTCGGCGAACGCGAGGGACATCCAGTGGGTGCCGAGCACGTTGTTCGTGTCGCCGTACGGGATCTGCTTGCCGTCCGGCCGCCACCACGGCGGGTTGATGATCTTGCCCCGGATGACAAACGCGCCGGCAGGGGTCTTGCCAAACTGGCCGGTGCCGACGCGGTACCTCTTGAAGAACCTGTCGTTCAGCCGCAGGACCAGGTCGTTCCGCGACTTGTTCACCTCGATGGCGAACTTGCCGCTGAAGATGCGCAGGCGGTCGCCCGCCCGGATGATGGAGCCCGTGATGCGGTTGCCCTTGCGCAGGGCATCCACCGTGGTGTCGAACCTGCGCGCGAGGATCGCGAGGGAATCGCCCGGCTGGACCGAGTACTCCGTCTTCTCGGGCATGGGCCGAGGGCTGAGCACCAGCTCGACGTTCACCTCGCCCAGCAGGGCTTCCGCCCCCGTCCGGGCGACCTGGTTGCTGGACTTGGCGAGGACCTCGTACGCCATGTCGCGGGCCTCGAGGAGCTTGTCCTCGCTCTTGAATTGCCGCGCCTTGGCCACGAGCTGAAGGCCTGCGTCCGCCGACGGGGCGGCGGCCGCGGCCCCCGAGGCCGCCTCCTCCTGCTTTGCGGCGCGGGCCGGCCTCGACCAGCGCCAGTACACGATCCCGGCGAGGATCCCCACCGCCAGGAGCGCGATCAGGAGGCAGCCGGCCTTGGAGGGCCTCTGTCCGACGTAGATGTCTTGCGTCATATGATCGCCTCAAGGTCCCGGATAACGAGGCTCATCGAAGGGTATCGGTCAGCAGGGTCCTTCGCAAGGCATTTGAGAATCATGGACTCCAGCGCCGCGGGCACGGACGGGTTGTGGTGGCGCGGCCGGGTGGCGGGTATGTTCGGGTCGACCTGCGCCGCGCGGACGAGCTCGATCTTGTCGCCCTCGAACGGCTTGTGGTACGTCAGCATCTCGTAGCAGGTGACGCCGAAACTGTAGATGTCGGCGCACTCGTCCACGAGGTGCTTGGTCAGCGTTTCGGGCGCGATGTACGACGGGGTGCCCGGGAGCTGCTTGATCTTGACGGGCCGCGGCTTCTTCTTGATCGCCAGGTCGAAATCGATGATGACCACGTGCCCGTCCTGGCGGACCAGGATGTTCTCCGGCTTGAGGTCCAGGTGGAGGAAGCCGCTGGAGTGGATGCTGAACAAGGCCGTTGCCATCTGCCGCATGAGGGACAGCACGTTCTGGGTCAGCAGGGGGTCGCGGTAAAGGATCAGGTCCCGGAGCGTCCGCGAATCCACGTATTCCATCACCATGTAGGGGATGCGGCCTTCGTAGCCGGTCTTGATCAGCCTGACGATGTTGGGGTGGTTGAGCTGGCCCATGATCTCGGCGCTCCGGAAGAAGTTCCGGCGGACCTTCCAGCGGCGGGCCCACTCGTCCGTCAGCACGCGGATGACCACCCGGGTCTGCTGGCTGTCGAGGCCCACGTACAGGCGCGTCATCCCGCCGCCCGCCAGGTTGCGGACGATCGAATAGCCGGCAAACTCGCGCGTGTTCATCGACAGTCACAATACCGGACGGAAGGCAGTGAAAAAAGCAAAAATTCAGGCCCGCGCGGTCAGGCGCGGGCGCTCAAGCCGAGGGCTCGGAGCTCCTCTCTCTCCTCATCCAGGCGACGACCTTGCCCGGGTTCCGGAGAACCCAGACCGCCAGGCCGACCTTGAGGAGCGCGGCCAGGAGCTGAGAGAGATTGCTGAAGTCCTTGAAGAGGCCCTTGTACCTGACGGTGATGAGAAGGTGCCTGCCGAGGTCCGGGATGGCGAGCAGAAGGACGTAGGCCCCGATCAGGATGGCCCCCGCATGCACGATGTTCTCGACGGGCGGGAGAGGGGAGATGCCGCTGTCATCGGTGATCTTCAGCACTTCGGCCAGAAGCTCCGTTTTGAAGAGGAGGGCGTAGGCGAGCAGCAGGGTGAGAGCTCCGTAGGCTATCGTCCCCAACAGCCACCAGGATCCCTGGAGCCGGAGTTCCTCTGGCATCCGGGACATGGTGCTCAGGGCGAAACCTATCTGGACGATGGTTCCGATGGCCCAGTAGAGGGCCAGGATGCCCACGAGCTTGGAGGCCACGATAAAGAGCTTCTTCATGTTTTCTCCTTCGCCGAACGCGCTGTGGCGTTCCGTGCCGTCTGCGGTTAGTCGTATTGGTTCTCGCGCGCCGGGTCAATGATTCCTTGGTTCCGAAGAACCTGGCCGGACAGGCCGTGAGATCGACTTAGGGATCAAACAGTCTCCACCTGACCTTCGCCCATCGGTGTCTGAGAGGGAACAAACGTCCCTGCCCAAGTGCTTTCCACGGATCGCCCGCAGGACGCGCGGCGACGCGCCGGCGGATCTCCGCCTTTCCGTCACGGCCCCACCAGTGGACGATCACGGCATCCGACGGCGCTTCTCTCTGGCGCCCCCAGTTGCACTCGTCGCGGAGCAGGGTGAAGGCTTCGGGTTGACGACGCCACAGGTGCGAGAGCAGGGACTGATCATAATGGACGGTGGGAGTTTCTGCTCGATCCAGCCGGCGCCAGGCTCGGCAGAGTTCAGCCCATTGCAGGGCCATCGCGGAGCCGTGCCGGACCACGACCACGCCCGTCTGGATCGGGTCCATGGCTCCCGGGTGGTCGCGGACCACCCCGATCTCCGAGCGGGTTTCCTCGAACACCGGCTCGAGGGGCTTGAGAATCTCGCAATCCGGATCGGTCCAGAGATTCTCCGCGTAAGGGCTTCGAATGATGCTGAGGGGCTTGGCGAGTTGGGCATGTTCGACCGGAACGACGTTGCGGACGACCTCGCCCCGCTCCTCGCACCAGGCGCGCGCCCTGCGGCTCAATCCCAGGTCGGTAAAGACGACCGGCAGCCGGCTGTGCTGACGGAGGTTCGCGTACCACCACGGCAACATCCACTCGTGCAAGACATCGCATCCGGTAACGACGCACCGCGCCTCATGCCGGCGCTCCACCCAGCGCAGGGGAGGCGATTCGAATGGAATTCCGCTGTCGGAAGGCGTCATCCATTTCATCCTGAGCTGATGTGGCCTTGGCCCACCCGGACGGTAACAGCCGGGTTGCGCCGGTCAAGGACGTAGTCTCGCCTGGAATCTGCCTTTACAGGCCGTCACGCGAGGGATAGATTCCTGAACAGCAAATGAGGATGTACCAGCAACAGACCACGTAGCCCGCCTTCATAGATTGGAGGCAGGCTGTGGTCTGCCTTCTGGACGGAAGCCCCGGTAGGCATGGACCTGCCGGGGTTTTTATTTTGGGGATCGTCTAACAGGTAGGACATCAGATTCTGGATCTGAGAATCCAGGTTCGAATCCTGGTCCCCAAGCCATCCCGGCGATGTGGGTTTGGGGGTCGTCTAATCGGTAGGACGCCAGACTTTGGATCTGGGAATCCAGGTTCGAGCCCTGGCCCCCAAGCCAGGAGACGTCCTGGCCGCATTCATCTTTTCGTTCTTCCCCCGATGATCTCGAACAGGATGGCTGCGAGGAAGAAGATCGGGCCTGTGGCCAGGAAGGCGAAGCAAAGAGGATGCCGGATCAGGTAGAGGGCCATTCCGGCACAGAGGACCGCGATTCCCATTCCGGCCATCAGTGTCGCGATGCGGCTCTCCACCCACGTTCGCCACCATCGCCGGCTCGCCTTCCTGAGTTCGTTCCGGTGTATGCGGATCCTCTTCACATCCCTTCTTCCTGGCTCTCCACTCGTTTGTCGAGGACGTAAGCGAGAAAGCCAAGGAAGCCGAGGAACCCGAGGTAAGGCATGGTCTCGTTGAGCTGGCAACTGAAGAAGGTGGGCACCAGTATGGCGACCAGGATCGGAGCCTTTTCCTTGGCGATGCGTACCTTCAGGAATCGAATGAAGGAGAAGTAGCTGAAGAAGCTGAGGAAGCTCAGATGAAACAGCCGGTAGTCGTAGAACCCCGCAAGCCCGGCAATGCCTGCAAGACCCAGCAGACTCAGAATCTCGCACGCTCTGATGAGGATTCTCATGTGCTCCTCCCCGAGGGTACCAGCCGGGTTGCGCGGGTCAAGGACGCAGCGTCGCCCGGTCAGGTGACCGGGCCTACAACGGAACGCCGGGGCCGAGGCCGGTCTGCAGCGGCGGCCCCGGAGGCAGTTTGTCATCCCGATGGCGCGCGGCGCGACAGAGGGATCTCTCTGTTGCGGAATCGGTTCAGAGAGAGATTCCTCGTCCCGATGCGGCATCGGAACTCGGAATGACAACCGGACGGCAGGCCGAGGCGTCCGCCTCCGGCGGACAAGTCCCGCCGAGCCGCATGCAGACGCGGCTCGCCCGGCTTGTCCGCCGAAGTGGCGCGCCACGTGCCACGAAGGCTGGAAGGGCTCGCTCTACCTCCGCCTCATTTGGGGCTTGCTGACGGCAAAGCCCAGCGCTTAAGGTGATGGCCCTCGCTGGAGAGGAACCGCCGTGCCGGACCAAGCAAGAGAGCCGCAAGAGGTCGAGCTGAACCCGCAGCCGCGCCGCCGCCTGCTGGTCTGGGTCCTGCTCCTCTTCGCCGGCTCGCTGGTGCTGGGCGCCGTGCTCGCGCCGTACCTTTTCAACGCGTTGCTCTGGCTGGGCCGCCACTACCCGGCCCTCAGTGGCCTGCGTGACCTCGAGTTCGAGAAGGTGGCGTCGCGGGCGGTCACGGGCGTTGCCCTTCTCTCCATCATTCCGGCGGTCATTCTGGCCAAGCTCACGCATCTGCACAGCCTCGGCTACAAGGCCTGCGACGACTGGTGGAAGAGGGTAGGACGGGGGCTGACCGTCGGGGCCGTCGCCATGGCTGTCGTTCTCCTGCTGGGGTGGTCGATCAAGGCGTACGAGCTGCGCCCTCAGTTCGAGCCCAACCTGGCCGGCAAGCTAGTGGCCTATTTCATCGGGGCGCTGCTGGTGGGGGTCATAGAGGAAACCCTGTTCCGGGGCGCGCTGTTCGGCGTCTTGCGCCGCCTCATGGGGTTCTGGGGCGGGGCCATCCTGTCGAGCGTCGTGT
The DNA here is from genome assembly GCA_043803015.1 of Verrucomicrobiota bacterium. GTDB lineage: Bacteria > Verrucomicrobiota > Kiritimatiellia > CAIQIC01 > JAGNIJ01 > JAZDKK01. Next base: position 11,953 of record JAZDKK010000080.1, read on the forward strand.
ACTCGGCGATCCACTTTGCCCGGCCGGAGCCGCAGGTCGGTGTCGTGTACGGGCACTGGTACTCGGGGCTGAAGCTCCTGCCGTACATGTTCAACACCGTCCGGTGGGGCGGCTACCATTTCTTCCCCATCGCCCTGACGCTCTTCGTGCTCGGCCTCGTGCTCTGCGCGTACTACCGGAGGTACGGCAACCTGTACTTCGTCATCGGCTTCCACGCGGGCCTGGTCTGGGTCATGCGGATCGGCAGTTACTTCTTCAACCGGGAGGCCGACCAGTTCGGCTGGCTCTTCGGGCCGAGCGAAGTGATCGCCAAGGCCTACATCTCGCTCCTGGTCGTCCTGACCTTCCTCGCGGTCGCGCTCTGGCCTGCCCGGGGCCCGCCGCGGGTGGAGGGCGGCTGATGCGATGGACCGGCCTGCTGGACCTGGTGTACCCCCGAACCTGCGCGGGCTGCGGCGGCCCCGTTGACCCCGAATCGCTTCACGTCTGCTGGGACTGCCTGTCCCGCGTGACCTACGTCCAGCCGCCGTACTGCTCGCGGTGCGGCGACCCCGTGGACGGGCGGGTGGACGACGCCTTCGTGTGCTACCACTGCGCGGAATCGGAGCCCTTCTTCGAGCGCGCCCGGTCGGCCGCGCGGTACCGGGGGGTCCTGCAAGATCTCCTTCGCGAGTTCAAGTACCGCGAGGGCCTCTGGCTGAGGCACGAGCTGGCCCGCCTCCTCGAGGCCTGCGTCACGGCGCACTACGAACCGGACGGCATCGACGCCGTGGCGTTCGTCCCGCTCTACCCCGCCCGGCGCCGCGAGCGCGGCTTCAACCAGGCAGAACTCCTGGCTGGTTCCTTGGCCCGGCGCCTGCGCAAGCCGTTGCTGGGGCGGTGCTTGGTTCGGGTGCGGCCCACGGGGAGCCAAACAAATTTGACAGCGCCCCAGCGGGCCTCTAACGTAAGGGGCGCGTTTGAGACCCGGAGGAGGCGAAGGCTCGAGGGCCGGAACGTCCTCCTCGTGGATGACGTAATGACCACGGGCGCAACGGTCAATGAATGCGCCCGCGCGCTCAAGGAAGGCGGGGCCGCCCGGGTGTACGTGGTCACGGTGGCCCGAGGTTAGCCCGCCGGTTCGTGTGGCGGGTTGGAAAGAAGACATGCCTCTTTTTCACAGAAAAGGCTATTCGACGGTCAAGGTCCGCAAGAAGGACATGCCCAATGGGCTATGGACGAAGTGTCCTTCCTGCGGCGAGATCGTTTTCAAGCAGGAGCTGGACAGCGCCTTCAAGGTCTGCCCCAAGTGCGGGTACCATTTCCAGCTCAGCCGCGCGGAGCGCCTGGCCCTGCTCGCGGACGAGGGAACGTTCGAGGAGTGGGACACCGGCCTCTACAGCGTGGACACGCTGGGTTTCACCGGCACGGCCTCGTATACCTCGAAGATCGAGGACAACGTCAAGAAAACGGGGCACAACGATGCGATCGCCTGCGGCAAGGCGAAGATCGGCCCCCACACGGTGGGCCTGGGCGTCATGGACTTCGAGTTCCTCGGCGCGAGCATGGGCTCCGTGGTGGGCGAGAAGGTTACCCGCCTCTTCGAGCGCTCGACGGCGACCGGGATGCCGGTGGTGATCTCCTGCGCGTCCGGCGGGGCGCGGATGTACGAGGGCTTGCTGAGCCTCATGCAGATGGCCAAGACCAGCGGCGCCGTGGCGCGGCACAACAAGGCCGGACTTCCGTACATCTCCATCCTGACCCATCCCACGACCGCCGGCGTCATGGCCAGCTACGCTACGCTGGGCGACGTGATCGTCGCCGAGCCCGGGGCGCTGATCGGATTCGCCGGCCCGCGGGTCATCAAGGAAACCACCCAGCAGGACCTGCCCGAGGGCTTCCAGCGCTCCGAGTTCCTGCTGAAGCACGGGCTGCTCGACATGGTGATCCCGCGGAAGGACCTCAAGAAGGCCGTGATCCTGCTCCTCGACTACATGACCGTGCGGGCCGCCACCTGAGGAATCAGCATGCCCGCATCCCTGGCGGATTCGCTCCAGCGCCTTTACGCCCGTACGGCGCACGGCATCAAGCTGGGCCTCGAGGTCGAGACGAACCTCCTCCAGCGCATGGGCAACCCGCATCTCCGCATGCCGCACGTCCACGTCGCGGGGACCAACGGCAAGGGCTCCGTCTGCGCGATGCTGGAGTCGGTGCTCCGCTCGGCGGGGTACCGGACCGGCCTCTACACCTCGCCGCACCTCGTCCGCTTCAACGAGCGCATCCGCGTGGCGGGTCAGTGCATCTCCGACGAAGAGCTGGGCGGGCTGTTCGACGAAGTGGAGCAGCTCGACCGGGAGCTGGCCGCGGCGCCCGGCGGCCGGCAGGCGACCTTCTTCGAATTTACCACGGCCCTCGCGTTCGAACACTTCCGCCGGCAGAAGGCCGAGCTGGCCGTGCTGGAGACCGGGCTGGGCGGGCGGCTCGATGCCACCAACGTGGTCATGCCGCTCGTCTCCGTCATCACGCGGATCGACATCGAGCACACGCAGTACCTCGGCAAGACGCTGACGGAGATCGCCGCGGAGAAGGCCGGGATCATCAAGCCGGGCCGGACCGTGATCTGCGGGAGCATGCCGGACGAAGCGCGCGACGTCATCAAGCGGACCGCGGCCGATCGGCGCGCCACGCTGATCCTGGTCGAGGACGCCGTGTCCGTCCGCCGCGTCAGCCAGGACCTGCACGGGCAGAAGGTGAAGATCGACACCCCGGCGCAAAGCTACGGTACCGTGGTCCTGCCGCTGCCGGGCAAGTACCAGATGGAGAACGTCGCGCTGGCGGTGGCCGCCGCGCAGTACGTCAACGACGCCTCGCCGTTCGTGGTCAGGGACGATGCTGTCAAGAAGGGGCTCAAGTCCGTGCGCTGGCCGGCGCGCTGCCAGGTGCTGTCCGAAGATCCGCTGGTAATTCTTGACGTCGCGCACAATCCGAACGGCGCCCGCGCGCTGGCCGAGAGCCTGCGGGAGCTGGCGAAGGGGAAGGAGCTGGGCCTGATCGTGGGACTGCTGTCGGACAAGGACTGCCGCGGCTTCATGACGCCGTTCGCTTCCCTGGTCAAGAAGTGCTGGGCCGTCCAGATCCAGAACGAGCGTACCATGCCGATGGACCAACTGCTGGCCTGCACCCGATCCGTCGGCCTCGAAGCCGCCGGCAGTCCGCTGAGCCAGGCGCTGGCAGAAGCGAAGGAATGGGGCAGGGGCGCCAACCGAGCCGTGTGCATCGCCGGCTCGCTCTTCCTCGCCGGCGAGGTCCTCCAGGCCGAAGGGCTGGGGGACAAGCTGTATTCTTGAGCGCTTCGGCGGGAAGCCCTTCCGGGCATTCCCGCCCTACAAGGCGGGTGTTGTAGGGCGCGAACCCCTTGGGGTTCGCGCCATCTTCTTCCAGACATTGGAAGATTTCAGCGCCGTTTTTCCAAGGATTGGAAAGAAGCGGCTTCAGGGCTTGTCGAGCGAATCCACGATCTCCTGGTGCTGCTGCCGCAGGTCGTGGATTTCCTGTTTCCAGAATGAGTCCGTGCCCCAGTCCGGCGCGAGCCGGGCGAAGCCGCCGTCCGCCTTCTGCCGCGCGCACCAGGCGGTGAAGTGGATGAAACGCATCGCCCTCAGCGGCTCGATCAGCCGCAGCGTCGGGTGGTCGAACTCCTTGAACGTTTCGTAGCCCTCCAGCAGGTGGCCGAGCTCGGCCTGTGAGTGGCGCAGGTGGCCCGGCAGGAGCATCCAGAGGTCCTGCACCGGCGGGCCGACAGCCATGTCGTCGAAATCGATCAGCGTGAACGGCTCGCCCGGCCGGCTGATAATGTTGTTGCGGTGGCAGTCGCCGTGGATCCGGATCTTGGCAACGCCCTCGAACAGCGGCGTGATCAGGTCGAGCACGGCGCGGATGGCGGCTTCGTAGTCGGATTTCAGGCTCGGGCGCACGAAGTCCGCCCCGAGGATGAACTGCACGTGGGCCGCCGTGGACTGGCCGGGCCCGATCTCGATGCGGTCCCGCGGCGGATGCAGCGCGCCGACGCCGTGGACCCGCGCGAGCAGGCGCCCGAGCTCCAGCCACTGGCGGGGCGTCGGCTCGTCCAGCGCGCGCCCGCCCTTTTTCGGAAAGAGCGCGTAGTGCATGCCGTGGTGTTCCTGCAGGAACTGGCCGTCCGCGCACTTCATCGGCGCGATCACCGGGATTTCGCGCTCGTTGAGCTCGAACAGGAAGTCCTGCTCGTCCTGCAGGGCGTCGCGGCTCCAGCGGCCGGGCCGGTAGAACTTCACGACCACCCACGTCCCGTCCTCCATCTCCACGTCGTAGACGCGGTTGATGTAGCTCGTCAGCGGCCGGCACAGGTTCGAGCGCCGGCCGAGCGACTGCTCGACCAGG
>JAZDKK010000081.1:0-3620 GCA_043803015.1 Verrucomicrobiota bacterium
GCAGGGTCCGGGACTGAACGTTCGAGGCGCGGCGAAAGCAGCGTGTGAGGCGTAACCGATCGCGCCCGGCCGGCGCCTACTCGCTGGCGGTCTTGCCGCCAACGGTCGTCTCACTTCGCGCCAGCGTCAGCCACGAGGAGCCGGCCATCGACTCGTAATACGACACGAACCGATCGGTTTCCGCAGTCTTCTCCGTCCGGAGGTTTTGCGCCCAGCGGTATCCAATCGGCTGGTAGCAGAGCTCAGAGTGAACACGGAAGGGACCCTGGCCGCCTGAGATGTCCACCGAATACCGCACGACATCCTTGCCGCCGACAAAGTCGGCGTCGGTTGCCGCTTCGCCGCGCACGGCGATGTCCTCCTCCGCCGTCGCCTTGTCGAATCCCCGCGGCAAAAGCCGGTTGTCCTTGGCATAACGGACAGCCGACAGCAGCACGGTCGTTACCGCACCCGCGTGGTCCGTCATGATCGGCTCGTAGATCTGCACCTTGCCGGGGGCATCGATCTCCGCATAATGCCGTTCGTAGCGAGTCGCATCCGCATCGTTGTCGTTCCCCTTGATCGCTCCGTTCGCGCCGACCGCGCCCGACTCGAAGACGATCCGCCCGTTTTGATCCTGGACCGCGAAATGCAGCCACGCCCGGCGGGAAGGGTAGGCTGTCGGGAGCTTGTGCCCTGCGGCGTTCTCAACGACAACGTTGGCGTGCAGGCGCTGGCCATCGAGCCGCGCGCCCTCGATCGTGAGGACGGCCGACTCGGACTGCAGATGCTCGGTCGCGCGCCGGGCGGTGGCGTCGAGTTCCTGCGGCAGCGCCACGACACCCAGTTCTTGCCGGAATCGATTCAGCATGCGCGGCATCAGGAAGTTGCCGCCGCGGAACTCGTGCCGCGAAACCCCGCTCCTCGGCTGGCCGAGCACGGAGCTGATGGCGACCTCGCCGTCCAGGACCGGCATGTGGCACGCCTGGCAGCTCTTGCCCGCGCGGTAGCCGCTGTGCCGCCACTCGAGGTAGGGCACCTGCTCCGGGAACTCGCCGGCCGGCTCGCCGCCGGGGCCGAGCGCATGCGTGTAGAGCGTGTGGCACGTCGCGCACAGCTCAGACTCCCTGATGTGTGACATTTCGGTCGGCTGGAAGCCGGAAGCCGACCGCATGATGCGCGCGCGGCCGGCGTCCACCAGAAACGGCCCAAACACGTGCCGCCAGTCGGCCGGTTGCGCAACCTGCACCACGAAGCCAGCCGTGAAGCTCTCCTTCGTGCCGAGCTTCTCGGAGGTCACCTGATGACACATCGTGCACGACGTGCCATCAGCCGCGAGGGCTGCGGTGGGTGTGGCCGCCCGGCTGATCGGCAGGTTCGCGAACACCTCGCCCAGGCGCCCGTTCACCTTGGCCTCGTAGCGGGTCATCGGCATGTGGCACGCCGAGCACTCGTGCTCGATCGCCGCCCGAGCCTGCGGATGCACGCGCACCTCGCGGGCGACCCCGGCATGCCAGTAAGGATCCCGCGCCGAGTTTGCCATCATCGAGGAACGCCAGTGGAACCCGATCGAAATGTCTTCTCCTGACGGCGCAGTGAGACCGTTGTGGCAGGCCATGCACGCGTCCGATGTTCGAAACAGCGAACCTGCCGGAACGGTCGAGGCCGGCTGCCGGGCGGGCGCCGGCTGCGACAGCAAGGCGAGGGAGAAGAGCGCGATGATCGGAACGACCGAAAGAAGGGCCCGTCTCATCGCGTACCTCACCAGCCGCCGAGGAACGGGCCATCGAACCAGTCCCAGAGCAGGTACATCACGATCTGCATCGGCCTCGGACCGCGGTCGTTGAGCGGGAGGCGAACACCGACGCTGGCCATGATGTGCTGCCGGGTGCTGAGGGTCACCTGCATCTGCGGCAGCACGTCCCACAGCGCCGGCTCGCCGTCAACGAGTTCACGCGCGCCAACGAACTCGACCATCGGGGACCAGGTGCGCCCGAAACGGTTCTGGGTGAAACTCCTGCCAATCGCCATCCGCCAGAACGCTTCCTTCGCCCCCTTCACCGAATCTACCGGAATCTCCATCCCTCCCTGGAACTGGAAGAACCCGTCTCGTGGCAGGACCTGACCGAACGCGGCGAATGGCTCGAAGATGGCAAAGCCTTTACCGACCCCGCGATCCTCGTTGCCGGTGGGCAGGACCACCTCGCCGGCGACGCTGAAGATCGTGCCCTGCGCGTAGCTGTGATACAGCACACGCTTGGCCCCGACCCCGATGTCGCCGATGCCGCCCGACCAACCGCCGGCCTTGCCCACGTGTGCGCTGAACGGCACGATCACTTCGACCTGATTGCGCGCGCCGAATCGCTTCTCCCAGATGACCTTGTTGGCCACCGCCCCCGATCCTTCCGCAGCCACGCTGCTCGTCAGGACCACTTCATCCTCGGGGTACGCCTTCTCGGTGGCCAGGGCCCTGGGCAGGTTCAGCTCCCCCTGCGGCCACGCCAGGTCCCCACAGAAGTCCTTGACGCGATCGACGACCCGCTCGATCTCCTCCCAGGCAAGGGCGTCGCCGAACGCCGGCATGAGGCGGTCGAACGCGCGGGCGGGACCGCCATCGTGCACGATGGCACCCCAGTCGCCTCGCGGCTCGCGCGTGGCGAACGTACACTCGGTAAAGTCCGGCAGGGGAAGTTGGAAGCCGACCGTGGTCTGTGGCGCGCCCCGGCCGTCCACGCCGTGGCAGCTCGCGCAGGAGGTCCTGTAGATCTCGCTGCCGTTCCGCGGCGAACCGTGGCTCGGGCCCTGCGCCAGCACAGTCGGCGCGAGGGCCACGGCCAGCAGGGTTATCGTGACAGCGGCGAGAGAGAGCAGCGCAGGACGCTGCCCGCAAAGGGAGTGCATCATGACAAGTCGGGCTTTGGCGTCTTGGCGGTGCTCTTTGGAAGCGTTGGCGCCTTGATGTAATCCTCGGGCAGCCTTCCGGTGAGTACCCTCAGGAAGGCCACGATCCGGCCAACCTCCTGCTCGCTCAGGTTCCTGCCGAGCTGATACTCGGCCATTTCGCGTACAGCCGTTTCCAGGCTCGCGACCCGGCCGTCGTGGAAGTACGGCCCCGTCTTCTCCACGTTCCGCAGCGAGGGGACCTTGAAAACGAATCTGTCGGATTCCTGCTGGGTCACCTTGAATCGCCCGGGATCCTCCGCGCGTGGATACGGCTTCACCGCGCCAAGGCGCTGGTAAGAACTTCCACCCATGAACGCGCCCGCGTGGCATGTCTGACACCCGGCCTCGGTGAACAAATTGAATCCCATCCGCTCTTCGGGCGTCAACGCTGTCTGGTCGCCCTTGAGGAACGCGTCCCAGCGCGAGGGGGTCATCAACCTGCGCTCGAAGGCTCCGATGGCCTTGGCCATGTTGTCGTAGGTGACGGGCCTCGGATCGTTGGGAAAGGCCTTCTTGAACGCGTCGACATACTCAGGCATCGACTCCAGCGTGGCCACGACTATCTTCTCGGAAGCCATGGCCATCTCGACCGGGTTCAGCACCGGGCCCTTGGCCTGCTCCTCGACATCGGCCGCGCGGCCGTCCCAGAACTGCACGAAGTGCCCTGCCGCGTTGTACACGGAGGGCGAGTTCCGATC
>JAZDKK010000082.1:0-23096 GCA_043803015.1 Verrucomicrobiota bacterium
GTGCGCCGACCGCCTGCTGTCGATGCCGGACCGCCCCACGGCGATCTTCGCGTTCAGCGACGAACTCGCGATGGGCGTGATGCAGGCCGCGCGGAGCGCCGGCCTGAAAGTCCCCGAGGATTTGGCGGTGGTCGGCTACGACAACGTCGCGTTCAGCGCGCACCTCAATCCGCCGCTGACGACCGTCGCGCAGAACCCGTACGCGATCGGCTCGACGGCGTGCCGCATGCTGGTCGACATGCTGGGGGGCGAGAAGCCGCGGGACGCGAACGTCCTGATTCCGGTCAAACTTGTGGTCCGCGACTCGTGCGGGAGCAAGCTGCAACGCTCGAACGCGATGTCGTGATGGACGGACCCGCCGCGACATTGCGGCGAGGGCGGTGAGACGTGAAGCATCTGAGAGTCGAGAGCAGAAGGTGGCGCGCTGCGGGGCAGGCTTGCCTGCTGGCGGCAACCACCATGTCCCTGGTCGCAGCGGCAGGCAACGGGAACGGCGTCTACATCGTGGCTTCGTCCAACCTGCCGCCCGCCGGCGCCAAAGGCACGTCCGCCGTCCCGGCCTCCGCGGTCTCTAAGACGGCGGAGGAGCACGTGGTGTACCTCATCCCTGGCCGCCCCGTGGCAGCCGTGACGTCCACGGCGCTGTCGCTCAAGGCGTGGAAGGCGCTGGAGGGCAAGCAGTACGGGGAGGTCTTCACCATCGCCGACGAGTGCGTAAAACGTTTCTCGGAGCGTGCGAAGAAACAGCAGGCCCAGCTCAAGGACTTCGCCGGGAAGGACCGCGCGGCGTCCTATGCCGCGCTGAACGACGTGGCCACGTGCCTCTTCATCAAGGGAAAGGCCCTCCGCGAGCTGAGACGCTTCGACGAAGCCAAGAACGCGTTCCAGCAGATTCCCCGCGACTACCGCTTCGCCCAATGCTGGGATCCCAAGGGCTGGTACTGGAAGGTCGCGTGGGGCGCGCAGGACGAGATCAACTGCATCGACTACGGAGTGGACTTCGGCGATTACACGTCCGCCATGCTCACGGAAAGAGCCTGGAAGGCCTATCAGGCCGGCCACTACGAGGCAACCGAGCTCTACGTCCGCAAGTGCGTGGAGCTCTACGCCGACACGGCGAGGAAGATGCAGTCGACGCTGGGCGAGTACCCGCCCAAGGGCTCGGAACACGACTACTGGGCCTTGAACGACGTGGCCACCTGCCTGTTCATCCGGGGCAAGGCGCTTCGCCGGCAGCGCCGCAACAAGGATGCGGCGCTCGTCTTCCGGGACATCGTCGAGCACTACCCGTCCGCGCTGTGCTGGGACCCCAACGGCTGGTTCTGGAAGATCGCCGAGGAGGCGCGGCGGAACCTGGCGGGCTTGTCGTAACCGCGGCGCGCGGTTACTCCTTCAGCGACACGCGGATCAGATTGTCGCTCACCATCGACATCTTCATCTGCCCCGGAAGCTTCGGCATCTCCTCGCCGGGGACATCCACGTTCAGCTTGGGCATGGGCGCGTCGATGCCGATCGCCATCAGGAGGGCCGTCGCGCCGGACACGAAACGGCGCTTGTCCACATCGAAGTAAAACACCGAAGCGCCCTTGGTGGCGCACGTGTATTCGCCCTTGAGCTCCGCCGGGACCTTGAGGTCGGAGATGTCCACGTCCACGTCGAACTCGGCGCACGTGCGCTCCCCGATCCTCACATACCGCGCCAGGGTGATGCGCGAACGTCCGTTGACTTGCAGCAGGGAGCCCATGGCATTGAACGGCAGCTGGGCGGGCACATCGACCGACTCGCCCACGGCCAGCGTTTTCGGCGGCAGCGGGAACAGCATGCCGAGGAACATGGCTTCGGCCGAATTGCAGGACGATCCGGAACCATCCTCCTTCATTCCTTGGATCACCGTGGGCGGCATGACCTGCTCCATGGTGATGGGCTTCCCTGCGGGAGAGTCCATCTTCACGCCGACTTTCACATCCTGCAGCACGAGGTCCGCCATCCCGTTGCCCTGGCCTTTGACCAGCAGGTCGCCTTGGGCGGACATGGTCTGCTCAATGTTCCCGCCCCCGAGGCCAAAGTGGCGGCCGGTCTCCGTCGTGGCCCGCACCTCTTGTTCGTAGGCGTACTTGCGCACCTCCTTGGTAGAAAAATCCCAGCGCAGGACGGGCGCAGACGGAGCCGTCGTGTCGGCGTACGTCTCTTTCCTGAGCTCTCCGAGGAAGCGGGACACGGAGGGCTGCCCGGACACGGCGCCCATCATCTTGCCCAGCTGCCGGAGCCCAGGGATATCGGGCATGCGGAGCTGGCCGAGGCCGCCCTTCACAGGCGCGAACTTGAACACGGTGCCCCACACCACCACGGCTGCGGCAATCAAGAGCGCCCCGAGGAGAATCAGCGGACCTTTTGCTTTCGCCGCGGCCTCGGGGGCCGCCTCGCCGGCCTCGCCCCTTTTCTTGCCCACGGCCGAGTAAAGGAAAACGACCACGGCCAGCAGGCCGATCAGCACCACCTGGGCGACGAAGCCCCCCGTGGTGGACTGCCTCCAGTTGAGCCACGCGGTGACCAGGATGGCGCAGAAGAGCCCGGCCATGGCCACGTCGAGCGTTCGGAACGGATTCTGATTTTGCCCTTCGCTCATGTTGGACAACGATAGCCGCTTTCCCACCCAGAGTAGCGCAAGAGCGTGGGGATACGCAATGCGCGCAAACAAGGCTCGTGGGCCGCGGCCGTTTTGGTGTTGCCCGTGCGCCGGGCTTGTGGTGTGTATCAGCACGGAGTGCGAGAGCCGTGGAGCCACGAGCTCTGCCGCCGGGAGGATGAACATGCAACACAGACCTGCCCCGTCTCGTATCGTTTCTTCCCTGGTCCTCTGCTTCCTCCTGGCCGCGCGCGTGTCGGCGCAGGCGGCGCCCTGGCGCACGGACAACCAACCGCTCACCCACGCAGGCATCGAGCACCTCGCCCGCGACACCGGTTACCTCGGTGCCACGTCGGACGAGTACAACATGCGCGGCGAGACGGACCTGCGGAACCACCTCGCCGTGAACGGACTGGAGATGATCGACTTCGTCAACGACAAGAAGACCGGCATGCAGGCCCTTCTCCTCTCCGACCGGTACGACAAGAAGAAGGTCTACGTGGTCTTCCGCGGCACCGAGGCCAACCGCCTGTTCGAGAAGGAGGGATGGAGGGATGTCGCGGCGGATACCGAGGGGCGAATCGGGAAATCCCAGTACGAGAACGCGAAGGAAAAGCTGGACGCGTGGGCGCGGAAGTACGACGGCCGGATCGTCGTCACGGGACACAGCTTGGGCGGAGCGTTGGTCCAGCAGTTCATCGCGGATCATCCCGATGCCGTGAAGGAGGGGGTGACATTCAACGCGCCGGGAGTGGACGAGGCCACCGTCGCGAAGGTGCAGGGAAGAGACCTTCCGCTGACCCACTATGTGGTGCTTGAGGACATGGTGTCGGAGCACGGCGGGGGGCCGCACCTTCCCGGCAAGGTCATGGCCGTGGCGGGCGAGAACGTGGAGGGCATCCTGGACGCGCACAGCGGCACCATGCTTCAGCCCGAATCGGACACCGCGATCACGGAAGTAGACTACTGGCAGTGGGAAAAAGGCCGGGTTGAGCGACGCAAGGAGTTGCAGGAGAGCGGCGAAGTCAAAACGCCGGATCTCGCGGACGAGCCGTCCCTCCCGGAAGCGCAGGACGAAGGACCGCTCACGCAGGTGGCCGACGAGATGCTCCGCCAGCAGCAGGCCCGGCGCGAGGCCGAGGGAAGACTGGAATTCGATACCCTGCGCACCACGGAAGACGCGCGGCAGAAGGAAATGGCCGGCGCCCAGCAGGTGGCCAGCGCGAAGCAGATGGTGGACCAGGCGGGCCGCGCGGCGCACGCTGTCACGGAAGAATCGGCCACGCAGTCCGCATCCGCGCAGTCGAAGGAAAGTATGGGGCAGGTCGTCGCGGAGTCTCTGAAGGAGGGATTTGAGGCCGGCGCGGCGGCCGCTGCCAGCAGCATGGGGCAGGCCGTTGCCGACCAGGCCTCGTCGGCCGTGTTCGGCGGAGCGAAGAAGCCGGCGGGATCAGGGGGAAAGGGCGCTGGCGAGTCCCCGCCCGGGGATTCGGCGTCCGCCGGAGGTGCCGCTGCACTTGCGGCTGTGCCTTCGGGCGGCGACGGCGGTGGAGACGGAAGGACCGGTGCCGGCAGTACTCCGTCAGGAACCCAGGGTGCGAGCGGGCCCGGCGCGTCCCCGGGGGCCGGTTCGGGGTCGGGGAGTCAGGCTACGAACTCCATGGGTGCGGGTGTTACCACCAACTGGAACATCCCGAAGGGGATGGTCGTCTGTGAACACTGCGGCGGGAAGTACGAATGCCCTGATCCATTGTACACCGGGCCCCGAACGTACGTGGTCCGTTGTCCGCACTGCGGGCAGCTGCGCCGAGGCAGCGCTATGCCCAAGTAGCCCCCGCCAAAACCAAGGACCCTTGCCGCTTGAATCGCGGCACCTATCCTGCTATCACAGTGCGCCGGTTTTCTGGAAGGTACGGACGGTTCTGCGAAAGCGTTAAACCAAGAGGTGTAAAATGGCGAAGAGGATCGGACTCAAAGGCAACATGGTCATCGCCCAGAGCGGCGGGCCGACGATGGTGATCAACCAGAGCCTCGTCGGGGCCATCGAGGAGGCCAAGAAGCACCCGGAGATCCAGGCCATCTACGGATCGCTCCACGGCATCAAGGGCATCCTCGACGAGAACTTCATCGATCTCCGCAAGGAGAGCCCCGCCACGCTCGAGGCCGTGGCCAACACGCCCTCCTCCGCGCTCGGCTCCGTCCGGAAGAAGCCGACCGCGGACGACTGCGTGAGGATCTTCGGCGTTCTCCAGAAGTACGGCATCCGCTACTTCTTCTACATCGGCGGCAACGACTCTGCCGAGACGACGGACATCATCAACGAGCAGGCGAAAAAGGCGAACTACGACCTCCACTGCTTCCACATCTGCAAGACCATCGACAACGACCTCCGCGAGAACGACCACACGCCCGGGTTCGGCTCGGGCGCGAAGTTCGTGGCGCAGGCGTTCATGGGCGACAACCTCGACAACCGCGCCCTGCCCGGCGTCAAGATCAACGTCGTCATGGGCCGGCACGCGGGCTTCCTGACCGCGGCCTCGGCGCTGGCGCGCGTGCATCCCGATGACGGGCCGCACCTGATCTACCTGCCGGAGCGGCCGTTCAACATGGACCGGTTCCTGGCCGACGTGAAAGCCGTGTACGAGAAGAACAAGCGCTGCGTCGTCGCCGTTTCCGAGGGCATCTCGGACGAGAAGGGGGAGGCCATTGCAGCCAAGTTCAGCAAGGAAGTGGACGCGCACGGCAACGTCCAGCTCAGCGGCTCCGGCGCGCTCGGCGACCTGCTGGCGGACCAGGTGAAGACCAAGCTGGAGATTTCGCGTGTCCGCGCCGACACGTTCGGCTACCTGCAGCGGTCGTTCGCGGGCCTGCGTTCCGAGACGGATGCGAAGGAAGCGCGGCAGGTGGGGCGCCTCGCCGTGAAGCACGCGGTCGCGGGCAAGACCTCCAGCGGCAGCGTCGCGATCAAGCGCAAGCCGGGCAGGAAATACCAGGTCTGTTTCGAGCTCGTGCCGCTGCACAACGTCGCCAAGGAAACCCGGCATATGCCGGACGACTTCATCAACGCCGAGGGCAACAACGTCACGCAGAAGTTCATCGACTACGCGGCGCCGATCGTCGGCGACCTGCCGAAGATCGCCCGGTTCAAGGGCGTAAAACTGTCGAAGAAGTAGGCGCGGCCCTCCGAAATCCAGGTGCTGCGGCCGTTTCTTCCAACCCGCCTGCCTGCCAGCCCCGCCGGTCCGCGGGGGGCAGGCTGGCCCCGCACGCTGTGCGTGGGGCGGGCAGGCGTTCGGAAAATCGGCGGCCGTTGTTTCCAATCCTTGGAGAAAACCGCCGTGCCGGCGGCCACACGAGACTTGTATCACCGGCCCCATAAGAGTAAGGAAGAAAGTGCGGCCGTGCGGGCGCGGCGGGCGCGGGGGGTCGTCATCCATGACAAGAAACATCCTGGCTCAGTGGGCGCTGCTTCAAAGAAAGCTGACGAACGTATCGGAGCACCTTTTAGAGCCGCATGGAGCGGGCGGCGCGTGGGCGCCGAACACCGATGTGTACGAGAGCGCGGACGACGTGGTGGTGAAGCTGGAGCTGGCCGGCGTCAGCAAGGAGAGCATCCGCATCCACCTCGAGGCCCAGGCGATCATCGTCGAGGGCATGCGCCGCGATCCGTACGGCGGGGAGAGCACGGCGGGCTACCGCTTCCGGCAGATGGAGATCGAGTACGGGCCCTTCCACCGCGTGGTCCCGATCCCGTACCCGGTGGACGGGGTCAACGCCCGCGCCCACCTGACCAACGGCATCCTGAAGATCAGGCTTCCGCGCGCCCAAGCCCCGGTCCAGACGCGCATCACCGTCGTGATGGAGTCCTGAACGCATGGCTGACGAGCTCGGAAAACAGGAGCCGGCCGAGACCGGCGTGCCCGCCCCCGTGGTCAACGAGGGCGAGGACCAGCACGCCATTCCGAAGGTCCTTCCCATCCTCCCGCTGAGCGACGTCGTGCTTTTTCCCGGGATGATCGCCCCCCTCATCGTGAGCACGGCGAAATCCATCCGGCTGGTGGACGACGTGGTGTCCGGCAGCCGCTTCCTGATCACCGTGCTTCAGCGCGACCGCTCGGCGCAGGACGACGCCGTCACGCTGAAGGACATCCACGAATACGGCTGCGTGGCGCGCCTCATCAAGATGCTGAAGTTCCCGGACGAAACCATCCGCATCCTTGTCCAGGGCCTGGTTCGCTGCAAGATCGCGCACTCGCAGGACAACGAGCGATTCCTCGAGGCGCACTACGCCAGCCTGCAGGACGAGCCGGATGAGAGCGTGGAGCTGGCCGCCCTGGCCCGCAACGCCTCGCAGCGGTTCCAGGAGATCATCACCCTGTCGCCGGCCCTGCCCGAGGAGCTGAAGATCGCGGTGTTCAACGTCGAGGGCGCGGGGAAGCTGGCCGACCTGATCGCCTCGCACCTGAACATGTCCCTCGAGGAGCGGCAGATCCTGTTGGAGGACTACCGCCCGAAGTCGCGCCTGACGAAGCTGACGACCCTGCTCAACCGCGAGCTGGAGGTCCTTCGGCTCGGCACGGAAATCCAGCACCGCGTCAGCGAGTCGTTCTCCAAGACCCAGCGCGAGTTTTTCCTCCGGGAGCAGATGAAGGCCATCAAGCAGGAGCTGGGCGAGAAGGACCAGCAGCAGATGGACATCAGCGAGATCGAGGAGAAGATCGCCAAGGCGAAGATGCCGCCCGAGGCCGCCGAGGCGGCCAACAAGGAGGCTGAACGCCTGGCCACGATCCCGCCGGCCTCGCCGGAGTACGCCGTCATCCGCACATACCTGGACTGGCTCACGGAACTGCCGTGGTCGGTCACGACGGAGGACATGCTGGACATCGCGAAGGCGCGCCGCATCCTGAACGAGGACCACTACGACCTGAAGCAGATCAAGGATCGCATCCTCGAATACCTCTCCGTCCTCAAGCTCAAAAAGGACATGAAGGGGCCGATCCTCTGTTTCGTCGGCCCGCCCGGCGTGGGCAAGACGTCGCTCGGGCAGTCGATCGCGCGGGCGCTCGGGCGGAAATTCGTCCGGATGTCGCTCGGCGGCATGCGGGACGAGGCGGAGATCCGTGGCCACCGGCGGACGTACATCGGCGCCCTGCCGGGCCGGATCATCCAGGGCCTGCGGAAAGCCGGCACGCGGAACCCCGTGTACATGCTGGACGAGATCGACAAGCTCGGCATGGATTTCCGCGGGGACCCGTCGGCCGCCCTGCTCGAGGTGCTCGACCCGGAGCAGAACTCCACCTTTACGGACCACTACCTCAACGTGCAGTTCGACCTGTCGAGCGTGCTTTTCATCACGACGGCCAATTTCGTGGATCCCCTCCCGCCGGCACTCAAGGACCGGATGGAGATCCTGGACCTGGCGGGCTACACGCTCACGGAGAAGATCCACATCGCTGAGAAATACCTCGTGCCCAAGCAGATCGCGAACCACGGGCTCAAGTCGAAGAACATCGCGTTCGTGCGGCGGGCCCTCGAGGAGATCGTCACGGATTACACCCGCGAGGCGGGCGTGCGCAACCTGGAGCGCGAAATCGCCAACGTCTGCCGCAAGGTGGCCCGCGCCGTCGCCGAAGAAGGCCCCCAGCGGAAAGTCAGCGTTGTGCCGGCGAAGCTCCACGGTTACCTTGGGCCCAAGCGGTACGAGTCGGAGATGACGGAGAGCACGCTCGATCCGGGCGTCTCGACGGGCCTGGCCTGGACGCCCACCGGCGGCGACATCCTGTTCATCGAGGCCACACAGATGAGCGGCAAGGGCCAGCTCATCCTCACCGGCTCGCTGGGCGACGTGATGAAGGAATCGGCCCGCGCGGCGCTGAGCTACGTGGAGGCCAATGCAGCCAGACTGAATCTCTCCAAGGACTTTGCCAAGAAAACCGACTTCCACATCCACGTGCCCGCCGGCTCCATCCCGAAGGACGGGCCCTCGGCCGGCCTGGCAATGGTCGTGGCGCTGCTGTCGCTGGTGTCCGGGCGGCGGGTGGCCGGCGACCTCGCGATGACGGGCGAGATCACCCTCCGCGGGAAAGTGATGCCGGTGGGCGGGATCAAAGAGAAGGTGCTGGCCGCCAGCCGCGCCGGCGTCAAAGGCGTGATCCTCCCGGAGCGGAACAAGCGGACCCTCGAGGACATACCGGCGGAAGTGAGGAAGAAGGTGAAGTTTTTCTTCGTCGCGAACATCGACCAGGCCATCCGCATCGCGCTGAACAGCGCCCCAAACCGGGCGGAAAGCCGGAAAAAAGCCCGGGCCTGATCCATGAACTCCCCTGTCGCCGCCGGCCGTCTCCGACGCATCGTGTGGGGGCTTTCCTTGGCGGCCGTTGCCCTCGTGCCGCGCGCGGCGCGGCCGGTGCCCGCGGAGGCAACGGAGAGCGCGGAGCGCCCCCCGGCCGCGTACCCCGAGGCGGATCGTCTTCTCGCCAGCGTGATGGCCGGCCTGCCGGACGTTCCCATCCGGATTGCGACCCAGCTCCAGTCGAGACGGCGCGACGGCACGCTGGACCGGAAGCTGAACGCGGAGATGGTCCTTGACTGGCGGGGCCGGAGTCCGTCGGCGAAGTACACGGTCAAGGATGCCTTCGGCGGCACCCTGGAGGGGCTGAACATCCGGTGGCTGGCCGGCGGCAAGAGGGACGCCCGCTACTTCAAGGGCGATCCGCTGGTGGCCGCCGCCCGGCCGAGCCTGGACAGCCCGGTGGCCGGCACGGACATCAGCTGGATCGACCTGAGCCTCTCCTTCCTCTGGTGGACGGGCGGCCGCACGGTGGGGTCGGAAACGATCAAGGGGCGCTTCTGCTACATGGTGGACCTCCCCGCACCGCCGAAGGAGGCCGCTACCTACGCCGGCGTCCGGCTCTGGATTGACCCCCAGATCCGCATCCTCCTCCAGGCGGCGGCCTACGACCGCGCCGGCCAGCTGGTCAAACTGCTCGAGGTAAAGAGCTTCAGGAAGGTCCGCGGCGTCTGGGTCATTCAGAATATCGATGTGGAGACGCTGCCGTCCCGACATAAGACCAGCCTGCGCGTGCGCCAGGTGGAGGTCCTGGCGCCGGGGGCCAAGGATCAGCCGCGGAAATCCTCCTCCGCCGGCCGGGTCACGTTTGGAATGGCTGAGGGGGAGGGGATCGGCTATCATGGGGGTCAAGAAGTTAACGCTTTGCCCCCGTGCGGTGTACAATGCGCGTGAACTGAGAGGAACCCGCCGTGGCCGACATCGTCGTGAAATGCTCCAAGTGCGGCAAGGAAAGCCGCGTTTCGGAGTACGCGGGTTCCGGATCCGTGCCGTGTCCCGCCTGCAAGGCTCCGCTCCAAATGCCCGCCGCCGAGAAAGGCTCGTTGCGGCTCCACATGCGCAAAGGCAAGCACGACGTGCCGGCCGACCTGAACGCCGACGGCATCAAGAGGAAGAAAATCCCGAAAGGGGCCGAACCGCCGACCGCCGACCAGGTGCAGGCGGTGCTGAGCAATGTCCACAAGTCGCGGCAACGGGTCCAGAAACCGCACGGCATCCTGGCCGTGCTGTCGTTCCTGCTGGTGGGCGGGGTGCTCGTGGGCTTTCAGTACTACGCCAAGATCCACCCGCAGCTGATGCAGTACTACCTGTGGACGCGGGGCGGCCTGGTGGGACTCGTCTGGCTGCTCGTCGTGCTGTTCGCCTTCCAGGACAGCACGTTCCAGGGGTTGCTCGTGGTCTTCGCGCCGCTCTACATCGTCTACTACGTCTTCGTCAGGCTGGACTCGTACCTGCTCCAGGGCGCGGCCTCCGCCGCGTTCGTGGCGCTGGGCACCGAGCTGTACTTCATCCCGCCGCACTCCGTGATGGTGCACGCGCAGGCGGGCCTGAATCATTTCATTGAGGCGGTGGCCGGCCTGGTGGTGCGCGCGGGAGAGCCGCCCGGCATGCCCCACTAGGTCCTTCGTCCGCGGCGTCCCCGGCCCGGGAGGGAGGCCTGCCGTCCTGGACTATGAAGAAACTCATCTGCTTTGGTGACACCATCACCGAGATGGGATTCGTCATCGAGGTGCGCGGGTTCGTGGCGCAGCTGGCTGACCGCTACACCCGGCGGGCCGACGTGCTCCTCCGCGGCTTCACCGGCTACACCACCCGCGAGGGCCGCAAGATCCTGCCGTCCGCCGTGCTCAGCCAGAAACCGGACTTCGTCATCATGTTCTTCGGGATGAACGACAGCGCGCTGCCCGGGCAGATCCAGCACGTACCCGTCCAGGAGTTCAAGGAGAACCTGCAGGACATGGCCTCGCGCATCGCCACGGAAGGGGCGTGGCTCGTGCTCGTGACGCCCCCGCCGGTGGATGAGCGCCGGATCCGCAGCCGCACGATGGCCCACACGGCGCAGTACGCGCAGGCCTGCGTCGACGTGGCCTCGGAGATGAACGTCCCGGTGGTGGACCTGTTTCACAAGCTGCAGGAGGAGAAGAACTGGACGACGGCTTGCCTGCAGGACGGCCTGCACCTGTCGGCCCACGGCATGAACAGGTTCTACGACGAGCTGGCCCTCGCCCTGGACCGCATTCGCGCCCTGGACACCTTCGAGCGCCTGGGCGTGGACGGGATCTGAAAGGTTCTTTCCGCCTTTTCCCGGCCCTGGTATAAGCCGTGACTTCGTGCCCGCCATGCAACTTCTTCGCCAGGCTTGGGCTGACGTCAAAGCCCTGACGCGCTCAGGGCTCGGGATCATCCGCGAATACCGTGGGCGGTTCGCGCTCCTCGCGTTCGGCGTCGCCCTGCTCGCGGCGCTCGTCCATCCGCAGGACACGGGCTTGTACCACCGCATGACCGACCGCCGGAGTGACCGGGTCCGGGCCGTGGCCCGCCGCGTCAGCCACTGGGGCGACCTGCAGCGCGGCTCTTTGATCGTGGCCGCGGTCGTCTGGGGCGTGGGCGTGGTGCGGAAGAAGCGACGGTGGCAGGCGGCCGGGATCGCCTGCCTGCTGGCCGCCCTGCTGGCGGGGGCGGTTGCCAATGTCGCGCGTCCCGCGTTCGGCCGGCCGCGTCCCAGCACCGAAGTACCCGACGGGTTCTACGGACTTCGATTCACCGGGAGGTACCACAGTTTTCCCTCCGCGCACTCCTGCACCTCCTTTGGAACAGCCGCCGCGCTGGCCGTGGCCGTGCCGGCGGTTGGGCTGCCGTCCCTGGCCGGTGCGGCCGCGGTGGCCTGGTCGCGGATGTATATGCGGGAGCACTACCTCTCGGACGTGATCGCCGGCGCCGGGGTGGGGATCTGGTTCGGGATCGCGCTGGGGCTCGCTGTCCGCCGCAGGGCTAACGGCGATAGAACACCTTCAGCCTGACAGAACTGCCGCGGGCGATGTTGATTCCGCTCACGGTCAGCACCTCGCACGGCACCGAATCCAGCACGGCCAGCTCGGCGGAGTAGTCCTTCGGCGGCGCACGACTGCCTCCCCGTCCCAACCGGTAGTCGCTCAGGCGGGTCTCCTGGTCCAGCGCGACCGCAAGGCAGTGGCGGTTCGTCTGCAGGAACGTCTTCAGCTCCTCCGCGCTGCCGGGGCTCTGCCACTGCCGGTTGGAGTAGAAGACGAGACTGGGCTCGCGGTAGCGGTAGAAAGCGTACACCGCGTCGTCCGGCATGCCGCTGAACGTGGGGAGGAGCTGGACAGCCGGCGTCAGCTCGCGCATCGCGCTCCCCAGGAGGAGGCTGCACAACGCCGCCGCGGCGAGGGGGATCGCCGAGTACCGCGCCGTGCCGCGGCGCCAGAAGAACGCCAGCCCGGCGAGGGCGAGGAGAAGGCCGCTGCCGGCGACCGCCGCCCAGGGCGCCAACGTATCGGGCGTCATCAAGGCCTTGACCAGCGCGCCGCCGCAGAGGACGGCGGCCAACGCCGTGGGCAGGGACAACGCCAGCCAGAACCAGGCGCGGGCGGCGCGCGACAAGCCAAACCCAGCCTCGGACGCCTGGCCGATGACCAGGAAGAGGGCCGGAAAGGCAGGCAGGACGTAGTGTGCCAGCTTCGTCGTGTAGAAGCTGAACAGAACGTACGTCACGACGATCCACGACAGGAGGAATGCGTTCTTCTCGTTCCAGTTCCTGCGGAGAGCGCCGATGCCGTCTCCGGCGAAGGCGATCCACGGGAAGAGGCTGATGAGCGCGACGGCCACGTAGTACAGGAAGAACGAACCGTGCCCCTGGAACGTTGCCAGTCCGCGCTTCCAGACATGGGTGGTGATGCCCACGGTCCAGAACTCGCCGTGCGTCTTCAGGAGGGCGGGAATGCCCCACGCGCCGACGACGGCCAGCGCGATCGGCAGGCCGATCCCCAGCCGCAGGCGGCTCCACGACAGCGGCCGGCGCCACAGCGCGAGGCGGTAGAGGAGAAACGTAAGCAGGGGCACGGCGATCGCCACGGGGCCCTTGGCCAGGAACCCGAGCCCCAGCGCGAGGTACAGCGTCCAGAACCGGCGCCACGGGTACCTCGGCCCCTCGTCGAAGACGAGCTCGAACGCGGCGTACTGCGCGAGCGTCATCATCAGGACCATCGGCATGTCGGCCGCGGCGCTCCGGCCGTGCATCAGGACCTGCACGCACGTCAGCAGGCCGAACGCCGCGAAGAAGCCCGTCTGAACGGAGAACCAGCGGATGCCCATCCGCAGGACCAGCCAGGCCAGGAACAGGGTGCAGAGCATCGACGGCGCGCGCGCGCCGAACTCGTTGACGCCGAACACCGCGGAGCTCGCGCGCATCATCCAGTAGATCAGGATCGGTTTGTCGAACCGGTACTCGCCGTTGAAGTAGGGGATGACCCACTCGCCCCGGTCCATCATCTCGCTGGTTGCCTGCGAGAACCGCGGCTCGTCGCGGTCGACGAGCGGCATGAGGTTGCTCCCGGGGAGGAGGACGACCGCGGCGGTCGCCGCGAGAAGGAGCGCCGGCCAGAGCAAGGACGGGGTTTCCGGGGATCGGCTCCGCATGGGTGCATTCTGGCAGGGAACGGGCCGCGCCACAAATCCTTTCCCCGGCGCCGGTTGGAAGTTTCGTGTTTTCCGGTCCGGGCCGTTCTGTTACCGTGCACAACTGCCGGGGCGAGCAAGCCCCGGGCACAAGAGCAGAGAGGAACGGGGATCATGATTCCGCGCTACACACGGCCTGAGATGGGGGCGATCTGGACGGACGAGAACAAGTTCCGCACGTGGCTCAGGATCGAAGTGCTGGCCTGCGAGGCGATGCACAAACTCGGCCAAGTCCCGGCCGCGGACCTCCGCAAGATCAAGACCCGTGCGAAGTTCAAGGTCTGGGAAATCGACAAGATCGAAGCGAAGGTCAACCACGACGTCATCGCCTTTCTGACCAACGTCGCGAGGTACGTCGGCCCTTCCGCCCGGTTCATTCACAAGGGCCTGACCAGCTCGGACATCCTCGACACGGCGCTTTCCGTTCTCATGGTGCAGGCCGCGGACCTCCTGATCCGGGACGTGAAAGCGGTCCGGCGGGCCGCCGCGGCCCAGGCGAAGAAGCACAAGTTCACGCCGATGGTCGGCCGGACCCACGGGATCCACGCCGAGCCGACCACCTTCGGCCTGAAGATGGCGCTGATGTACGACGAGTTCGGGCGGGCGCTCCAGCGGCTCGAGGCCGCGCGCGAGATCGTCCGGGTCGGCCAGCTCTCCGGCGCCGTGGGCACGCACGCGCACCTGGATCCCTTCGTGGAGAAACACGTCTGCACGAAGCTGGGGCTTAAGCCCGCGGCCATCTCGACGCAGATCCTCCAGCGCGACCGGCACGCGGAGTACATGGCGGCGGTGGCGCTGGTGGGCACGTCCGTGGAGCGGTGGGCCCAGGAGTTCCGCCACCTCCAGCGGACGGAGGTGCACGAGGTCGAGGAGTTCTTCGGCAGGGGCCAGAAGGGCTCGTCGGCGATGCCCCACAAGAAGAACCCGATCATCGGCGAACGGCTCTGTGGCATGGCGCGCGTGCTGCGCGGGTACGCCGTGGCGGCGATGGAAAACGTGGCGCTCTGGCACGAGCGCGACATCTCGCACTCGTCGGCCGAGCGCGTGATCGTGCCCGACGCAACGATCGCGCTGGACTACATGCTCGGCAAGCTCGAGGGCCTCGTGAGCCGGCTGCGGGTCTTCCCGAAGCAGATGGCCAAGAACCTCAACCTGACGCACGGCCTGATCCACTCCCAGCAGGTTCTTCTCCTGCTCACGGAGAAGGGCATTTCGCGCGAGGAAGCGTATAACATAGTACAGCGCAACGCATTGCGCGCGTGGGAGACCGGCGAAAACCTGCGCGATCTTCTCCTGAAAGACAAGGCTGTCTCGGCGCGCCTGACCGTGAAGGACCTGGCCAGGGCGTTCGACCTGTCACGACATTTCAAAGATGTGAGCCGCACATTCAAGCTGCTCGGATTGTAGCCACGATGAAGAAACTCTCGGCCTATGCACGCGCCGGTGTGGATATCGACGTCAAGATGGCCGCGCTCCGGCGCGCGAAGAAAAGAATCCAGCAAACCTTCACCGCGGGAGCCGTCGGCGAGATCGGGTCCTTCGGCGGCCTGTTCAAGTCGCCGGGCAAGGACATGCTCCTGGTGAGCAGTACCGACGGCGTGGGCACGAAACTCAAGGTGGCTCACCGGGCGGGGCGCCACGACACCGTCGGGCAGGACCTCGTCAACCACTGCGTGAACGACATCCTCGTGCAGGGCGCGGAGCCGCTCTTCTTCCTCGACTACATCGGCGCCTCGCGCATCGAGCCGGACACCATTGCGCAGGTGCTGGACGGGCTCTGCAAGGCATGCATCGAGAACGGCTGCACTCTGATCGGCGGCGAGACGGCGGAGATGCCGGGGCTGTACCCGGATGCGGAATATGACCTGGTGGGGACCATCGTGGGCGCGGTGAAGCGGAGCGAGGTGATCACGGGAAAGGGCATCCGCGCGGGCGACGTGCTGATCGGGCTCCCGTCTTCAGGCCTGCACACGAACGGCTACTCCCTGGCCCGCGCGGTGATCTTCCGCCAGGCCCAGCTGGAGGTCACGGACCGGTACCCCGGCACGGGGCGCACCGTGGGCGAGATCCTGCTGGCCGTTCACAAGAGCTACCTCAAGCCGGTCAAGGCCCTCCTGCGCAAGGTGAAAGTCCAGGGCATGGCGCACATCACCGGCGGCGGGTTCCCGGACAACATCGAGCGGATCCTGCCGAAGGGCCTCTCGGCCGTGGTGGACCGGTCCGCGTGGAAAGTCCCGCCGCTTTTCGGCTTCATCGAAGAGGAAGGCCACGTGGGCCGGGACGAGATGTACCGCGTCTTCAACATGGGCATTGGCATGGTGATCTTGGTGAGGGAGGACCGCGCCGTGGAGGCCATGGAGGTCCTGCGCCGCGCGGGCGAGAAACCCGTGGTCATCGGGCAGGTGGAGAAAGGGCGCAAGCCCGTTCAGTTGGTGAACTAGCAGCAGGGCAGAGATTCCGGGGCGAGGTGGTTATGAAAATGCAGAGGGCTCTGATCAGCGTGTCGGACAAGACGGGCGTCGTGGAACTTGCGCGGGCGCTCGCGAGCATCGGTGTGGAAATTCTCTCGACCGGCGGAACCGCCAAGGCCATTCGCGACGCGGGCCTCGCCGTCAAGGACGTCTCGGAGTTCACCGGGTTCGTGGAGATCCTCGACGGGCGCGTCAAGACCCTGCACCCGAAGGTCCATGCCGGCCTCCTCTACGTCCGGGGCAACCCGGAGCACGAGGCGACCATGAAGAAGCACGGCCTCATGCCCATCGACCTCGTGTGCGTGAACCTCTACCCGTTCGAGGCTACCGTGGCGAAACCGCGCGTCAAGTTCGACGACGCGATCGAAAACATCGACATCGGCGGTCCCTCGATGCTCCGCTCCGCCGCCAAGAACCACAAGTTCGTGACCGTCGTGACGGACCCCGCCGACTACGGCCGGGTCCTGGCGAGCATCCAGGCCAACGGCGGCAACACGGACGAAGACCTGCGGCGCGAGCTCGCGCAGAAGGTGTACGCGCGGACCGCGCAGTACGACGCGGCGATCGCCGGCTACTTGGCGAGCCAGATTCCGGAGAAGGAGGGCATGTCCAAGCCGGTCGTCCTCGCGTGGCCGTGCGGTGCCCCGCTGCGTTACGGCGAGAACCCGCACCAGGAGGCCTATCTCTTCAAGGATGCCTCGGCGCCCGAAGCCGCCATTGCCTTCACCAGGGTCCTGCACGGCAAGGAGATGTCCTACAACAACTACGTGGACGGCGACGCGGCCCTCGAAGCGGTCAAGGAACTGGCGGGCAAACCCGGGGCGGCGATCATCAAGCACTCCAACCCCTGCGGCTACGCCACGGGCCAGACGCTGGCCGAAGCGCTGGAGATGGCCTGGGCGGGCGACACCGTGTCCTCGTACGGAAGCGTGATCGCGGTGACGGTTCCCGTAGACCTGGCGGCGGCCGAGGTCCTGAAGGGCCGGTTCGTCGAAGCCCTCATCGCGCCGGAGTTTGCGCCGGACGCGCTGGAATTCCTGAAAACGAAGAGCAAGGAAATCCGCCTCCTCCAGCTCCACAAGCCGGTCGAGCCGGCCCAGCCCGGAAAGATGATCCGGCACATCAACGGCGGACTGCTCCTGCAGGACCGCGACGTCGAGGAGCCGGAGCAGTGGGCCGTCGCCACGGAGCAATCGTTCCCCGAGGAGAAGCGCGCGCTGGCGCAGTTCGGAATCAAGGCCTGCAAGCACGTGAAGTCCAACGCCATCGTCATCGTGCGCGAGTACAAACCCGGCTGCTTCATGCTGCTCGGCATGGGCGCGGGCCAGCCGAACCGGGTGGACGCGCTGAAAAAGCTCGCCGTCACGAAGGCGCGGGAAAACATCGCCCTCCTGCTCAAGAAGGCCGCCCAGTACGGGCAGTCGCCGAAGGACTTCGAGTCGGGCATCCTGGGGGAGAGCGTGCTGGTGTCCGATGCCTTCTTCCCGTTCCCGGACAACATCGACGCCGCCGCCGAGGCCAGCATCCGCTACATCGTCCAGCCGGGCGGCTCGAAGAAGGACGAGGAAATCATCTCCGCCTGCGACAAGTTAGGCATCGCGATGGTGCTCACCGGCGTCCGCCACTTCAAGCACTGAGCCGCAGCTAGCCTGGGGGCGGGCCGGGGTCGGGCCGGCGCGCTGCGCCGGCCGCGGCGCTCGCAGCGCGAGCGCCCTACCAAAGGAAGCTGCGGTCGGCGTTCACTCCCCGTGTTCCTTGCCGGCGTACTTGCGGTCCAGCGTGTCCACGCGGATCGCCTCGCCGGGGCCGATAAACAGCGGGACCATGATCTCCAGCCCGTTCTCCAGCTTCGCGGTCTTGTAGGTGGACTGCTGGGCGGAGCGCTGGGGCGGGGCGGTCTCCGCGACTTTCAGCACGACGTGGTCGGGGAGGACGATGTCCAGCAGGCGGTCGTCCAGGAACAAGGCCTTGTATTCCTCGTTCTCCTTCAGGAGCCCGCGCCGATCGCCGATCTGGTCGGCGGTCAGCGTCAGCTCCTCGAACGTTTCCGCGTTCAGGAAGACGAACTGGTCGCCTTGGTGGTAACTGAACTGCACGCTGCGGGTCCGGAGCTCGACCATGGGCACGTGCTCGTTGTCCTGGAAGCCGCGCTCGGCCACTCGGCCCGTCTTCAGGTTGCGGAGGTGCGCGTGCAGGCGGTGCTTGGTCTTCGCGGTGCCGGTGGTCTCCAGCGACTCGATCAGGTGCGGCGCGCCGTCGAGCATGAGCACGAGGCCGCGCCGGAACTGCGCGGGCAGGATGGTCTGCATAAGCTCGTCTCCTGTTGGGCCGCGCGCAGTATGACGCCCCCGCGCCGCCCGCACAAGGCGGGCGTTCGGTGGGGTTGATCTTCGGTCAAAACCGACTTATGCTCCCGGCTCTATCAACATGGCTTTCCGCATCGAAATCGGTCTGAAACGCGGCGTGTCGGACGCGCGCGGGCGGGGGGTGGTGGCCCGGGCGCGCAAGTTCCTGCACGTGTCCGTGGCGTCTTGCCACACGCGCGAGGTGTACAAGATCGATGCCCAGCTTTCGTCCTCCGAACTCCGCAAGGTGAAGACGGCGTTCACCGACCCCGTCATCGCCCGCTCGGCCGGGGGCCGATTGGCGCCGCCGGCCTTCGACTGGCTGGTCGAGGTCGGATTCAAACCGGGTGTCACCGACAACGTCGGCCACACGGCCAGGGTGGTGGTAGAAGACGTGCTCGACCGTCCGCTGTCGGCCGAAGAGGGCGTGTACACCGCCACGCAGTACTTCCTGCGCGGTGCGGGACTCGACCGGAAGCAGGCGGAGCATCTCGCCTACGACCTTCTCGCCAACGCGCTGATTCAGACCATCCGTGTCTTCTCCCCCGAGGAGTGGGCGGCGTCCGCGCCGGACGAGAGCGTGCCGGCGATTCACGGCAAGGCGGAGGCGCAGGTGCGGACGTACGACCTCGGCGGCCCCGACGCCGAGCTGACGCGCATCAGCCGGGACGGCCTGCTGGCGCTGAGCCTGGACGAGGTGCACGCGATCCGGGACTACTTCGCGCGGCCGGCGGTCCGCCAGGCGCGCACGGCCATGGGCCTGCCGGCGGAGCCGACGGACGTGGAGGTGGAGTGCCTGGCACAGACGTGGTCGGAACACTGCAAGCACAAGATCTTTGCGGCGCGCGTGCGGTACGTGGACGAACAGGGACAGGAGGAGTGGATCGACAACCTGTTCAAGACGTACATCCGCGGCTCGACGGAGAAGATCGGCCGCGAAGTGGACTGGCTGGTCTCCGTGTTCAAGGACAACGCCGGCGTGATCCGTTTCAACGACCGCTACAACCTGGCCTACAAGGTCGAGACGCACAACACGCCGTCGGCGCTCGACCCCTACGGCGGCGCCATCACCGGCATCGTCGGCGTCAACCGCGACCCGATGGGCACCGGCATGGGCTGCGAAATGGTCTGCAACGTGTGGGGCTACTGCCTCGGCTCGCCGTTCTACGACGGGGAACTGCCGGAGGGATTGATGCACCCGCGCCGCATCCGCGACGGCGTGCACCAGGGCGTGATCGACGGCGGCAACCAGAGCGGCATTCCGTGGACGCGCGGCTTCGAGCGGTTCGACGAGCGGTACCTCGGCAAGCCGCTGGTCTACTGCGGCACCGTCGGGCGAATCCCGCGCCTGCTCCAGGGCCGCCCGTCGGAGCGGAAGGAGATCACTGCGGGCGATGCGATCGTCATGTGCGGCGGGCGCATCGGGAAAGACGGCATCCACGGCGCCACGTTCTCCTCCGAGGAGCTGCGCCAGGAATCGCCGGCGCAGGCGGTACAGATCGGCGACCCGATCACCCAGCGCAAGATGTACGAGTTCCTGATGGAGGTGCGCGACCGCGGGTTGTTCCGCTGCATCACGGACAACGGCGCCGGCGGGCTGAGCTGCTCCGTGGGGGAGATGGCGACGCTGAGCGGCGGCGCGGACATCGACCTTGCGAAAGCCCCGCTCAAATACCAGGGGCTCCAGCCGTGGGAGGTCTTCCTCTCGGAGGCCCAGGAGCGCATGACGCTGGCCGTCCCGCAGGACCAGGCCGCCGAATTCGTGGCCCTGGCGCGCCACCGCGATGTCGAGGCCGCCGTGCTCGGGACCTTCACCGACGGCGGCGCGCTCGTGGTGCGGTACGGCGACCGCGTGGTCGGCCGGATCGATCTCGATTTCCTGCACGAAGGCTGTCCGCGCATGACGATCGAGGCCCGGTGGCAGCCGCCGGACGTGCCCGCGCCGAAGCGCCCGCGCGCCGGCCGACGCGACCGGGCCCTGATCGAGTTGCTCGGCTCGCTGAACGTCTGTTCGAAGGAATTCAAGTCGCGGATGTACGACGGCGAGGTGAAGGGGCTGAGCGTCGTAAAGCCGTTCGTGGGCGTCCGCAGCGATGTACCCAGCACGGCGGCGGTGATGCGGCTGGAGTACGGCTCGCCGGAGGGCGTGATCCTGGCGGAGGCCATCAACCCGTTCTACTCGGACCTCGACACGTACCACATGACGGCCAGCGTGATCGACGAGGCGGTGCGCCGGGTCATCGCCGTCGGCGGCCGCCTCGGGCACATCGCGGGCCTGGACAATTTCTGCTGGCCGGACCCGGTGCGGTCGGAGAAGACGCCGGACGGGCCGTACAAGATGGCCCAGCTTGTGCGCGCGAACAAGGCGCTCTACGACGTCACGACCGCGTACCACGTGCCCTGCATCTCGGGCAAGGACAGCATGAAGAACGACTCGGTCCGCGGCGGGCGGAAGATATCCATCCCGCCGACGGTGCTGTTCTCGACCATCGCCAAGATGGACGACTGCCGGCGCGCGGTCACCCTGCACTTCAAGCAAGCCGGCGATCCGGTGTACGTGATCGGTCTGACGAAGAGCGAACTGGGCGCCTCGGAATACCATCGCCAGCTGGCCCGCGCGCAGGGCACGCCGGCCAACTGCGGCGGCGCGGTCCCGAAAGTGGACACGGAACTGGCGCTCCGCCTGTACCGCGCCATGGGCGAGGCCACGGCTGCGGAACTGCTGCGCTCGTCCCAGACGCCGTCGCTCGGCGGGCTGGCCGTGGCGCTGGCACACTGCGTCCTCGGCGGCGACCTCGGGGCGGAGATCGACCTCGGTGCCGTGCCGGCCGAAGGCGCCCTGGGCGATGACGACCTGCTGTTTTCCGAATCGAATTCCCGCTTCATCGTCACCTGCGCGCCGGAGAAAGCCCGGGAGCTCGAAGCGCAGTTCAGCGGCCTGCCTTGCGCGCGCGTCGGCACGGTGACGGCAGAGCCGAGGCTGAAGGTAAGGGGAAAAGCGGGGCGCGAGGTCATCGATCTGGACGTCGAGCAGTTGAGACGGGCCTTCCGCAAAACGCTGGAGGGGATCTGATGAAAGAAGAAAACGTGCGCATCATCCCGGCCAGGAAGCGCCATTTCTCGGACTTCATGCTCATCGACGTTCCATCCTGCCGCGGTCGGGGTTACAGCCGCGAGACGCTGAAAGGACAGGAGATCTGAGATCTCAGATTTGAAATCTCAGATAGGATGCGACTATGAAGTACGAACGGTTTGAAGATGTGCCCGTGTGGCAAGATGGCGCGGCGATGTCGGCCGACATCTTCCTGCTGACGGAAGATCGGAGCTTCAAGAACAAGGGCGACATTGCGGACCAGCTGCAGAGGGCCGGCTTGTCGGTCCCGAACAACATCAGCGAGGGGTTTGAGCGCGGCACAACGCAGGAGTTGATCACGTATCTGTATTATGCGCGGGGGTCGGCGGGGGAGGTGCGCTCGATTCTGCACGTGATGGACCGCCTGCCGTACTTCAAACATCTGGGATCTCAGATGTCAGATCTCAGATCGCGTGCTGAATCCGTCGCGCGCCAACTGCGCGGCTGGGCGGACAGCCTTCAGAATACGGAGATCAAGGGGCACAGGTATCTGAACGAGAAAACCCGCAGGATAGATGAGCAGAAGAAACGCGCTGAAGCCTTCCTGAAGAAGCTGAAGGATATGACCAGGAAACCGGAGGACAGATCTGAAATCTGAGATCTGAAATTTGAGATCCATGAATTCCCGTCCTCCCATCCTGATCATCACCGGCTACGGCCTGAACTGCGAGGCCGAGTCGAAGTACGCGTGGGAACTGGCCGGCGCCCAGCCGGAGCTCGTCCACCTGAGCGACCTGCTCGACCGCCCGGCCCGGCTCCACGACTACGCCGCGCTCATGTTCATAGGCGGTTTCTCGTACGGGGACCACATGAGCTCCGGCCACGTGTTTGCGGTGCGCGTGCGACACCGCATGCAGGAGGACCTGCGGAAGTTCATCGAGGCGGGGAAACTGATCCTCGGTGTGTGCAACGGCTTCCAGATCATGGTCAAGCTCGGCCTCCTGCCCGGGCTGGACCAGGACTTCTTCACGCAGAAGCTGGCGCTCATGCAGAACGACTGCGGGGCTTTCCAGAACTTCTGGGTGCACCTGCGGTTCGAGGCACAGTCGCCGTGCCTGTTCACCCGCGGGATCGAGTTCATGCCCCTGCCGGTGCGGCACGGCGAGGGCAAAGTGTTCACGCTCGACGAGGGGCTGCTGGAACGGCTGGAATCGCTGGGCTGTGTGGCCTGCCGCTACGCCGATCCGGCGACCGGCGGGGCGACGCGGAACTACCCGCATAATCCGAACGGGTCGCTGAATGCGATCGCGGGGATCTGCGACCCGTCCGGCCGCATCTTCGGTCTCATGCCGCACCCCGAAGCCTATCTCTTTCCCGAGAACCATCCGCAGTGGGATCAGCAGAAACTGCGCGGCGCCCTCCCGGCACACGGCCTCGGTCTGAAGATCTTCGAGAACGCCGTTCGCCACCTGCAGCGCGGCTAGCCCGCTTATTGCATGAGCGTCAACGACGCTAATGCAATAAGCGGTTCCGGTTG
>JAZDKK010000083.1:0-8882 GCA_043803015.1 Verrucomicrobiota bacterium
GTTCAGACGCTATGTCATCGCGAAATGATCATACCCAGCGGGCCGCGGCCCGCCTGGCCGCGGCGGTGATGGGCCGCGCCGGCGGCCCGGCGTTCGGCGGGTTCAAGGTCGGGGACACCCTGCCGCCCTTGAGCACGTACAACTTGGAGGGCGCGCTGCCCAACACCCAGAACCAGGTCGTCCTGCTGGACTTCTGGGCGTCGTGGTGCGGCCCGTGCAAGCAGTCGTTCCCCGAGATCGAAAGGCTGTTCCGGGAGTACAAGGGGCGCGGCCTGACGGTGATCGCGGTGAGCGTGGACGAGGATCGGGCGGCCATGCAGAAGTTCCTGGAAAGCCACGGCGTCTCGTTCCCCGTGGCGTGGGACAGAACCCAGGCGCTGGTGGCCATGGCGGAGCCCGCCGCCATGCCGACTTCCCTGCTGATCGATCGTGCCGGCCGCATCCGTTTCGTTCACAACGGGTTCGGCGGCGAGGAGACGGTCAACGCCCTCAAGGCCGAGATCGAGAGCCTCCTGCAGGAGCCCCCGGCCGAACGCCAACCGGAGACGTCGTCGTGAAGTACCTTCTCTCCATGGTCCTCGCCGCGCTGGCGCTCGGCCTGCTGAGCGGCTGCGAGACCGTCAAGCCGTGGCAGCGCGCCACGCTGGCCGACTACACGATGAGGCCCGACCGCGACCCGCTGACGGACACGCTGCGCGAGCACGTGTACTTCACGCGGGAGGCTGCGGCGGGGGGCCGCGGCGTGGGCGGCGGCGGGTGCGGGTGCAATTGATCTGAGATCTCAGATCTGGAATCTGAAATCGCCTACCGGATCTTGTTCTCGGCCTTGCGCTTCTTCACGATCTCCGCCGCCAGGGCGTCCGGCACGGCTTCGTAGTGCTCGAAGTGCATGGTGAACAAGGCCCTTCCCTGCGTCAGGGTCCGCAGCGCATTGGCATAGCCGAACATCTCCCCGAGCGGCACCATGCCGTCGATGACCTGCATGTCGCCCTTCTTCTCCATGTGCTCGATGCGCCCGCGGCGCTGGCAGATCGAGCTGGTCACCGGGCCCATGAACTCCTCGGGCGTGACGACTTCGAGGGACATGACCGGCTCCAGCAGCTCCGGATGCCCCTTGAGGAACAGCTGCTTGAACCCGTTGCGCGCCGCCAGCTGGAAGGCGAGATCGCTCGAGTCCACGTCGTGGTACGAGCCGTCGAACAGCGTGACGCGCATGTCCACGACGGGGTAGCCCGCGAAGGGACCCGCCGCCATGGCCTTGACGATCCCCCGCTCCACGGACGGGATGAAGTTCTGCGGGATGCGGCCGCCGACGATGTCGTTGACGAACTCGAATCCCCCTCCGGGGTCGAGCGGCTCGAGGCGCAGGCAGACATGCCCGTACTGCCCGTGGCCGCCGGACTGCTTGATGTGCTTCCCATCGCCTTCTGTGGCGATCGTCGCCGTTTCGCGGTACGCGACTTCCGGGCGGCCCACGTTCGCGGCCACGTTGAACTCGCGCTTCAAGCGGTCCACGATGATCTCCAGGTGGAGTTCGCCCATGCCGGAGATGATGGTTTCGTTGGTCTCGGAGTCGAACGACACGGTGAAGGTCGGGTCTTCGTCGGCGAGCCGGTGCAGGGCGCCGCCCAGCCGCTCGTTGTCCACGGTGCTCTCGGGAGCGATGCTGATGGACACGACCGGCGCCGGGAACTCGATGGCCATGAGGTGGATCGGATGATCCTCGTGGCAGATCGTGTCGCCGGTCTTCGTGTCCGACAGCCCGACCACGGCCACGATGTCGCCGGCGTAGGCTTGTTCCAGCGGCTCCTGCCGGTTGGCGTGCATGCGGAGGAGGCGGCCTGCGCGCTGGGCCTTGTCGCGCGTGCTGTTGTACACCGCCTCGCCCTGGTTCAACGTGCCCGAGTAGATCCGGATGTACGTGAGTTTGCCCATGTGCTTGTCGGCCACGATCTTGAACGCCAGCGCGGAGAACGGGGCGTCATCGCGCGGCTCGCGCACGTTGGCGTCCGGTTCGTCCGCGCAGATGATCGGCGGGATCTCGTTCGGGGCGGGCAGGCACCGCACGACGCCGTCCAGCAGGCGCTGGATGCCCTTGTTCTTGAACGCCGAGCCGCAGTAGACGGGCACCACGCGCCGCGCGATCGTGGCCTTGCGGAGGATGCCGAGGATCTCTTCTTCCGTCAGGTCGCCCTTGTCGAGGAACTTCTCCAGCAGGCCGTCGTCCTGCTCGGCGCATTTCTCGACGAGGTTCGCGCGCCAGGTCTTGGCCTTGTCGAGCTTGTCGGCGGGGATGGCCTCCTCGTGGTAGCGGACACCCTGGCTCTCCTCGTCGTAGTAGATGGCGCGCATCGTGACCAGGTCGATGATCCCGCGGAAGTTCTCCTCCTTGCCCATCGGGATGACCACGGGCACGGCGTTGGCCCCGAGCTCCTTCTGGATTTCCTCGAGGACGGCGAAGAAGTCGGCGCCCACGCGGTCCATCTTGTTGACGAAGGCGATCTTGGGGACGTTGTACTTCTCGCTCTGGCGCCAGACCTTCTCCGACTGCGGCTCGACGCCGCCGACCGCGCAGAACAGGGCGATCGCGCCGTCGAGCACGCGCAGGCTGCGCTCGACCTCGACCGTGAAGTCCACGTGGCCCGGGGTGTCGATGAGCGTGATCTGGTGGTCCTTCCATTCCGTCGTGGTGGCGGCCGACGTGATGGTGATGCCGCGCTCGCGCTCCTGGGGCATCCAGTCGAGCTGGGTCGTGCCGTCATGGACCTCACCGAGCTTGTGGGTCTTGCCGGTGTAAAAGAGGATGCGCTCGCTGCAGGTCGTCTTGCCCGCATCGATATGCGCCATGATGCCGATGTTCCGGATTTTCGAAATGGGTACTTTTCGCGCCATCCCGCACCTCTTTTGCCCGTCGGAAAGGGGCGGGAATATGCACCGGCGCGGGCCAGAGTGCAAGGGAAAAAAACGATGCCCGCGGATTTGCCCACAGAACACGCAGACGGGCACAGGTGGGCGCAAGAGGGACGTACTCGGACCCCATCCGGGAGCCTTCCGGGTTGACCGGCTTGCATGCCGGGTTCAGGATGCTCGCGGGGGGGGATCTGAATAGGGAAGGAATTCCTGAACCCCCCTAATATCTAATATCAGAGAAATTCTTCCTGATAATCAATGGTTGGGTGCAACATATGGGTGACCTGGACAAAGAGTTGATGGCTGAGTGCGAAGACCTGTTTGAACTGCCACGAGGCTTCTGCGACTCTCTTCTCCAAGAGAACGACTACGTTTTCGTGGTTCAGACGCACGCCCTCCTCGAGGTCGTCCTCACCCGTCTTATCGTCTTGGTGCTGCTCCACCCCGCGATAGAAGAGGCCAAAGCGGATATTGAGCACATCATCCATCGTCTGGAGATGAGCAACCCCCAAACCGGCAAACTTGCCTTCGCCAAGGCCCTTGGAATTCTGGACGATGAGGAGCGGAGATTCCTGCGCAACTTCTCCGAACTCCGGAATGCGCTCGTGCACTACGTCAACAACGTTACCTATGACATTCATACATTCGTCAACACGCTTGACGAGCGCCAGTTCTCCGACTGGATCCGCAAGTTCTCCAGCGGCACTGACACCGATCTCAAGGAAGCCATGTCTCCGCTGGTAAGAGCGAGAATCCGTCAACGCCCAAAGGAATACTTGTGGGACGGGGCCATGGGAGTACTCGCGTGGGTGGTGCTCTTCATCACGCGGGGCATAGAACACAACCGTTTCATCGAAAAACACCAAGCATTCCATGACGTGCTCGCAGAGGTAAGCAAACAAGCCGCTCAAGATGAACAGGGCCGAAACGGAACCCATTGAGAGCACCCAACCAGCGCATCAGCCTACTCGGCTGCCGGGGCGGCACCCTTCGAGCGTGAGGGCTAACGTTCGCCCTCCTCCTGCGACTCTTGTGCCTCTTCGCGGCCATTCGCGGTTTCGCATGCGCGCCGATCCACGCCGTGCCCCGAACCGAGCCGCAAGCGCTGGTTCGGGGTCATCCGCGGTCGTCCCTCTCTGCTGGCGCCATATTCGCGTTCAGATTCCGGTCGTCGCATGGTAGTCTCCCGGCATGCCGGGTTTCCCCGAGATCATCTCCTTCACGATCACCAACCGCTGCAACCTGCGCTGCAAGATGTGCGGGCAGTGGGGCGTGGAAGGCTACCTCAAGGACGATCCGAACCGGTTCCCCGACCTGCCGGCCGGCGTGTGGATCCGGCTGGCCGACGAAGTCGCCGCGCACGGGCGCGAGTGGATCGGCCTCCGCGGCGGCGAGCCGTTCCTCCACCCTGGCATCCTCGACATCCTCGGCCACATGAAGAGCAAAGGCCTGCACGTGTCCATGGACACAAATGGGACGGTGCTGAAGAAGTTCGCCGGCAACATCGCCCGGCTGGGCATCGACAATTTCAACATCTCCGTGGACGGGCCCGCGCGGATCCACGACGAGGTCCGCGGGGTCAAGGGAACCTACGCGAAGCTGGCCGAAGGCGTCGCCGCCATGGACGAGGCGTGCGCGAGGCTCGGCCGCCCGGCGCCCTCGCGCTGCATCGTGTTCACGATCAGCCCGTGGTCGTACCGCGGCCTCGCGGAGATGCCGGACGTGGCGCGCGCGCTGAAGATCCCGGGGATCGCGATCGTACCCTACTATTGGTTCGACCGCCGCACGGGGGCGGACTACGAGCGCGTGATGAAAGAGGAGCTCGGCTCCGCGGCCTGGTCCTGGCAGGGGTTCCACCACGAGACGTCCGGCGTCGACGGGTCCGAGTTCGCCGACCAGCTGCGCCGGTTCCGGGAGAACCTGCGCGAGATCCAGATGCTCCCTTACATGAAGTACGGCGAAGCCGAGTACCGCGAGTGGTTCGGCAACTGCACGACGAAGGTCGGCCGGTACGACTGCCGGATGCCGTGGCGGCTCCTCGACATCCAGCCCCATGGCGACGCGAACTTCTGCGTGGATTTTCCGGACTACGTGATCGGCAACGTCGCCGACCGCACGATCGAGGAGGTCTGGAACAGCCCGAAGGCGGAGAAGTTCCGGGCCTTCCTCAGGCGCCAGCCCCTCCCGATCTGCAACCGCTGCGGCGCGAAGTACATGGCCGGCAGCGAGCCGGAATGACCCTTGCCGCGCGGACGGACCAGGGCCTACAATGACTCAGCAAGGAGGAAGATGAGGGCGCGCCGCCTAGCGTCGGTACTGTGGCTGGCCGGAGCCATTGCCCTTGCCGCGGGCTGCGGCGGCAGACCGAACGAAGAGACCGGCTTCACACCCTCACCCAGCGGGGACAGGGTCGCTTCGCATACAGGCCTGACGCTGGATTTCAAGCTGTCGCTCGGCGGCTTCGCCATCCAACGCACCACGCGCGTGATCCTCCGCCGTCCCGATGGCCGGATCCTCCGGCGGGTCCCGGTCTACGAAACCCGGAAGGGCTTTGCCTCTGCCGGTTCGGCTGCCGACATGGCCTGGTCTCCCGACGGTTCGCTCCTCGGGGTGCGATCGCCCGACGAACTCCTGGTCGTCGATGCCCGCTCCGGCCGAAAGCGCTCGCTGGCGCGGGACGTCGCCGCCTTCCGGTGGGTCAGTCCGTCCGACATCGTCTTCGCCACGGGAACCGAGTTCTCCAGGAGCTGCGCTGTCTGCCGCTTGTCGCTGCCGGACGGCGCCGTCGAGCGGCTTTTCAGCGACGCGCAGCCGCACACGTTCCACCCGTTGACCTCGCGCTACCACAATCCCCTGTCGCCGGACGGCGCACGATTCGTCTACTTCACGACGAACGAAGTACGCATCGTGGATGTTCCGAAGGGGCGCGTGGCCCACCGCGTTGCCGCCGTGCTCTATCCGAGCTTCTGCTGGTGGACGGACGACAGCAGGCGTTGCCTCATCCACGGCCTTGCGGAGGAGGCCACGGGCAAGGCGTTTCCCGAAAACACAGCCTTCGCCGACACGTTCCTGCTCTTCGACCGCCAGGCCGGGGGGATCACCAACATGACCGCCAACCTGCGAGCGCTGAATGGCGAAAGGTACAATCCGCCCCGGCCGCAGGTGCCTGGCCGCGTGTGGTCGCCGGACGGCTCCTGGTTTGTCGCCACCGGAGCATCCGCGGACCGAACCGCGCGGAGAGACTGGATTTGCGCGGTCGAGCCCTGGCGCGTCCTTTGCGTTCAGGAGGCGGCCGGCGCCGCTTTCAGCGACCCCGTGGTCGCGAATCGAGGAAACCGGCTCGCCCTGTTCGTGAAGAACCACGACTTCGACGCGAGCGGCCAGTTGTACGTGGCAGACGTGTCCTGCGCGGGCGCCGACGCCATCTCGCTGAGCGCGCCCAGGAGGATCGCTGCCGCTCCCCTGACGCAGTGGTTCTGGTCCGCCGACGGGACGGACGTTATCGTGTTCGACGGGGGCCGTTTCCGGCCGCACCCGACAGGAGACCAACCATGAGACGACTCATCAAGCCGCGGGGGCGAATACTCCGCATCCGGCCGGGCCACCTGGCGAACTTCTCCGGGGGCGCAGGCTACATGCCCTTCATCGCGGGGTTTTCGGTCCCGTTGTCCGCCCTCTACGGCGTCGTGAGTTCTCTCATCGTGTTCTTCACCGCCAGGGCTACGCTGTCGAAGCCCACCGTGCTCGAACCGCGCAGGAAGACCGACCTCGCCACGTTCGTGAAGTTCGCGTGGATCTTCCTGATCATCTGCGCCGTCCTTGGGGCCGTGACCGGCGGCGTCCTGTTCGTCTACGGCCTGAACATGGTCTACGGGGACCTCACCGAGTACGCCGGGCTGACGTTCCTGTTCACCTTCGGACCGCTGGTGGCCTGGTACCTTGCCCTGCTGCTGCTCGTATGGTTGAGCCTCCGCTACAGCCCGCGTTGGTACCACCTGGCGCTGGCGGTCCTCGCCTATGTCGCGCTCATGGGCATCGGCGTCGGGGTGGTCGCTATGTCTCCGCTGTAGGTTTCGGGCGAGCCACATGACGGCAGGCATTCAGAAGCGGAGGCGCGAGTGGTTCGGCGGCATCGTCTATTCGGAGAATCCCGGTTTCGCCATGCACGTGGATCATGCCATGGCGGACTCTCTGGGGATCCCTCCCGCCGAGGGCCTCGTGGAGGGCCTCTACAGCGCCCCGCTCGACGCGCACATCGCCGTGACCACACGCTGCAACCGGAAATGCCGCGAGTGCTATGCGCTGAACCGCGACGAACCGGGCGTGGATCTGCCGCCAGAACAGGGCCGTGCGATCATTGACCGCCTGGCGGCCATGGACGTGTTCACGGTCGCCTTCGGCGGCGGCGAGCCCTTCCTGTATCCGCACCTCTTCGAGCTTGCCTCCCACGCCCGCCTCCGGAACATCGTGCCCAACATCACGACGAACGGCTCCCTGATCGAGCGCGACACGGCGGACCGCTGCCGCATCTTCGGAAGCGTCCACGTCAGCTGCCACCGCGCCCGCGATCTGGAGGCCCTCTCAGTCCCCGTGCGTCTCCTGTCGGCCGTGGGCGTGACGCCGGGCCTCAACATGCTCGTCACCAGCGAATCCTTCGATGACCTGCCGGAGGTCTTCCGATGGGCCGGCCGGCAAGGCATTGGGCGCGTCCTGCTCCTGCGATTCAAGCTGACCGCGAACAACCCCGAGTCCTCGCCGCTCCTCCTGTCCGCCGGGCAGCTGCGCCAACTGCCGGCCATCGTGCGTCGCCTGTCCCGACGCCATGGTATCCTCCCGCTGTTCGACTGCTCTCTGTTCCCGACATTGACCGGCTATCGGTGGGCCGCGAGGAAGCGGCTTGAGTATTTCGACGTCGAGGGCTGCCGCGGCGGGAACAAGTTCCTGGCGGTCACCGTGTCGGGCGACTTCAAGCCCTGTTCCTTCTGGCCCACGACCTTCGGGCGAGCCGCGGACCTCGACCGGACCACGTGGGCCGCCAACCCTCGGCTCAACGAGTTCCGCCGCCAGCGGGAGCACGCGGCGTGCGACGCCTGCAGTCAAGTCAACCTGTGCAACGGCGGATGCCGACTGATGCCTGTCGAGCATTGCGGATGCCCGCTTCCGCGCGCCGCGGATCGTTCTTGACGGCCCCAGCGCTCTCCCTTAGGGTGCCGCCCTCCAAATCGGGGGAACTCAGGTGTATCGCGTCGTCAGAGGGGTGCTGGTCCTGCTGTGCGCTGCCGTCAGCGGCGGATGCGCCACCCAGCACCTTGTCCGGGTAGGCTACCGGAAGCAGACGCTGGAGACGCCCACCGACGTTTACAGGGCGCCCGACGGCGCCCTGGCGATCAAGGCCGGGGCGGTCTGGCGGGATGCCGACGGCCGGTTCCTCGGGCGGCACCCGGCGAAGTTCATCGTGGGTCCTGCCAGCGCCGTGAACGGCTACCTCGGTCTCCGCCTCGGCTCGACCACGGGAACGGTCGTGGACGTGCGGTTCAGCAACCTGTTCTGGAAATGGTCGGTCTCCGGTTTGTCCGTCAACCGGGCGTGGGCCGCGGTTCCGCACCGGGATCCGCCGCGCGACGCGTCGACGGAGGTCCTCCCCGACAAGTTCCTGGGGCCGGGCAGCGTGCACAGCCCCTCGAACTCGGTCGCGTACGACTTCAAGGGCAGGACCTGCGAACTCGTGTTCAAGCCCTGCGACATCTACGGCGGTTATGCGTTCTGGGCCGTTCCGCTCCAGATCGTCGCGGCGTTTCCCGCGGTGGCCCTGGACCTGGTCACGGCGCCCCTGCAACTCGTTTTCTACGCCGCGGCCGGCACGCCCGCGAAGGACAACCCGTGGCGCAACCTGCGGCACCCCGTCCTGTCTGCGCAGCTGATCGACTTCTAGCCTGCATTTTGCACGAGTGCTCGTGCAAAATGCACCCGAA
>JAZDKK010000084.1:0-14431 GCA_043803015.1 Verrucomicrobiota bacterium
TGGATTGAAACTCTGGACCGCGCGATCGGCGACGAACCAGGCGCGTCGCCCCCCGCGCGGGGGCGTGGATTGAAACGCCGACGGCACCGATGACGCCGGGGGGGTGGTCCGAATCGTTCTTGTGCGCCTATTGCGCTCCCTTGCGGCAACGGCCGGTCTGCGTCAATCCGGGTTGGGCCTTCGAGTGCGAGGACGAGAACGACGCCGAGGAGGACGACGGCTCAGAACCCCTTGCGGAGATGCGAGGGGAGGATGTGGAGCTCGTCGCGGTACTTGGCGATGGTCCGGCGGGCCACGGTGAGGCCCTGCTCCTTCAGTTTCTCCACCATGGCTTGGTCGGACAAGGGGTTAGTCGGTTCTTCTTCGGCCACCAGCTTCGCGAGGGTGTCCTTGATGGTCTTGTTCGACACCTCCTTGCCGTCGCTGGTCCTATAGCCGGGCGTAAAGAAGTACTTCATCTCGAACGTTCCGCGCGGGGTCTGCATGTACTTGTTGGCGATGGCGCGGCTGACGGTCGTCTCGTGGATACCCAGCAAGGACGCGATCTCCACCATGGTCAGCGGCTTGAGGTCGGAGACCCCGTGGTCGAGGAAATCGCGCTGGACGCGCACGATTTCCGTGGCGATCCGGAAGATCGTCTGCTGGCGCTGGTGAATGCTCTTGATCAGCAGCGCGCCCGCGCGGACCTTGTCCCGGATGTAGGACTTCACCTCGGACGAAGTGTTCGGGTCCTCCATCAGCTGCCGGTACTGCTTGCTGATCCGCAGGTGCGGGATCTGGTCGCGGTTCAGCACGATGAGGTACTCGTTCTTCACCTTCTGGACCATGACCTCGGGCAGGACGTACGTCGGCTGCTCGGCGGTGAACATCCGGCCCGGTTTCGGGTCCAGCGTGGCGATGAAGTGCGCCACCTGCTGGACGTCGTCCACGGTGATCTTCAGGGCCTTCGCAATGGCGGCGTACTTCTTCGCGCCCAGGTCGTCCAGGTGGTCCCCCACGATCCGCGCCGCCAGGGAGTCCTCCTTGCCGAGGCGGCGGAGCTGCAGGAGCAGGCACTCGCGAAGGTCCCGCGCCCCCACGCCGATGGGGTCGAATTCCTGGATCATGTGGAGGAGCTCCTCGAGGCGGGTGCGGTCGAAGCCGGTGGTCTGCGTCAGCTCCTCGACGCTCGAGGTCAGGTAGCCGTCGTCGCTGATGCTGCCGATCAGCAGCTCCGCGACGGGATGGTCCGAGGCATTGAGGCCGGCCAGGGCCACCTGGCTCATCAGGTGCTCCTGGAGGGTCATCGGCTGAACGATCGAATCGAAGAAGAACTGGCGCTTGGCGGCATCCTCGGCCGTGTAGGGCTGCATGGACTGGCTCTGCTGAAAGTACTCGCGCCATTCATCGTCGAGCCGCGCCAGGACCTTGAACTCCTCCTGGAAATCCAGTTCCTTGGCCTCCTCGTCCGCCTCGGCGCTGCCGGGTTCGACCTCGACCTGCGTCGTCTCGGGGATCTTCTCCTCCAGCGTCGGGTTCTGCTGCATCTCCTGCTGGACGAGGGTGCGGAGCTCGAGGATCGGCACCTGCAGGAGTTCGAGCGACTGGCGCAGTTGCGGGGCCAGCACCTGCTGGAGGCGCTGCTGCTGGGTCTGGGACAGGTACTGCTCTACCACGGCTAATCTCCCACCGCTAAAGCTATGATAGCCCCCGCGCGGCGAGGTCACAAGCGATTTCCCCCCGCCGGGCCGCGGGAAGACTTGACGGGGGAGGGGGTTTGGCGGAAGATACGCGCCGTGCGGGCGTGAAAGCGGCGGTGTCGCGCCGGCCACCCCGCGGCAGGCGTATCGGGAGACCTTCTTCATGTCCGTCCGGGTCTGTGTCCTGGCGAGCGGCAGTTCCGGCAACTGCACCTACGTGGCGTCCGACCACACGTCCATCCTGGTGGACGCGGGGCTCAGCAGCAAGGAGACCGTGCGCCGCCTGGGGCAGATCGGGGCGGACGTGAGCGGCATCCACGCGGTGTGCGTCAGCCACGAGCACGGGGACCACACGGCCGGCCTGCGCGTCCTGCACCGCCAGCACGGCATCCCGCTGTACGCCAACTCCGGCACGCTCGAGGCCCTGCGCCGGGACCCGAAGATGAGCGAACTGGCTTGGCAGGTCTTCACCACCGGCGCGCCGTTCGCGGTGGGCGATTTTTCGGTGGAGGCGTTCTCGGTGCCGCACGATGCCTACGAGCCCGTCGGGTTCGTCCTCAAGTCGGGCGAGGCGCGGGTGGGGATCGTGACCGACATGGGCGTTC
Organism: Verrucomicrobiota bacterium; assembly: GCA_043803015.1. GTDB lineage: Bacteria > Verrucomicrobiota > Kiritimatiellia > CAIQIC01 > JAGNIJ01 > JAZDKK01. Next base: position 2,285 of record JAZDKK010000084.1, read on the forward strand.
CGACCACGCTCATCCGCGAGCGGCTCCGCAGGTGCCAGGTGATCATCGTGGAGGCGAACCACGACGAGCGCCTGCTGCAGGATGCGGCGCGCCCGTGGCACCTGAAACAGAGGATCCTCGGCCGCCAGGGGCATCTCTCCAACGAGGCCGCCGCCGCGATGGTGGCGGAGATCGCCGGCCCGGACCTCCAGCAGGTGTTCCTGGCCCACTTGAGCGAAGACTGCAACCGCCAGGATCTGGCCCTGCAGGCCACCGAGCGCTCGCTCAAGAAGGCCGGGCATACGCACGTCAAGGTCAACCTGACGTACCCGGACCGCATCAGCGAGGTCTGGCCTCGCTGACGGCCCCGGGCATCGTGATCAGCACGCAGCGCAGGTGGCGGCGGGTCTCGTCGAATCGGACTTCCCCCCGGCATCCCGACAGGTCCGGCATGTCCGTCTCGGTGGCCGTGACGATGAGGACCGACCCGGCCTCCAGCGTCGGCAGGGCCGATGGGAGATTGGTCAGCTGCCGGGTGGCGCGGCCGAGGTAGAAATCCACGATGTCCTTCCGGCCGCCGTAGTGGTAGACGGCGCCGCACCGGCGGCGGCCGCCAGTAACGCACGCCTGCGGCCGATAAGGCTCGCGCCTCCGGCGTAGAGGGCGGTCGCGAGCAGAGAGGCCATGAGGGCGTTGGGAAGGCGCGCCGCCAGCGCGGACCGCGCGTCGCCCGCGAGCTTGAACGCGGCGGCGACGATCCAGTACTCGAGGGGCGGTTTGCGGAGGCGCGACTCGCCGCGGAACGTCGGCACCAGCCAACTGCCGCCGCCCGCCATGCGCTGCGCGGCCAGCGCGACCCTCAATTCCTGGATCCGCGACACTACCGGCCGGCCAAGACCGGGAAGCAGGGAGAGGAAGCAGGCCAGGAAGACTGCGGCAGCCAAAGGAAAATGCGATCGCCTGAATCCGGGCTTGGCCATGAGTGTTGTTCCTGTGTTTCCTCGAGTCAGCGAGAAGTGGGCTCGGCGTCCGCGCCTGGCATCGTGATCAGCACGCAGCGCAGGGAGTGACGGGTCTGGTCGAACCTTACCTCCCCGCGGCAGTCCGACAGGTCCGGGATATTGCTCTTCTTCGCCGCCGCCAGAACGACGGAGCCCCCGGCCAGGGGCCGGAGGCGGGTGGAGAGATCCGCGATCGGCACGCTTTCGCGCCCAAGGTAGAAATCCACTATATCCTTGGCCTTCCGGCTGCCGTAGTAGTACACGCCGGGTGCCGTGGCGACATAGGGCTCGGCATGGCGGAGGAGCTCGGGGATGAGACTCACGCCGCGATCCGCGTTGTCGCCCAGGAAGATTCGGGCGGGCATGACCAGTGCGGCGGCGGCCCACACGATCACGACCGACCGTGCCAGCGCACGCCTTCGGACCGCCACCCAGCCGGCCCACGCGAGCGCGGCAACAGCTGCCGCCAAGACGCAGAAGCCGGCGGACGGGAAGCTCGGCTCGCGCACCGGCGCGATCAGGAGCGCGGGCACGGCCAGCGTGGCCAGGGCCACGAGCAGGACCGCGTATCCGCGGACCAGTCTGCCGTGGAACGATGCCCGATGGGCAAGGGCGTGGCCCAGGTAGCAGCCGAGAAGCAGGGCGGCGGGCGGAAGAAGCAGTAGGATGTAGTGGTCCTGCTTGTTCGGCAACAGGCTCAGCTCAACGAGAGTCACGAAAAACCAGCAGGCCAGGAACCGCTGGTTCTGGTGTCGTCTTCCCCGCCATGCGGCATCGACCAGAGCGAACAGCAGGAGCGGGCCCCAGGGAATGAGGAGGAGGGGAACCCGGTGGAGGTAGAAGTACCACGGATTCGCGTGGAGGCCCTCCGTCGCGAGCGTGTGCAGCTCGTGGCCGGCGGCAGTGAGCGTGGTCTCGCGGACTCCGGGCAGGATCAGGAGGAGTACGTACCACGGCGCGGCGACCGCGAGGAACAGAAGGACGGCGGTGAGCGGCCTCCAGCTCGCGAGCCGCCGGCGCGCGGCGGGGGTGAGGGCGACGAACACGATCAGCGTCAGGAGAGGAACCGCCAGGGCGGCGAGACCTTTCGCCATGAAGCCCAGCCCGGCAAAGGCCCCGGCACAAAGCCATGCGTGCGTCTCGCGCCTGCCGCAGAGAGCGGCATAGAGACTGAGCATCGAGATCGTTGTGAACAGGGCGAGCGGGATGTCGGTTTCGGCAACCCGGGCGTATCGCTGAAACAGGGCGCTGGCAGCCCCTGCGGCGGCCGCCAGTAACGCACGCCTGCGGCCGATAAGGCTCGCGCCTCCGGCGTAGAGGGCGGTCGCGAGCAGAGAGGCCATGAGGGCGTTGGGAAGGCGCGCCGCCAGCGCGGACCGCGCGTCGCCTGCGAGCTTGAGGGCGGCGGCGACGATCCAGTACTCGAGCGGGGGCTTGCGGAGGCGCGGCTCGCTGCGGAACGTCGGGACCAGCCAGCTTCCGCCGCCCGCCATGTGCTGCGCGGTCACCGCCACTCTCAGCTCCTGGATCCGCGAGACGACCGGCCGCCCGAGACCGGGAAGCAGGGAGAGGAAGCAGGCCAGGAACACTGCGGCGGCCAGGGGAAGAGGGTGTCGTTTGAGTCCGGGTCTGGCCATGAGTGCTGTTCCTACAGAGGGCGGTACCATACAACCCCAGGCGGCGCGGGGCAAAGCGGAAACCCCCGAGGTGAGGGCGCGGCGCCCGAGGATTGTCTTTGACATCGAAGGACCCCAAGTGCTATGTGAAACCCTTGTTTATGGGGGCAAACAAGGGGCGGGTCGCCTGCTGACATCGCGTTTCTGTCGCGGCCGAGCAACGGGGCGCAAGGAGCATCACATGGCCAAAGTGGTACTGGAACACATCTACAAGATCTTCCCCGGCAACGTCGTCGCCGTGAACGACGCCAACCTGGAAATCGAGGACCGCGAGTTCGTCGTGCTCGTCGGGCCGTCCGGCTGCGGCAAGTCCACGACCCTTCGCATGGTGGCCGGCCTGGAGGAGATCAGCAAGGGGGATATCTTCATCGACGGGAAACGGGTCAACGACGTGCCGCCGAAAAACCGCGACATCGCCATGGTGTTCCAGAACTACGCTCTCTATCCGCACATGACCGTGTACAAGAACATGGCGTTCGGCCTCAAGCTGCGCCGCTACCCGAAGTCGGAGATCGACCAGCGCGTCCGCGAGGCCGCCGAGATCCTCGGCATCCAGCAGCTCCTCGAGCGCAAGCCCAAGGCCCTCTCCGGCGGCCAGCGCCAGCGCGTGGCCGTCGGCCGCGCCATCGTCCGCAAGCCCAAGGCCTTCCTCTTCGACGAGCCGCTGTCGAACCTCGACGCCAAGATGCGCGTGCAGATGCGGACGGAGATCAGCAAGCTGCACACGCGGCTCTCGTCCACGATGATCTACGTCACGCACGACCAGGTGGAAGCCATGACCATGGGCGACCGGATCGTGGTCATGAAGGACGGCCTCATCCAGCAGGTGGCCACGCCGCTCGAGCTGTACGATCATCCCTGCAACCTCTTCGTTGCAGGCTTCATCGGCAGCCCGCCGATGAACTTCTTCGAGGGCCGCCTCGAGCAGAAGGGCGGAGGCATCATCTTCGACGAGGGCAATTTCCGTGTTCGCGTCGAGGACAGCCACGCCGCCAAGCTCCACAGCCGGGTGGGACAAACCGTCGTGTTCGGCGTGCGTCCGGAGGACGTCCAGGATGTGCTGTATGTCACCAACCCGAATCCCGAGCACCAGGTCAAGGCCCGCGTGGAGGTCGTTGAGCCGATGGGCGCGGAAGTGTACCTCTACCTGAACACGGGAAAGCACACGTTTATTTCCCGCGTGGATGTGCACGACAACGCCGACGTGAACCAGGAGCTCACGCTGGTGCTGGACATGAAGAAGTCGCACTTCTTCGACCAGAAGTCGGGGGAAACGATCGCGTAGTCCGGGACGGGTGCCCGAGGTGCGCGCCGGCCCCTCCCTGCGGGAGCCTTCGGGACGAGCCGCGTAACGCAGGTACAACCACCTCTGAACATGGCACTTGTGCAGATCCTGTCGGGCCTGGCCCAGTTTCTCCTGGTCGTCGCTGTCTGCTTCATGCTGCTTTGCATCCTGGCCAGCCACCTGCGGTTCCAGCACATGGCGCACCGAGCCGCCATCGGCGCCGAAGAGCTCGATCCGGGCGATGTCTTCCAGACCACCGTGGCGCAGATGCTGGGCACCGTCCACCGCCAGCCGGAGCCCTTCTGCGTGGCCCTGGTCGCGCCGGACAACCTGCCCGGCATCGTCCGGCAGTACGGCGCGGCGGGGGCCCAGGACCTTCTGAAGTGTTTGGAGGACCGCGTCCGCAAGACCGTGCGGGAGAACGATGCCGTATTGCCGTGCGGCAGCAACCGGATCGGCGTGGTGCTGCACGCGGCGCGGTCGCGCGGGGAGCTGGTCGCCGAGCGGCTGGCTGCCCGGATCGAGGAGGAGCCCTGCCGGTGCTCCTCGGGCCTGGTGATCCGGACGACCGCCAGCGTGGGCGTGTCCTCGCACCCGGAGAACGGGGACCGCGCCAGGGCGCTCATCGAGCAGGCGGAGGAAGGCTTCCTGGCGGCGGCCGGCGGGCACCAGCGGTGGGCCGCGGCGCCGGCGGCCCGCGCCGAGGCGTTTCCCCCGCCGCCGACCACTTCCGCTCCCGGGGCCGAGAAAGGACCCGGCAGCCTCGTGGACCCCCTGACCGGCGTACTGCGCCCGGAGCGCCTGGGCGTCGCCCTGCACAAGTTCCTGGCCAGGTACCGCCGGGACGACCGCCCCGTGTCCGTGCTGCTGGTCGATATTGACCATCTGAGCCGGTACAACGAGCACTATGGGCGCGAGGCCGGGGACCAGGTTCTCAAGGGGCTGGGTGAGCTGCTGCAGCAAGGCGTGCGGGAAGACGATCTGCTGGCTCGGTACGGAGGCGAGGAATTCCTGGTGGGCATGGGGTGTTCGCCGGCGAACGCCCTTGCCGCGGCTCAGCGCCTCGTGAGCCTGGTCAAGAAGACGGCTTTTCCGGCCGGCGGCAGCAGTCTTCGGATCACGGTCAGCATCGGTATCGCGGGCTGCCCGGACCACGGCTCCCACCCGCGTCACCTCCTCGAAGCGGCCGAGGCCGCCGCCGGCGACGCCAAGCGGAGAGGCCGCAATATGTGCCTTCTGTACGAGCCGACCATGCACTTGCCCCGGCCCCCCATGCAGCCCACGGACGTCTTCTAGCTCGTTTCGGGCGGGCCTCCGGCGGCCCGGGCCCTGCCGCCCCAAGGTTAATTTCTCTTCTGTAAATCCGGGGCCCTTCTGCCTATCATCACCCGCGAAAGACCATGAATCACACTCCCTTGAGACTGGGTGTCAACATCGATCACGTGGCCACGCTCCGGCAGGCGCGCTGGACGTCGTATCCCGACGTGCTGGAAGCGGCCCGTGTCTGCGTTGCCGCGGGCGCGCACGGCATCACGGTCCATCTCCGCGAGGACCGTCGCCACATCCGGGACGCGGACGTCCGTACGCTGCGTCGGGAGCTGACCGTGCCGCTCAACCTGGAGATGGCCAATGTTCCGGAGATTGTCAGCCTCGCGCTCGATGTGAAACCCGACGAGGTCTGCCTCGTCCCCGAGCGGCGCGAGGAACTGACCACCGAGGGCGGGCTCGATGTGGCCGGCCAGGAGGCGCGCCTGCGCAGTACGGTTGAAGCCTTGACCGGAGCCGGCACCCAAGTAAGCCTGTTCGTTGAGCCCGAACGCAGCCAGATGGAGGCCGCGGCCCGTCTGCGCGTGCCGTTTGTGGAACTGCACACGGGCGCCTTCTGCAGTATGGCACCCTCGAAAGCCAACGACGAGCTCCGTCGCCTGATCGACGCTGCGTGCGTCGCCCACCGCCTGGGGCTTGGAGTCAACGCGGGCCACGGGATCAACCTGCAGAATATCGCGAAGGTCCTGCGTATGCCGTACCTCCACGCCCTTAACATCGGCCACAGCATCGTCTCGCGTGCGATCTTCGTCGGGCTCGAGGAGGCGGTGCGGGAGATGCTTCAGGCCATGTCGCGCTACGGCGGGGGCGAACCATGACGGCTCGCGCAGGAGAGCGCTGCGGCACCGACGCCGTTCTCGGCGTCGGGATCGACTTGGTGGAGAACGAGCGCATGCGGGAGAGCCTCCGCCAAAGGGGGACAGCGCTCAAGAAGCGCCTGTTCCTCCCGCAGGAGCAGAAGTACTGCGACGCGAAAGCCGAGCCGTGGCATCACTACGCCGGGCGTTTCGCGGTCAAGGAGGCCGTGAGCAAGGCCTTCGGCACCGGGGTGGGCGAGCATATCGGCTGGCTGGACATCGAGGTCGTCCGGGATCGTCGGACCGGCGCCCCGTCGGTCCGCCTGAGCCGCAAGGGGCAGCGGCTGGCAGAGCGGCGCGGCGTCCGGCGGATCCTGGTCAGCTTGGCGCATGCCCGGCACTACGCCGTGGCGCAGGCCCTGTTGGTCGGCCTCTCACCATAGGATGGGCACGTTATGAAACTCGTCTCCGCCGCGCAGATGCGCGAACTGGATCGAAGGACGATCGAAGAACTGGGTACGCCGGCAGACGACCTCATGGACTGGGCCGGGCAGGGCGTCGCCGACGTCGTCCGGCGCATGACAGAGGTCGCGGGTTTCTTCAGTCCGCACATCCACCTCTTCGCGGGCCGCGGCAACAACGGGGGCGACGCCTTCGCGGCCGCGCGCCATCTGAAGGACATGGGCTTTTCCGTGGAGGTGTGGCTCGCCGGTGCGGCGAACGAGGTCCAGGGCGACGCGCTGAAGCACCTCAGCCGTATGAAGACGGCCGGGATCGAGCTTCGCGAACTGCCGACCAAGGAGGACTGGGAAGACGCCCGGGCCTCCCGCGAAAGCGCGGACATCCTCGTGGACGGGATCCTGGGCACGGGCAGCGCCGGGCCTGCGCGCGGCCCCGCCGTGGGCGCCATCCAGTACATCAACGCGCTGTCGCAGGACGCCCTCGTGGTCGCGATTGATATCCCCTCGGGCCTCGACGCCGACACCGGCGCCGCGGAAGGCGACGTGGTCCGGGCGGACGTGACGGCGACGATGGGCCTGCCGAAGCTCGGCCTGGTCGAGCCCGCGGCGCTCGACTACGTCGGGTGTATCGAGGTGATCGACATCGGGATTCCCGACGACTTTGTGGCCCAGGTGCCCGCGGCGAGCGACCGGGAACTCATCTACCTTCCGGACCTGAAGCCCCTGTTCAAGCGGCGCCCGCGGGCATCGCACAAGGGGAACTACGGGCACGTCCTGCTCATCGGCGGCGCCCGGGGCTACGCGGGAGCCATCGCGTTGGCCGCCCGCGCGGCCATGCGCTCGGGCGCGGGGCTGGTCACGGCGCTGGTGCCCTCGAGCGTCGCGGGCATTGTTGCCGGGGCCTCCCTGGAGACGATGGTGCACGGGGGAAGGAAACCGATATCGGCTCGCTGTCGGCCGACGCCTGGAGCGCCTGGAAAGACCGCCTCGGCGATTTCGACGCCGTCCTGATCGGCCCCGGCCTGACCCGCCACGAGCAGAGCCTCAAATTGGTCCAGGAGGTCCTGCGCAAGGTCAGCGTGCCGCTGGTCGTGGATGCCGATGCGCTCAGCGTGCTCGAGGGCCAGGCGCAGGGGCTGAGCAAGGCGGCCGGCCCCCTGGTGATCACGCCCCATCCGGGCGAGCTGGCACGGCTCCTTTCGAGCGACGTGGGAACCGTCCAGAAGGACCGCTGCGCCGTGGCGCTGGAAGCGGCCCGCTTCACCCGCTCCACGGCGGTGCTCAAGGGGGCGGGCACGGTGGTGGCTCAGGACGGCAAGCCGGTGAGCATCAACATGACGGGGAACCCCGGGATGGCGAGCGCGGGGAGCGGCGATGTACTGGCCGGCCTCCTGGTCGGCCTGCTGGGCCAGAAGCTCCAGCCCTTCGACGCGGCGAGGGCGGCCGTGTACATCCACGGCCGCGCCGGCGACATGGCGGCATGGCGCAAGTCCCAGGCGGGCATCGTGGCGGGCGACCTGGTCGACGAGATCCCCTACGTCTTCCGCGACCTGAGTCTCCGGTAGGCCGCTGAACCATGATCATCGAGCGTGCCAGCAAGCAGGACTATGCCGAACTGATGGATCTCATGGTCCGCTGTTTCCGGACCGTGGACCCCAAGCACCACCGGTTCGAGGAGATCCTGCCCGACCTGTACCAGCCCACCGAGGAGCACCTGTCCCGGCATCTCGTCATCCGGGAGAACAGCCGGATCGTGTCCTCGCTCGGGATCTACCCCATGGACCTCAAGATCGGCGACGTGCGTCTGCGCGTGGCGGGAGTGGGCGGCGTCTGCACGGCGCCCGACCGGCGGGGGGCGGGGCATATGACGGCCCTGATGAATGCGGCCCGGGCGGAGATCGGCCGGCAGGGATACGCCCTGTCGTGGCTGTCCGGCATCCGGGCGCGGTACGCCCGGTTCGGGTGGGAGATGGCGGGTTCGGAGACCGGGCTGTCCCTGCCGAAGCCGAAGCGGCCGGGCGGGAAGGGAGAGTGGGAAGTGAGCCGCCTGGACGCGGCCGGCGGTTCGCTGAAGCGGGTTCTTGCCGCGCGCGAACATCTCGTGACGCGCGGCGACTGCGACGAGGCCACGCTCCGGCTCAAGTTCCGGCGGTTGGGCAACGAGGTCTGGGAAGCCACGCTGCAGGAGCGGCATGCTTACCTCGTCCTCTGCAGGAGGATGCGTTGGGTGTGCGAGTGGGGTGGGGATCCGGAGGGGGTGGACGCGCTGCTGCGCGAGACGACGGACGCGGAGGGTGCCTGGGCGGTTCGTCTCCCGCCGCTTCGCGACGGGTACACCGACCTGTTCCTGGACTGCGGCGAGCGCACGGGCTGCCGGCTCGGGAACTTGGGCGTGTTCGATCTTCCCGCTCTTCTGCGCGCCTATGAACCGTACCTGGCGGAGATCTGGCCGGGTGACAGGACGTTGCGCCTGGCGGTGGAGCCCGGACCCGGTGAGGCGATGGACGCCTGCCTGTCGGGCGGGCGTGTCCACCCGGAGCTCGCGCGGGCCGACGCGGAGCTGAAGCTCGGCCTGCTGAAGATGACCTCCCTGCTCTTTGGGCCGGTGCGGCCGTCCGTCCTTCTGGACCTCCCGCCCGGGATGCGCTGGCTGGATCAGGTCCTGCCGCTGCCGTTCTACGTGCCGATGCTGTGGGGGGTGTGACCGTCGGCAAAGTGATGGCCGGCCTACAAGAACGGTTGACCGCTGCTGTTTGCCTCTGCATGATGTACGCCCGCGAACCTGATCAGGAGCCGTGATGCTCAGAACCATGCTGAAGTCGAAGATCCACCGGGCCACGGTCACCGGTACCGATCTGCACTACGAAGGCAGCATCACCGTGGACCGTCGCCTGCTGGATGCGGCCGAGATCCTGCCCGGCGAGCAGGTCCACGTGCTCAACGTGAATACCGGCGACCGGCTCATCACGTACGCCATCCCGGCTCCCCGCGGCTCGGGCACGGTCCTGTTGAACGGCCCCGCCGCCCGCGCCGGCGGTCCCGGCGACAAGGTCATCATTCTCACCTACTGCCAGTTGGCCGAGGACGAAGTACGCAAGCACAAGCCGCTGGTCGTGCACGTTGACGGGCATAACCGCACCCGGACGCACAAGCCCGCCCGCAGGTAGACGGACGGGCGCCGGCGCTGCCAGCCGTCTTCCTCGCAAGGTCCGCTCCCTGTCAACGAAAACCCGCCCGTCGGGTATGTTGATCTCGTTGCCTTGCGTTCTGAGGTTGCGCATGCACATTCTCCAACAGGGGGGATGGCAGGGGTCGTGGTCTGCACGTGGTTGCTTCCGCTTGCTCGTTCTTCTCGCGCTGGTTTTTCCCGGCACGGTTCTCGGCCAACGCCTGCCGCCCGGTTGGCCGGCGGATGCCCCCCGGAGCACCACCGGCCCTACGCGGCCCGCGGATCAGGAGGCCGAAGCCAGGCGGTCCGCCATCAGGCGGTTCGCCATCACCAATCCGGTGATCGTGTCTAACGTTCCGCCCTACCTCTACTACCGCGGCTGCGGGCCCACGGCGGAAGGCATGGTGATCGGCTACTGGGACGGACAGGGGTACACCAATCTCGTGTCGGGCATCGCATCAACGCAGACGGCCTCCGTGAATGGCATGATCGCCAGCCAGGGCAATTACGACGACTACTGGCTGCCGGTGGACACGACCAACACGGTTGTTCCCGACGCCTCCGAAACGAACGCGGCGGGATGCCACGAGGATGACAGCGTGGCTGACTTCATGCGCACCTCGAGGAGTATCCTCAACAACTGCGCCGGGTGGAGTCGCTTCTCCGAGGCCGATGACGGATTGACGAACTACGTGAGGTGGAAGGAAGCGTCCTACAACTGCAGGGCGGAGAACGTGACCTGGGGTAGCGGCCTCTGGGCCCGCTTCTGTTCCGAGATTGGATCGAACCATCCCGCAGTCCTTCTCATCGACACGGACACCGACGGCTATGCCGACCACTTCGTGGCGGGCATCGGGTACGGCACGGACGGGGTCACGAACATGTATGCCTGCTACGACACCTGGGACGCCGCCGTTCACTGGTACAGCTTCACGAACATGGCGGCGGGGCGGCCCTACGGCATTTACGGGGCCACGTTCTTCACGATGATAGGGGGCCCTCCCAAGGCCACGAATCCTGTGCCGGCCCACGGCGCGCTGGGGGTGGCCACGAACACCTCGCTCTCCTGGGACAGCAGTCCCGGCGCGATGGGCTATGACGTCTATTTCGGAACCAACCCGGCGCCGGGCGCGGCGGAGTTCCAGGGCTCGCAGGCGGGCACCAGCTATGATCCGGGGCCGCTCGGTATCGAGCAGCTGTGCTACTGGCGCATCGATGCAACGAACCTGACCGGCACCACGGTCGGTGACGTGTGGCAATTCACGACGATCCCGGCGCATGAAACGCACTACGTGTCGCTGGGCGGATCGAACGTCTGGCCGTACACCAGTTGGGCTAACGCCTCGACGACGATCCAGGCCGCGGTCACCGCCGCCGGGCCCTGCGAGGTGGTGCTGGTGACCAACGGGGTGTACCGGCAGGGCGCGCGGATCAGCATCTTCCAGAACATCAGGGTGGAGAGCACGAACGGCGCGGACGTGACGATCATCGACGGCCAATACCAGTACCCCTGCCTGTTCCTCAGCAACGGCGTGGTCAGCGGGTTCACGATTCGGAACGGGACCAACACGGCAGCCAGCGGGGGCGGGGTGTACTTCAGTCTCGGGGGGACGGTGGAGAACTGCAAGGTCGTCGGCAACATCGCCGGCATGTACGGCGGCGGGGCCTACCTGGACCAGGGCGGGGAACTGCGGAACTGCCTGGTCGTCAGCAACATCGCGTCGAGAGGGGGAGGCGCCTACCTGATCAGCGGCGGCTTGGTCGGCAGCAGCACGCTCTGCGGCAATACGGGGACGAGCCGCGGCGGCGGAGTCTATATCAGCGGCGCCGGGATGATTCGCAACTCGATCATTTACTACAACGCGAGCGCCAACGGCTCCAATTTCTACAACACGACGGCCACGGCATCCTACACCAACTGCTGCGCCTCTCCGGTGGGAATGCTGGAGGGTTCGGGCAACATCTCCGGCCCGCCCGGCTTCGTCGATTACGCCGCAGGCGACCTGCACCTGGCGTCGACGTCCGCCTGTGTCAACGCCGGCACGAACGACGTGTGGATGGAGGACGCCGTGGAGGTGGACGGCCAACCGAGGGTCATGAGGGGCATCGTGGACATCGGTGCCGACGAGTACGTGCTGGTGCCCGTGGCGTCGTCCTGCGCGCGGTCGAACGGCAACGCGGTGGTTTCGTCCTGGTGCGCTGACACCGGCTCGCTCTACCGCCTCCAGGCGAACACGGACGTGCGTAGCCTGCTTTGGAACGACGTGAGCGGCGTGCTCACGGCCGATTGCGGGACCATCACCCTGACTCATACCAACGGAACATCCCCGGCCACCTTCTACCGCGCCGTCCTGCTGGTGCCGTGATCGCGGCGCGCGCAGCGTTGCCAACCTGTGTCTCGCGGGATTAGAGTAAGGCTGTCTTGGGGGCCAGCTTAGCTCAGCGGCAGAGCA